>CALFBB010000044.1 GCA_937944885.1 uncultured cyanobacterium
CGGATCCCACAGGCGGAAGGATGTCGGGCCCAGATCTTGGTGAAGCTGGAAAGCTTTAACCCCGCTGCTTCTGTCAAGGATCGCATCGCCGTCAGCATGATAGAAGCTGCTGAAGAGGCGGGACTGATCACTCCTGGCAAAACCATCCTTGTGGAGCCCACCTCCGGCAACACCGGCATTGGCTTGGCCATGGCCGCAGCAGCCAAGGGCTACCGGTTGATCATCACCATGCCCGAGACCATGAGCATAGAACGGCGGCTGCTGTTGAAGGCCTACGGAGCAGAGGTACACCTGGCCAGTGGTGCAGGCGGCATGGGAGAGGCCATTTGGAAGGCTGAGGAAATCGTGCGCCGCACTCCCAACGCCTTCATGCTGGGGCAGTTTACCAACCCGGCCAACCCCCGGATCCACGCCAAAACCACCGGCCCCGAAATTTGGGAGGATACAGAGGGTCGTATTGACATTTTGGTGGCCGGGGTCGGTACGGGCGGCACCATCACCGGGGCGGGAGAGTTTCTCAAATCCCAAAACCCCAATATCAAACTGGTGGCCATCGAACCCAAAGCCAGTGCTGTGCTTAGCGGTAAGAAACCGGGCTTCCACCGCATTGAAGGGATTGGAGCAGGGTTTGTGCCGGATGTGTTACGACGAGATCTGCTGGACGAGGTG
Organism: uncultured cyanobacterium; assembly: GCA_937944885.1. Classification (GTDB taxonomy): domain Bacteria; phylum Cyanobacteriota; class Cyanobacteriia; order Thermostichales; family Thermostichaceae; genus Thermostichus. Next base: position 670 of record CALFBB010000044.1, read on the forward strand.
ATCGCCGTTGATGACGAAGAGAGCATGATCTACAGCCGTCGTTTGGCCAAAGAAGAAGGGATCCTCTCCGGCATTTCTACAGGGGCAGCCTTAGTGGGGGCAATTCAGGTAGGTCGGCGACCGGAAAATGCCGGCAAAATGATAGTCATGATTCAGCCTAGCTTTGGCGAGCGCTACCTCAGTACCCCCCTCTTTCGGGACCTGGAGCGGGACGACTCTGAGCATAGGATCCCGCAGTTCGCCGATAACCTAACCCAAAACCGGTAGCTCCATCCCAGACAGAGCCCTGTTACCGCTTTTTGCAGCCTATTGACTGCGGGTCCATGTAGGCTTGTTCCTGGGCCACTCAGGAGCTTGGGCTAGGTTACCCCACAGCCTACATCAAGTTGGGTAAAGCTGGAGGATATGAAAACTCAGGCCCCTTGTGGAGATGGCCTGCATTCTGTCCATCATCTCCCCTGGTGAGCTTGAACAGGCTATGGGAACGGGTAGCAGGCCTAGAACTCTCCCGCCAAAGCCAACACACAGCGCTCACACAGTTCGGGATGGTCTGCCGATTCACCCACCCGTACGGAATAGTTCCAGCAACGCACACATTTTTTTCCCTCGGCAGGCTGAACAGTTACCTGTACACCGGCAGCAGCAGTCTCCAACTCCACCTGCGAGGTGATGAACAAATAGCGCAACTCAGGAGCATGGGCCTCCAGGAGACTGTACAGGGTAGGATCCCCCACTTTCAGGATCACCTTGGCCTCAGTAGAAGCACCGATAACTTTGTTGGTACGGGCTTGTTCCAAACTTTTGTTCACCTCTTGGCGCACAGAGCGCAACTGCTCCCAGGTGGCAGCCAATTGCGGATCCAGCCAGGTGTCGGGTAAAGTCATCCAGCCTGCTTCAAATACCGATTGGGTGGGTTTGGGGTAAGGCAAGTGGCTCCAAATCTCTTCCGCCATGTGGGAGAGGACAGGAGCAATGGCCTTGGCCAGGTTTTCTACCAAAAGGGCCAGCACCGTTTGGCACTGCCGCCGCCGCAAGCTGCGGGCATGGCTGATGTACAGGCGATCCTTGCTGATATCCAGATAAAAGTTAGATAAATCCACTACACAGAAGTTTTGGATAGCCTGAAAGAATCGGAAAAATTGGTAGCTATCAAAGGCTTCTGTAACTTCCGAGCCCACCTCTTTTGTGCGATGGAGAATGTAACGATCCAGTTCTGAGAGATCGCCATAGGCAACAGCATCCTGCACTGGATCAAAGTCATATAGGTTACTCAGCAAAAAGCGAGCGGTGTTACGGATCTTGCGATAGACATCCGCCATTTGCCCCAGGATGGTTTTCCCCAGCGGCACGTCACCTGAGTAATCCACACTAGAAACCCATAAGCGCAGCACATCAGCGCCATAGGCGGGATCCGTCTTGGGATCCTGACCCCCGTTGATCAACAGCATCGGGTCAATCACGTTGCCCAGGGATTTGCTCATTTTCTGGCCTTTTTCGTCCAGCACAAACCCATGGGTGAGCACCGCCTTATAGGGGGCATGGCCGTTCACGGCTACGGAAGTCAGTAAGCTGGATTGGAACCAACCTCGATGTTGATCGGATCCTTCTAGGTACAGATCCACCGGGTAACCCAGCCCTTGGGCTTGCGCCACTGCCGCCCAGGAGGAGCCGGAGTCAAACCAGACATCCATGGTGTCCATCCCTTTGCGGTAGGTACGGCCGTTGTTGCGGTACTTTTCCGGGAGCAGTTCTTCCACAGAGTAAGTCCACCAGGCATCGGAGCCTTCTTTGGCAAAAATGGTTTTGACGTGGTCGATGGTTTCTGCTGTCAGCAAGGGCTCACCCGTCTCTGCGTCGTAAAACACCGGGATTGGTACCCCCCAAGCCCGCTGGCGGGAAATACACCAGTCGGAGCGTTCTGCCACCATGGGTGTAATCCGGTTTTCGCCAATGGCCGGGATCCATTTCACCTGTTTGATGGCTTTGAGAGCTTGCTCACGGAAGCCGGCCACCGAGGCAAACCACTGCTCCGTGGCCCGGAAAATCGTCGGCTCCTTGGTGCGCCAATCATAGGGATACTTGTGGTTGTAGGGTTCTTCCTTGAGGAGGGCACCTGCTGCTTCCAGAGCGCGGATCACCGCCTCATTGCCACTGCACTCAGGCTTTTGGGAGAGCACATCCAAGCCGGCAAAACGCTCCCCGGCCTCGGCGGTAAATCTTCCCTGGTCATCCACGGGGCTAAGGATGGGCAGGCCATATTTTTGCCCGGTTTTGAAGTCATCTTCCCCGTGTCCGGGAGCCGTGTGGACAATGCCAGTACCCGATTCAGTGGTCACATAGTCCCCCAAAACACAGAGGCTGGTGCGGTCGTAGAGGGGATGCTGGCCTTGGGAATGTTCCAGCGCGGATCCCGGTAACGTTGCCTTCACCTCTAGAGGGGTTTCCCACACCTTTTCCAGGCGCTGCCGCAGATCTGCCGCGATCAGGAGCAGCCCGAACTTGGGTGACTCCACCACTGCGTAGGTGAGTTTGGGGCTGAAGCAGAGGGCCAAGTTAGCTGGAATGGTCCAGGGGGTGGTGGTCCAGATGGCAGCCCGCAGCCCCGGACAATAGGGAGCCAAAACCCCTTGGGCCCTCGGGCTGAGGCTTTTGAGAGGAAAAGCCACATAGATGCTGCGGGAGATGTGATTGTCGGGGTACTCCAGCTCTGCTTCCGCCAAAGCCGTCTGGGAACTGGGGCTCCAATGGACGGGTTTGAGGCCGCGATAGATATAGCCTTTAAGGGCCATTTGCCCAAACACCTCAATCTGGGCAGCTTCGTATTCCGGGTTCAGGGTTAGGTAGGGTTGATCCCAAGCTCCCCATACCCCCAAGCGTTTGAAGCTGGCCCGTTGGGTATCGACATAGCCTAGGGCGTATTCTTTGGCCTTTTGCCGCAGCTCTAAGGGGGTGAGCTTTTCTCGCACATGGGCGGGCAGGCTTTGCAACACCTTCAACTCAATCGGCAATCCATGGCAATCCCAGCCAGGCACATAGCGCACCTTGCGTCCCTGTAGAAGCTGGTATTTGTTGATGATGTCCTTGAGGATTTTGTTGAGGGTGGTGCCCATGTGAATGTCGCCATTGGCGTAGGGCGGCCCATCATGCAGCACAAAGGGATCCCCGCTGTTGCTTTCGGACAAACGCTGGTAAATTTGCTCTTTCTGCCAAAAGGCTTGGATGGCGGGCTCTTTCTTGGCCGCCTCTGCCCGCATGGAAAACTCGGTTTGCGGCAGGTTGAGGGTACTTTTGTAGTCCACGGC
>CALFBB010000045.1 GCA_937944885.1 uncultured cyanobacterium
GGGAGGGAAATCTGGCCAGAGAAGGGCGGGGCACGTCCGGATGACCCGTGGTTCGAACCGCGTGGGCGGTCGGAAGCAGGAACCTGTCGTTTGCTTCAGCGGGAGGGAGTCCCTAGCGACTCAGGAGTGGCTCAATACCACTGCAGTAGGAATCTCCGACCTTTAGGTCGGGGAGGATGTCAATTGCTCTGAGGCCAAACAAAAGTGAGAATCGGGAAGATCTCTACCGACTCCCATCCGTCGGTTGGCTATGAGCAACAACAGCAAGGAAAGGTGTTACCTATCTGCACCATAAAGCTCTGCCGCCGTACCGTCAGGTGGAAAGCTTGCCCAGTAGGGCAAGAAAAGACAGCACAGGTAGCCCTTGCGTTTTGTCTCAAGGTACTAGCGCAGCACCACCACCGCTTGCGGCCGAGAAAGTAAGATGGCAACCAGAGCCTGCCCTGCCAACAATTGGATGTCCGGTCGTTGCTTGCGCAGCAGGTGACTGGACACGCCCCTGAGACTGTTTACAAGACAGCAAGAGGGTCCACAAGCAGCTGAACCAGATCGTCTTTGTCTTAGCCATCCCTCTTGCTCAGTTGCACCGCAAAGTCGGCACAGACCTGAGCAAAAATCGCCTCTAGCCGGTTCGGGCATCGCAGTCGAACAGGTTGCAACGGTATTTCGGCACAAGGACCCAATGGACGTGTATCCAGAAAAGACGGTGCCGCTCCTGACCCATTTCGTTGTTGTTTTCCCTGCCAGCAAGACCCACGCTGTATACCAGTTGCACTCGTCCGTGTTGCGGTCCTAGGTCAGCAGAACCCAAGCTGAGTTGATCGGGGAAGCTCGTGGCTTTGAGGACAATGCCGGTGGAGTCAGCGGGCTCAGTCTCCTTTCTTGCAGGATGCAAAAGCTTAAGAGATGAAGGGCGGAGCAACACCCCTGTGGAGGGAACTACAAAGCGGTCGAAAGCAGGGAACAAAGCCCTCAAGCAGGGGCCAATGTCGCCCTTGAAAGCTGTAGGAAGCTTGGCTGATACCCCTAGCTTGTTAGGCCGGCAAAAATGTCAATCCTGGTAGAGCACAGCCCCTTGGTTCTACCATCTTAGCTGAGCGGTCAGCAAATCCTATGAAAGCAATCCTCCTGAGCGAATGTGGTGGCCCAGAGGTCCTCACCCTACGGGATCTACCGGAACCTGAGATCCAGGCAGCCGATGACGTCAAAATTCAACTGCGGGCGGCCAGTGTCAATCCCATCGATACCAAATTGCGGCAGCGGGGCACCTTTTACCCAGAGCGAGGGCCGGCCATCTTGGGATGTGATGGGGCCGGTGTGGTAGTGGCTGTGGGTGCAGCGGTACAGCGCTTTCGGGTGGGGGATGAAGTGTACTTTTGCTATGGCGGCCTTGGGGATCGCAGCGGCTGCTACGCCGAGTACACGGTGGTTCCGGAGGTAGCCCTGGCCCATAAACCCAAATCCCTCTCCTTTGTCCAGGCTGCAGCCCTACCTCTGGCCGCCATCACCGCCTGGGAAGCGCTTGGGGATCGGGGAGAGGGAACTTTTTGGGTAGCCGGGCGCAAAACGGCCCTCGTCCATGCTGGAGCAGGAGGGGTCGGACATTTGGCCCTGCAACTGGCTCGCCGGGCTGGGCTGGCGGTAGCCACCACTGTTGGATCCATTGCCAAAGCAGCTTTTGTGGAAAAGCTAGGGGCTAACTTGCCCATCCTCTACAAAACAGAAGACTGGGTAAAAGTAGTTTTAGAGTGGACGACAGGGCAAGGAGTGGATTTTGCCCTAGATACTGTTGGCGGTAGCACCTTTGGGCAAACCTTTGCGGTTGTCCGTCCCTACGGCAGCCTCTCGACCCTGCTCGAACCTCCTGCCGATACCCCCTGGAAGGTGGCCCGGAAACGCAACTTGCAAGTTCAATTTACCCTTATGCTCACCCCCCAGCTGATGTCTCTGACCCAAGCGCTGGCTCATCAAGGGCACATCCTGGAGCAGGTGGCTACCCTTGTGGATCGCGGAGAATTACAGGTGGTGGTGGACAAAACCTTCCCCTTAGGAGCCGCCGCCGATGCCCACTACTACCTCAGCCAACGTTTGGTGCAGGGCAAGATAGTCTTGATCCCTTGAGAGGTTTTGGGAGTTGAGACTGCTATTGAGAATCGCCGCTATGGGAAGCAACAGCAATGCCTCCTAGACAGTCAACAACTGGCCTGTGAGGGTATTTTGACCGGGGGAACGCCCAGAGGTGAGCCCGTGAAACAGGAATATCGCAGAGGGTCAAAGCCCCAGATCGGCCTTGGCCTGCTGAGCGGCTAGAAGTACCTCGGTATCGGAAGCCTGAGACCAGTCAGGATCGGCAATCTCGGTGTAGAACCGCTGATCATAGGGGCGAGTTTGCACCACCACCGGCATGGGCACCGCATGACCTAGGATCAGAGCCTGCTGTTTGGAGTCCAGCTTAGCCAGAACGGTTTTCAGGTTTTGGCTACCGGCTACGCCTGTGAAAACAGCTTCGATATCTTTTTCATCGTTGAGCAAGGCAGTAATGCGGGTGCCCAACTGCGACATCACCTCGCTATCGATACTGGAAGGCCGTTGATCCACCACCAGCAAGGTAACAAAGTATTTGCGCATCTCGCGGGCAATGGTGCCGAAAATGGTTTGCTTGGCTGCGCGTGGATCTAAGAAGCGATGGGCTTCTTCAATGGTGATGCAGAGCTGACGCGGTTTGTCGAGGGGATTTTTGGATTGTAGGTAGCGCTCTGCTTGATGCACATAAGCCTGGTGGATGCGGCGGGTAATCACATTGGTGGCCAACATATAAGAAAGCAAGTTGGACTGGGATCCAAACTCAATCACTATGTGAATACCGCGGTTGAGGGCATCCAGGATTTGGCCGATGTAGTTGTGGGGTAAGCTGTTGCGGATGTATTTCAGATCATCCAAGCGGGTTAGTTTGCGCTGTAGGGCCATCATTGAGGCTTTGTTGCCCATTTTCTGCTCACAAAACTCTTGGATCTCGCTGTTGGAGAGACTCAGGAGGCGGCTGATCCAATCGCGGCCAAACTCGTTACGCAGAATAATGGCATTTTCCAGGCTGGCTTCCGAGAGGTTCAACTCTCCTGCCAACAAGGCCAGATCCTCTACCTCAATTTGGTTATAGGCAATGTAGAGCTCCTGGGCATCACGCACCCCCCGCCGCTGCGTGGAATCGGGATCCAACGTGTAGATCTGTACCTGACCGGGGAACAGCTGCCGTAAGCCTTTCACGGTATGGAAGGATTTCCCCTCCGCAGCCGCTTCCCAGCCATACTCCGAGTGCATGTCGAAAATGAGGTTGACCGCCGCCCGTTTGCGAATGATACCGGAGAGGATCAAACGGGTGAGGAAGGATTTGCCGGTGCCGGATTTGCCAAAAATGCCGTTGCTGCGTTCTACCCAGCGATCCAAATCCAAACAAATGGGTACAGGCATATCGAGCGGCTGACCAATGGCAAAATTGCGCCGCCCCGGGTCGTCTTCCCAGCCAAAGACTGTGCGAAAATCCAACTCCCGTGCCTCGTAAACTTGGGAGAAATGGGCCGGTACCGTTTTGACTGGCAACAACTCAAAACCCTCCGGGGATTGTCCCTCAGTTTCTGCCTCCACAAGAGGATACTCCCGCTCTGTCCCAGCCTGCCGGGGTACCAACATCAACATTGGGGTAAGGGCAAGAATGCCATAGGTGCCGGTACCGGCCAAGCTCTCCCGTAGCAGCACATCTTCCGGGCCAGGCGGGTTGATCAAAATCTGGCTGTTGCTGGTTTCAAGGGTAACATCTGTCAACAAACCGAAGAAACGGTGCCGCTCCCCTTGAATAACCATAAACTTGCCCACCCGCAGCTCTTCTACCGAAACACCAGGGTTGAGGCGAGCTTCAAGGCCGCGACTCAGGGATCCCTGGATAACAGTGGCAAGAGGTTGCAAGGGGTTCATGGTTGTGCGGCTCCAAAACAGATCCACAAGCAGATCCACAAGCGGTCTGTTGGTGTTTTACGCAAGAAAGTGGCGTTGGTCGGTAGACAGGCCAGCCTTGCAGAAGGGATTCCTATCCACCCGCCTGCACACGGGCACTGGTTCGCGGAGCCCCATCCTGTACAATCCAGGTGCGGACCATCTCAACCTCTTCCGAGGTCCAAAAACCCAAACGGGACAAAGGCAATCCCCGCTCCTGAATGTAAGCAATCTCCGGGGATCCCCCCCGTGCTTGCGGACGATTGGGGTTGTTGGCATTGAGAATGGTGGCGTGACGGTTGGTCCAACGGGGATTGATCAGTTCACTGTTGGCATCCCCCGGCGTGACATAGGCCAAAGTGGCCTCATAGCTATCCAGCAACTGGGTTCGTTGCCGCCCAGCCGGCTGATGACACCCCACACAACTGGCCTCCAGAAGCGGCTTGATATCCTTTTCGTAGGTGAATTGCGGCTCGGTACGAAAGGTTAGCTGTATTGTCTGCTCCAGGGGTAACCCTTCCTGAGGAGCAATCGTCAGGGTGTAATCGGTACTAAATTTCAAAGGATCCCGAGATTTCAACAACAGCTCATTCCCCTGCACATCAAAAATGACGGTTGCCGGCGGCTCCAGATCCGCAATCAAACGTTGCAGATTGGCATTTAAAGGCTGATCAAATTGCAACCGAATCACCCCATCCACATAGACATCCCGTTGCTCAGGGGCAGGCTGAGAAGAAACCCACAGCAAAGGGGAGGTATCCTGTGACCAAACAGGAGAAAAGGACTTGGCAGCAACGAACATGACCCCCAGTAACACCAGGCTCACCCAAGTTCGCCACCGGCGCCACCGGCGCAAGATCTTCTGAGATGCCGGAGTGCTCATTGCCACAGCCCCCATTCAACTGTTCTTAGGATAACCAACGGTGTACCGATGCATCTGACCCGTTCAATCTTTAGGTGGCAATCGCTAGGGATCCCTACCCAACAGAGATCCCTTTAGTAGGAAACTAGACTGGAGGGCAACCTGTCCCTCCGACCTGCTCAGAAAAACAAAACATTTCGGAGTAAAACCAACCCGGAGTGGGCCCCTGTCTCCTGAATGGAGAAACAAACAGAGGTTAGTCGATGCGCTCTAGTTTGATGTTGTGGTGGCCCAATTTAATCTCGAACTCATCCCCCGGTTTGAGACCCATCTTCTTGGTATAGGCAGCCCCAATCAACAGGTTGCCATTCTTATGAACTGAAACCCGGAAGGTGGGTGCACGACCGCGAGAGCCATTTTCATCACTGGCATCTAGGTCTACACCGACAGCCTTGAGCAGGGCATTATTAAACTGCATCAAATTGACCCGCTCTTGGCCGTTCTTAGTGTAGGTGACATAACCACAGGCACGCGCCTTTTCTTTGCGATCTACATTCTCCATCGAAGTCACCTTATCGAGGAGTTCTTGTCCGGTCAGTGGTTTTACTTTGTTGGTTGTAGTGTTGGTTGTAGTGTTGGTTGTAGCCATATCCAGATGGTTTGGGAACAACAGTTAGTGTAGCTAGAAAGAAACAGAGCTTGCAATAGACTTTTGATCAAATCTGTTCTTATCCAGTAGAGGGGGTTTGCCGATCTAATTTCCGCGGTGGATAGGTGCGCAAAACAGCAGTGAAAATGAGTTCTCCCAATAGCCTTATTGGGGATTGATTGTCTGTGCTGAGACTTTCGCATCAGGCGAGATGAGGGTTTATCCTCAGGTGGGTATACAACCCACGTAGCCTAAGGGCAATGTTGGCGGCAACTATATATAGACTACATATACAGAGCAAACTATCTTTAGCCGATAGATTCCGATTCTGGGGAGCAGAAGCAGGGAAACTGGAATCAAGGCTGTTTTGTTGTTAACTCTGTATGGATCCCTTTTGGTCGGGCCGTCATCTCCTTGTTGGGGTCAGTGGGGGAATTGCTGCCTATAAAACCTGTGCCTTAGTCTCTAGCTTGGCTCAACAGGGGGCGGAGGTGAAGGTAGTTCTCACGGCGGCAGCAGAACGATTTGTTTCTCCTCTGACCTTTGCGGCTTTGTCTCGGCAACCGGCCCTCACCGATGCCGAGTTTTGGCAAGCCACGCGGGGCCGCCCCCTACACATTGAGCTGGGGGAATGGGCAGAGGCCATCCTAATCGCCCCACTCTCAGCCAATACATTGGCTAAATTGGCCCACGGCTTTGCCGACAACCTGCTGACCAATGTGGTGCTGGCTTCCTGCTGCCCGGTGGCTCTGGCTCCGGCTATGAATACGCAGATGTGGCGGTCTCCGGTTGTGGCTGAGAATTGGCAGCTGTTGCAACGGGATCCCCGCTTTTGGGCCTTGCCGACCGCTAAGGGACGTTTGGCCTGTGATGCGGTGGGGGAGGGGCGCCTGTTGGAACCGGAAGCCTTGCAAGCCTACATGCTGGCCCTGCTGTGGACCCAAGGGCGACGGGACTGGCAAGGCAAACAGGTTTTAGTGACTGCTGGTGGCACTCGTGAACCAATTGACGCGGTGCGGTTTATCGGTAACCCCGCTAGTGGTCGGATGGGCGTTGCCCTGGCGGTAGCAGCTGCCTGTCGGGGGGCCAGGGTTACTCTGGTGCATGGGCCACTGGGGATCCCCTTTCAGGCGGAGCCGTTTGGCATTCAAGTTTTGGCTGTAGAGACGGCTGCCCAATTGGAGCAGGCACTGAATACCCTCTTTCCAGAGGTGGATGTGCTCTGGATGGCGGCAGCTGTAGGGGATGTGCGACCTGCTCACGCTTTTACCGGCAAGCTGCCCAAAGCTCAGTTGCCGGAGACACTCCCCTTGCAGCCAATCCCGGATATTGTTGCCGCCTTAAGTCAAAACAAACACCCTACTCAACGCATCATTGGCTTTGCCGCCCAAACTGGGGATCCCCTACCGCTGGCCCAAGCCAAGCTGTCTCAAAAAGGATTGGATGCTATTGTGGCCAACCCCATCGATCTGCCGGAGAGTGGATTTGGCAGCTCCCATAACCAGGGTTACTGGATCCCGCGCTGCGGAGAGATAGAGAAGATCCTCCCCTGCGAAAAGGCCATCATGGCTCATCAACTGCTGGATCTGGCCCTGCAGCTGGGCTGAATTAGAGATAGCGCTTTTGGAAAAATCAGGTACCTTTGAGGCTAAGTGTAGAGGGATCCCATGGCGATCATTGTCCTGAAAGCCTGGTACTTGGACTCTGTGCTGTCTGCTTCCCAAGTTCAGCAGAAAAGTCCTGATCTGCGGCTGAGTCGCACCGGCTTACTGAAAACGGCGATGCGGGCGGATTTTCTCGATGACGTCGAGCAAGTCAAAGCTTCCCTCTGGTGGCAGCGCTATTTGGAAGGGGAGCTGGTGGAGTTTTACATCGAGGGCAGCGGCGCCTACAGCATCTCCAACCTGGATCTGATTAGCCGCGAGATCTACTTCAACAAACGGGCCACCCTCAGCATCATAGAGCCGCTGATTTATTTTTGCGGCCAATCGGATTACCCGGATTCTAGCAAAACGCTGCAGCTTGCCCTGGAGGCCTTGGTCGAGACAATTAACCACAGGTACAAACCCATTCTTCCTTTGCAGCTCCAGGGATCCCCTCTTTCTGAGGGAGAAACCTTGCTCATCGATGCTGCCCTCATTCGCAAGCTGAAGCAGGCCCTGCTGGTGGTGGCCGATGTGACTCCTGTGCAGGTAAACGAGCGGGGGCATCCGCTACCTAGCCCGCAGGTGTGCTTGGAGTTGGGCTATGCCCTGCGCTCGAAGCGCCCGGAACAGCTGTTGCTGGTGCAAATGCCCCGCGAGGGAATAGAGGGATCCTTCCCTTTTGAGCTGGAGGGGAGCAGCGTCTTGAAGCTCACCGATCTACATCGCCTGCCTGAGCAACTGGGAGCAGAGATCATCCGGCAGCTGCAACGCACTTGCGTCATTGCCCCGTAGCTGTTGGAGCTTGCTCAGGTGGATACTGCTCTATTCAACTCCTGTTCACAACCGTTAGACTTTTGGGAGTAGCTCTGGGCGCAGTCGGATCGGGCTACTCTTCTCTGCATAGCCTTGACTGATTACATTACTTTCTCCCCTTGTGTGACCATGACCCTTGCTGATGTGAATCCTCTGGCCTCTTTGGATCGTTCTGCTGCAGGTTGGCAGAAGGGGTTGAACATCTTGATGCTCCTGTTGCTGGCCGGGATCCCTTTGTCTTGGATAGGGCACTTCCAGGGCTGGGATCCCAATGTGGTTTTTATCTGTGCTGCTTTGGCTGTGGTGGCCCTGGCAAAGTTTATGGGTCAAGCCACTGAAGAGATTGCCGCTCTCACCGGGCCTACTCTCGGGGGGTTAATGAATGCCACCTTCGGCAATGCCACAGAGTTGATCATTGGCTTGGTGGCGCTGCGGGCTGGGTTGGTGGAGGTGGTCAAGGCTTCGATTACCGGCTCAATCATCAGCAATCTGCTCTTGGTAGCGGGTTTGGCCATGTTTTTGGGGGGCATTAAGTTTCGCGAGCAGAGCTTTTGTCCGGAAGTGGCCCGCATGAATGCCTCGGTGATGAACCTGGCGGTGGTGGCCTTGATCTTGCCTGGTGTGGTGACCTATGCCGATGCCAGCCTAGGGGAGCTGTCCATTCAGGAGCTGTCTACAGCAGTGGCTTTGGTGTTGATCGGGGTATATGGGCTAACCCTGTTGTTCTCCCTGAAAACCCACAGCTACCTCTACAGCATCCATGAAGCAGAGGCTGCCGAGCATGAAGCTGCTGCCCGCCTGGCTCCCAATCCGGTGTTGCAAGCTCAGGGATCCATTCCCCAAGTCTTGACCGCGCCTCCAGAGCAAGGCAAGCTCTGGACTTGGCTTTTGGCTTTGCTGGGGCTGACGGTGTTGGTGGCTGTGGAATCGGAGTTGCTGGTGGCTACCCTAGAGAGCACCCTGGAGCACTTTCATGTCACGCCGCTCTTTATGGGGGTCATCCTGCTGCCGATCATCGGCAATGCAGCAGAACATGCGACAGCGGTAACCGTGGCCATTAAAAACAAGATGGATCTGTCTTTTTCGGTGGCCCTCGGTTCGACAATGCAAATTGCTCTGTTTGTCGCCCCTTTGCTGGTTCTAGCAGGTGATGTGCTCCATCAACCGATGAATTTCAATTTCGGTATGGTGGAACTGGTGGCCATTGCCGTCTCCGTTCTGTTGATCAATTCCGTCAGCAGCGATGGACGCTCCAACTGGTTGGAGGGGTTGCTGCTGCTGGCTACCTACGCCATTCTGGGTATTGCTTTTTTCTTCCTGGACTGAGATTTGTCTCATGCCATGCTATCCGTACCGCTTGGAGCTCGCAAAGCAGGGATCCCTCTGGCTATCCATCTTGAGCCTTAATTTGTCAGCTCCACCCACTTGGGCCCAGGAAACCCCCAACAACACTTCGCCGCCCAATCTGCCCTTGCTCAACAGGGTGGATGCTCTGGAAGAACTGCGGCAAGCCCTCAGCCTGCCCACCTCTACCAACATTCAAACTGGGGTGGTGACCCTAGATGGACGCCGCTTGTTTCTGGTCACCGCTCCCCAAGGGGATCCCGGCAGTACCCCACCGGTGTCACAGCGGGTCCGCTCCATTGAACAAACCCTGCGCCGCTTGGCTACCTCCTCCCTGGACTTAGACACTCTAGACGTCTCGGTGACTGTAGATGCCCAAACCAACCAGCCGGTGATCCGGGTTAACGGGCAACATTTGCTCACCGTGACCTCCCTGGATGCCCAGCTCCAGGGTACCCAGCCCCTGGATTGGGCTGAGCAAGTGGCCAGCATTGTGGAGCAAGCCTTACGTACCTCGCAACAGGAACGACAGCCGCCATTTCTGCGTCGACAGGCGGTCATTGCCCTCAGCATCTTAGGAATCACCTGGGGCATGAGCCAGCTTTGCCAACGGGAACGGCGGCGGCTAAGACAGGCACGGGATGCCCTACAGGTGGAGTACAACACCATCCAGGCGGAAATGCAGGAGCGCCTGCAGCAAGAGGATCAACCTGGCATGGATCCCATTCTCCTAGAGCAACAGGCCCAGCGCAAACGACAGGAATCCTACCTGGAGCTGCGCCTTCGCCTGCTGCGTTTGCTGCAAATCGGCCTCTGGATGAGCGGGATCGGGGTGAGTCTGGGGCTTTTCCCACAAACGCGAGCTTTGCAAACCTTCTTGCTGATTTCTCTGCGGGGACCCCTGTTGCGGTTGACCGGAGTGGGCTTGGCCACCTACGGCAGTATTTGGCTGAGTAACTTGGTGCTGGATAATCTCTTTGCTGCTTTGCGCCAAGAGCAGTGGCAAAATGCCCCCACCACCCCCACCTATCGCCTCAGCAAGCGTCTTAGCACCTTTGCCGGAGTGTCCAAAGGGATGGCGGCTACGACTCTGGTGGTGGTGGGATCCCTGGCTGGCTTGGCCTCGGTGGGAGTAAACATCGGCCCCTGGGTGGCCAGCCTGGGTTTTATCGGCTTGGGCATCTCTCTGGCAGCCCAGGATCTGATTAAAGATGTCATCAACGGCCTATTGATCTTGTTGGAGGATCAGTTTGCTGAAGGGGATGTGATCGTGGTGGATGGCCGGGGTGGCCTGGTGGAACACATGGATCTGCGGCTGACCCAGTTGCGCAACACCGAAGGCACCTTAATCTCCATTCCCAACAGTGCCATTCGCGTGGTGGAAAACCTGTCCAACGGCTGGTCACGGGTGGATCTGGCCATTGTCATTGCCTATGAAAATGATCTGGAGCAGGCGATGCGCATCAGCGAGCGGGTGGCCCTAGAGATGTACCGCGAGCCGGCTTGGCGAGACAAAATCTTGGAGCCACCGGAAATGCACGGTGTTGATCACCTGGGGGAGCGGGGGGTGACCCTACGCCTCTGGATCAAGGTACAACCGCTACAGCAGTGGAAGGTAGCACGGGAGTACCGTCGTCGCCTCAAGCATGCCTTTGATCAAGCTGGGATCCAGATCCCCTTTCCTCAGCAAACTCTGGGGTTCCGCAACCCCCTAGAGATGCACATTCAAGGCCTCAGCTCAGAAGAAACCCAGCGGCTGCTGCACCTCATGGAATCCCGGTTGCATGCCTACGACCACGAGTTCCCAGAATCTGTAGAAAAAGCAGACAGGAACCCTCTTGAAGGCCTGACAGACGGATCCCATCGCCATTAGGCTTTCCTGAGGCGTCGTCTAGCAAGGTTGGGGGACTCACCCGACTCAACCAACTTACCCTCGCCTGCTCCTATTCATCGCCAATAATTTCTGGCTCGGTCAGCTCATCCGACATTTCAACAATTGCACGGCGGATCGGCTTCATCCAGCCATCCTCGATATCGTCATGATCTTCATAGCGGCGCCGCTTAGCACGGTTGGCCACCTGCACAGTAATGCGATAGCGGTTTTTGGAGGCATTGATAAGATCTTCTACCCGACGCATCAGCTCGTCGTTGTCGATGGCAAGGTGCTTGCGGGTCAGAGCCATAGTCAAGGTCTTGTTTGATGCTGAAAGGATCCCAATCTTAGCAAGATTAGTTGAGGGCTGCGGGGCTGCAACCCCTGGGCGAATTGAGATTCTCCTCAGCCTGCTAGGCAAGCTTTCTGCATAGTGTAGGCCAGAGACTTTCACGGCGTCCATGCTACGCCCAGGTAGCAGGAATCGCTGTGATCAAAGCTAGCCTCCCAAAGCCCAGTCAACCAACCCGCCGGAGTGAACAGCCGTTTAATTTAGCGGTTTTGGACAATCCCCTCTACAATCTCTGTGCGGAACCGGCCCACCAAGTCTGTGAGGTTGCTGGCCACAAAATCCCAATCGGGGGTAAGAGCAGTAAATCCATCCCCAGGGGTAGGTCGCTTGGCCTTCACTATGGGTAAGAATGGAATCAAAAACAGATTGGCCAGATTGGCCACCTGCCCCTGCCCTTGCGCTGAAAGCAGGTCATCCATAAACCAGCCAGATCATCATCAATTGCTGCCCTTCTGTTGGGTTGGGAGCATGGGTTGAGAGTACCTTAAACCCAGACCCCTAGGAAGCTAGCACCACCACATCCCCACTGCTGGCCTGATAGACCCTACCGAGGCCACGCTTTTCCACCGGCAGATGTAGCAGAGGCTGACCCTCTAGGTAAATAGAGCTTGCTGTGGGTTGAATCAGTCCGGCAATGGCTGTTATCCAGGTGAATTTTCCAGAGCCACTTGGGCCTAGTTGTTAAAAATCCACTCAACCGCCGCCATTTTTGCTAAACCCTAGCCACCACTACCTGTTGGGGCTGATCCTGATACTTACCCACCCGGTCAGCGTAGGTTACTTCACAGGGATCCCCTTC
The DNA here is from genome assembly GCA_937944885.1 of uncultured cyanobacterium. Classification (GTDB taxonomy): domain Bacteria; phylum Cyanobacteriota; class Cyanobacteriia; order Thermostichales; family Thermostichaceae; genus Thermostichus. Next base: position 12,326 of record CALFBB010000045.1, read on the forward strand.
CAAAAAAAGCAGTTGTACCACCCCTTCGTTGGCGTATACCCGGCAATCGGCACTGGAAGCATTGGAAAACTCCAGCGTTAAGTAGCCCCGCCACCCGGCTTCAGCAGGGGTGAGGTTGGCAATCAGTCCCACCCTGGCGTAGGAGGACTTACCGATACAGATGACGGTGATATTATCGGGAACCTGCAGTCGCTCCAGCGCTACTCCCAAGCCGTAAGAGTGGGCAGGAATAATAAAATAATCCCCCTGCGCATCGTGGTGCAGTTCCACCGATTCCAGATTCTTTGGGTTAAACCGCTTTGGATCTACGATGGTGCCCGGGATATGGCGAAAGATCTTGAATTCCACCGGCGAAAGGCGAATGTCGTAGCCATAGGAAGAGAGGCCATAGCTGAGCACCGGACGGGTTTGCCCATTCAGCTCCACACTGCGCACCAGCCGCGGTTCGAAAGGCTCGATCATTCCTTGCCGCGCCTGTTCACAGATCCAGCGGTCATTTTTCAACATGACTACGGCAAACCCTCCAACAGACTTCAAAGAGAAGAAGTGGTAGAAGTACGGCTCTCGAGAGAACGGACAGTACCGGCGCGCTGACGCAACTGCGTGATCAAATCTGCCCGCTCCAAAAGAGAGTCCGGCATCTCTGGGCCGGTGATGATCATATCCATGGAGATGGGACGCCGGTCGATTAGGCTCAGTACCTCGGCTTCCGGAATTAAATCCAGTTTCAAGGCCAGGCTCAACTCATCCAATACCACTAGGTCATAGCTGCCACTGGCTACTGCTGCCTGGGTAAATTGCCACAGCTCATCCAGGGCTACCCGCTCCTCAGGATCCAACTGGGGGGTATCGATACAGCGGTGCAGACGACAACGCACCCACTCCAAAGAACTCCCCAGCAAAAGACGGTTCTGGGGTCCTTGGTTAATGCCCCCCTTGAGAAACTGCACAATCAACACCCGGGTTCCCTGCCCAGCCAAACGCAGTGCCTGCGCCATGACAGGGGTAAAGGGGCCACGGCTGGGGTGGGTGTAAAGCTGCAGGGATCCCTGCGGGATCAAGTGAGCTTGGTTAGCCTGCTCAGGTCGGCTGCCAACCGGGGAGCACTTGGCACGGCCTGAAGAAACAACATCCTGGGGGGAGGGCATGGGATCCGAAGAAGCAGTGCAAATCACGTTTTCATCTCGTGAGCGGGTCAGGAAACTGTGTTGCCGAACAGACATGGCACAGGGCCTACAAGTGGTGGAGAGTATGGACCATGGATTCCATCAAACACCACCTGTGCGTATCCGTCAATGAATTAGTTCTGCCTCTGACCGGTGTACAAATTGCCCCGAATACAGTACCGGAAAGCACAGTTCTTGTTTATCCTAGCCTTTTGGTGAAAATAGACAGACTGAGAGCAGAGCAGCTTTTGAACAAGATCCCAGCAGAGTTTTGATTCTCTGCACAAAGCTCTGAGACTATAACTATTTCCTAAGTTTAATATAATTTTTCTGCTAGTTTTCTGAAATCAACCTAAGTGCTACTCTCAATATATTCTCAATATATACTGACTGCTAAAGGTAAGGTCCATGTTGGCGATACAAAGGAATCTCAAGAAGACAGACGAGATCCGACTTGCATCAAAATGCTTGTCTGGAAAGCAATACAGCCTGATATTTTAACTAGAATTTAGGGCATCTAAACATAGATTTGAATACTAAAATAGTCTTAGTTGGGAGAAGTCTTTAGTTCCTAATGAAAATCTATTGAACCTTTAATGTCTAAGAAATTAAGGTCTAAATCTGCAAGTTTTCATTTTAAAAAAATTTACTCTCCACATTATGGACAATTCGTATTTAATTTTCTGTTTGCTACGAAAAATTATGCATTCTACTTCTCTGGAACTAACTTTCTAGTAAGCTGACTAGTAAGCTGATGCTTTACTTATTTTTTCTGTTTATCTGTAAGCCAGTGTTACTATTTACTATTCACTATGATTTCCTCTAAGATTAGATAGGTATTTACTATTCAATTGGATCCCACTCAAAGCTGGACAACACAAGCTCTGGATCCCTAGGTGCTTGGGCTGGCGGGATCTGATCCTGGGGGTGAGGGAGGAGCTTTGTTGTCTGAGAGGCCCCCACTTGCCCAGGCAGATCTGATCCGGCGGGGGCATCTGAACTATCATCAAAGCAACCGTAAAGCGGATGGGGATCCCTCTACAAATGGGAGGCAAGGTTCCCGAAAAGCTGCTTAACTAGCCCTATCCTTAACTTCACTCTTGCCTAGGAATCTCAGATTGACTTCCTTTTCCTCTGGTTTCGCTTTGCCTGCTGCCTGCCACTCCTGTACTGATCAGGAGCAATCCTACTGGTTGGCCTGGGCCCAGATCAAAGGCATAGGTCCCCACCGACTGAAGCGGCTGTGGGAGTCTTTTGGATCTCTACAACGGGCCTGGGAAGCCGATGAATCGGCCCTGCAGCAGGTGGAGGGGATTGGCCCCACCTTGGCTCAATCCGTTCAACAGGCCCGGCAGCAGTTGAGCCCGGTGCAGATTCTGGAGCAAACCCGCAGGCCTGGGATCCCGTTTGTGACGCCTGCGGATCCCGGCTATCCGCCGCTGCTGTGGGAATTGCCCGATCCGCCACCGATTCTTTACATCCTGGGAGACTGCCCCTCCTGGGAACAGCCCACCATTGCCATGGTAGGTACCCGTGCTCCCACTCCCTATGGTGGCTACTGGACCAGGCAAATCAGCGCTGCTTTGGCCACAGCTGGCTGTGTGGTGGTATCAGGGTTGGCAATTGGGATCGATGGGACGGCTCACCAAGCTTGTTTGGATGCCGGCGGTAAAACCTTAGCCGTGGTCGGTACCGGTGTAGATGTGGTCTACCCTGCCCAGCATCGGCAGTTGTACCAACGCATTCGGCAGCAAGGGGCGATCTTAAGTGAGTACCCTCCCGGTACACCGCCGGCCAAAGAGCATTTTCCCCAACGTAACCGCATCATTGCTGGGTTGTGCCGGGCCACCCTGGTGATGGAAGCTCCTGAGCGCTCAGGAGCCTTGATCACTGCCTACCTGGCCAACACCTACGGACGGGAGGTGTATGCCCTGCCGGGCAACATCGATACAGCAGCTGCACGGGGCTGTCTCAACCTGATTCGGAGCGGCGCAAATCTGATTCTCGACATCGAAAGTCTGTTGCAGGATTTGCAGTTAACCCAGGGATCCCTCCAGTCTGGATCCAGAGGGGCAGAGACTGTACAAACCAAAGCCGGCCCCACCGAACCGGATCAGCAGCTTCTTTGGCAAGTTCTGGGCTCCGAACCGATGAGCATCGATGCTCTGGCGCAGGCAACGCAAATGGAGATCACCACCCTTTCTAGTACCCTGTTGCTCATGGAATTGGAGGGCTGGCTGGTCCAGCTACCCGGCATGCGCTACCGCCGTGCTCCCTGAGAGAGAAAACTGTCGTGACCCCCTAAGGGGCGGGGAGCAAAATGGGATCTCCAACCGGCTCTTGGCAGGCGGGATCCTCATGGTGGGGAAAATTCACATGGATGCTGACCGGATAAGCCACCATGGCTGCGCAAGGATAGGGGCGCAGCAAAGGCAGCAGCACTTGCGGATCCTGAATCTGAGGATCCAGCCAGCACTCATAGTCCTGCTCAGACAAAATCACAGGCATCCGCTCATGCAGAACTTGCATCAGCCGGTTGGCGGTGGTGTTGAGAATGGCACAGGTCTCGACTACAGTTCCTTCGGATCCCTGCCAACGTTCCCAAATACCTGCAAAGGCAAACACAGGCTGTTTGCGCCACCCAGACGGAGTTTTTTCCCGCAAATGAATCCAGTAGGGTTGCCTAGGTTTGCCAGAGCCTGTCCATTCATAGAAGCCATCAGCCGGGATCAGACACCGCCGTCGCCGTAGCGCTGCTCTGAAGGCGGGTTTCTCGGCTGCCGTTTCGGCACGGGCATTGATCCATCCCCCCTGAAACACTTTGCGCCAGGCAGGTACCAAACCCCAACGAAAATAGGTTGCCCTGCGTTGCAGGGATCCCGATTCTGGAGAGGCCGAGGCTACCACCGCCAGCAGCGGCTGAGAAGGAGCGATATTGTAGCGGGGGAGTCGCATCTCCATCTCTTCTGTGGTTATGGAGAGCTTGAAGTGCTGCCTCAGCACTTCCGGCTCCACCGCTAAGCTAAATCGCCCACACATAGACCAGTAAGTCTTGACAAGTCAGTCTTTCCCAACATGTCCGGGGATAGGCGCAGACCGGGATCCCTCCCAAAGAATAGGATAGAGCCCATAGGATAGAGCCCCCTCAGGATTTCATCGGGCAGCACAAGTTAGGTGGGTCTGGAATGAGACCCAATGCTCGACCAACCCCTAGGGTTTGCTCCTGGCTGCCGTGATTGCTCTCTCGAGAAAAGACCTTTCTCGTCTGCCGCCTTGACGGGTATCAGTTCAATCCAGGCCGGATCCTTGCCAACCGGCTGCTCCCGGTCCAGATCAAGAAAGTGGATAAGCGGATGACGCGATTCGAACGCGCGACCGTCTCGTTGGCAACGAGAAGCTCTACCACTGAGCTACATCCGCACTGGATAAGTTATGTTATCGGTTTCTCCTAAAGCTTGTCAAGCGTGGGGCAGAGGACACCAGAACTTCTACAGCTTGCTTGTTCTCCTCAAGGAGCTCCTGCTTCTTAGCCTCTTAACTAGGCCTAGTTGAAAGCGTAAACCCTCCTCAGACCGATTCCACAGGTATTTTGTTTAGCCTTCGTTTGCTACCCCCAAGCGGAACGAAGCTCAGGGTTCGTTGCCCTTGTATTTTACCGCTGAGTTGATTACACCAAATTGCTCCCTATGGGCAGACTGCGCCAACGGTTGTGTGCCGCTGCTGCGCACGGGTCTACCCCCCAAGTTTATACCTGCGGCAGACTCCGCCAACGGAGCATGATGCTACGCACTGCTGTCACGACGGGCGGGGTCCTGCGGCGGATTTTGGTAGCTTATCTTCTATCGATTGGATCCCATCCCGCTGCGAATCTGAGATAGAGTTAACGCGGTACATCCCTGGTTAGGGATCCCATCGGCTGGATGTGGCCATCTATTCAGGATGATCTATGCAGGTTGCTTCTCTACAAGTTCGCGGCAGTTTGGCACAACGAATCCTTGCTCTTGTCCCTGGAGGGATTGGCGACCAGATTCTCTTTTTTCCCACCCTGGCAGATTTGCGGCAACGCTACCCAGAAGCCGAGATTGAGGTGATGGTGGAGCCACGGGCAGCTTCTGCCTATGAGGTATGTCCTTCCGTAAATAAGGTGCTCACCTTTCCCTTCAAAGAACAAGTCTCTCTGGGGGATATCAGCGATTTGCTCGGGCGCATTCGGGAACGTCAGTACGACGCGGTGTTGAGCTTGGGAAAAGGCTTTGGTGCAAAACTTCTCCTCTGGCTAACCGGGATCCCGAAACGGGTCGGATATGCTCCTCCAGGGTGGCCCTGGCTTACCGATCCGGTGCCTCTGAAGCCTGCCCAATATGCGGCGGAAATGTACCACGATCTGTTGCAAGGGTTTGGCATTGTCTCTGAGGCCGGGATCCCACAAATTCGCCTGAAGAAAAGCCACCTCGAATGGGCAGAACAAGAACGGAAACGCCTCCTAGGGGATACGGCCAAAGACTATGTGCTGCTGCACCCGGGGGCCAGCCAGCTGTCTCTGGAGAAAGGGATCCGCAAGGTATACCCGCCTGCCAAGTGGGTGAAGGTGATCAAGGGGTTCCAGGAAAAACGGCCCGAGTTGCCCTTGATGTTGGTGTTGGGGCCAGAGGATGAAAAGCTAGGGGAGGGGTTTCTATCGCAGCTGCCGGATTTGTTGGTCAGTCGGCCCTCCCAATTGGGACAGCTGGCAGCCTTGATCGCCGGGGCAACGCTACTGCTGTGTACTGATAGTGCCCCCATGCATTTGGCGGTGGCGACCCAAACCCCTCTGGTGGCTCTGTTTGGTCCTACCGATCCGACACGGCTGCTGCCTTCCGAAGGGCCGTTTCGGGCAGTAAAGGCTACTGATGGGGTCATCGATTCGATTCCGGCTGAGCAAATTTTGCAAGTGATCTTCCCTGCTTAATGCTGACTCTGGAGCAGGTGCGTTTGGCCTAGAGCCGGATTGGCCGGCAGATTCACGCTCGCCGCTACCTCAACCGGCGGACGGGTGCACAGGTATTTCGCCAGGCAGAGTCCTTTCAGCGGAGGGGATCCTCCAAGGTGCGCAGGGTAATGAATGTTCTGTGTCGTTTTTGGGAGGGAGGATCCCCTGCACAGGGGGTAGTAGCCTTTTCTTCTGGAAACCATGCCCAAGGGGTAGTGATTGCAGCAGCAGAATTGGGGATCCCGGCTGCTATTGTTATGCCGACGGACAACGCGCTGGATGAAGTGCTGCTGGTGAGCAATGCCGATATTTTCCTGGAGGCAATGTGAACGCAAGCCGGGATCCTAACTTTGGCCTCAGCCCTGCCCAATCCCAATGCGGACGAAGGGACTTGAACCCTTACGCCTTGCGGCACTAGATCCTAAGTCTAGCGCGTCTGCCATTCCGCCACGTCCGCAAAAACCAGATCCAATCGGGATCCCGCTCACTGATATTAACCCAGCCACTGCTAACCCGGTAACTGAGCCACGGCAATTTTCAGATCATCCGTTGCATCCAGCACCACCCACTCTTGCCTGTTAGCCCGTTTCCACAGCTCAAAATGTAGGTGGGGACCGGTTACTTCCCCAGAAGCACCCACATAGCCGATGACGGATCCCTGCTTCACCTGTTCTCCGGCAGCCACCGCCACCTCAGACATATGACCATAACGAGTGCGCCGGTTACCCCCATGTTCCAAGACCACTGCAATACCGAGACCACCCAGGGATCCCGCCTTGAGCACCTTGCCACTCAAGGAGGCCAGAATTGGCGTGCCCATGCTGGCTCCCAAATCCACACCGGCATGAAACTCAGGTTGTCCGCGAATCGGGTGCACCCGCATACCAAACCCAGACGTAATCGGCACAGGGTGGGGTAGAGGGTACAGCAGGCGCTCATCTGCCGCTGCTACTTCTGACTGGCTCGGAGGTTCCGGGTCTGCTGGTGGAGCCGGGTTGGGATCCTCAATGCGAATCTCTTGTCCAGGCGAGATGATGATGCGGCGACCGGAGGTTCGTTCCATCAGCACAACCGGCACTGCAGATGAATCATCGGCAGCTGGAGAAACCGCCAAGTCACGGGTTGCCTCCGGTTCAATGACAATTTCCCGTCCTACCGCTGTTTCGGTTTGGGTTTTGGCTTCCAAAGTCAGGGGGTCAGTAGAAGTCTCCGGCATCGGGATAGCCCCATCCAGGAGCAGGGCCGCGGCTCCAGGAGTATCCAAGGCCGGTTCCACTGCAGGTGGTGGGGGTAGGCTCTGCGGTTGAGTTTGCGCCAACAGGGTACTGGGAGACAACCAGAGCAGACAAAGCCCTAGCCCCAGCCAAAATCTTAGCCGCCGCCATCGCCGGATCCACCCTAGGCGCAGATTCATCACCGCTTTCAACACAGGCCACACAAAAAAACTACAGGCTGCCGCGTTCTTAGGAGGAAGTCCTCACGGGCATGTAATAACTCAAGCGAACTTGGTCGGGCAAAAGCGCCAGGATAGACTGCCCCTGTTGAGAAGGCTGCTCCCCCTGTGTTTGTACCCGCATCCGGCCATCCTCGGCAAGGCCTAAAACCGTGGCAACCACCCCTCTTTCTGGCCAATCCACCTGCGTGGGGATCATCCAGCGCTCGTACTCGGGGCGAATGGCTTGAAACCCTGCCTGCTGCCAGGTATAGAACCCCCGCTCCATCCCGCCTAACACTAGGGCCCCAATCCAGGTGGGATCCTGCCGGGATCCCAGCAATTGTGACAAAGAGATTGCCCGCTCCGGAACCGGATTGTTCAGGTTGATCCCACAGCCGGCCACCAAACCCAGCAGTTGTCCAGACCCACCCAAGCGACTGTGCAGCAGGATCCCCCCCAGCTTCAGCAGATGGCCTGGCTGCCGTTCATCCACCACTACCAAGTCATTCGGCCACTTCAACCCCAGCGGCAGGCCGAGGGTTTGCCGCAAATTTCCGACAATGCCCCAGGCCAGTGTCAGGGTTAGCTCCAGCAAGGAGTGAGGCAAAGCTGGGGATCCCAGCCATACCGACAAGTACAACCCTCCCGGTGGCGACTGCCAAACTCGCCCGTATTGTCCTTGCCCGGCCCGTTGGCAAGTACTGACCAAAACCGTGCCCAGTGGCAGCGGCTGGGGAAAGTGACGTCCCCAATCCAAAAGCAAGCGATTGGTAGAATCGGTCACCGCCACCTGTAGCAAGTGTTGACCCCAAGCATCTCGCCCCACCAGAGCAGCCAATCGCACCGGCGATAACATCTGCCCAATCAGCTCAAGACAATATCTTCCGCCGGACGTTGGGCCAACCGTTTCAGATTTTGATACCGCAACATATCCAGCAGATCATTGCCGGATCGCCCCTCCAATCGTGCCTCCACGTGCAGAGCCTGTCCCAGGGCTTCTACCGCCTGCACACGAGGGATCCCGCGCAAGACCATGCGATCCACAGCATAGGCATCGGCAGCCAACAAGCGGCGGTCATTGGTTTGATCACGGCGCAACTGCCAGAGAGCCAAGCCACTCAGGCCCCCAGATACTGTAGCCCCCACTGGATCTTGCTGGACAGCCTCAAAGATCAAACTCAACCCCCCGAGAGCAACCAAAGCCAGGTAAAAGTCAATCTGCCGCGATACCGCCCGACTGTAGTAGCCCACCTTGTGCAAAAATAGCCCCGCCCGTTGCACCGGTGTAAATTGCCGCCATTCGTAGGGCTTAATAAACAAGTGCATCTGCCGCTCCCAAGGCAGTTGCCGACGCCCTTTGATGACCACAGTTTGTCGCTCCGAGGCCGGTAAAATCTTGACACTCTCCCGCATACTGGCCGGCAGCAAATCCAACAGACGCTCAATCTCAGCCTGCTCGAGAATGTGGTTTTCGTAGCCGTAGTAATCCGAGTTCATACCAGGTCTACCCTTGAGCCTAATCCCATTGCTTGACGCATCTCTCGCACCGCCCGCTCCAACCCCACCAGCACTGCTCGACTGATGATGCTATGACCAATGTTCAGCTCCTCCATGCCGGGGATGCGAGCCACCGGTCCCACATTCCAGTAGGTGAGCCCATGTCCTGCATTCACCCGCAAGCCAAGCTCAATAGCCTGTTGTGCAGATTCTTTCAGGAGATTGAGCTGCTTCTGCCGCTCCGTTTCTGAGGAAGCTTCAGCATAGCGCCCCGTGTGCAGCTCGATCCAGCAACAGCCCACCTGAGCAGCGGCGGCAATTTGGGTGGCATCCGGGTCGATAAACAAGCTGACGGGTATGCCGGATCCCTGCAATTGGCCCACGACATCGCTCAGACGGGACAGCTGCCCTGCCACATCAAGGCCTCCCTCGGTAGTTACCTCCTGCCGTCGCTCCGGCACCAAGGTAACGTAGTCGGGCTTGATCTCCAGGGCTATGGCTACCATCTCATCAGTAGCTGCCATTTCCAGGTTGAGATGGGTGCGTACCGTTTGCCGAAGTAGGCGGACATCCCGATCTTGAATGTGACGGCGATCTTCCCGCAAATGCACCGTGATGCCATCTGCCCCCGCCAATTCGGCGATCACCGCTGCTGCCACCGGGTCAGGCTCCACAGCCCGGCGAGCTTGACGCACTGTGGCGATGTGGTCAATGTTGACTCCTAGGCTTAACAAGGCTTTTACTTCTTTTGCTATGAGAGGATGGAGAATGGTCCTAGTATTACACTCTAGTCAATTTGAACCGGTCGGACGAGTCTTAAGGTCGAAAGGACTCCATTCCGCTAATGCGAAAGGGATGACATACCGCTCCATAGACTACAGTGATGAGGAGTAACGTCTCGCCTACGCGGGATCTAGGCTTGCCATGACTGATCCAGATGCTTCTCTGGCGGTAGGACAATACACTAAGATCGACCGGACACGGGTGCCCGCCCTGATTGCCCAGTATCTGCCAGTGGAGATCTGCATTTACTATCAGGTGGTGCCCCTTGCCCTCGATACCGATAGCTTGATCCTGGGCATGGTGGATCCTCAGGATTTGGCGGCGCTCGACTACATCGGCAAAATGCTGGCCTACTCCCAGATTTCTGTGGAGCCGATTCCCATCACCTTCGAGCAGCAACAAGATCTCATTGCCTATTACTTCAGTCATCCCCCTGATCCGGCAGAGGTGGCTCAGTTGCAGTTACAAGTGCAAGCCAACCGAGTCACCCGAGAGGTGCCGGCTCCCCAGCCTCCCTCCCTCGGCTCCAATACCTCTCCCCTAGCCAAGCAAACCTCTCCCCCCGCGACGGAGTCAGAAGAAACCGTTCAGCAGTTGCTCAACTCGATGTTGCGACGCGCTTTAGATGAGCGGGCCGAGCAAATTTTTGTAGAGCCTCAGGAAGGTACGCTGTGTCGAGTGCGCTATCGTCAGCAGGGTATTTTGCGGGATCTGTTTAAGGAACTGTCTGAATCGGTGCGGGCTAAGTTACTGGCCAGTATGAAGCGCATGATGATGCTGGATCCGGCTTTGATCGGAGAAGCTCAGCAGGCGGAAGTGGAGCGGATGTACAAAGGCGAACCGCTAGTGTTGCAGTTGCGGGTCATTCCCCAGCGTTCTAGAGAAGGGGCCATCCTGAATATCTTGCGGGGGGAGGCCCTGCAGAAATATCAGCAGCACCAGAACAACAGTCGTGTTGTAGAGACTCTAGCCCTTGCCCAACAGGCCCACCAGATCATGCAACAGCTACAAGTGGCTCTAAGCAGTACAGTTGAGAAGTTAAAGCAGTACCCTAGCCCTCCCAATGCCGACTGGTCGCTGATGACGGAAACCCTGGCAGCGATTCAAGCCCAAGCCCAGATGATTGCTGCCTACCAACAGGATTGGGAAAAACTTTGTTCCGGCAGTTGATGCCGAAAGCCAGTCCTGAGGAGTTTCCCTCGACGGGATCACGCCAGCCATGCTGCCAACAGGCTTACCGGTCCCCAAGAGTTGGTAAGATATCAAACACACTCGACCTCATTCAAGAGCTTCTTGAAGGCCAGTTCCTGCGGCCTAGTGACCCAGGGTCTGGGTCACCCAACTCAGCATTGCCTGTGCCGTCGCTACCCTCTCAGCATCTTAGAGAGCCAGTCACAGATGTAGACGCATCTCTAACAAATATGGGCTTTAAATATGGGCTTTCTCGATACCTGCACCTTGAGAGGGTGTAACTCTTGAGTTGTTTGGCACCTCCACCAACATGACCCAGCCTCATCCAACATACTCCCTGCCCTAACGAGCAAGCTTTCCGCCTAGGGGTGAGATGAAGCTTTACAGTGCCTTTTGGTAGAGCGGGGATGTAACATGTCATGTTATTCTTTACGAATTGTTTTTGTATTTGGTTTTGTATAACTAGACAGCAAACAAGACGAGGAGAAATGTTTGAGTAGACTGCTTCCAAAGTAGATACCAAGGAATCAACAAGGAATCAAGCTTTCTCAATTAGTAGACCTCGATTAGTAAACTCTGTTCATCTGCAGCTAGACTTTTGTTCACACAACTCGATTGCTTCTCAGTTGGTCCTTGGCAAGACGAAACCAGCGCTATGGTCAACGCTATGGTCAAACAGGAGTTTTCTTGGACTAGACAAAACACGACCGTGACGATCAAGTCTTTGGTTAAACTCTTACCAGGTCAGGGAGGCGTGTTCCTTGAAATGGTCAAGATTCGATTAGGGACTTCTGATCAGTCTGTTGAGATGTTCCGTTTCATCCACTGGTTTTGGAGGAGGAATGGATGGTGTCCGCGGTAAGGGTGTTGTAGGGAGGTCTAGTCGATCCGCTCACAGAGAATGGCTCGATTCTCCTGGAGAGAGATGAAGCAGGAAATTCTGGGAAGCAATGTTGCAAAGCTGCACCTATCATGAGACTGTCAGACAAAGCGATGACCTAATTGCATGGGATCATGTACCGTAATCTTCTTTTTGTAGATCGAGATATATTTTTTCTTGCGCAGCTCCCCCAGCAGGCGGGTAATTGTTACACGAGTAGAGCCGATTGCTTCGGCAATTGCTTGGTGAGACAACTTGAGATCAATGGTCACACCGTCGGGGCCAGGTACACCAAAATCACGACACAGAATCAACAAAAAGCTAACCAGACGGGATGCCATATCCCGGTGGGCCAGTGTCTCGATCATCATCTCCGTTTGCAAAATGCGGGAGGATAAGCTCTTAAGGAGCAGCATCGAAAGCTCAGCATTCTCCCGCAGAGATTTCTCCACCTGTTCAATCGGTAGGGAGAGTAGCTCCGCCGTGGTAAAGGCCACCGAGTGATAAAAGCGATCCGAACGCTGACCTGTGATAAACGAGAGCACGCCAAAAATGCTGTTTTCTCGGAGAAGAGCGACGGTAATTTCTTCCCCCATCTCGTAAACCCGTGATAGCTTGACGGCTCCTTTCACCAGAAAGTAAACTCGCTCTGCTGGATCCCCTGGGAAAAAGATGGTTTTACCCCGCTCAAACGTTTCAATCACCGGTGGGTACTGACTTCCACCCAACTGTTTGAAGGCTGTGATCAGAGATTTTTCCGCTACGGCCATCGCCATACTCATCAACCTTTTGAGGTCAGTTTATACCTTAAGACCAGCCAAGAGAGCCTAGGTTGGATGACAGCCCTATTAACCTTAGAAGTCCTCACGATGGCAGGGGATAACTCTAAAGTAAAAGGTTCTGTCTAGATACCTTTGTAGCAGGAACTACATTTTGGGGTTCTGCTTGCCGGCATTGGTCCCGAAAGAGGGGGCAGTTAGGATGAGAGCTGATGTCGATAGGGAGTGGGTTTGGCTCCTTGCGGCCTTTATCTTGGCATGTTGAAAAGGGTTAATCATGGGGATCTCGCAAGCAAGTGTTGCTGCACTCGGTCAGCTTGGTCGTCAGCACTTCACGGTGCGGATGCCGGAGCCAGCCAATCATCTGTTTGAGGTAGAACTGCAGGTCCGAGAGGTACAGCCGCAGGTTCCTTTACGGTTGCGGTTGCCTGTTTGGACACCGGGATCCTATCTGGTGCGGGAATATGCTCGGCATCTCCAGGAGTTTCAGGCAGAAGATGAGGCTGGGATCCCCTTGCCTTGGCGCAAAACCGATAAAAATACCTGGCAAGTTCAGCCCCGCTCCCCGCTGGTGAACATTCGCTACCGGGTCTATGCCTATGAGCTGACGGTGCGCACCAATCATCTGGATCTCACCCACGGCTACTTCAACGGGGCGGCCCTTTTTCTCTATGTGCCGGGGCGGGAAGGGGAACCTCATACGTTGACCGTGATCCCTGCCAAGCCCGATTGGCGGATTGCCACCAGTTTGCGGCCCTGTCCGCTCACGGATGGAGAAGGAACGGGGAGACTGGGCCAATCCTTCCTGGCGGAGAATTACGATGAGCTGGTGGATAGCCCGGTGGAGGTGGGTCTGCATCGGCGGGAAACCTTTGAGGTGGAAGGGATCCCCCATTACTTTGTGGTGTGGGGGGAGGGAAATCTGGATTTGGCCCGGGCGGTGGCGGATACGCAGCAGATTGTAACCACTGCAGCGCGGTTTTTTGGGGGTTTACCCTACGACCGCTACTGGTTCATTGTGCATTTGTCGGCAGGCGGGTTTGGTGGTCTTGAACACAAGTACAGCACCACCCTTAATTACTCCCGCCTGGAGTTTCATCAGCCGGAGAAATACCAGCGCTTTTTATCTTTGGTGGCCCATGAATTTTTTCACACCTGGAATGGGAAGCGCTTGCGTCCCCTTGCTTTGGAGCGCTTCAATTACGACCAAGAAAATTACCTGGAGTGCCTCTGGTTTTGTGAAGGAGCAACCAGCTACTACGAGAACATCCTTCTGCTGCGAGCCGGCTTGCTTTCTGCTGCGGATTTCTTGAAAATCCTAGCCGATCAGATCAAGCGGTTACAGCAGACTCCCGGACGGGCGGTGCAATCTTTGAGCGAGGCCAGTTTCGATACTTGGATCAAGCTCTATCGCCCTCATGAAAATAGCCTCAACAGCCAGGTGTCTTATTACCTAAAGGGGGCGCTGGTATGCTGGCTGCTGGATCTGCACATTCGCCACTGCTCTGCTGGGCAGGGATCCCTGGATACTGCCCTGCAGGATCTGTGGCAGCGTTTTGGCAAAGAGGAGAAGGGATACAGCGAAAGCCAGTTGCGAGAGGCGCTGCAAGCAGCAGCCGGGGCGGATTTAAGCCAGTTTTTCCAGGACTATGTGGACGGCACTGTGGAGCTAGACTATGACTTTTACCTCCAGCCCTTTGGCTTGAGCTTAAAAACCTCCTTTAGCCACCCCAACCCCAGCCCCTATTTGGGCCTTAACTTCAACGGTGAGAGCAATCGCATCAGCTCGGTAGATATGGGATCCCCAGCTCAACAGGTAGGGATCTGGGCCGGCGATGAGCTGGTAGCGCTGGATGGGTTTAAGGTAAGTGCTGCCCAGTTGCCGGATCGTTTGCGCGCCTATCAGCCCCATCAGGTGATTTGCTTGAGCGTGTTTCAAGCAGAACAACTGAAACACTTTTGGATCCCCTTGGCTCCGCCTCGCCCCGATGTTTATTCCCTGGAGGTTTTACCAGCTTTGACTCCTCAACAGCAACATCTGCAGCAGGGGTGGCTAGGGGTTGTCCTCGGTTTTTAGTCGGTTGGCCGGGATCCTGACAGAATCTGTTGCAAGTAGCCGATGACCGTTTCAGGGGTGAGGTGGGCCATGCAGGGGTGTCCCTCCACTAGGCAGGCCTCGTTCTTAAACTTGTGCTCCAGGCAGACCCGACACTTGTAGGTTGTCTGGGTTACATAAACATGCGCCATACGGGGAGCCCACAGCCGCACCGGGCTGGCTCCATCCCCCTCGGCATCGTTGCCAAATAGGGCAATGGTGGGACAACCCACTGCTGCTGCAATGTGCATGGGGCCGGCATCTACAGAAATGCACACCTTGGCTCGTTTCAAGGCTCCCGCCAGCTCGATTAGGGAAGTTTTGCCCCGCAGATCGATCATCTTTGTCTGGGCCAGGAGGTCCTCCTCGCTGCTGCCGGCGTGATAAAGGGCGCGCTGCACCTCCGGGGCACTGCCAATCAGACCGACCTGGAACCCTTGCTGCTCACACCACTCGATAACTTGTTTCCAGTAATCCAAACGCCACATCTTGGCCCGGCGGGTGGTGGTGATGTGAACCAGTACCTCCGGCACGGCAAAATTCGGCTCCCGACTGGGTAACTCCAAGCGAAAGAAGTCGGTCTCCACATAGGCCAGACGACAAAAAATCTCGGCAATATAGTTGCTGGTGAGCAGATCCCGGTAGCGCTCTAAAAACTCAAGGCTATTCCAGTCGTCATCCTGAAGCATCCGCTGGACCGGATCGGAGCCTGCTTCCAGTTTGCGCCGAAAGTCTAAGGTCAGGCCTGCACCGGCAATATAGTGAGGCCGCAGGGCCGTCACCGCCACCAGGTTTAATTCGCTAAATTCGTCGCAATTTACCGCCAAATCATAGGGGCCTGCCTGGGCTACCCGTTCCCGAACAGCTGTGGTTAGGGTCTCCAGGTAATCGGGGCGGCGGCTGTAGAGCGGAAAACTAAAGTCAATGTAGGGGCAGTGAACCTCAAAATCGTGGGTAATTTCGCTACCGAAAAAATCCAGCACACAGCCAGGGTATTTCTCCTTCAGGCCCCGCAGCAACGGGATGGTAACCACGAAGTTTCCCACCTTGCTGGAGGAAAACACAGCAATATGAGGGTGTTCTCGTAAAGGCTGATCGGTAAACCGTTGCATGGAGAAAAAACCACCAGGATTCAGAACAGCAGCTAGGCTAGCATCCTCTGCCCCTGGTTCTCGGTTTGCAGGGATCCCTAAGGCAGACGGGCCTGATTGCCATCCCAAATCACCACTACTGCAAAGGCATCCAAGAAGCCATCGGTTGCATTCATTTGCCGCAAGCCAAAAGCATCTTCAGCCGAAATCACCAGGTCATAGCCAAGGGTGCGAATGGCGCGAATGTAATGGGGGCGTTCGCCGATGCGGTTGACCAGAGAGCGGGCCTGTTCTTCGGAAGTGGCATAGGCAGCTGTGCCCTCACTGCCCACAAAGGCTGCATTCAGGTCTTGGTTGAGGTTGAGGGGCGTATAGACTTGGTTGCCATCAGGGTCGAATAGGCGCATCGACTGGCTGGGCAGAAAATCTAGACCACGGGCATCCACAATCAGGCCGGTAACCTGCGGCTGCCGCTGCTGGGCCCCTGCTTCTAAGCCGGTTCCCCCGCCTGGCCCTTGGCCGGCACCCAACCCTGAACCCGGACTGGAGCCGCGCCCACCCCCCTGGCCTGTGCCTGGCCCGATCCCCTCACCCTGCCGGGATCCGGATCCCCTGCCACCTGGGCCGGTGCCAAATTGCTGTAACAGATCCAAATTGAAAACGGGACCTTCCTCTAGCTCAGGAGCCGGCTCAACCGGATCCACCACAGCCTCAGGTTCCACAGGTCGCCAAGGGGCAGGGTCCTGGATAGGTTGCTCGACAACGGGCTCTGCTTGAGGGGAAGAGGGCGGCTGTAAGCGGTAAATCACTCTGGGTGGGGGGGATGCTGCAGGAAACAAGGTTTGCGCATGGGCACTTCCGTTCGCCTGTCCAAAACTCCCCCCCATGGCGGCCAAACCCAGTAGCCAACCTGCCGACAAAACCCAGCTGAGCTGAACTGTCCTCTGTTGGTTCCCCCACCTCATCCCCCGATCTCCTGTACCACTCACTTTCCCCCATCCTACTGAGCCAACGCTTTTGCGGCAGGGGATCCCGCGCAATCCACCTCTCTTGGAGATCCAGCTGCAGAGACGCAAGCCTGGCGTTGGATTGACCGGGAGCAAACTCAATTTGATCCCCGTTGATCCCCAGCCCCTTGACCTCTAGGTAGAAATGCGTGAACATAGTTTTATTATTTCTTTGATCCCCATTGATCCCAAGCTTGCGGTCATCAACGGCTGGGAAGCGTCAACGGGAGGCCAATCACGTCAGTGAGCCTCGTGCTGCCTTTAGGCCGGGATCGCCCTTCCCACACAGAAGCTTGAGTGTTCGCCCAAGGTCCGATTTATCAAGGATAGGAGACCCTGACTATGCCACAAGAGCGAATTCCATTGGAGGAAATGACCATCCGGCAGTTGCGGGAAGAAGCAGCCCGGTATGAAGTTCCCAAATACAGCCGCATGACCAAGGAGCAATTGATAGCTGCCATCCGGGAAGCCCAGGCTGCTCAGAGTCGTCCTCCTGTACCGCCGATGCCAGAGCCTGGAGGGCGAGAAGCCGTGAGTGGATCAAAGTTTGGCAACACAACAGGCGACACCAAGCCTCTCCGAGCTGATGTTGACGACCGTCTAGGCGATTTGCCTGGGGGGTATGGTGAGAGCCGCATTATGCTGATGCCTCGAGATCCTCAGTGGGCCTACGCCTATTGGGATGTCCCCAATGAGGCTAAGGAAAGCAAGCGTCGCGAAGGGGGGCAACAGTTGGCCTTGCGGCTTTACGATGTCACGGACATTGATTTTAACCACCAACCCGCCCACAGCATGCAGGAATACCCCTGCGATGAATTGGCGCGCGAATGGTACCTGCCAATTCCGGTGAGTGACCGTTCTTACCTTGTTGAAATTGGCTACCGAACCGGCGATGGCCGTTGGTTGGTGCTGGCCCGCTCTGCCGCTGTAATGATACCCCCGGTTTATCCCTCCGACTGGTTTGAAGAGAAATTCTTGACAGTGCCCTTCGACATGCCGCTGCAGGGTCGCATTCTGTATCAGCTCCAGGAGCCCTACAAGCGCAGTGCAACCGGGTTGGGTGTTGTCACCTACAAAGGGGATGAACCGCAGCAAGGAACCCTCAGCGATCGCTTCTTTGAGATGGTGGGGGGCTTTGAATCCATGCGGGTGGCCGGATCCCTGTTTGGTAGCCATCAGATGGGTAGCCGCCAGCTGCTGCCGCAGGAAACCCTCAGCTCCTTTGTTATTCCCTCCGGCGTGGGCATGATGTCAATGTCTATGGCAGAGGTGCCTGCTGCTCCCTGGATGGCCTCCGGGTCAGGCTTGGGTCTGTTCTCTGGCGCTTCTGAGGTGATGCCCCAGCGCTCCCGCAAGTTCTGGTTGGTGGCGGATGCAGAGCTGATTGTTTACGGGGCTACTGAGCCGGATGCCACGGTTACCATTGGTGGGCGTCCGATCCAGCTCAACCCCGATGGCACCTTCCGCTTCCACATGGCCTTCCCAGATGGCAATATCGACTTCCCCATCTTTGCGGTAGCGGCGGATGGGGAGCAAAACCGGGAAATTCACCTTACCTTTGACCGGCGTACCCTGGCCCGTCGCACTAACACCAAGGAAGAAGCAGTGGAAGAGTTGCTGCCCTGAAGCCCTTGAGCTCTTGTGCGGAAGCCGGTAGAGTGATTGGCCCTCGCAGAGAGGGCCTTTTTCTTTTGCTTTTTGATCTGGGCTGTTCGGTATGATTCGGTATGAGGTTATGGCTGCCCAAGCTTTCAAAGTCCTATGGCTGGTTGCTAGCGGTAGGAAGGTTGGGGTCAAGTGACTAACATTTTTGCCGGCCCACCGGGCAAGCCTCTGCATAGGGGTAGGCCAAGCTTCCTACAGCCCTCAAGGGCAGCATTGAGCCTTGCTGGAGTCCCCTTGGTGGGTTTGCTCCCTGCTCCTGACCCTCTGCAGCACAGGGGTGTTGCTCTCGCCAGTCGGCCATTTGTAACCGGTACGGCATTCTGTTGATTTTTGATGAGGTAATCACAGGGTTCGGGCGCCTGGGATCCCCTTTTGCCGCCAACTACTTTGGGGTGGTACCGGATTTGATTTGCTGTGCCAAGGGCCTGACCAACGG
>CALFBB010000046.1 GCA_937944885.1 uncultured cyanobacterium
GTTGCATGGTTTGACCATACCAGCAGACGCCAGGCTGAAAAACCAAAGACAAGGACGGCTACGCTGTCCGCGCTATCCTTCCTCGCCCTGTTAGCTTGCTCCCGCGCAGCAGTAGAGCGGGGCTTGCCGCGCACCGGGTCAAAATGGGTAATGAAAGGGAATCCAAGACTGAGTATTGCGGATCCCTGGCACTGGGAGGCAAACAAGGAAGGGCTAACGCTACTTAGGCTGGGGGTGCCGCCGGGAGCTTTTCCCCCCACATTCCCGGCCACTTGGTTACCTTGAGATCCCCGAACACCTGCACCTGACAGGCTAAGCGTAGCCCCTTAGAAAGCTGGTGGGGAGGGAGCGATAGACGGGTGCGCTCCCGCCAACCCATGGGGGAAACTTCTCCTTCAATCTGCACCGCACAGGTACCACAGGTGCCCAGCCCATGACAATTGACAATGTGAGCAGGTGGGTTGTAGAGTTGAACCCCCTCCTGGAGCAGCACCTGGCGCAAGTTGGCTCCTTCGGCACAGGAAAGGGTACGATCTTGAACTTGAATTTGCGGCATCAGCCCACCTCTGAGACCTGTAACAGTTTTATTTTGCCCTGGGATACGGCTGAAAACCGGTTATTCCCACCGGCTTGCCCAAGATCCGAACGGCATTCTTTCGGCAGGCGGTATAGTTGAGGTGGTTGGATAGGTGAGTAGGGAAAAGCTCATGGTTTACAGTGAACCGCTCATGAATGCCTTCGATCGCTCTGCGGATGCCATCCTGGAGGCGCAAGAACCCCTCCGCTATGTGGAGATTGTCTCAGCAGTGGTCTCTAGCCTAAAGGAAGATGTTGCCTATGAAAATCATGAGCAGGGTCACACCTGGAGGTTTACCTACGGTACGGTTGATGTATTTGTTCATTTGAGCGGTGAGTCAGCGGAAGATACCCTGGCGGTTTGGTCCCCTGTTTTAACTTTACCCGTGGCGGAGCCGGCCAAATTGATGCAAAAGCTGCTGGAAAAAAATTGGACAGACACGCTAGAGGCGCGCTTCTGTATTTGGAATAACCAAGTGATCTTGAATCACTACCGCACCCTGGAGGAGATCACCGCCAGTGAAATTTCTCGTGCCATCACCATTGTGGCCAGCTTGGCAGATGAGTACGATGAACCTTTACAGGCAGAGTTTCCTAGCATCTAGCGCTCCTCGGCCATGGGATCCCTGGGGTACTACTGGCCCTACCAAGTTGCTACGGGGGCCTGGCACATGCAGCAGGATGACCGGCTTTTGCAGGAGCTGCGTCAGACTCCTCGAGTGGTGTTGCGTTTTTATGGCTGGGAGCAACTGACCCTCTCCCTGGGTCGTCACCAGCTTTGGGCAGAGGGTCAGGCAGAAGGTGATCTGGGGATCCCCATTGTGCGGCGACCCACAGGTGGGCGGGCTGTATTGCATCAGGCTGCAGTCGACCAAGCGGAGCTAACCTACAGCTTAGGCATCCCTTGGCAGCATTTGCAGCAAACTTTACCTAGCCTAAAGCGGACCTGTGTATACGACTACTGCTGCCGCTTTTTGCTGCAAGGCTTGGCGGAATTGGGCATTGTTGTGGATAGGCCCCACCCAAATCAACTCTACGGCCAAGAACGCCTCTACTCAGATAAAACCAGTTGCTTCGCGGCACGTACCCGCGCCGACCTGAGCTGGCAGGGCCAAAAATTGATCGGCAGTGCTCAACGCTGGCAACCTTGGGGGATCCTGCAGCAGGGATCCATTTTGCTACGGCCCAATCGGGAATTGTGGGAGCGTTATCTACCCGGTTCAAGAGTGGTGGGCATCTACGACATTTGCCCACAAGCCCCCGGGATCTCCAGCTTAATTGAGCATTTCTTGCAAGTAGCAGGGAAGTGCTTTTCGGTCCATTGGTTCCCAGTTTCCAATTTATTTTCCAATTTATAAGGATCCCCACAGAGTGGGGATGGCAGTCGACTGGGAAAATAACTCAGAGCTGTTCTGGTCGTTTCCAATTTATAGGGATCCCCACAGAGTGGGGACTTACCGATTGGGAAAACAACAGTGAGCGTTTTTGGGAATGTTTCCAATTTATAGGGATCCCCACAGAGTGGGGACAGCCTCCATTAAAACCCAGTCAGGGCAAGGGATGCAAGAGCCATTTGCGAGGGGGTCGGCCAACTTGGCAAAAATGGGAGCTTGAGGAGGGGTCTGAGAGGCCTGAAACCCTTATGCAGCAAGGTGTCGAGCGGCTCAACGCAAATAGGTCGTTTCAGCGATTTTTTCAGGTGCTCGCAAGTCACAGGCTCAAGGACTCTGGTAGCCGAGCCAGGGGCTACTCCCACCTTCCCCCTGCTGGCAGGTATGGAGCCCAAAACGAATACCAGCAAATCATGGTTTCTAATCTGTAGGGATCCCTACCGAGTGGGGACCTAGTGGTTGAGGTAGAAGCCCAACCCACAGCATTCTGGTTTCCAACTTAAAAGCTAGATCCTGAATCCGGTGCAATGGTCTCGCTAGCTTATGGAGCATCACCGGCTCCCAGCAACTGCACCAGCAACGCCTTTTGGACGTGCAACCGATTTTCCGCTTGATCCCATACCCGCGACTGGGATCCCTCTAAAACAGCCTCGGTAATTTCCTCACCCCGGTGGGCAGGCAAGCAATGCAACACAATGGCCTCTGGATCTGCTTGTTTCAGCAGCTCGGCATTGACTTGGTAGGGCCAAAACACCGATTGGCGAGCTTCGGCTTCGGCTTCTTGACCCATGCTGGCCCAAACATCTGTGTAGATGATCTGAGCGCCTGCAACGGCCTCCTGTGCACTCTCTAGGAGGATCACCTCAGAGTTGTGAGCCAGAGCACAGGCTTGCTGTACAACTTCGGGATCCGGCTCATAGCCCGGCGGCGTTGCCACCCGAATATGGATGCTGCTCATGGCACAACCCAACATGAGAGAATGGGCAACGTTGTTTCCATCCCCACAGTAGGCGAGGGTTAACCCTGCCAACCGGCCAAAGTTTTCTTGAATGGTGAGCAGATCTGCCAAAACCTGGCAAGGATGGAATTGATCCGTGAGAGCATTGATCACCGGGATATCAGCATAGTTGGCAAAGGTTTCCAGCTCCCTCTGATCGTAGGTGCGAATAGCAATGACATCCAAGTAGCGAGAAAGCACCCGGGCTGTATCCTGGAGTGGCTCTCCCCGACTCACTTGCATGACCGTGGGCAAGAGATCAATCGTGCTACCCCCACATTGGGCCATAGCCGCCGTAAAGCTGACCCGGGTTCGTGTAGAAGTCTTTTGGAACAACAATCCCAACACTCGCCCCCGCAAATTGAACCGGTAGGGATCCCGTTTTAGCTCGGCGGCCTGCCTCAGCAAAGCCGACAGTTCCTCGCGAGTAAGGTCACTCAGTTTGAGCAGATCCCGTCCAGCCAGATTCATGCTAACCCCAAGCTTTAATCCCGCTATCATAGGACATTTCAGGGGATACAGCCGGTCCGGTACTATCACTTGCTACCAAAATCTTATGGTCGTGCTTCCCCTCTGGGAGGAGAAGACCAACCCTTGACAGCGGATATCTATAGGTTGTGAGCCCCTTAACCGACCAGTTCCCACCCTGTCAGAAGAGCAAAACCTAGAAACAGGGATCCGCCAAGCCAATGCACGGCCCTTTCGGAGATATGGGTAGCCAGAAACTGACCTCCCAGCACAGCTACCCCCACCATGAGGCCATGGCCAAGGGTGGCGCCCGCCAGTACACTGAAGCCCGGATGCACGGCGGCTAGAGAAAGAGTAGCCACCTGAGTCTTGTCGCCGAGCTCCGCCAAAGCCGTCAGGGTGAAGGCCTCTGAGACCACTGCCCAGGCCCCTCCTTGCCCGGCCCCTTTCGCTTCCGCCTGCTCCACCAGTTTCAGGGCTTCCTCCTCCTCTTCCAGTTCTTGCTGAGGCTTCATCTGGTAGGCTTGCCAGAGCATTCTTAGGCCAAAAACGGCAAACACCGCCGTTGAGAGGATCTGTACCCCAACGGGTGAGAACAGTTTGAACACTAACTGGCCCACAACTACCGCCAGCAGCGTCATCATGGCCAAAGCCGCCCATGCCCCTAGGAAAACCCAACGGCGGGGATGTCGCATGGCCAAGATGAGGGGAGTGAAAAAGGTCTTATCCCCAAACTCCGCTACTGTAACCAACAAAAAACTCGCCAGAAAACCGGCCCACATTGCCTTGTCTCCAACCTCTCTTGTGTACGGAAGCGTTCACACATTTGAGTAAGGCTGGAGAAGTCCACAACGAGACCCACCAAGCTCACTCCTGTGTGAACTTAGTGAAAGTCTCGTCACCAGAACACCAACTTCAGGTGGATTCTGTCTCTTGCACCGGGCTTTTTAGCCAGTATGTCGATGCAGAGGGCGGTCAATCGCCTGACTACTCCCTTTCAAAAGCGGATTGTACCACGTTACCCGTAGGTGAGTGAGGAAGTGAATCGTTTGCACAGAGTGCACGCCGGACTTCCTGAATAGAGGTGGTCCAACCAACAATGCCTCTCTGGGCTCGAATCATTTCTAAAGTAGATTGCTTGAATGGCGGGAAATAACTGGCGGTGCAATCTTCCACCATCAGACATTCGTAGCCCCGGTCATTGGCTTCTCGCATGGTGGTCTGTACACAGACTTCTGTGGTTACCCCGGTGAATAACAAATGGGTGATCCCCCGCTTTTGTAAACTGTCTTGCAGCTCGGTGGTGTAGAAAGCCCCCTTGCCAGGTTTGTGAATCACTGTTTCCCCCTCAATGGGAGCCAGCTCTGGAATAATGGCATTGCCCTCTTCTCCGCGAATGAGAATCCGCCCCATCGGGCCCATATCCCCGATTCTTAGGGATCCTCGACCACGCTTGCGTTTGCTGACAGGACAATCCGAGAGATCCGGCTGATGACATTCTAGGGTGTGGATGACCGTAAGCCCCTTTTGCCGGCAGAGATCCAGTAACCCTTTGAGGGTAGGCACAATTAATTGCTCTTAGTTGCGCAACATCATTGCCTAGGCTCTCCCCAAAGCCTCCCGGTTCGAGAAAGTCCCGTTGCATATCGATGATTACCAAAGCCAACTGAGATAGGTTAGGAACCTCATAGTCGTAGGGTAAGGCCCGGATCTGGAACATGGTGTCTGCCTAGCCACTGCTGTAACTGGACTGATACAACTAAGAGGGATGAGATTAAGTTGCCCCTTATCTCAGTTATCTCAGGAGGATTCCATGACTGTTGAACGTTCCGGCCCACCTCCTATTGTCTATATTCTCCTGATTGGTTTGTTGGGGGGGGGTGGCTGGTACGCCTATCGCTCCGGCCTACTGGATAGTTTACTGAATCGTTCTGAACCGACTCCCACCCAAGCCGGGATCCCGGTCACTGCTCCACAGGCGCCGGCGGCTCCACCTCTCCAACAGCCGCAAGCCCAAGCCCCAGTCGCCCCCGTTAGCTCTGTTAATCTGGATACTTCCCTGCCCAACCCGTCTATCATTCAAATGGACGGCAGTGTAACCATGGTGCGCCTTGTCTTGGCCCTACGGGCGGCTTACACGCAACGGAATCCCAATATCCCCATTGCCTACGGGATCCCGGATGGCAAGCCCAATGGCTCCAATGCCGGGATGCGGGCCCTGATGCAAGGTCAAGTTCATCTGGCTGCCAGCTCTCGCCCGCTCAATGCTGCCGAGGTACAAGCGGGTTTACAAGGGATCCCAGTGGCCAAGGATGCCTTGGGGGTGGTGGTCGGGGTGAATAACCCTTACAAGGGTGGCCTGACCATGCAACAGTTGGCGGATATTTTTCAGGGGCGGATCACCAACTGGAGCCAGGTGGGTGGTCCGGATCGCCCGATTCGGGTTTTGAACCGTTCTCCCAACAGTGGGACCTACACAGTTTTTCAGGAGTTAGTTCTTTTGGGTCTACCCTTTGCTCCTGACGGGCCCAATTTCATCACTGCTCAAGAGGATGTGACAACCCCCCTGCTGCGTGCCCTTGGGGAAGACGGCATCACCTACAGTACTGTTGATCAGGTGGAAAATCAGCAAACGGTGCGTATCCTGCCCATTGATGGTCAGATGCCCACCCGTGAAGCGATCCAAAGCGGCAGATATCCTCTGTCTCGCACCGTGTTTCTGGCAGTACCGCAGCGAACCAGTCCGATTGTGGCTGATTTTGTCAATTACGCCCTCTCCGATGCCGGTCAGCAGGTGATCTCCCGCACAGAGTTTATTCCCCTTCGCTAGCTTCCAAAGCTGAGAGAACCTCTTAGAGAGGATGGACCAGAGGATGGACCTCTCTAAGCTCTGGTTTCACCAGCTCAGGAAAAACGGGTTTGCCCTCGTGCTTTGGGAAAGCACCTTGATTGAGGGTGATCAGATCTCCACAGCTTGCTCTCTGTAGGTTCAGTCAAGAGGTTGAGCCCAAGCAGCGATAGATTAATGGCTAATTCTCTCGACGGGTAGCACTTTCATGCCACTGACCCAAGACTTTGTCGGATAAAGCGCTCATGGACACAAAAATGAGGATCCCCAGGCCGGTGACCATAATCAGGGCAGCAAACATACGTGGCACCTGTAAATTGAAGCTGGAAATCAAAATTTGATAGGCAATCCCGGCCCGTTGGCCACCGGTACCGGCAACAAACTCCGCCACCACCGCCCCAATCAAAGAAAGACCGCCGCTAATGCGCAAGCCCCCCATAAAATAAGGCATTGCACTGGGCAGGCGCAGGTAGATCAAGGTTTGCCAACGGTTGGCTTTGTACAGTTGGAACAGGTTCAGTAGGTTGTGGTCAACACTATTCAAACCCAGGGTGGTATTGGAAAGGATAGGGAAAAAGGCCACAATCCAGGCGCAAACCACCATGGCGGCAAAAGTGTTGTTGCGCAACCAAATGATGATCAGCGGAGCAATGGAGACAATCGGCATGGTCTGTAAAATTACGGCGTAGGGAAAGAAGCTGCGTTCAATCCATTTGCTTTGGGTAAACAAGATCGAGATCAAAAGCCCCGAGACTGTAGCACAGAAAAAAGCCACTACCGTGATTTGCAGCGTGATCAGCAGAGATGGGAAAAGGGTTCCCCATTCTTGCACCAGGGTTTGACCCACCAAAATCGGCCCCGGCAAAAGATAGTGGGGGATCCCTGTCAGCCGTACCGCCACTTCCCACCCCACCAGGAAGAGGATCCCGACAACAATCGGGGCCACTACATCCCAGTTCAGCCACTTGCTCATCCGCGGCGCTGGGGGAAGGAGCACGGGATCCCGGGTCTCGGTCGGTTGGGGCCTCAGTTTTTCCCCCGCGGTAGCCGCCAGTTGGGGTAGAGCCCAATCCGGCAAATGCAGAGGCAAGCGCTCGGCTAGGCCAAGCAGGGATCCCAGCCAGTCTTGCCATCCGGTCAGAATTGAGGTGAAGCGATCGAACATCATGGTTGGGTTGGGAGAGGAGTAGGGTGAAAAAGAGAAGGGATCCCCTTAGCGGGAGCGTCCGGCAGCAAAGGTAGGCGGGTGGTGATCCACACCATACATGGCTTCTTGCAAACGGGCCGACACTTCGCGGCAATAGGTGTTGTAGAGCATTGAGGTACGAAACTCTTCCGAGCGGGGATAGGGAGCATCAATGGGAATATCCGCCACCACCCGACCGGGGCGAGCTGCCATCACCACCACCCGATTGGACAGGTAAACCGCCTCATAGATGTTGTGGGTAACAAAGACTACCGTCCAGCGTTTCTCCTGCCACAGTTCCAGTACATCACTGTTGAGTTTGCTGCGGGTAATCTCATCCAAGGCCCCAAAGGGTTCATCCATCAGCAGCACTTGCGGCTTGGTGACCAGCGCTCGGGCAATGGAAACCCGCATGCGCATTCCACCCGATAGTTCCCGCGGAAAACTGCGCTCAAACCCCCGTAGACCCACCAGTTGCAAAGATTCCAGCACATCCTGGTCAGCCTTGTGCTTGGGCTCACCGGCCAGCTTGAGGGGCAGCCGTACATTATCCATAACGGTTGCCCAAGGCATGAGAGCCGGTTCCTGAAAGACAAAAGCTAGCTTGTGGTTCTCCGTCAGGGTTTGTCCCCATTCAATGGAGCCTGTGGTCATGTTCCCCAAACCTGCGATCAACCGCAGCACTGTACTTTTGCCACAGCCGGATGGTCCTACCAAGCTGACAAACTCTCCCTCCTGAATGGTCATATTCATGTCTTGCAAGGCCACTGTGCCATTGGTGTAAACCTTGCTGACCTGACGGAGAGTAATAACGGGAGTAGGCATAAACAAACCCATTCCTGAGGCTGAAGAAAACGGGATCCCATACAGACGGGCAACATACTCATCCTAGACAAGATAGCCCCCACCCCGACTCGGTAAGTAGGACCACAGCTTTTGTCCTTGGGTCTTGCTTTCACAGGGTTTATCACTGAAAATCTGCGGAGTGTGTGGAGTCAGCCGGTATCATAGGGCAGATCCGCACTGTAATGATTGACTGTAATGATTGAGAGATGATTGAGAAGCATGGGATCCCCATTTCAAAACATTGAAGGGGCTGTGACTGCCCCACGCGGGTTTCGGGCTAGCGGGATCGCCGCTGGGTTAAAGCCCTCGGGTGCTCCGGATCTGGCCTTGATCGTCTCTGAGGGGGATGCAGTTGGAGCAGGTGTGTTGACCACCAACCAAGTGAAGGCAGCCTGCGTGACCTACAACCAAAAGATCCTGGCTCGGCGGCAGCCGCTGCGGGCCATCTTCTGCAATGCCGGCCAAGCCAACGCCTGCACCGGAGAAGAAGGGGAACGCAACAACGCTCAACTGGCCTATTGGGTGGGGGAGCAACTAGGGATCCCGGCTGAACAGGTGCTGACGGCTTCCACAGGGGTGATCGGGCGGCAGCTGGATATGGGGAAAATCCAAGCGGCGCTACCCCAACTGGTGGAAAATCTCTCCACAGAAGGGGGAGAAGAGGCGGCCCGCGCCATTATTACGACCGATTTGGTAACCAAAAGTATTGCCCTCGAGACAGAGATTCTGGGATATACCATTCGGGTGGGTGGTATCGGCAAGGGATCCGGTATGATCCATCCCAACCTAGCGACGATGCTGGCTTTTCTCACCTGTGATGCGGCTGTTGAGCCTTCCCTCTGGCAGCAGATCCTGAAACAGGCAGCGGATCTAAGCTTTAACCAAATTACGGTGGATGGGGATACCAGCACCAACGACATGCTTCTGGCTCTGGCCAACGGCAAAAGTGGCATCCCTACAATTCAACCGGATACAGAAGCTGCCCAGGTTTTGGCGGAAATGGTCAACACTGCCTGTATTCATCTGGCTAAAGCGATTGCCCGCGATGGCGAAGGGGCGACCAAGTTGTTGGAGATTCGTGTGCAAGGAGCTGCAGATGATGCGGCAGCCCGTCAAATAGCCCGCGTGATCGCCAGTTCCCCCTTGGTGAAGTCTGCTGCCTTTGGTAACGATCCCAATTGGGGGCGGGTTGCGGCAGCTGCCGGTCGGGCCGGCATCCCCTTGGATAGCCGCCGCTTAGAGATATGTCTGGGGGATTTTTTACTGATGCAGGCAGGCATGCCTTTGCCTTTTGATCGGCAGGCAGCCTCAGAGTACCTGAAGGGGGATCCGGTCATCTTCACAGTGGATCTCCACCAGGGATCCGGCCAAGGTGTGGCGTGGGGGTGTGATCTCAGCTATGACTACGTGCGTATCAACGCCGAATACACCACCTGAGCTCCAACTCTAGCAGTCCCCCTCTGGGCTAACTCGCTGTAGGATTGAGGAAAAATAGCAATTTACCCTCTAGGGTTCCGGTTCTCCTGTAGGAATGTCTGGTTCAAGAGAGGGAACCGGTGGCTCAAAGGTAGCCTCTAGGCACACGGCGGGATAAAAGCCCGGGAGAGCTAGCAGTGTGCAACGGCCTCCCGGGTTTGCTAGTTGTTTGGCAAAAGGGATCCTATATGACTGGCGAATCAAACCGGAATAATAGTTTTTCTAGCGAGGCCGCAGCGGCTCTGGCCAAAGAGGCCGGACTTTCCCTATCGGGGTGGCAACAGGAGGTCAGCCGCGGCCTGGAGTTTGGCTTAGAAGCTCGATATCACGGCCCTGATGGTCACCCGGGTTATTTACGAGCCCGAGACTGGTCAACGTTATACCTGCCCCCCACGTGGATCCCCGATGGAGGAGATCCGCTCAGGCCGGGAACTCAAGATTGACCGTATTGAATGCCAACCGGAAGTCTCTTGCGAGATCTAGAGCAAGCGAAAACTCAAACCCAGAATAACGGCTACCCCTATGCTCAAGAGCAACAGCAGGCCAGCAGGCATAAAACTTTGGGTTTTGCGGTAGCGCATACCAAACAGGATCGCCAACACAGCCGCTGTCCCCAAGCCCAAACCTACTCCCCAACCGGGATTCACACCCAACAGCCAGTAGCTCACCCCACTCAGCAGGGATCCCACCAAGCCACCCGCTAAGGACTTAGGACTTTTGCCTTTGGTGTAGCCGATTACTCCACCCACCAGAAGCAGTACCCCATAGATCAGCAAGGTGATTTGTGCAGTCACCATGATGGCAAGGCTCCGCTCAATCCCTCTCTAATCCAGGACAATATCACGAATCAGGGGGAGGCGGATACTGATGTAACGATTCAGGGTGGAAGTGTCCACAAGGCTGAGGGCATGTTGCTTTCGACAGGCATTCACAAGCAACTGTACTAGGTCATCGTCGCCTTGTGTAAGCCATTCTGGCCTGCCGATTTCGCTGACCAAAGACCAAAACTGGCGTACCATCTCAGGAGTCATGGTATCCATCTGATAAAGGGTAGGGTCTGGACTACTCAAAAGTGGTCTAGGCCACAACTCTAATTTTAGAAAAAAGACCACATCAAAGCCGAGAATATTTCAGCTCCGTCACAACTTAGGATAAGATGTCATGCTTGCCCATAAACCTCAGTAAGTGCTCAACCTCCTTGCTTCACAGGGCTTTGTAGGAAGCAATACAGAGGTTTTTACACTGAATATTGAAAAATAATGATTACTGTCAAAACCTCGATATCAATACTAAAAGGTTTGTAAACCCATCCTACCTCAGCAAGATGGAAAATCCCTGTCACCTAAGGGGCTAACGCAAGGTGTACTGCAATACGTAAGCCCCTTGCTGCCCCGGTTCGTAAGTATTGGCCCGTAGGGTATAGGTGCCTGTACGGGGTAGAAAGGCAATCATCAAAGCATCCCTTGCGCCCCCCTGATCATCATCCCAAGTGATAACCTCACCATCCGGATCCAGCAGTTGCAAAAAGGCATCAAAATCTGGACTAGTCAGGGAGGCAATCAGAACTTGTCCAGCCCGCCCAGAGATAGGGTACTCTTCCATCCAACTGCCATCGTCCGGGTGCTGCAGGGATCCCGGTTGCAAACGACCGGAGTGACTTTCTTGCCAATCCAGTTGGGTAAGGGTGTAGGCAAGCCAGTAGTTGCCGGTGGATTCTGGCTCAAAGCTAGTAGCCCGCAAAGTATAGGATCCCCCCTCTGGCAAGCGCACCGCCAGCAAAGCATTCACATCCAAGCCAGAATCATCATTAAAGGCAATCACCCGCCCTTGGGCATCCACCACCTCCAGATAGGCATCAAAGGCCTCACTTTCCATGGAGGCAATCAAAATTTGCCCTGGCTCAGCTGTAATCAAAATCTCATCCACAAAACTGCCATCGCGGGGATTGATCTGATCCCCGGCCCCAAGGGTTCCTGTCACGGTTTGGCTATCTCTCCATAGGACAGAACCGGTTAGGGAGGATCCCACCTGAGAGCTACTCTCTCCCACCAGACTAAACAAGCGACAACCACTGGCTAGCCCCAGCACCAGGCAGCTGAGGGCCAAACCGGATCCCCAACGGTAGGAAGATACAGAAAGATGAGGCAAGTTCAACATGGAAAAGACCCCCAGTGTGGTCAGGTAACCTGAGATCAGCCTGATTCTACTGGCTTGTTGGAGTGGTGACCTTTCCTCAAGACGAAAAATTGAAAAAAACTTCTGTCTGTGCTCAATTATAAGTAACGGCAATCATTTACGAAGGGACGAGTTGAGATCATCCAGGATCCCACCAAGATAGCCCGTCTGTTTGACAAAAATAGGGATCCCGTCAGGGTCCCTATTCGCTCTCCGTATCCCTGGAGAGATTATTGTGCTCAACGCCTTTCGGCAATCAAAGGAATTTCACGGGTGGATGCCGCAGTTGCTCTGTTTCAGGTTTTAGTGCTCAACGCCTTTCGGCAATCAAAGGAATTTCACCTGTGGCTAGTTAGCCTGTTCCTCTGCCCATTCCTGAGTGCTCAACGCCTTTCGGCAATCAAAGGAATTTCACGGAAAAGTTGCCAAACCGGAAGGGCTCAGGGATCCGTGCTCAACGCCTTTCGGCAATCAAAGGAATTTCACGTGCCGTCTTCCCTAGGCCTGCCTAAGGTAAAAGTGTGCTCAACGCCTTTCGGCAATCAAAGGAATTTCACTACCGTTTGCCTATCCCGCATTGGTTCCCGAACTAGTGCTCAACGCCTTTCGGCAATCAAAGGAATTTCACACTACCACCACTGCCACCACTACCGCCACTGCCACGTGCTCAACGCCTTTCGGCAATCAAAGGAATTTCACGAACTGCTGCCGATCGAAGACTACGCCGAGCGTAAGGTGCTCAACGCCTTTCGGCAATCAAAGGAATTTCACTAAGCGTGTTCTTTGTTATTTGGGAAGCCACACGATGTGCTCAACGCCTTTCGGCAATCAAAGGAATTTCACACCCACCATCCACTAGAAGGTTGACTAGGTGGCTGATAGCAGGTGCTCAACGCCTTTCGGCAATCAAAGGAA
>CALFBB010000047.1 GCA_937944885.1 uncultured cyanobacterium
AGCTGTGCTGCCTGCTTGAGCTTGATGTTCAGGTGGGCGGGCGGAATGACCCGGCCCTGAAGCGTGTAAGCCCAACTGCTGCGCAAGCGGCGGCGTAGCGAGAAGCGCAACCAACCCCCTTCGGGCGGGGGAGGAGGTCAATGGAGAACCCTACTTAAGATTGCTCCAACTCAATGGCAGCAGTGACAAAGTCAGGGTAGGCAATGTTGCCATGTTCGCCCACATCCAAACCGGCAATCTCTTCTTCCGCACTGGTGCGCAGGCCAACACTTGCCTTCAGGATGAGAAACAGGATCAAACAGGTGATGAAAGGCCAGAGAAAGTAGGCCAAAGCCCCAATCACCTGCACACCAAACTGACCCCAGGTGACCTCTTCGGCATAGTTGGCATTGGCAAAGAAGGGGATCCCTGCCGCCAATACCCCCCAGATGCCGCAGGTGCCGTGCACCGAAACTGCACCCACCGGATCATCGATTTTCAAGACCGTATCCAGTACCACTACGGAAATCACCACCAGGATCCCGGCAACCGAGCCGATGATCAGGGCACCCAAAGGATGCACGCTGTCACAAGGAGCGGTGATCCCTACCAAGCCGGCCAGAACACCGTTGGCCGCAAAGGTCATATCTGGCTTGCCGAAGTGGGCCCAAGAAGTGAACATAGCCCCAATCGCCCCGGCAGAAGCAGACAGCAGGGTATTCATGGCAATCCAGCCAATATCGGTAACCGCTGAGGTGGTAGAACCGGCGTTGAAGCCAATCCAACCCAAGGTGAGGATAAATACCCCCAACATCCCCAAAGGCAGGTTGTGGCCAGGAATGGCCCGCGGCTCACCGTTGGGGCCGTACTTGCCGATGCGAGGGCCTAGTACAATAGCACCGGCCAAAGCGGCCGCTCCCCCCACCAAGTGCACCACACCGGAGCCGGCATAGTCAATGTAGCCGAGGTTTTCCAGCCAGCCCGCCGTCTCGCCGTTGTAGTCAGCAAACAGACCGTTCCAGGCCCAGCTCCCAGAGATGGGGTAGATTAGACCCGAGATAATCACCGAGTAAATCAAGTAAGCCGAAAACTTGGTGCGCTCCGCCATGGCACCGGAAACAATCGTGGCTGCGGTTGCCGCAAACACCATCTGGAAGACAAAAAAGGTAAAGGGCCAGCCCCCGGCATCGTTGGCCTGTTGCCAGCCAAAAGCAAACCAGCTGGTGCCGAAGAAGCCGCCACTGTTGCCAAACATCAAACCAAAACCGATGAACCAGAAGGCACAACAGCCCATGCAAAAGTCCATTAAGTTTTTCATCATGATGTTGGCGGCATTTTTAGAACGGGTAAAGCCCGTTTCCACCATGGCGAAACCCGCCTGCATGAAGAACACCAAGGCTGCGCCCACAGTCGTCCAAACAATGTCAGCATGGTACTGAACTTCGTCGGCTCCCTGAGCAAAGGCAGTCCCTTGGCTAAACAAAAACACCAACAACCCAATCAGGGTGGCAGTCAGGCTCCACTTGGCCGGACGCCAAAGCCACTGTGGCAGTTGGCTTCTGAGCTTTTGGATCATCGTCATAGTCATGCTTTTCGACTCACTTAAAATGATGTACTTCTCACAACGTATTACAGGGAAGGTTGAGTAAAAATCGGCCCACCAATGTACAGACAGTCCATTCAAGCTTCTGAGACAACCCATCTGTTTAGAGAGCGTCTTGGTTGAGCTCGCCAGTGCGGATGCGGATGGTCTTCTCAATTGGGCTGATGAAAATCTTGCCGTCCCCAATTTCGCCGGTGCGAGCTGCCGCAATCAGCTTCTCAACAACGGTATCCACCAGGTCATCTTCGACCACGATCTCCACTTTCAGCTTTTGCAGGAACTCCACCGTGTACTCGGATCCCCGGTAACGCTCGGTTTGTCCCTTCTGCCGACCAAAGCCCCGCACTTCACTTACGGTCATGCCGACAATTCCAGCATTGACCAAAGCAATTTTGACCTCATCCAGCTTGAAGGGCCGAATCACAGCCTCGATCTTTTTCATTCGCCTCCTACACCCCAAACAATTCCGCTAATTTCTAACACTGCTCACACCAGTAAATTGTAAAAGCTGATACTTTCTTATCTTTTGTTGAGGACATTTAGCATTCTAAATTCCCTCTCGTCAAGGCCAGAAGACTAAAGCTGGGGCCAGCTCATCCGACAAGTCCCTGGGCTAAGGCTCAGGATGCTGAGCCGCTGCTGTCCGGCTCCTGCTGAGCAGGTACGGCTGGCTCTATGCTGGAGGTGATCAAAGCTACCGCTAGCCACCAGAGCATCTGCACTTGAGGGCGGTACCAAATGGTATCCACCAGCCCGTGGGCCATCATGCCGGCACAGGCCGCTAAGCCTGCTGCTATCCACAACCCTTGTGAATCCCGAGAGGCTAGGGCTGAGCGCCATTGTTGCCAGCCGTGATCGAAGAGTACCAGCAAAAACCAGGCAAAAGTCAGGGATCCGATAAAACCCGTTTCCAGGGTTAGCTCTAGGGGTACTGAGTAGGATCCGAGGGCGCTGAAGTTGCCCCGCTGGTAGAGAGGATAAACCCGGTTAAAGGCGACGTTGCCGGGGCCGATCCCGAGGATGGGAAAGTCGCGGATCATCTCCAGCACCGCTGCCCAGACATTGAGGCGAAAGTTGTTGCTGGTGTCGATCCGGCCCAAAAAGAGGCTCTGCACCCGCAGCCGCAACGGACGCACCGTCAGGATCCCTAGGGCAAGGGTGATGCTCCCGCCGGCAAACAGAGCCGGCAAGGTCCAGCGTCGCCACCGTACCGGCAAATGAACAGCGTTCCATTGCACCAGCAACACTGTCATGATGCTCAGCATGACCAAAGCACCAATCCAGGCGCCACGGCTGTAGGTGAGCAGCAAGCAAATCCAGTTGACCAAGGTGATGAAGGCTGCCAGTAACTTTGCTCCCCAAGCAGGCCAAATCCAAATGGCTGCTAAGCCCAAGGGAATTAAAGGGAGCAAATAGCCACCGTAAAGGTTGGGATTGCGTAGATAGCTATACACCCGCGTTACACCGGCCAACCCTGATTCTGGATCCACCCAAGTGGCCAGTTCTGCTGCCCCGTAAAAGTATTGCCTCAGGCCGTAGACACCCATCACCAAGCTGACCAAAAGCAGGGATCCAACAGTCCAGTCCCGGAATCGAGGCTTTTGCAGCAGGCGATGCAACAGAAGGTATCCCGAGAGGTAGAGAGTTAGCTTCAGCCAGCCATCCCGTGCTGCATAGGGTACTGGAGAAAGAATTGTGGCCAGTGTGGCAATGGCCCAAAACAACCCCAAGGGCAGATGGGCCACCAAGGGCTGCGCGAGGGATCCCGTCAGCCAACCCAGCCCCAAAATAGCCGCCATGGCCAGCAGGATAAGGCCAAGAGGGCCAGTGGAGGGCTGTGCCGAAAAGCCCCAGTAGAGGATCACCAATCCTAGGGCAATCCGGTCGGAAGCTTGAACCAACACGCTACTTTTTCCCCAGCCCTGCAGGGATCCCGCCAGACGGCCCAAAAGACTCCCTTGCCACCAAGCATTGGCGGAAAAGTCCCGCAGCAGAAGACTCCGCCACCATTGCGCCGCTCGTTCCATAAGTCCTCCAGACCGTGCAGAGCACGAGTACACTTAAGTTCCGTTCCGAGTTTATATCCGTAACCTCTTCCCAATGCTGACCGCTTAGGCAATGCAGCACAGACTTTCTCCCTCAGTAGCCCTGCAGTTGTGGAAGACCAATAGACCCCTGGCCGCAAGGAGTCTCTCCTCGGACTTTACCTTGTAGCCGACTTCAAATGGCTCGATGTTTCTCTCGATGTTTCTGTTTTGGGCAAGAGCCTGTAACCGGCCTGTAGTGAATTGCACAAGTTAAGCGCTCAGACCTGGCCCACAAAACTTCAAATGGTAACTGCAAGCGGCTGACAGCGACCAAGCGCCTCCCCTAAACGCTCCAACTCAGCCATCAGCTGAGCAAATTGTTGGAAGGTTAGAGATTGCGGACCATCCGAGAGGGCTTTGGTAGGGTTAGGATGCACCTCAATGAGGAACCCATCGGCTCCGGCGGCTAAGGCAGCTTTACTCATGGCTGGCACCAATTCCGATTTGCCGGTGCCATGACTGGGATCCACCACAATCGGCAAGTGAGTGAGGGAACGCAACACAGGGATCGCCGATATATCCAGAGTATTGCGCGTGTACTGACTGTCGAAGGTGCGGATGCCGCGCTCACACAGCAACACATTGGGATTGCCCGCCGCCAAAATGTACTCGGCAGCCATGAGCCACTCTGTAATGGTTGCAGCCGGACCGCGCTTCAAGAGGACAGGCTTGGGCTGGGATCCCACCTTTTTCAGAAGGGCAAAGTTCTGCATGTTGCGGGCCCCCACCTGCAGAATATCCGCCACCGCCGCCACCCGTTCCACATCGGCAGTATCCATGACTTCGGTAATGATCCCAAGGCCAGAAGCCTGCCGCGCTGCCGCCAGCAGCTCCAGGGCACTTTCCCCATGGCCCTGAAAATCGTAGGGAGAGGTGCGCGGCTTATAAGCTCCCCCCCGCAAAAACTTGGCTCCCAGCGCCGCTACATGACGGGCAGTGGCCACGATCATCTCTTCGTTTTCTACTGAGCAAGGCCCTGCCATAATTGTTACCGGATGATGATAACCAAAGGGCACCACTCCCTGAGGCGTCTGCGCCACCACAGTGGTGTATTCGCCGTGGCGATAATCGAGGCTGGCCCGCTTAAACTTTTTCCCCACCCGCAACACTTGCTCGATGAAGGGGCTGTACTGCTGGATTTCCAACTCATCCAAACTGGCAGTATCCCCCACCAGGCCGATAACCACCTTCTCCTTGCCAATGATCTTCTCCGGGGTCAGGCCCATCTGAGAAAACTGCCGACTGAGCTGCTCAATCTCCTCCATCGGGCTGCCACTTTTCATCACCACAATCATGTCTGGGACTCTCCAGAGCCAGAAGATTCCGAGGATGCGGCGGATGCCCGCCACTGCTTGAGGGTGTTGCTGAGATTCCGTCGAAACTCTCTAATCCCCAGCAGGGATCCCGGCTCCGGATCCCAGGATGCAGAAAATACACCGTAGCTGATGCCCAAAAAGCCCAAGCCGAAGAGAGTTAGGGACTCAACTAGGGTGAAATAGCTGGGCAAAGCCACCACATGGTTGACCAAGAGGTAGTAGTTGACAAAGAAGCTACTCAGTCCTAACCCGGAAGGGATCCCGCAAAATACCGCCATCCGCCGTACCATCCGACGACTGACCTCAGGTGGGATAGGAACTGCTTGTTCTTCCCCCACTGGCTTAGGAGCAGGATTGGCCTCCGAGCGGTGACGGGTGGCTTTGCTCTTAGAATAGCGGCTGGATTTGCCCACAAAAGTCAATCTCTAATAGCGCTCTTACTTTTTTACCCGGATGTTGAGCCGTTCGGTCAAGGCCCGGAAACGTTCGGGAGAATGCTTGGCAATGTAGCTGAGCAACCTTTTGCGGCGACCAATCATCATCAACAAACCGCGACGGGAATTAAAATCTTTCGGGTTCTTCTGAAGGTGCTGAGAAAGTTGGTTGATGCGGCTGGTTAGCAGAGCTACCTGAACATCGGCAGAACCGGTGTCAGTTTCGTGAAGTTGGTAACCGTCAATAATCTCCTGCTTCTCTTGCTGCAATAAAGCCATAAGATCGATAGACTGATGCACTGCTTACAGATAATAACATCGGCCTTTCGGCCTTTGCCATTGCTGCAGACTATCCTTGAGAGATCGTTGAGAGAAACTGGCCATGCAAGCAAACGCTGGGGATCCCCCGACCCTGTCAGATCTACTGGAGCTTTTGAACTCCCAAGATTTGGGGGATCGGCTGCGCGCTGTCAATCTGGCTCGTCACCTACCCGGAGCAGAAACCCTGGTGCTGCTGCAGCAGGCGGTCAAGGACGAAAGTCCCCGGGTGCGTTACGCCGCCATCAGCCAAATGGGCACCGTTTCTGGCGTGGATCCCGACCGGGTTTTGCCGATTCTACGTCAAGCTCTTGAGCAGGATCCAGAATTTGATGTGCGGGCAGCAGCAGCAGCAGCTTTGGGGGATCTCAAACAACCGCAAGCCCTGACCGACTTGTTAGCAGCCTACCAACGGGAAACAGAATGGCTGGTGCAATTTAGTATCGTGGCAGCTTTGGGAGAACTGGGCAATCCCGATGCTTTCGACACATTGGTACAAGCTCTGCAGGGGAGCAGCGAGCTTATCTCTACAGCAGCCGCTGCTGCTCTCGGGGATCTAGGGGATCCACGCGCCATTCCTTTTTTGGAGCCTTTGATCGATTCCGGTGATTGGCAATTGCGCTACCGCGTCTGTATTGCCCTCGCCAAATTGGGTACAGAAGCTGCCCGTCCCGGCCTGATGCGCCTAGCCCAAGATCCGCAGGAACAGGTGGCTGTCCATGCTCGCAATGCTCTCGGATCCCTATAAGCAAAGATTCTCGTGAACGCAACTAGCGATTTATTGGTTCGCAATTAAATCCTAGCTTCCCAATCCCGTTGCCAGAGAGGGAGGCGGCGCTCTCGCCTACTGCCAGGAACTTTTGCCTTTGCAGCACCCCAGGTCATTTCTGCCTGTGGGTTTTGGGTTGAAAGTGTTCATGCCAACTTCTGGCCTGTTCCCTAGGTTTATCAATCGGGTGATGCCAGGACCTGCAGGTTGAGTTGTACCTTGCCAAGGAGGTCTTATATCTACCCAGACGCCCAGAGTTCTGGTCTGGTGGGCAATAGTGCCGTACTTGACTGAAACAAGGATACCCCGTCCGCCGCTAACTAGCCAATGACCCTTCCCGTCCATTCGTAGGATGCGCGGCGGCTAGCCTCAAAAAAGTAAACCTGCCTCTAAGGAAGGCAGGCTGAGTTGCTCCAAAGGGCTCAATCGATTGTTACAAGAGCTATCCCATAGCGTTGATGATGTAGTCGAAATAAGGGGCAGCTTCCGCCGCTGAGGTTGGCTCTAGCAAGCTCAGGGCAGCCTCCTTCAAGAAAACAATGGCATCAATCATGCCAGGGATGGGTACATTCAGGGCGTTATACATCTCCCGCACCCCAACCAGGCCAATCGACTCAATTGGCTCCTTGCTACCCGCAATAATGCCATAGGTAACTAGGCGCAAGTACCAGTCATAATCCCGCAGGCACTGGTTGTAGCGCTTATCCCCATAGGCATTCCCCCCCGGCTGTCTGTACTCAGGCCGCTTGTTAAACAGTTGCTTCTGCGCTTGATCGATGATGCGCTTTCTATTCTCTGTCAGCACCTGAGCAATTTGCAGGCGCCTTTCGCCGGTACTCATGTAGTCTTTGACCGCTTGAAGTTCGCTAACCGAGAGATAACGCAGTTGGTCATCTGCAGTCTCGATGATCTGGTTGATCACGCTCACCGTAGGGGTTCTCCTGTTTTCTAGCTTTCTCTAAATCCGAATCCATGAAGACGCAGCCTAGCCCAGCCAGCACTGCCAATTGCTCTCAGTTTAGGATAGGGCGAGTATTCCCTCAAGCGATCTGGACCTGCTCTCAGGCTCAGCAACAGACAGGATTAAATCCGTCCCCGCAGCCATTGTGCCATCTCGTTGGGACGGGGAGCAGCCTCTAGACACACCTCTTCGGTAATCCGCCCCTCTTGGTAAAGGTTAAACAAAGACTGGTTCATCGTACACATGCCTTCATAGGAGCCCTCGGCGATCAACTCCTCGATTTCATCCACCGCACCCCGCTTGATGTAGTCGCGAATGGCATCCGTATTGCGCAGGATCTCATGGGCAGCAGCTCGCTTACCATCGGTGGTTCGCACCAGAGTTTGTGCGATAATCGCCACCAAGGTTTCCGACAACTGCAAACGCATCGGTTCCTGCTCTTCCGGTCTGTAAATCCCCAGCAAACGCTCAATGGTGCGGACCGCACTGTTGGTGTGCAAGGTTCCAAAGACTAGGTGACCGGTTTGACCGGCTTTCAAGGCGATATCCACAGTTTCCCGATCCCGCATTTCCCCAATGAGGATGATGTCTGGATCCTCCCGTAGAGAGGCCTTGAGGGCATTGGCAAATTCCAGCGTATGGATCCCAACTTCCCGCTGCCGAATCATTGACTTCTTACTTTGGTGAACAAACTCTATCGGGTCCTCAATAGAAATGATGTGCTTGGGAAAGTTGGAGTTAACGTAGTCCACCATAGCGGCCAAGGTGGTAGACTTACCGGATCCCGTTGGCCCTGTTACCAAGACCAAACCTTTATGTTCTTCGGCGATGCGCTTCAAAACCTCCGGTGCTCGCAACTGCTCCAGGGTCAAAATTTTCAATGGGATCAATCGCATCACCATGGCAGGGCCGAGCAGAGAAACGAAGCAGTTGACCCGGCAACGCACCAGACCCTCATATTGAATAGCCGTATCCAGCTCTAGGCATTCCTCAAACTGGCGGATTTGGCTCTCAGGTAAACTTTCCCGCAACCAGCCGTAGAACATTTCAGTGGTGGTAACAGGGTAGTTGGTCAAGAGCATCTGCCCCCGATCCCGAAAGCGAGGCACTTCCCCTACCCCTAGGTGAATGTCGGAATAACCCTTGTCATAAGCCTCTTGCACCAACTGGCGCAGTGTCAAGCCTGACGAAGCAGCCCCGCGAGGTGTTGCCGGTGTTGCCGGCATCCGTCCGGCAGCCGTTGGGCGAGCCGGGGGAGCAAAGGGCACAGCCGCAGGGGGAGCAGGCTTGGGAGGAGGAGCAGGTATTGGCACTTGTGGGGGTGCTGCAACCCCACCGGAAGGAATGGGGCGCCCCATGATTTCCCCTGCACGAACTGGATTTCGGGGAGGAACTCCCCCTGAAGCCACCCGCGGATCCAACTGAGTAGGCGGTTCTCCTTTCTGAGTGGGTCGCTCCTCCTGCGACGTGGCAGCAGCCGGACGCGGAGGGCGTGGTATGACGGGAGGGACAGGGGGTTTCCACTCGGAGTCTAAGTCAGTGGGGAACTGGCTCTCGGGGCTGACTTCACTCATAACGGGCCTCGCTTCCGGCAGAATTTGCGTTGATCTTAAGCTAGTATTCCCAGCCCAGCGACAAGCTTAACCCTTACCAAGCCAAGGCTTTGCAGACAACACCCTCAAGCCCCGCTAAAAACTGGCCGGGTGGCGAATCAAACTGAGAAACTCTTCCCGTGTGCGGGGATCCTCCTGAAACACACCCACCATGGAGCTGGTCACCGTCCAGGAGCCAGGTTTTTGCACACCGCGCATCACCATGCACATGTGGCTCGCTTCCATCACTACCCCCACGCCATAGGGATCCAGCACCTCCATTAGGGCTTCTGCCACCTGGCGGGTTAAGCGTTCCTGCACCTGCAGACGACGAGAATACATCTCTACAATGCGAGCAATTTTGCTGAGCCCGACCACCTTTTGTTTGGGAATGTAAGCCACATGGGCTTTGCCGATGAAGGGCAGCATGTGATGCTCACAGAGGCTGAACATAGAGATATCCCGTACCAATACCATTTCATCATGGCCAACATCAAAAATGGCCCCGTTGATTAACTCATTCAAAGATTGCTGGTAGCCACTGGTTAAAAACTTCAGGGCAAGAGCCACCCGTTGCGGCGTCTTTTCCAGACCTTCCCGCTGCGGATCCTCACCAATACCCCGCAGCAGCGTTTCCACCGCTGCCACCATGGCTGCATCCGGAACCTCTGCGCTACCGAGCTCTTCGTCTGCATGATGGGACAAATCCCGTACCACGCGGGGCTTGAGGTCTTTTTTGTCACTCAGGCGAGACTGTGAACCGGATCCGGGTTGCGCAAGGGTCATAAGAGTGTGTTCCTTGTTGAACGAAGCTTGCGTGGGAGAGGAAAAATTCAAAACAGGGAAGTTTCCACCAGAACAGCTAGGCAAACCTAAAAGGCGCCAACAGCAGGCATCAAGGTGAGATCTTCCACCACTGCACCTGCAGGCAGACGCAGAATGTAGGCGATCACATCCGCTACCCATTCGGGTGAGAGCATCTTGGAGCGGTCGAAGTTGACGGCCACCGTGTCTGTATCCCAAAGAGGGGTATCGACTGAGCCAGGGCAAAGACTGGTAACCCGGATGCCATACTGCCGTTCCTCTTCTGCCAAAGCTTGGGAGAAGCCCATCAGGCCAAACTTGCTAGCACAGTAAGCTCCCCAGTTGGGAAAGGCACGCTTACCGGCAATGGAGATAACGTTGATAATCGCGCCGGAGCGCTGCTGCCGCATCCCGGGGAGTACCGCTTGGGCACAGAGAAAAGCTGCTGTCAAGTTCAGGTCAATCACCCGCTGCCAATCAGATAGGGATAAAGTGGCCAAAGGGCCAACATGAGCTATACCCGCATTATTGATCAAGACATCACAGGGGCCAAATCGATTCAGTAGGCTTTGCAGTTGCTGAGGCAGAACTGAGAGATCGGCTAGGTCCATGGGAAAAATTTCTGCTTTGCCTCCCTCAGACTGGATCTGTGACTGCACAGCTAGCAAGTCGGTCTGGGAACGAGCCACCAAAATAACGGACATTCCCTCTCGGGCTAGGGTCAAGGCTACAGCTCTACCAATCCCACGACTGGCACCCGTGATCAGGGCACGCTGGAAATTCTTTGTGTCAAAACTCATCAGGACGAGACTCCGGGATGCACTGAGCAGAGGTTAGCGCATCCAAAGCCTGAGAGACTTCGTTAATAAGTGTAACACCGATTTTCTCTTCCTCTGATTAACCCCTGTTCGGGTATCTATCTATGTGGCGATCTATCTGCCTGTATCAAGTCGAGTCGGGAATTGGGCTTCCTCCCTGGAGAGGGGAGACAGCAGAGGTGAGCTAAGGGTATGCTAAAGTGCACTGTAGTGAAAATTTTTTGCAATAGCCTTCCTGCCTTTTTCTCCCAGACAGACTATGGTCGAATTTCTCTCTACCTCAAGGCCTACTGGTGCTTGCCTAGATTCCCCCTATATTCTCCAGCTGGATAGCGTTAGCAAATGGTTCCCAGGTCAGCGGCAGGCGGTCTTGAGAGAAGTGACATTTCGTCTGCCTCAGGGAGACCTGCTCGGTATTGTTGGCCCATCGGGCTGCGGCAAGACCACCTTACTGCGTACGATTGCCGGTTTTGAGCAACCGGATGCTGGGCGGATTGTTTTGGGCAACCGAGTGGTGGCAGGGGATGGACAGTGGATCCCACCGGAGCAGCGGGGGGTGGGCTTGGTGTTTCAGGATTTTGCCCTGTTTCCCCACCTGGATGTGTTGGCAAATGTGATGTTTGGCCTCCGGCCCACTGGCGTGACTGGCCTCAAACTCTCCGGCAAGCGGGGCACCTCTGAGGGTTACCAAGAAGCGACTGACCGGGCCTATGAGGTTTTAAGGTTAGTGGGATTGGAGGAGTTTGCTCGGCGCTATCCTCATGAGCTGTCAGGGGGACAGCAACAACGGGTGGCTTTGGCTCGTGCTCTTGCCCCGAGTCCTAGCCTAATTTTGTTGGATGAACCCTTGAGCAACCTGGATGTGCAGGTGCGTCACTACCTACGGGAAGAGATTCGTAAAATCCTCAAGCAAACTCAAACCTCTGCCATTTTTGTTACCCATGATCAAGAGGAAGCCCTTTGCCTTTCTGATTGGGTGGCAGTGATGAGGGAGGGGCGTATTGAGCAGTGGGGATCCCCGGAGGAAATTTATCAGGAGCCGGCCACCCGCTTTGTGGCAGAGTTTATCACCCAGGCCAATTTTCTGGCTTGTGAACGGCGGGAGCAGGGCTGGCAAGCTGGGAATTGGCTGCAGATCCCGACCCAAGTTTTGAAAGCTCCCCTAGATCCTAAGTTACAGCGGGGAGAATTGATGGTGCGGCAGGAGGACTTACAGCTGTATCCGGATCCAAATGGGGAGATCATCATTCGAGATCGGCAGTTTTTGGGACGAGAGTATCGTTATTGCTTAAT
Source organism: uncultured cyanobacterium (assembly GCA_937944885.1). Lineage (GTDB taxonomy): Bacteria > Cyanobacteriota > Cyanobacteriia > Thermostichales > Thermostichaceae > Thermostichus. The sequence continues at coordinate 11,975 of CALFBB010000047.1, forward strand.
TTCTGATGCAGGGAAGGAACTCCACGCCCTAGCCCGAGAGGTACTGCCGATTGGATCCCGTGTTCAGATTGCTGTGGAAAGAGGTCGTCTTTTCCCTGTGTATGAGGAGGAGCAGCAGGTTAGGGCCTGAGAACTTATCCAAAATGAGACAATATGTTCAGCGGTTTCTCCGGCAGTATTTACTGGATTTGGTGGAGATATATCTAGGGCTTGGCAATACTCCGACTTACCTTGGGTTTTGTATGAGGTCAGAAGAAGCTCTTAACAAGGGCTATCTCAGTCAAAAGCCTCATCAGTCAAGAGACTGTTGGTCAGTTTCTGGATCTTTGGGCTTCTTTTACAGATTGCAGTTTGTCTAACAGTTCTTTTGTTAGTCGCCTTACATCTTACATAGAGAAGTTATTTGCCAGAAGTGCTGAACCGTCATTTATTACGAATACAAGCTTATCGTCAAAAACAGTATTCTCTTCAGGGGTAGCATAGTTTGTCATGAGTATTGCTACCGGAAAATGTCGCTACAGCTATCTATTCTTGAATAGAACCTAGATGGGCTTTTTCCAATACACCCAAGCATCTTCGCCATTGTAGTAGCCTTTGCGTTCCCCTAATCGTTGAAACCCGACTGACTCATAGAGATGAATGGCCGACTGATTGGAGGCTTTCACTTCCAGTGTTGCCCAAGCACAACCGAAATCTCTAGCTTGATTTAGAAGCTCTATCAAGATTCTTTTACCCAATCCTCGTCTTTGATGGTCAGGATGAACTGCCAAAGATATGATGTGAGCTTCATCCTCAATGCACCAAAGAATGCCGAATCCTACCAAATTTTTACTGAAGGAATTAGGTTGTAAATTCTCCCCCAGGAAAGCTCCTAGAACAATGCTGCAGTTCCGCTCTAATTCGGCTCGATAACTCTGTTCTCCCCAGTGGCCGCCAAAACAAAGTTGATCCAATTGCAGCAATTGGGGTAAAGCTGTATCATCAAGCGGTTCCAAAATATAGGCAGTGGTGCTATCCAAGGTCAATCCCGCAATTGGCAAAATTCGGCCAGTAACAATTGCCCAAACGGATCATCATCAGGAGCTGCATAGGGTAGGGCTTTACGGCTGATGCTCAGGATACCTTCCTTGATCTCATAGTCCGTTCCGGCTATAAATCCCGCTTCCTGGAGATACTCGTGAGCGGCCTTGAGGATCCCTTCTTGTAGTTGTCTTTTGGCTTGCGGATCCATCAAGTACCGAATAAACCACTGGGCGCTGGCGGGATCCACTGCTGCTAGGTGTTCCAGAGCAGGGGTCAATACTTTGGATCGTTCGGAAGGGGATAGACCGTTTACCCGTTGTGCCACTGCAGGGACATCCCGCCGTTGCATGGCCTCGATCAGAGCTTGGATCGCTGCAGACAAAGAGGGATCCTGGTCTTGGGTCATGGTTGCTCATACCAAAGGGATTCAATTTGCTTGGCTAAGGCCTCTGCCTGAGATAGATCGGCTTCCGTAGGCAAGCAAACGGTAACATGGCCCAGTTTTCGGCCAGGACGAGCTGGGGTCTTGCTGTACCAATGAACGGTAGCATTGGGGAGCTGGGCCAGTGCAGCCCGCTTCTCAGCATAGTCTGACTGGGAATGCTCGTAGCCCAGCAAATTCACCATCACTGCCCCCGCGTAGCGAAGGGAGGGATCCCCTAGCGGTAAACCCGTAATTGCTCTCAGGTGTTGCTCGAATTGGCAAGTTAAACAGGCATCCAAGGTGTAGTGACCGGAGTTGTGAACCCGCGGTGAAAGTTCATTGATCCAAATCCCGCCTCTGGGGTGTTCCTCTGGTACCCAAAACAGCTCTAAGGCAAAAACCCCAACCGCCCCTAGTTTTTCTATGAGAGTGGCAGCCATCTCTTGGATCTTGGCTATAAGCAGCTGGGGAATGCGAGCGGGGACAATCACCCGCCGACAAATCTGTTCCACCTGTAATGTTTCTACCACTGGGTAAACTTGGATCTCCCCAACCATGCTCCTGGCTACCACAACCGCCAACTCTCGCTGGAACGGGATCCATTCCTCCAGAAGTAAAGGGATCCCCGATTGTTGCTGCAGAGCCTGCTGCAGAGCTTGCGGGTGATGAAGAATCTGGGTCCCTCGGCCATCGTAGCCCTGTCGGCGTTGTTTGAGCACGACCGGAAAATGGCCAAGGGAATCCACCAGTGCATCTAAGTCTAGAACATCGGCTGCTTCAGTAGAGCCTGGCAGAAGTTGAAACGCGGGTACAGGTAACCCCAGCTGGGCCAAAAACTTGCGTTGCTCCCCCTTATCCAGCAGCGGTTTGAGGGTATGGAGACTGGGGCGGAACCGGGATCCCTCTGGGTCTAGGGGCAAGAGTTGGGCCAGAGGAATGAACTCATTTTCAAAGGTAACCACAGCGCACCGCTCCAGCAACCGGGCTGTTGCGGCTACATCTGTAACCGCTCCCCAAATGACCTCCTCTGCCACTGCTACCGCCGGATCAGTGGGAGAAGCCGCTTGGACTACCCAAGGGATCCCTAGGCGCCGAGCAGCCGAACCCATCATCTGGGCCAGCTGACCGCCCCCGATTACCCCAACCGGTTGTGCTGTTGGTTGTTTTGTCTGTTGTTCCACAAACCTACCCGCTACCCTAGGTGGTGGGTCGGATACCCAACTACTCTGAACTATCCTGAACTATCTGATATCTAACCTGATATCTAGTAAATGATAGAATAGAATAGTGATTAATGCTAGGATCCCTGTCCCGCAAGTAGCAGGAGAAAAACGGTGGAACCAACCCGATTGAGAGCCCTCATTGACCGGGCTCTAGCTGACAAGGTTTTAACTCGGGCTGAACGACAACAGCTTCTCAATGCCATCATTGTCGATGCAGAGGTTTCTCCTGAAGAACACCGGTTACTGGAGTTGATTGAGGAGCGCCTTGCTAGTGGTGAGATCCAAGCTGTGGATTGAGCTTTTCGAGGACCAGGTTTTGATTGAGGTCTAACTGCCGTAACTCCTGTAGCTCATTGTTTCCTTGGTCTTTCTGTTACTCTGCTTCTAAAGATGCCTCTAAAGAGTTGTTTTCTAAGGCTTGCTTTCCTCGATGACGCTTAGGTTGGGAGCAAAGAGGATCAAAAGAGGATCAATTGAGATGGGATCCCTGAGCCAGAGACAGCTATGATGGAGCAATTGAAGGCGGATAGAAGAGCCCCGCTCTGTGTGGTGTGGTTGATGGGGAGAAACACTCTGTGAACTGGGGTCGAGTACTGACGGCGATGGTTACCCCTTTTACCAGCGAAGGGGATATCAACTATGACGAAGCTGCTCGCTTGGCCGACTACTTGGTAACTCATGGCAGCGATGGTTTGGTGGTGTGCGGTACCACAGGCGAGTCTCCCACCTTGACTTGGCAGGAAGAATTTGAGCTGTTTCGAGTGGTTCGCGACGCCGTAGCCGGTCGGGCCAAGGTAATTGCCGGAACCGGCTCCAATTCCACTCGAGAAGCCATCGAAGCCACCCAAAAGGCTGCCCAATTGGGTCTGGATGGTTCTCTACAGGTGGTGCCTTACTACAATAAACCCACCCAAGCGGGTTTGTATCAGCACTTTAAGGCCGTTGCTGAAGCCAGCGATTTGCCTATTCTGCTCTACAACATCCCCGGTCGGACCGGGGTTAGCTTACAACCCGAAACGGTGGCGAAATTGGCCCAGCTGCAAACCGTTGTCGCCATTAAGGAAGCGAGTGGTACAATGGATGTAGTTTCAGAAATTCGGCGACTAACTCCATCCTGTTTCAGCATTTATTCGGGAGATGACTCTCTGACGCTGCCGATTCTGTCACTGGGAGGAATTGGCGTAGTGAGTGTAGCCAGTCACTTGGTTGGCTTGCAGCTGCAGGAACTGATTCAGAGTTACATCAGGGGTCAGTACGAGCAAGCTTTAGCCCATCATTTACGTCTATTTCCACTGTTCAAGGTTTTGTTTGTTGAGACCAACCCTGTCCCGATCAAGGCAGCGTTGGAGATGCAAGGCTGGCAGGTAGGTCGGGTGCGTTCACCCCTAGCTCCTTTGCAAGCAAGCTCTTTACAGGCTTTACGACAGGTTTTGGAAGAGATGGAATTGTTGCATGAAGTGAGAGGATCCGGGCGAGTTACGGCAAATGTTTCTTAAGAATGCTTTCTAGTAGTTATTAATGATCCTTCCTAGTTCTTTTTGGGTTCTACCTCCACCATGGCTCAGGTTTTGAGAGGTTTGCAGGGGGCTCTTTTGTGACTTTTGACCTGTGGTTAGGCTCTGCCTCTGAGATGATTTCACGCTTTCCCGGTTTGGGAAAACGATGAACTGTAGTAGCCGAAACCGGTTTTCTCACCAACTGGGGTTGGCCTGCACAAATTTTGGTATTGTTTTTTATTTTCTCGTTGAGGATCTAAACCCGTATGCCGACATCACGTACTTCAGTTGCTTCTCGTCCTGGGACTTCCTCCCCTACACCGACTGTTCAGATGATTCCCTTGGGAGGCGAGCGGGAGATTGGCAAGAACACTTGGGCCTTCCGCTGCGAAGACGACATCATTCTTCTGGATGCCGGTCTGGCTTTCCCGAGTGAAGAGATGCACGGGGTCAACATCGTGCTACCGGATATGTCTTACATTAAGCAAAACCGGGATAAAGTGCGGGGAATGGTGATTACCCACGGCCATGAAGATCACATTGGTGGGATCCCCTACCATTTACGGGAATTTGACATACCGGTTATTTATGGCCCTCGCTTGGCGTTGGCTCTGTTGGAGGAAAAACTGCGAGATGTGGGGCTACTGAACCGAACTGAGCTGCGCACTGTTGGCCCACGAGAGATCGTGCCGCTAAGCAAACATTTCTTTGCCGAATTTATTCGCAACACCCACTCTTTTGCTGATAGTTTTACCATTGCTCTGCACACACCGGCTGGGGTGATTATTCAAACTGGCGACTTCAAAATCGACCATACTCCTGTAGATGGCGAGCGCTTTGATCTGCAACGGCTAGCAGAGCACGGAGAAAAGGGTGTTCTTTGCCTGATTAGCGACTCTACCAACGCCGAAGTGCCGGGGTTTACCCCGTCAGAAGCCTCTGTGTTGCCCGGGCTCTCCAGAGCAATTGCCGGGGCCAAAGGGCGGGTTATCGTTACAACTTTTGCCTCTTCGGTACACCGTCTTAATTTGGTGCTGCAGGTGGCAGAACAGCAGGGGCGGGTGGTCTCTTTGCTGGGACGTTCCATGTTGAATGTGGTAGCCCATGCCCGCCGCTTGGGGTACATACGCTGCAAGGATGAAACCCTGCAGCCGATGCATGTGGTCAACAACCTGCCCGACGACCAGGTGATTATCCTCACCACCGGCTCCCAGGGGGAACCTCTGGCTGCCCTTACCCGCATTGCTAATGGTGAGCACCCTCAGTTGCAAATTAAGCCGGGAGATACGGTTGTTTGGTCGGCTAACCCCATTCCGGGCAATACCCTCGCTGTGTCGCGGGTCATTGATAAGCTGATGGAGTTGGGGGCCGATGTTATCTACGGCAAGGACAAGGGCTTACATGTGTCCGGCCATGGCTGCCAAGAGGATCAAAAGTTAATGCTAGCCCTGACTCGCCCCAAGTTTTTTGTGCCCACCCATGGGGAGTACCGCATGTTGCTGAAGCATGCCGAAACCGCTATAAGCATGGGGATCCCGCGGGAAAATATCGTGATCATCGACAATGGGGATGTGGTAGAGGTCAGCCAGGAGCGCATTGCAGTGGTTGACAAGGTGCCCTCTGGCCTGCAGATGATGGATGATTCCCGTGCTGGCGTGGTGATGGACAAGGTGTTGCAGGAGCGTCAGCAGATTGCCAAAGATGGCATGGTGACGGTGGTGCTCAGTCTGGATACTCATGGCCGGTTACTCTACACCCCACAGGTGCAAACCTTTGGTTTGGTGGATGAGGCCAAAGCCCTGAATGGTTCTGCCCTGAAGCCCCTTTTGGAGGATACTCTGAAGCAGGGGTGGCCGCATTTTGCCCGCTCCCTAGAGCTGGGTAGTGTGGATATCGACTGGGCTGGCCTGAAAGATCAACTGGAACGGGTGGTGCGTCGCTTCGTGCGCGAGCAGCTGCGCAGCAAGCCTGCAGTGGTAGTGTTCGTACAGTCGCCGGAAGAAGAATCGCTTCCCTTGCCACCTGCTGCCGAGGTTGAGCGTCGGCAAGAAGGGGTAGCTGATGCCTCTCGACGACGGCGGCGCTCCTCAGCGGCTGTGGCGGCTTCCTGAGCAGAGGTTACAGGGATCCCTGAGGTCGATCTGGGGATCCCGTTCTTGCTCTGAGGAAACTTTTGAGCTCCTCCCTGTCTAGCTGTCGGGATCCCACGCTACTAAAGGGTGGGCAACGGGTCTGAGGGGGGGTAGGTTGCTGAAGGGTTTGCAAGAAAGCCTGAGCCAGGTTAGCGTAGCCTTGATCATTGGGGTGAAACCCATCGGCCAGTGGACCGGGAAAGAAGGACTCCCGCCGGTAGGCGCGCCGGTCGCAGAGCACATCCACCACCGGGATCCCTTGCCGGCTGAGGGGGTTGATGGCTTGCTGGCTAAGGCCCACAGAGACGGTAGCCAGCAGTTGACGTACGCTACTGGGTTGCTGCTGTCCCAAAGGGATCTGGGCAAAGTTGGGCAGATTCGCTACCCCGATACGGGCCTGGGGGGCGCGGACACGAATTGCCTGTAGCAGGGTTTGATAGTCGGCAGCAAATTGCCGGATCTGCTGCTCGATAAAAGGGAGGGGATCCCCTCCCTCGACCGCTAGGCGCACAGCTGCCAGGGTGATGGCATTGGTGTCGTTGCCACCCACCCAAATCGTAATCAGGGTGCTATCGGTAGGGATGCGGGGCAGTTGATCCTGCAAGAGGTTGGCCGGAATGGAGTCTTGTAGGGCTTGGGTGCGAGGGCTGAGCACGGCTCCGGAGCGGCCTAGGTTAATCAGCTGAACCGGTGGGGGCAAAGCCTGAGCCAGACGAGGCACATAGCCGGTGCCGTTAGGGCAATCCAGGGGATCCGACCGCTGCGGTCGAGTACCGGCCTGGTTGGCAGGCCCATCACAGGAAATGGAGGCGTTGAACCCAACTGCATCGCTTGCTCCTAGGGCTGTATAGCGGGTCAGGGTAGGGGAACTCAACATAACCTGATCAGAGGCTGTAGAACAGGCAGCTAGCCCCAGGCTGAGAGCCAGCATTAATAATAAGAATAGGTTGATCCAATCTTTGCAGCTGACCGGCCAAGGGAAATCCCATGCTCTGTTAACGTTCACTGGCTCTTTTCTCCTACGACCTAGGACGGATAACTGCCTTAGTTCGTGGCCTGCTGAAGCACCGGACATTGTGAACTACCAAACACCCAAATGGGGGTCAGCTTCCAAATTCAATAGCAGTTGCCATAAACCGACGTCTCCTCCCTCTAGTCTTACACTGGCGCAGGAGCTTGGCTAAGGTTAAGGGAAGCCCATAGCTGTCGGGGCGGTTGTTGACTATGATGCGGGCGTGAGGTGTGAATCAGTACACAGCCAATGGCAACCGAACGGATTCGTTTTGCACAAGTCTCAGATGTTCATCTGATGCCGGAGGGTGCCTGCCGTTGTTGGTGGATGTCTGACTCCCCCCGTCGCCAGTTACAAGCAGCCATTGCCTACCTCAACCAGGTGCCCGATCTGCAGTTTGTGGTCTTCACCGGAGACTTGGTGGATCAAGCGGATCCCGCCAGCTTTCAGAGCTTTCAGGAGCTTCTCTCCCAATTGCGGATGCCCTACTACCTCAGCCTTGGTAACCACGACATCGATACCCTGGAGAGAAAAGGGCGCTTTAACCGGGAGCAATTCATCCACTGGTGCCAGCGCCAATTCCCGCTGCATGCGGCTCCAACCGGTTATGTGGATTACAGCCTTGCTCCCCTGCCCGGGATCCGCTTAATTGCCCTCGATGCCAGTTTGGGGCGCTTCCCCTTGCCGCAGGGGGTGTTGCGCCCGGCTCAGTTGCATTGGCTGTCAGAACATTTACAATCGCTGCCGGAGGAATGGCTGATCCTACTCATTCATCAGCCCCCCTTTACCTCTGCCGGTCAGATGGACTCGGTTTTGTTCCGCAAGTACCGCATCTTAACTGAGCAGGCCCTCGCCCTGCACGATATTCTAGCCAGTTATGGACGCGTGGTGGCGGTTTTAAGTGGGCACTTGCACGTCCCCAAGGTCTATGTCCGGGATGGGATCCCCTACATGACTGCTCCCCCCTTGGTCGGACCTATCTCGGCTTTGCGGGTGTTTGATGTGGAGGTAAATCCACGCCGAGGGGTGTTGCGCTACCACTGGGTCAACCTGCTGGAGCTGGATCCCAGCCCCCTTTGGCATGGCTTGGTGATGGGAACTCGGCGGGATCGCTGGGGACAAATTCCTCTGCGGGCTAAGAGACTCCAGTGGCTACCTCTCCCGACTGCCCTCCGCTAACTAAAACCCCTAAAAGCTGACCGAATTAGTGTAGATTAGAAGATATCGGTAGCCCTGTGTTTTTGATCCTATGAGCGCAATCCTTTCTACCTCAAACGGCTGGGAATCGGCGACCCAAGTTCTGAAAGAGCAGTATCAGCCCCAAGTGGAATCTTTAAGTCAACAGTTTGAGCCTCTGAATGCTACAGCCCTGCTGAGCTGGGCAAATCAGCAGTTTGGGGATGGGCTACTGCTGGCCTGTAGCTTTGGCCCAGAAGATCTGGTGCTGATCGATCTGCTGACCTCTATTCGTCCTCATGCCCGCGCTTTTTTCCTGGATACGGATTTTCATTTTCCGGAAACGCTGGAACTGCGGGAACGGATCTTAGTCCGCTATCCACAGCTGCAACTGGAGAGCTTCAAACCTTTGCTCACCCCAGAAGAGCAGGCGGCTCAATATGAGCCGGAGCTATACCGTTCTAACCCTGACCTCTGCTGTAGCATCCGTAAAGTGGAACCTTTGAATCGTGCCCTGGTCAGTTGTACCACCTGGATCACCGGCATGCGTCGGGAACAATCCCCCACCCGCGCTCACATTGGTAAGGTGCAATGGGATGCGAAGCGGAATCGCCTCAAGCTCAACCCCCTTGCCGATTGGACGCAAACCCAAGTGTGGGATTACATTCGCACTCATGGGATCCCTTACAATCCTCTCCATGATCAGAACTATCCCAGTATTGGTTGTATCCACTGCACCGCTCCTGTTGCTCCCGGCGCGGATCCTCGTTCAGGCCGCTGGCAGGGCAAGGCAAAAACGGAGTGTGGCCTACATACCTAGCCGATGAGTGATTCTCCTATTCTTGAGGTAGCGCAACTGCAGGTTAACCCTGGCTCTGAGGCTGCCTTTGAAGCCGCTATTGCCCAAGCCTTTGCTTATCTGCGGCAAACCGATGGCTACCAACAGCACCAACTGCACCAGTGCATAGAGCAGCCTCAGCAATACCTGCTGCTGATTCAGTGGGGATCCCTGGATGCCCATTTGGTGAACTTCCGCCAGTCAGAAAACTTTGTCCGCTGGCGGGCTTTGATTGGCCCCTACTTTCTGCAGCCACCACAGGTGTTGCACTACCAATTTCGGATGGGATCCCCTTGGCTATCTCAACCAGACCAGCGGGAATGAGGGATCCCCTCCATTCCAGAACCACTGATGTAGCCAAGAGCTTTTCCCCAGCTGCTTGAGTTTTTTTACGGCCGAGAATAAGAGATGACGCGAGCCAGCCAAAGCGGTGGAATTGACATCCTCCCCGCCCTGTTAGCTTGCTCCCGCGCAGCGGTAGGGCCGGGCTTGCCGCGCACCGGGTCAAAAGGTGCTTTGGGGTGGAGCTACTGATGCTCAAAGACATTGCTAAAACCCATCAAGTCCAGCTCCACCAGTGTGGGTAAGTGCTGAAAGCAACGCCGTGCTAGCTCCCAACGTTCTTCCCGTTGCAGCATTTGGGCTAGCTTGTCACGGGCTGGGAGCAAATACCGGACATCATTGGCGGCATATTCCAGCTGCTCAGCAGACAAATCCTGAACGGCTCCCCAATCTGAGCTTTGGGCTGCTTTGTTCAGCTCCACCCCACACAGCTCGCTCACCAGATCCTTGAGGCCGTGCTTGTTGGTATAGGTGCGTGCCAGTTTGCTGGCAATCTTGGTACAAAAAACCGGCCAGACCCGAATCCCGAGGTGATACAGCAGCATCCCTAGATCGAAGCGGGCGTAGTGGAATACCTTTTCGATACCGGGATCCGTCATCAATTGGGCCAAGCGAGGAGTCTGCCTTACCCCGCGACTTAGGCGCAGCAGCACCACTTCCCCGGCAGGATTGGCAATTTGCACCAGACACAGTCTGTCCCGTTGCGGGATTAAACCCATCGTCTCAGTATCCACTGCCAAGTGGGCCTCACCGGCCAGTGCCTCCAGTACCTCGGCAGAGAGATCCTGATCACAAACTTGAAAAGGCTGTAGACCCACCTGGGATCCCTCGACAGTGAATGAATAACCGAGTGAATTGTTGTTACTGGAACTTACCAGCTAGACTTCACCACGCCGGGCAGCAATCCCCTGTGAGCCATTTCCCGCAGGCTGTTGCGAGAGAGGCCAAAGTCTCGGAAATAACCGCGGGGACGGCCCGTTTGCCAGCAGCGATTGCGTAGGCGGGTAGGAGAACTGGCGCGAGGGAGCTTTTGCAGCTGGGCATGCAGTTCCATGCGCGTGGCTTGGTCGATTTCAGGATTGGCCATTGCTGCTTTCAGTTGTTGGCGCTTCTCCCGATACTTCTCAACCAAGCGTTGACGCTTTTTCTCCCGCTCGATCATGCTCTTTTTAGCCACAGTTCACTTGTTTCCCCAGATTTTTCAACTTTACTAGGATAACGAGGATTGCCTGTCTCAGACAAGGGGATCCCGAGGCGGAGCCAAGGCAACTCAGCCAAGAACTCATCCTCCAGGGGATCCGGGATGTAGAAGCGGAGGGGAGGGCGTGCCTGTGCACAACGGCCATACGTATCTGCATACGTAGCTGATTAACATTTAGCTTTTGCTAAGGTGGAGCACAGGCCAAACTTATCGGTGGTGGTAGCGGTCACCCCTGAGGCAGAATCCTTAAGCTCGTTAAGCTAACTTAAGCTAACTACAGAATCGCCCTTTGTTTTGTAAAAACACCATGCCACGCCAACGGAAAAAATCGGACTTGCCCAGCAAAATTTGCCTCACCTGCGGCAGGCCTTTCACCTGGCGCAAAAAATGGGCAGCCTGTTGGCCAGAGGTAAAATACTGCTCCGACCGTTGCCGCAACCATCGCCCCAAGGGATCCCTACCCCCGTCTGAGACAGATAACAGATAGACCAATAGCCAATAGGTAGATAATATCAACGTCAGAATCTCTGCGCAGAGAGCCTTGCGCAGGGGCTAAGGCAACTGCTATGAGGGCAACAATGCGATTTTTGAAGTGGTTGTTACACAATCCCCACGAAACGGAGGAGGAGGATCCCTTTTTGCGGGGTGTTGTCCGCCTGGAAAGTTTGCTCTCGAAGTTGCTCTCGATCTTGCTGGTCGGCTTGATCCTGGTAGCTGTGGTGGATCTGGCCCGGTTTTTGGTGATGGATATGCTGATGGAGCCAAGGGGATTTTTCTCCACCACTTTGATTGAGATCTTTGGCCTTTTTTTGAATATCTTGATTGCCTTAGAGATTTTGGAGAACATCACGGCCTATCTGCAGAAGCAGGTGGTCCAGGTGGAGCTGGTGATCACCACCTCCTTAATTGCGGTGGCCAGAAAGATCATCATTTTTGATTTTGAGAAGTTGGGAGGCCTGGAGTTGATTGGTCTGGGGGCAGCTACCTTGGCCCTTTCGGTGAGCTACTGGTTGGTACGGCAGGCTAAGCCTCAATCGGGCAAGCACTAGCTTAGCCCAGTGTTGCTAGCGATTGGGTGGTATGCCTTAGGCATCACGTGTTCGTTTGGATGCCGGGCCTGAAAGCAGCCAAAGGAGGGCAGCCCAGGAGATGATGGGCTCCTAAGATGGGATCGGAGGGACTCGAACCCTCACGTTCTTGCGAACAACGGATTTTAAGTCCGTAGCGTCTACCATTCCGCCACGATCCCCTGTTGCAACCCCTACCACACAGCCGTACTACTCTACCAAACAGTCTGGCTGAGCGGGAGAAAGGTGATCATGATTTATTAACTGTTTTTCAGGGATCCCCCAAGCGGTAGCCCCTTGGTGTGATCAGCTTTTGGCCGTAGCGGAAGGTATGGGAGTTGCCGATCAGCACTAGGGTCAGCATATCCACTTGTTCCGGATCCAACTCTGCCAGGGTGGTGAGATGGAGGGCTTGTCCGGGGCGGTACAGGTTACGGGCTAAGGCTACGGGGGTCTGAGGGGAACGGGCCTGCAAAAAAATCTCAATGGCCCTGAGCAAGGGATCCTGCCGTTGTCGGGAACGTGGATTGTAGAGAGCAACTACAAAGTCAGCAGCCGCTGCGGCTTGCAGGCGCTTTTCAATCACCGGCCAAGGGGTGAGCAAATCGGAGAGGGAGATAGCGCAGAAGTCGTGCATCAAGGGGGATCCCAGCTGGGCTGCGGCTGCCTGCAGGGCTGAGATGCCGGGTAACACTTCCAGGGAGGGTTGGATCCCATCCCATCCTCTTTGGGCCAAACACTGCAACACCAGGCCGGCCATGCCATAAATGCCCGCATCTCCAGAAGAGATGACAGCCACCTTCAGCCCTTGCTCCGCCCAGCTGATGGCTTGTTCCGCCCGTTGGATCTCCTGGGTAATGGGGGAGGGATCCCGAATTTGGCCGGGGTGCAACAGCGGTTCAATCAAATCCAGATAGAGTTGATATCCCACGACTACCTCCGCCTGGGTAAGGGCCATACGCGCCGCAAGGGTAAGCTGACTTAAATCGCCAGGGCCGGTTCCAATCAGCCACAGATGTCCAGGGCGGGGTGAGTACTCCCGGTTGGCACGGGCAATGGCTAGGGTACAGGCGCCGGCGGTTGGGGAGGTGAAAACCCGTTTCGGGCAGATCAAGGTTGCCGGAGGGGCGGCGGTTTCCTGAACCGGTTTTTGGGGCAGCCCGGGGGGAGAAGCTGCTGCCCGTAGAGCCGCTGCCTCTGCCACGGAAGGGGTACCTACCGCTTGGCGGACAATTTCGGAGGGATGGGGTACCGGCATCCCGGCCAGCTCTTCGGCGGCAAAAAAGCGCAGGGGCCAATCGTAAGCCTGGGCCAGCTCCAGCAGTCCTGCTTCGTCTTGTTTCAGGGCCAAGCTAGCCAAACCGGCAATTGCTTCCCAGGCCAGTCCTTGTTCTTGCAGCAGCTGCCGCAGGGATCCCTCTAGCCAAGCACGGCTTGTCCCCCGTTCACAGCCCACCCCGATCCACAGCACCCGCGGATGCCAGCTGACGGTGGGGAGCCCTATGGGGGGAAGGAGCTGCTCACCGATGTGAATTTGGGCCACCGCCTGTGGGGCAGAAGTGAAAAGCAGGGGATGGCTAGACCAGGCCCGCCGCCAGAGATCGGTGCCACAGGTTTGCAGCACCTGCACAGGTTCCCCTCGGTTCAGGGCCGCTGCCACCTGGGTCCATTCCCCTTTGCCCCGCCGCCAGCCGTAGGGATCCCCCAGCAAATCCACAGGCGGGATCCCCAAACTTTCTGATCCCGAGGTGAGCACCGCCTCTGCGCCCAAAGCAGCAGCCACCTGCCGGGCTAAGGCATCAGCACCCCCCACATGCCCGCCGCACAGGCTGATCACCCAGCGGCCCGCCTCATCCACCACCACCACCGCCGGATCGGTGTATTTGTTTTGCAATAAAGGCGCAATTAACCGCACCACAGAGCCGGTGGCCAGAATAAAGATACACCCCTGCACCTGCGGCCAAGTGCGGGCAACGGCTTCTGCCAGGGATCCCGGGCCCTGGGCGGCATCCCCATAGGCTTGCCAGGGCTGGGGGAGGGGATCCCCGCTGGGGTTGGCTTTGCTCCAGTAGAGGATAGGATCCGATGCCACTCCCTCTGGAACACCGGCTTGGCTGATGAGAAGGGATCCCAGTTGGATAGCCAACCGGCGGCCATGGGAGGTGGGGGCAAAGATGGCAAGCTTCATCGGTGGTACTTATGGGAAACGGACCGATGCTTTGGGTGCAGAATTAACCCACCCAGGAAGAAGTTGCCGCTCAGCATGTTGGGTCAGAAGGGTTCACAGGCGAGATCCCCATCTTTCTAGAGACACAGAAACAAAAGCTCAGCCCAAAAACGGATCCCTAGCTCAGGGCCATTTGCAACCGTTCTCGAGCCACCTGCAACGCTTCTGGCAGCTTCTCCGGTTGTTTGCCGCCGGCTTGAGCTAGGTTGGGCCGCCCCCCTCCCCCTCCACCGGTCAGCTTGGCAATCTCCCCAATGAAGGCGCCGGCCTTCAGACCTTTCTTCTGCACCTGGGGGCTAAAGGCCGCTACCCAGCTCACCTTACCCGGCTCCGGCACGGATCCCAGCACAACCGCCCCTTCCCCCAACTTGTGCAGCACATGTTCAGCGGCGGTTTTTAGAGCCTCGGCAGCGGTGGATCCCAGTTCTGCCACCAGGATTTTTACCCCACCGACGGAAATTGCCTGTTGCAAAAGCTGCTCCGCTTGCAGCAAGGCTAGCTTGGCGCGGGTTTCCTCCAACTCCTTTTGGGTGGTTTTCAACTCCGCTTGCAACGCAGCAACCCGTTCTGGGATCTCCTGCGGCTTGACCTTAAACTGGGCACTTAGCTCCCGCACTACACCATCCCGCTCGTTGAGATATTCCAAAACTGCTGGCCCTGCCACCGCTTCGATCCGACGGATCCCAGCGGCAACCCCGGTTTCAGAGATAATCTTGAACAGGCCTATTTCGGCAGTGTTGTGGACATGGGTACCGCCACACAGCTCCATCGATACCCCCGGAAAATCAATCACCCGCACCTGCTCCCCGTATTTCTCCCCAAACATGGCCACTGCTCCCTTGGCTTTTGCTTCGGCCAAAGGCATCACCGAGACCTGGGCCGGATGGGCTTCGGCAATCCAGGTATTGACCAAGTTCTCAATTTGCTCCAGCTCGGCAGGCGTGACAGCCCGCGATAGAGTGAAATCAAAGCGTAACCGGTCAAAGGCCACTAGGGATCCCGCCTGACCGATGGAGGGATCCACTACCTTTTTCAGGGCTGCTTGCAACAGATGGGTGGCAGTGTGATGGGCTTGCGCCCGCCGCCGACAGGCCAGATCAATTTGCGCCTGGACGGGATCCCCAACCCGCAGAATGCCCCGTTCCACCCGACCAAAATGGATGAACAAATCCGACTGCTTCTGCACATCCTCAATGCGCACCAGCAGCCCATCCCCAGACAGATAACCCCGGTCGCCAATTTGTCCCCCCGACTCCGCGTAGAAGGGGGTGCGATCCAAAATAATTTGCACCGATTGCCCGGCTTCCACCTGCGGTACGGATTCTCCCTCCACCAGCAGAGCTTCCACCACCCCTCTGGCCAGAGACTGGCTGTACCCCAAGAACTCCGTTTGGCTCAAGAAATCCGCCAACTCATCCAGGGATCCCTGAGCAGTGAGGTCGATGGTCTGATGGGCAGCCCTAGCCCGTTGCCGTTGCTGCTCCATTTCCCGCTCAAATCCTGCCAGATCAACTGTGAAGCCCCGTTCTGCCGCAATCTCCTGGGTCAGTTCTAAGGGAAAACCATAGGTGTCAAAGAGCTTGAAGGCATCGGCACCGGAGATTTGTTTGGGTGGGGTCTTTTCTTGCTCTTGGCTTGTTTTTGTCGCTGCCTCGACCTGAGCAAACAGGTCAAACAGCAACCGTTCCCCCCGCTCCAGGGTTTTGAGAAATTGCTCCTCTTCCCGTTGCAGCTCTGCTTTGATCAGGGTTTCCCGCTCCCGCACCTGTGGATAAGTCTCTTCTGCCAGCTGAATCGAAGTTTCCACCACCGCCGTCGTGAAAGGCTCCGCAATCCCCAACAGCCGCCCATGACGCACAATCCGCCGGATCAACCGCCGCAACACATAGCCCCGATCCACATTGGCCGGAATCACCCCATCGGCAATTAGGTGCATCACTGCCCGTGTGTGATCCCCGATAACCTTAAGAGAAGTCTGTTGCTCAGGAGTCGCCCGAAAATAGTCCAGTTGGGCCATCTGGGCTGCCGTCTGGATGATGGGGAAAATTAAGTCCGTCTCGTAGTTGTTGGGCACCCCCTGCAGCACCTGGGCCAACCGTTCCAACCCCAAGCCGGTATCGATATTTTGCTTGGCCAGAGGGGTGAGGTGGCCTCCACTGTCCCGGTTCAGCTCCATGAACACCAGGTTGTAAATCTCCAGGAAGCGGGAATCATCCTCCAGATCAATATGGGTATCCCCCAGTTCCGGCTTGAAATCGTAGTAGATCTCGGAACAGGGACCACAGGGGCCGGTGGGGCCAGAGGCCCAAAAATTGTCGGCTTCCCCCATCCGTCGAATGCGATGTTCTGGGATCCCCACTTCCTCTCGCCAGAGGGCAAAAGCCTCCTCATCTTCCCGAAAGACACTCACCACCAGCCGCTCTGGCGGCAGGCCAAAGACTTGCGTCACCAACTCCCAAGCCCAGACAATCGCTTCTTTCTTGAAATAATCCCCAAAACTAAAGTTGCCCAGCATCTCAAAAAAGGTGTGGTGGCGAGCTGTCCGCCCGACATTCTCGATATCGTTGGTGCGCACACATTTCTGGGCAGTGGTGACCCGGGTGTAGTCGGGATCCCGTTGCCCCAGGAAAATCGGCTTAAAGGGCAACATCCCGGCAATCGTCAACAGCACCGTTGGATCTTCCGGCACCAGCGAGGCACTGGGCAGGACCTGGTGGCCCCGTTGGGCATAGAAGTCCAGAAAGGTTTGACGAATTTCTGTGCCGGAAAGGGAGCAAAACATGGCAAAGGTAGAAGCAGACTAGATCAATTCTAAGTTTTTTACACTCTGGACAACCCACTCTCTCCCAAACCAGCATTTTCTCCAGGTCAATCTACCCTAAAACTCAGCGATTTGTCGGATTTATCCCAAGAGGGCAGACGCTAAGATATGTTGCAGCAGTTGTGCAAGATTTGTTGCCTCCCGATCTAATCTAGATGTATCTCTCACAACTTGCCTGCCCTCTTTGCTCACCAACCTTGCACCGGTTGTACCCATTGTCAGTCGGTTGCCTCTGAACCGGTATGCCCAACTGCTACTGCCTCAATCCTGCTTGCCCGCAACCGGAAAATCCACCGGAGGCTTCTACCTGTGCAGCTTGCGGGAGTCCTTTGTTGGTGCGCAATCGCTATCGGGCTTTCAAACGGATTGGCCAAGGGGGCTTTGGCTCTACCTTCCTGGCACGCGACCAAGATATGCCCTCCAAGCCTTGGCGGGTGATCAAGCAGCTACGCCCGGTGGAAGATTCGCCCCAAATTGCCAAACTGGCCGAAGAACTGTTTAACCGTGAAGCCCAGGTCTTGGAGCGGCTTGGACAACATTCCCAAATCCCAACTTTGTATGCCCACTTTGAAGAAGGCGGCAAATTTTATCTGGTGCAGGAGTTCATTCAGGGCGTGACTCTCTCCCAAGAGATGCACCGCAATGGGCCTTTCTCGGAAGAGCAAGCCCGGCAGGTGATGCAGGAGGTGCTGCTGATCCTCAGCTATGTGCACAGCCACAACACGGTGCACCGCGATATCAAGCCTGCCAACCTGATCCGCCGTAAGGACGATCAGCGGCTGGTGCTGATTGATTTTGGCGCCGTAAAGGAGCTAGGCCCAGGGCGAGAGCAAAGGATTGAAGCAACCGCGATTCGTTCTCTGGGCTTTTCTCCCCCGGAGCAGGTGCAGGGGCAGGCAGTTGGTCCCTCTAGCGATCTTTACGCCTTGGCAGCCACTTGTATTAACTTGATGACTCTGGAGTCGCCGGCCAAGTTTTATAACCACGAGACGGGGCAGTGGGATTGGTCAGACCGGTTACAGCTAAGCCCAGAGTTTGATGCCATTTTGACCCGCATGTTGCAGCCGACAGTAAGCCAGCGCTTTGCTACGGCAACGGACGTGCTGCGAGCACTCCAAGAAATGTCCTCGGAAGAGCTCAAAGGCTCGGTTTCTCAGCCAATTATCTTACCCAATCCCTCGGTTAGTTCCAGCTCATCTTTAATCTCCAACCACTGGGCCAAACGGCGTTCAGATGGATTTTCTCAGCCCATACCGATCCCAGGCCCCACTGCTGGCGGGATCCCTTTGGCAAGCAACCCTGCGGGGTTGAGCGGCAGCACTGGGTTTACCCAAGGTCGCGTCAGTGTCACTACAACAGGCTTTGGACGGGTTAAGCCGGCCACGCCACCCCGAAATCAGTCGCTGGTCGGGGCAGATTTACGCGGGCAGTGCTTTGCCAACCAAAACTTGGCCGGCCAGAACCTGCGGGGAGCCGATCTGCGGGGGGCGGATTTTTCAGGGGCCAACCTGCAGCGGGCCGATCTGCGCGGGATCCGCTTCAATACTCCTCAACCCAGGTGGTTACAAATCCTACGCCGGTTATTCGGGCATGCCAAAACCCTGGGGGGAATCCTGGCCGGCTTTGGGGGGCTACTGGGCTCCGGGGTGCTGGCCTTCTTGCTTATCCGTCTCACCACAGGCAATTTGCTCTACGCGTTGGGAGCAGCCCTAATTGCCTTTGTGGCGGCCGGTTCGGTGCTCTGGTCCATGGCAGGACGAGTCAGCTTGGCCCAAAACACCATCGAAGAAAGTAAGCGTTTCACCAATTTTCGCAAGGCCGACCTGCGTGGGGCAAAGATGGATGAGAAGCTGCGGGAGTTTGCCCGGCGTCAAGGAGCCTTGCTGAGTTAAGGTTCCAACCCTCCCAGGCGACTTATTGGTACTTATTGGTTCAGGCCACAGAGTTGGGGGGAGGTGCAGAGCCTTGGATGGCTTGATTAACCTGCTCTGCCAACGGTTGACAAGCTACGGTTTTACCCTGCTGCCGATCCCCCGCTTGGTCATAAAAAACGATCCCATCAGCACGGGAGAGCCCCAAGCCCAAAAACAACAGCTCCAGAACTCCAAAGGGGGCTGCCTCCAGATCCGGGGCTTGATTGTGCAGTTCCGCCAGTGTAGTCTGGGCATCTTCAAGATGGCCAAAAGCCGGGATCCATAGGTGCGTAACCGGTTCAGATCCTTGCTGAGCGGGTTTTTCCACCACCCGTACTGTTAACCAACCGCCATCGGGGTAGCGCAAGGTTGTGTACTGCAAATGATCCAGGTGTTGGGCTACTGCCGTGAGAACATCCACTACCCGCTCCATTGCCGCGGTTGGGATCCCGTTTCGAGGCCCCGAATCCACAAGAGCTGCCGCCTGTGCTGTTAAACTCACCACCATGATTGACAATGATCCTCGCTAGACTGCATAATGGATATCTGCAACTACTGGGGCTGTAGTTCAATTGGTTAGAGCACCGCCCTGTCACGGCGGAAGTTGCGGGTTCGAGCCCCGTCAGCCCCGTACTCTTCAGACCACTCTAGCTCACGGCTTGCACAGGACTTGACTGGAGTCGTCTATTCTTGAGGCTCACTCTAGAATGAGGCTAGTCAGAATGGGCCGAGTCCAGGGTGAAGAAGGATGCAGTATCGCAGATTTGGGCGCACCGAGTTGGCTATGCCTGTGCTCAGTTGTGGCGGTATGCGCTATCAGCACAAGTGGCAGGATACCCCCTGGTCGGAGATCCCAGAGGAAGGACAGCGAAACCTGGAAGCCATCATTCGACGAGCTTTGGAGGTGGGCATTAACCACATCGAGACCGCCCGTGGCTATGGTACTTCTGAGATGCAGCTGGGCCGTATTTTGCCCCAGCTCCCCCGCCAAGAGATCATTGTTCAAACCAAGATTGGCCCCAGCCGGGATCCCAAGCACTTTCTGGCCAAGTTCGAGCAATCGCTGGCCTACCTCAACCTGGAATACGTGGATCTGCTGGCCATTCATGGCCTAAACACCTGGGAGGATTTAGACTACAGCCTGGGGGGATGCCTAGAGGTCTGTCAGCAACTGGTGCGGCAAGGGCGGGTGCGCTTTGTGGGGTTCTCCACCCACGGGCCAACGGAAGTGATCATCAAGGCAATTGAGTCGGGAGCATTTGACTACGTCAACCTGCACTGGTACTTTATCAACCAGACCAACTGGCCGGCCATTGAGGCAGCTCACCGGCAGGATATGGGGGTATTTATCATCAGCCCTTCCGACAAAGGCGGGAAGCTCTATGACCCGCCTGCCAAGCTGGTGTGGCTGTGTCAGCCCCTCAGTCCGATGGTATTCAATGACCTGTTTTGTCTATCCCACCCCCAGGTGCATACCCTCAGTATTGGGGCAGCTCGACCCAGTGATTTTGACGAACATCTGCGGGCGGTGCAGCTACTTGACCGGGCAGATGAACTGTTACCACCCATCCTGGCCCGGCTTGAGCAAGCCCTAATTGAGCAGGTGGGGGAATACTACGCCAAAACCTGGCATCTGGGCCTACCCCGCTACGATCAAACCCCCGGCCAGGTGAATATCCCCTTTATTTTGCTGCTGCGTAACCTGGTCTTGGCCTATGACCTGCTGGACTATGCCAGAGGCCGCTACAACCTATTGGGCAATGCCGGCAGCTGGCTACCGGGACAACGAGCGGACAAAGTGGATCCGCAGGCTCTGCAGGCCTGCCTCATTCATAGCCCGCACCGAGAGCGGATCCCTGCTTTGTTACAAGAAGCCCACCGCTTGCTATCTGGAGTGGAGGTGAAACGGTTATCTCAGAGTTAGCTTGCCCATTGATCCCGCCACTTGACGATACCTTCTGGGGCCAGTAACCAACGGCGGGCCACCACATTTTCTCGAATTGGGGAGCGCCCTTCCCGTAGCAAAGCATACTTGTAGGCAATGGCCTTGCCGGCGCTCTCGTTGAAGGGGATCTCGCCAAACCAAGTGTTGGCGTTGATGTATTCCAGGGGGTACCCCTTGGCAATATCCCAGTTGCCCAATTCGGGGCAGTCCCCGATGACGACGATCCACTCCCCCGGTTGGGTGTTGACGCCATTGAGCTGTGCCCGCACAATCACCTGTCCTTTGACTCGTTCTCCCACATGGCTGAGGACAATGACGCCGCGGGTGGGCAACTCCAGGCCACGAATGGCTCCCTCTTTAACGGTGATCTTTTGCCGGGTCAGGATACAGGTGTGCTCCCCGTCGGGAAAGTCGGTATCCACCTGCTCCAGATGGGTGGCTTCCCCTCGGTTGAGGGCCACAAAGCAGCGGCTATCTCGGTAGCGGCGGCTATAACACCAGACATCCGGCGTCAGGTACTTGCGCCACTGGCTCCCCAGCGATACAGCAGGGTTAAGACGACGTAGCCCCGACAAGCGGCGAATGTCTTGATAAAGAGGAGACTCCGGATCCCAGCGTTCCATCATCGGGCGGTTATAGGGATCATTACCACCATCGGTGTCGTTGTGCAGGTATTGCTCGGTGCCGTAGTAGAGACAGGGGATGCCGCGGCTGGTAAAGATGATCGCGACGGCCACCCGCAGCATCTCCGGATCCGGATTCAAGGTTTGGAACCGACACATATCGTGGTTGTCGATAAAGGTGATTAGCTCCGTGGCGCTGTTGTAGCGATAATCCTTGGCAATGATGTCGTCGATGAGGTGAAATCCGCCCTCTGCCCCCTGTCCCAAGGCCGCTCGGATGGCTACACAGAGACCAAAATCTAAAATGGTCATGCCGGAGCAGTTGGCAAATTGTACCGATGCTTCTACATCTGGACCACTGTAGATCCATTCTCCAAAAATGAACACATCCGGCTTGTGGGTCTGAATATCAGCATTGAATTCCTGCCAGAACCAGATGGGCATGTGCTTAACGGTATCCACCCGCAGAGCATCTACACCCCGATCCAGCCATTGTTTAATGGCAGACTTAATGTAGTTGCGATAGTCAGGATTATTTTCATTGAAGGTGGCTAAGCCGGCCAATTCACAGTTTTGTACCTGCCATTCATCTTCCCAGTTGGTGACTTCACCGTAGTGGTGATACCAATGGTTAACATCATTATTGAAGTCGGCAATTAATCGGCCATCATCAAACAGTTGCCCTTTCACCCCACCTGTATCAGGACTGCTGTGGTTGCAAACGATATCCAGCACCAGCTTCATCTTGCGGCGGTGCAACTCTTGGATGAGCCGGTCAAAGGTAGTAGGCTGTGGATTGTTAAGGGAGGGATCCTCCCCTTTGCCGATGTAGCGGGGATTGAGCCGTTTAAAGTCTTTGGTCCAGTAGCCGTGCATGGCGGCACTCTCAACGAACAGGCGCTCCACCTGTTCAAACAAAGGGGTAACCCAGATGGCTGTAACACCCATCTGCTGCAAATAGTCCAGCTTCTCGATTACCCCTTGTAAATCTCCCCCCCAGTATTTACCCCAATCTTGACCTGTGGGATCGTAAAGCTCCGGGTTAGGACCTTCGCTGTTATCGGGATCCCCATCAAAAAACCGATCTACCACCAAAAAGTAAAGGGTTTCCTGGCGAAATTCGATATCACGGGTGTAGAGAAACTCTAACTCTTGAGAGGCACTGCCAATCTCGACAACATCAGCACAGGGATCCATGGACATACTCCTAGGTGAATAACAGCAAGAAAATCCTGCTCCTCAGGCTAAGCTTTCCAGATTTCCCCACTAGGATTTGCCCTACATAGAATCCCTACATAGAATCAAGTTATTCCAACAGTTGCTAGGCTTCTGCCAAGGGGTAGTTAACCCTTGAGATCCCAACTGTTCACAGAGAAAGTACCCGCAGTCTGCTAACCTGCAACCCGATAGCAACATCAGCTGCTGCGGTAGTACCTTGGATCTGGTGGAGATGATAAAACTAGCCCTGCTCAGGAGTGTAGCAGAGGGCTGAGCACACTCACCTCCGGAGCAAGGCCCAAAGATACATCCTGCCTCACAATTAACCGACCTCGAACTACTTTTTTTCTCAACCTACCTCTCCCCATCTGGGAAGATCCAGCCGCTGGAGCTGTCCCGAAAAGGAATGTGTGAAGACTACAAAGGCTCTCCACCAAAGGCAGTTACGCCTCACAGGCAACGGACTCCAGCAATCCCTGCTCAAATGTGAGTTGAAGCACAAGAATCAGCTTCGCCTAACCGCTCTTTCCGGTAGCAATAGTCCGGCAGTAATAAATAGACGGTAACAGATGGATTTTGGCCAACCAGTCTAGCCAACCAGGCTAGATTGCTATAACTGCTTAACCCAGTAAGTTGTCAATACCCTCTTTGACAGCATCTTTGACATCTTCTTTGGCGTGCTGGGCCGAGGCTTCCGCCTGCTTGGCTTTGCCTTCTAGTTTCTGTTTCTCATCCCCGATCAATTCTCCGACTGCCTCTTGAATTTTGCCCTCAATGTTTTTAGCAGCAGCTTCAATGCGATTTTCGATGCTCATGGCTTACCCCCATGCGTATTCAGAAAGGACTTTTCAAACCGGTAACTTTGAGTCCGTGATTCGGAAGCCCAAAAACTTCTTGACAGAGCTGACCATAGCATGCCTTAGTCTCCGGGAACAAGAAAAAATCTAAACCTTATTCATGTAGTCTATATTACTAAGCTAAGGTGGAGTTCTGTTGTGTGCCTCTGTGTTACGGGGTGTGGTAAAGATAGGGGCAGGATCCTGTCCATACTGTTAATCCAGTTCATTTGGTTAAGGTTAGTTTGGGGCTATGGATATTAATGGATATTAATGGATGTTATTGATGAAAAATAACGGGCGGCTAAAGAACGCCAGCACAGCGAGCATTGAGAAGAAACCATGCGCATCCGCAAGCAGGTGGAACTCGAACAGGGGGTTCAGCACGGTGAAGTGGCAGAACAGGCACGGGAAGGTTTGGCCAAACACCGACAGCAGGAAGCCCACCTTCAGGAGACGATGCTGGAGCAGACAGAAGAGCGCCTGGAGTAGAGTGGTTAAGCAACCGATGGCCATGGGGAGGATTGTTGTCAATCTTGACGGCTCACTGGGTTCTGCCAGGGGTCTGTAACAAAACCTCTGGTGACGGGGTTGGCACTGTTATCATAGGTACTTTGCTTGGCTAGGGAGATGCGTGCCTTGCAGTATTTGCGATCGGATCTGCTGGATCTCAAGCCCTATGATGCTGTGTTGCCTGTGGCTGCTGACAAGTTGGATGCCAATGAGTTTCCCTGGGATTGGCCCACAGGGTTTAAGCAGAAGCTTTCCTTGCTCTGGGAGAAAGGGATCCCTAGCAACCGCTATCCTGATGCCAACCACCACGGCCTTAAACAAGCGATTGCTGCCTATGCCGGCGCGGATCCCAGTCAGATCAGTGTTGGCAATGGGTCGGATGAGTTGATTCGCTCCCTGTTGATCGCCACCTGTTTGGGCGGGCGGGGCAGCATTTTGGTGCCGGAACCCACCTTCTCCATGTATGCGATTCTGGCCCAGAGTTTGGGGATCCCCGTGGTGCGTATCAAGCGGGATCCAGAGTCTTTTGCCCTCAACCTGGAGGGTTGTCAGCAAGCGCTAGCGGAGCACCGGATTCGGGTGGTGTGTTTGGTGAATCCCAACTCCCCTACCGGCAATAGCCTCAATACAAGCGAGTGGGCTTGGGTGGAAACACTTCCCCCCGAGATTTTGGTGGTCCTAGACGAAGCTTATTTTGAGTTCAGCCGGCACACTGCCCTGCCGAAGTTGGCGGATCATCCCAACTGGGTAGTGTTGCGCACCTTTTCCAAGGCCTTTCGCCTGGCTGCCCATCGGGTTGGCTATGCCATGGGTCACCCCCAGTTGATCCAGGTTTTGGAATCCATCCGCCTGCCCTACAATCTCACTGCCTTTTCCCAATGGGCGGTTCAGATTGCTTTGGAACATGCGGAGGAGTTTTTGGCGGACTTACCCCTGCTGCGCCAGGAGCGAGAAACCCTTTACAACGCTCTGCAGCAGTTGCCAGGGGTACGAGTATGGCCTAGCCAAGCCAATTTCCTTTACTTCCAGGTAGAAGGGTGGGATCCGCACCGTTTACAGCAGGAATGGCAAGCATTGGGTACCTGTGTACGTGCTACCGGAGGTGGGATCCGCCTGACGGTGGGCACCCCAGAGGAGAACCAACGGGCTCTTGAGCGCTTACGGCAACTGTTGCAGTAGTTGGAACTGACACAGCAAGCCCCACCTTCAACTGATCTACCCTTGGCTACAAGTAGGAAATCTCTCCTGATGGTTTATGTACCCTGAAACTAGAATCTGGAAAAAACAAGGCTATCCCACAGTATCCATTGTTCAGGGTCAGTCGGGTGATACTTCAAGTCATTTTGGATCTCCAAAGATAGATTCTGGGCTATTGACACCGATGGGAGAGTGGGAAAACCCTCCCTTGCTTTTCATAATTTCTTCAATTCACAACTCTTGTATGGTTCTTGTCAGATCATTATTGTAGAGGCAGGAAAATGCTTGGGTTGTTTTTTGATTCGTCCTGCCCCTACACAGTTCCCAGTAAAAGTGAGTTCTAGTAGGGTCGCAGTGTGGTCAAGACATCTCACAATGGAGTGAGCATACCAACAGTTAGTCGAGATAATCCTTTTGGAGACCTTCACCTTCCAGAAGACAGGTAATAAAGTCTTTATGTAGTCTAGGTTACAAGGGAACCCAAGATGAACCCAAGATCAAGCCAAGCTATACACTTTGGAGGACGATAATGAGTGCTTTTGAAAATCCACCCCAGAAATGCGTATCTGCTGCTTTCAAAGAAGAGAGAAAGCTACAAGATTGTATCCAACGGCTGCTAAATCGAGGGGTTCCCAATGACCGTATTTCCATTATTGGGCGCAACTTCCAAACAGAGGCCAAAATTACGGGATTTATCACCCGCAAGGAGGTCATTCTCGATGGCCTTACTAGTGGTGCTATTTATGGCTCTTTGTTTGGCTCTTTGCTAGGAGCGCTGACAGGGGTAGGAGTTTTGTTTATCCCCTTTTTGGGAGCGGTGGTGGCGGCAGGACCCCTAGGAGCAGCGCTGTTGGGGGCAACTGGGGGGGCACTCTACGGAGCTCTGGGAGCCGGTTTGGGATCTGCTCTTATCTCGCTAGGAATGCCGCAGGATAAAGCAGCCATTTATCAAACCCGGGTGCAGGCGGGTGAGTTTTTATTAGTGGTGCAGGTACCGGAGGAAAAATCCGGTGAGATTTACCTGCTGCTGCAGAGTGCTGGTGGGGAAGAACTGTCTATTGCGGATTTGAATCTGCCTAGCGAGCCGGAGGGGGACCTGACCCCGGAGACCCTCTCCCCCGATATTCGCTCTGATTTATCTGAGGAGGCTCAGCGAACCTTTGCGGAAGCCTACAATCAAAGTCGACAGGAGTCGGAGGATCGCACCCATGCTTTGCTGAAGGCATGGGCAAAGGTGAAGCAATTTTTTGAGCGGGATGACAAAGGGATCTTTTCTAAGCGAAAATCCTAATTCCTGATTTGGCTCCTCCCACTTTCAGACTCGATCAGGAGGCTACCGATGGCTGCCAATGACTTTAAGGATTACTACCAAATCCTAGGGGTAAGCAAGGATGCCAGTCCTGAGGAGATCAAGCGGGCCTATCGCAAGTTGGCCCGTAAGTATCACCCGGATGTCAACCCCGGGGATCGAGAGGCGGAAGAGCGGTTCAAGGCCATCAATGAGGCCCATGAGGTGCTCTCCGACCCGGAAAAGCGGCGTCGCTACGACCAATTTGGTCAGTACTGGCAGCAAGCGGGTGCGCGGGCCGGCACGGGTTATGAGGGGGTTTACGAGGGCTTTGGCCGCTACAGCAGCTTTGACGACTTTATCAACGAGCTGCTCGGACGCATGGGACCTCGCCCTGCCGGTTTCGGGGGCTTCCGAACCATGGATTTTCCTGGGCAGGATGTGGAAGCCAGTTTGCTGCTCACCTGGGCAGAGGCCTTTGAGGGGTGCCAAAAGCGGTTGAATGTTAATGGTGAAACCCTCACCATTCGTATCCCTCCCGGGGCTAAGCCGGGCAGCCGCATTCGAGTGAAGGGAAAGGGGCAACTCAGTCCTTTTGGTGGTCAACAACGGGGGGACCTCTACCTGAATATCGAGCTTCCCCCTCATCCCTTCTTCCAGTTTGAAGGGGAAGATCTCCTCTGTGAGATCCCGATTACCCCGGATGAAGCGGCCTTGGGGGCCACGGTTGAGATCCCAACTCCCACCGGCAAGGTTCAGCTCAAGATCCCTGCCGGGGTGGATAGTGGCCAAATCCTGCGGTTACGGGGCCAAGGCTGGCGGGATCCCAAGGGAGAGCGCAGTAACCTACGGGTGCGCCTCAAGGTGGTAGCTCCCAAGATTCTGACTCCACAAGAGCGGGAACTCTATGAAAAGCTGCGTCAGCAGCGGCAATGGGATCCCCGTCGTTCACTGCAGGAGGTACGTCTATGAGCTTGGCGATTGTACGGGTGGAAGAGCGGCTTTACACCCTGGAGCAAGTAACCGAAGCCGCCCATCTCCCCCCTCATTTGCTGGAATGGCTGGTGGCTCAGGGATTTATCGAGCTAGAAAGCCAATGTCTGGCTCCACAGCAGCTGCGGCGGTTGATGCAGATGCAACGGTTGCACCAGGACTTGGGCCTAAACTGGGCAGGGGCGGCTATGGTGTTGGATATGGCCCAGGAGATTGCCCGGCTCAAAGCTCAGTTGCGTGCTTACCGGGGTTTTTAGCCCAAAACACCGTAGAGCTCCGTCCTACCGCTGTGCGGAAAGCTTGCCGACTAAAGCAGGGAGTAGGTCAAACCCATCAAGACAACCAAGAGGATAAGTTATGGAGCATGTGATTCGCCGCAGTCGGGTGATCGGCCTGATGGCTTTGGATGGCACGACCGCTACGAGCCTGGGCCGTGTTGAAGAGGTCTGGGTAGATTCTCAGGGAAAGGTTAGTTACTTTACCAGCAATCAGGGTTATACCCCTCTGGAGCAGGTATCGGTGATTGGCCCGGATGCGCTGCTCACCTACGCCAATGTCTTGGCAACACCTGGGATCCCGCTGAGTTCTCTCTACAAGCGGGCGGTGCGGCTGGGGGGGCAGCCGGTGGGTTGGATTGAGGATTTTCTGTTTGACTGGGAAACGGGTGACATTGCTGCCTACGTTGTGGGGGGGAGCATTGCCGAGCCATGGGGGGGTAGAGCCGTACTTTTTCCGGAGGACGTAGAAACCATTGATCTGGAGGCGGTGGTGATTAAGGAGGATGCTCCCCAACGGCTCAAGTCAGAATCAGAGGGGTTGAAGGGATTTTTGAGCGAGAAGTCGCAACAGGTAAGGCAACTGGTGCAGCGGATGGGGGAACGGTTGAAAAGCTTGGTGACTCCCCAGGATCCGCCGGAGGTGGTGCGGGTTAAGATTCAGCAGCTGCGGGATGAGCTGGCAGGAGCAGGCCGGGCTGATCACCATGCGTTGAGTGAGGCAGCGGAGTTTTTGCAACAGGGTTGGGAGCGCTGGCAGCAACGGCTAAGTAGGGCAGCTGAGCGGATGCAAGCGGCGTGGAAGGCCGCCTGGCAGGAACTTACCCGAAAGGAGTGAATCTTCACCGGATCATGCTTTCTAGGGCCAGCTGCAGATCTTGGGTTAGCTGAGCTACGGCCTGCCTGGCTTCTTGCCGCCCTTTTTGAGGGTTGACCCAGCGCTCAGTTACCGAGATGGGATCCCCAATGGTCAGGTGAACGCGACGCCAACCTAGGCGGGGCCGGGCCGGGTAGGCTTCTCCCTGGAGGCGCGCCAGCACATCAAAGAGGATCAGGGCAGTTTCCGCTAGGCGCTCAAAGGAAGGTTTTTCCAGGAGGTATTCTTCCCGCACAGCTACGCAACTTTCCACCAGGCGCATGGGCTGCATGAACAGGGCGGCCTGTTGGGCTTTCCAGTCAAGTAAACCCCGTTGGAGAGGGGAAACGGTCTTTGGATGCCGCAGCTCTTCTCGATAGATCTGGCTCCAGGCGGCTTCTTCAAGGCGGCGGCAACGGACATTCCAATCGCCTTGGGAAGATAGGCCGAAGTGGTGCTCTGCCGTCTGCAGGGCTTGCTGAAAAACTGCTTCTAGGCGGGTGTTGAAGGATAAGCCGGCTCCTGGATCGGAGGGGGGAGGCTGGCTATAAAACTTCTCCATTTCTGCTAAGACCTGATGGCCAAGGCGACAGAGGCGTTGGGCGTAGCGGCTGTTGCGGTTGGGATTGGCATCCCTAGAGGCAAGGGAATCCCCTGTCAGCGGCGAATCGGTTAAGCCACTCACCTTCTCCAGACGCTGCAGCAGGCGCTCCAAGCTCGGCCATGAAGGCTCGGCGTAAGAGTACTGGATACCGATGGGCACAATGACCACTGCTTCGGAGCGGCCCGCTTTGGCCAGATCCTCGACACACCAAAAACACAGTTGGGCTGTTCCGGGTGCTAGGGGGTTGACCCGCTCGCTGTGGCCATTGGTGGCCCCTTCCGGGGCAACGGCAAAAGGGAATTGGCCATCCCTAAGCAAGCGTCGGGCCATACCCAAAGCCTGCCGATCCACCTGTCGCCCCCGATGGACGGGGATCCCACCTAGATGAGCCAGTAGCCACCCCAGCCAGCGGCCACCCCAAAGGGGCATACCGCGGTCGTAGAGGAAGTGAGCGTGCAGGGGCAGTTGCAGAGGGATCCCTTGCCGGCGGGCGGCTTGCGGGACCAGCCGGGAAAGCAGATACAAGCCTGCCAGGGGATCATCCACCTCCACATGCCGGAAGGCCAGGATCAACCGCATCTGGCCCTGTTGAAATTGCCGGTATAGCTCTGCTAGGGTCTCTGCGCCTGTAGCTTCCACCTGGGTAATGCCGGCAGGCAACCATCGCCACAGCCGCAGCCGCAGCAACAAGGGTAGGATCCCGTGCACCAGCTGCAGCACCCAAAGACTGTAGCTGGGTGGGATAAAGTCTAGGGGAGGATGAGCAGAAGGGTGAGAGAGCACGGGGTGGCAACAAAATGGGTAGGGGCTAGGCCAGTCCTTTTATGGACGCGACACCATACCGGTAGTGTCCGGAGAAGGCAGCGATAGCAATTCCATCTTTGCCGATGGAAAAGGCGGTATTCCACAAGGCCCTAAGCATAAAGCCGAGAGCGCCTCTTAAGCTAGACTGCTTTAACTCAAGGTGGCAACGGGCTGGGCCTTGGCTAGGCACTCTTGGGTTTGTAAGTCAATCACAGTTGCCAGCAGGCGCCGGGATCCATCCACAGCAAAGTCAATGCGGATGCGATCTTCACCAACCCGACCGGGAGGGTGCAAGCGGGCCAAACAAATGGGCTCCGGCGCGGCTCCAGGCTCTGCAGCTTTGGCAAGAGGGCGAAAATCAGTCTGTCGGGTCAGTTGACGGCTGCTCATGCGTCCTAGCTCGTCATACACCACCTCAGACTGGGCCACCTGGGCCACTTCCCCTACATCCAGGCGAATTTCTGCCTGACCGTCATTGGCTACCTGCAAAATCAAAGGCTCCGCTCGTTGACAAGGATAGGGAGTACCCCGCTCAAACAGAGGGTAGTAGCTGTAGCTTTTTTGCAGGGGATCCCAAAGGCGAATGGCGTAGCTGTGGTGCAAGTGATCCTCTAGCTTCACCTGGCGGCCCAATTGTAAAGCACCTAGAGCCACTGCATCGAAAGGATGTTCACAGCGGACCCGCTTTTTGCCAAAGTAGGAGCGAATCAGATCCTGCACCGCCAACAACTGGGAGCTGCCTCCCACCAGGAGCACCTGCTCAATTTGGTTTTTGCTCACTCCCTTAGCTTGGGCCGTGAGGAGCACCTCGTCCAGACAATAGCGGATCTGATCCAGCATCTGGTGGTTGTCGAGAATCTCCTCCAGCGTCGGTCGATCCAGCTGCAGCTCATAGGCGGTGAGGGTCTCATCGTCAAACCAACTGCCTAGGGCTTCGCTTTGGCTAGAGAGGGTGATCTTGAGCTGTTCGGCTGCCTCCAAGAGGTTCAGCCAACCTAGGGATCCAACTTGAGCACGGCTAAGACCCAGTTGTTCCAACAGGTACTCGGCTATCCAGGTATCGATATCCAGACCCCCCACATAGGCATCTGACTTGGCAATCACCTCTGCTTTTAGGCTGGGACTGCCTGCTTGCGGTGGCTGGGTCCGCACCAAACTCAGATCCAGGGTGCCGCCACCAAAATCCACCACCAAAACCAGGGCCCCTGGCTGAGTCACGGCATAGCCCAAAGCAGCAGCAGTAGCTTCATCAACAATTTGAACCGGATCCCAACCCTGGCTGCTGGCCACGCTGCGGATCCAGCTCAGGTAGCGCTCAAAGGAGCCAACAGGAGCTGTCAACACCAGCCGTTCCGGCTGTAGGTTCTCTTTCTGCACCGCTGCCATCACCGCTTGCAAAAAGGCTTCGGCTACGGTCTCAGCATCGTAGCGCTGGCCATCCAGCAGGCGCGGCGGAGGCACAAAATCCGCTACCAACTCCCGTTTGAAGCCCTGAAACAGCCGCTGCGGATCCACAGCTCCCCAACGGCCTGAGCGCACATTTTCTCCCACCAACAGGTGGCCGGCGCCTTTGACAAACACCAAGCTGGGAATAACAGTGTGACCCTGCTCCTGGCGGGAGAGGCCGGGTAAGGTCAGGGTACGGGCGCTTTCCTGAAGGGGATCCCAGTAGCAGACAACCGTGTTACTGGTACCAAAATCAACAGCCAAGGTAGTGGAAAGGGCAGGTTTTGGGGGAGAAGCCATTAGCTCAACCCTCCTGGTAGAGAACGGCTAACTTTGGCAGGGCAGAGAATGCGCTCCCCCTGCCGGTAACCCACGAAGCGAACGTAGACGGGATCCCCCGGTTGAATATCCGGTTGATCCGGCTGATGCAATTGCGGCTGAAAGGGCACCGATTCCAGCGGGCTACCGATGGCTTCATAGCCCCAGTGCCGCAGCAGAGCATCAAGGGAGCGAAACAGAGCAGTAACATTCTGGGCGGGCCAATCCGGTTTGCGCTGAGCCATTTGGCAAATGGTGGGGTAGCTGGTCAGCAAAGGTTGCAGCAGTGAGAAGGTTGTATCCGGGGAAGTGGAGGAATCGGTTGAGGGATCAGGTTGATGGGGGGCTTGGTTGCCCAACTGGATGAGATTGAGCAGAGATGGCACATCCCAATTTAAGGCTAACGCCAGCTGTTGCAGGTGTTTCAACCGCAGGGATCCCCACTCCCCCCGGCGCAGATGGGCAATGGCCCGCCGACTGACACCCGATTGCCGGTGCAAGGCTTGCCAAGAAGGAATCCCCAGAGCTTGCATGCGTCGGCGTAGCGGTTCATCGAGGGGCTGCATAGGCTGTAGCGAGCAGGTTCTCAGTACCTTTACCAGTACCTTGCCCAAGACTACTGCACCAGGAGTAAGAGAGGGGAATTGGCTCTGGCAATGTCAACCCTTGACAAGAGGGCCCAAAATGGGGAGTACCACCCGAGGGAACCCAAATGAACCGAACCACAAGACTGACTCTCTTAATCAGAAGACTATGCGTAGGGCTAGTGCTGTTGCTCTACCTCGGTGGAGCACCGGTTTGGGGGCAGACTCGTCTTAACTTGAGCAATGCCGATTTACAAGGACAGGATTTTGCCGGCCAAGATTTGCGGGGCAGTAGTTTTGTCAGTGCCAACTTGCACAGGGTGGATTTGCACGGTGCTAATTTAGCGGGAGCGGCTCTGACCAAAGCCGACTTAACAGAAGCCAATCTGGCCGGGGCGGATCTCAGCAACAGCTTACTGGATTTGGCCAACCTAGCGGGGGCCAAGCTACGGGAAGCCAACCTGACAGGCACCATTGCGGCCCGGGCCGTTTGGCAGGGAGCCGATATCACAGGGGCAGATTTCACGGGTGCTTACGTGGATCGGGTAGCGCAGCAGCAGCTCTGTGAGCGGGCTGAGGGATCCCATCCAATCACGGGAGTAGACACCCGCGAGAGTCTAGGTTGTCCCTGAAACGGGTGAAGACCTTGGGGTAAAAAGCACCTTTGTCTACAGTTTTTATGGGATCCAACCGACCATGCCAAAAGTGAAGAAAACAGGATCCCTTCAGGGTTCCAGTCGGATCGACCCTTAGATTGGTTGAATCATTGGTGATTGGCTGCTCTCCCGAAAGGATCCTGCAACTATGAGCAAACCCAGCTTTGCCGTCATCGGTTTGGCCGTGATGGGGGAAAACCTTGCTCTCAACCTAGAACGCAACGGCTTTCCGGTGGCCGTCTACAACCGTACCGGCTCCAAAACCGATCAGTTTATGCGGGAGCGGGCCCAAGGCAAGCAGATTACCCCTGCCTACAGCCTTTCGGAACTGGTACGGGCGATGGAGCGGCCCCGTAAGTTCTTAATCATGGTCAAAGCGGGGGCACCGGTGGATGCGGTGATCGAGGAGCTGAAGCCATTGCTGGATCCCGGGGACATCATCATCGATGGCGGTAACTCTCTTTACACCGATACGGATCGTCGTGCCGAAGCGCTGGCTTCAACAGGGGTGCATTTTGTCGGCATGGGGGTGAGTGGCGGTGAAGAAGGCGCCTTGAATGGTCCTAGCCTGATGCCCGGCTGTAGCCTAGAAGCATACAAGGAGCTAGAACCTATCCTGACCAAGATTGCAGCGCAGGTGCCGGATGGTCCTTGTGTTACCTACCTGGGACCGAAAGGGGGCGGGCACTACGTGAAGATGGTGCACAACGGCATCGAATATGGCGATATGCAGTTGATTGCCGAGGTCTATGACCTGATGCGCACAGGCCTGCGCTTGTCAGCAGCCCAGATGCAGGAGATCTTCCAAGCTTGGAACCAGACGGAGCTGGAATCCTTTTTGATTGAAATTACTGCCAAGATCTTGCAAACTCTGGATCCCGAGACCGGCAAACCCCTGGTGGAGGTGATTTTGGATAAAGCCGGACAAAAGGGTACCGGTTTGTGGACGGTCAAAGATGCTCTGGATCTGGGGGTGGCCGTATCTACCATCGAAGCGGCTGTGCAAGCGCGAATTCTCTCTTCGATTAAGGAGGAACGGGTCGCTGCCTCCACCCAACTGAAAGGTCCCGGTACCAACTTTACAGGGGAGCCCGACAGCTTTATCCAAGACCTACGTGCTGCCCTCTACTGCGCCAAAATTTGTTCCTATGCCCAAGGCATGGCTTTGCTGAAAAAAGCGACTGCTGCCCATGGCTACATCTATGACTTCAGCGAGATCCCCCGCATTTGGAAGGGAGGCTGCATCATTCGGGCGCGCTTCCTAGGAGAAATTCAAGCCGCCTATAAACGGGATCCGGAGCTGGTGAACCTGTTGTTGGATGAGGAGTTTAAGCAGGCAATTCAGGAACGGCAGGGATCCTGGCGGCGGGTGGTGGCCACAGCCACTTCTTTGGGGATCCCGATTCCGGCCATCAGCGCCTCCTTGGCCTACTACGACAGCTACCGCACCGCCAACTTGCCGCAAAACCTCACCCAGGCCCAACGGGATTTCTTCGGGGCCCATACCTTTGAGCGGATTGACAAACCCGGTGTGTTCCATCACGAGTGGAGGGCTTAAGTGGATCAGGATGACTGGGGAAGAGGCGGCAGAACAACGGGCGCGAGAGTTGCGGGTCCTGCTGCAAAAGGCCAGCATTGCCTACTACGTCTACGACGCTCCGATTATGGAAGACAGCGTCTACGACCGTCTGTACCGAGAACTGCAGGAACTGGAGAGGGCCTATCCCCATCTCATTACCTCTGACAGCCCGACTCAGCGGGTGGGGGAAAAACCGGCCAGCCAATTCCCAACGGTTCTCCATCGGATCCCTCTTTACAGCCTAGAAAATGCTTTTAACCTGGAAGAGCTGCGGCAATGGCAGGAGCGTTTACTTCGGGTTTTGGGGCGTAGTCCTGATCCTGCTCCGCACGATCTGGAGGATCATCGCGCCGGCAGGACCGAGTCCGTGCAGGGGGAGCTAGATTACGTTTGTGAACTGAAAATCGATGGCTCCGCTTTGGCTCTCACCTATGTGGATGGGGTGTTGCAACGGGGCGCTACCCGTGGCGATGGTCGGAGCGGCGAAGACATTACCCAAAACGTGCGCACCATTCGCTCAATTCCTTTGCGCTTGGCCATTCCAGATCCACCGCCGCTTGTGGAGGTCCGCGGCGAAGCCTATCTTTCTATCGCTGAGTTTGAGCGGATCAACGCGGAGCGCCGCTCGGCCGGGGATCCTCCCTTTGCCAATCCGCGCAACTGTGCTGCCGGCACCTTGCGTCAGTTGGATAGCCGCATTGTGGCCGCCCGCAAGCTCAGCTTTTTTGCCTATACCCTCCATTGGCCGGAGGGATGGGGAGGAGGGGATCCCCCGCAAACTCAGTGGGACTGCCTGCAACAGCTGAAAACCTTTGGCTTCAAGACCAACCCCTTGTCGCGGCTGTGCCGGGGGCTGGAGGAAGTGGGCCAGTTTTACGAGCAGTGGCGGGCCGCTCGGCGGGAGCTCCCCTATGCCAGCGATGGGGTGGTGGTGAAACTAAATCAACTCCAGCTCCAAGAAGAAGCCGGCTTCACCCAAAAATTTCCCCGTTGGGCCATTGCCCTCAAGTACCCGGCAGAGGAGGTTCCTACCCGCATTCGGGCCATTGTGGCCAGTGTGGGCCGTACCGGAGCAGTCACCCCTGTAGCAGAGTTGGAGCCAGTTGTATTGGCTGGCACCACCGTCAGCCGCGCCAGTTTACACAATGCTGATCGCCTGCAGGAGCTGGATGTGCATATCGGGGATACTGCCATCATTCGCAAAGCAGGGGAGATCATCCCGGAGGTGGTCTCGATTCTCAAGGAGTTGCGCCCTGCTGATGCCATTCCCTACACCTTGCCCCGCCATTGCCCGGAATGTGGCACACCCCTGGTTCGCCCAGAAGGGGAGGCCGTAACCCGTTGCCCCAACCCCAACTGCCCGGCCAAGCTGCGCGGCCAACTGCAACACTGGGCCAGCCGCGAGGCTTTGGATATTGAAGGCTTAGGGGAAAAACTGGTGGCCCAATTGGTGGACAAGCTGGGGGTGGTTACAGTAGCCGATCTCTACCGCCTTACCCCGGAGCAGTTGCAAGGCCTGGAGCGGATGGGATCCCGTTCTAGCCAAAAGTTGGTGCAAGCCATTCAGTCCTCTCGGCGACAGCCCTGGGAGCGGGTGCTCTACGGGTTAGGGATCCCCCATGTGGGGGTGGTTACCGCCAAAACCCTAGCCAGCCATTTCCCCAGCCCTGATCAACTGGCCCAAGCCAGTCCAGAGGCCATTGCCCAGATTTATGGCTTAGGAGCTGAAATCGGAGAAGCCGTAGCTGCTTGGTTTGCTGATCCAGAGCACCGCCAGCTGCTAGAGGCGCTAAAAGAGCTGGGGATCCCGGCTACCCCCACCCAGGAGGTTGTTGCTGTCAACAGGGTGCTGGCCGGCCAAAAATTTGTCATTACCGGTACCCTGCCCACCCTCTCCCGTGCCCAAGCCAAAGCCTGGATCGAAAGCCGAGGCGGCAAAGTCACCGCCAGTGTTAGCCGCCAAACCAACTATGTGGTGGTGGGCTCCGAGGCAGGCTCCAAGCTGGAGCAGGCCCAACGGCTGGGGATCCCTTTGCTCACCGAAGCAGAGTTACTGGCGTTGGATCCCAATACCTAATCCAGTGATCCGCATCACCGACAAGGGTAGAGTCCAGAGAAACCCCGAGTTAGATGGTTGTCCTACCCGCAGCGATGCTCTATGATACGTCTCAGGTGAGGAGTGAACGCCAATCGGGGGAAGCGGACGAAACACGGACAGTCCCTTCCCCTTTTGGTGTGAAAAGGAGCAAAAACCTTTCCTCAAAAAGGCTCTGATTTAGCCAGAAGACGGGGATCTCCCCTTTCTTAACCGTCTTTGCCAGGGCCAATCGAATGCCACTATGATAGAGGAAGCGGAGACGCATGTTTCCGTTCACTCCTCACACCATCTTCCGCTCGGCGTAGAGTCGAGCGGTTTTCTTGTGGAGTGTCCTCGTCCGGGGATCTGCAAATGGGTTAGGGTTTATGGCAAACTGCCGAGACGGTTGCGGTACAGTTTGTTTCGAGCTCCCTGATGCAAATCATACGTCCTTGGTTCCTTTTCCACCGCAAAGCAGGTTTGACAAAACAGGCGGGAGGTTTGCCGAATCCAATGTGCAACTCCTATCAAACAACAACTGCGACAGCGGTGCACCTACTTAGAGGCTCAGATCTTACTCAGCTCGGCCATAGGGGCAACCATCCTCGAAACAAACCCGCATCGGTTGTAGGGCAAACCGCAGTCCCAAGACAGACAAATGCTACAAACCCAGCTTAAGTAATGCTAGACTAGTGTTTCAATGAGATTTGCACAAATTCCGGCATCCTTAGCTTGAGCTTGAGGCCGTTGATTTGCTGCACATTTTCTCAAATTCAGCTCCCTTCTGGCCTTTGCTAGAGGGGGTAGCCGAGAGCAAGCAGCACCGAGGATCCCATGGCCAAATACGACTCCCACTTGAAATGCTCCTTCTGCGGTAAGTCACAGGATCAAGTTCGTAAATTGATTGCTGGGCCAGGAGTTTACATCTGTGATGAGTGTGTTGACCTCTGCAATGAGATTTTGGATGAAGAACTCTACGACGGCAACACTCCTCCCGCTACTACTGCTGCTGCAAGCCGCCGTGAAGCCCCGAAAAAATCCTCTCGCAGCTTGCCTTCTCTAACCCAGCTGCCGAAGCCCTGTGAGATCAAGCGCTATCTCGACCAATATGTAATTGGGCAGGAAAATGCCAAGAAGGTGCTGTCGGTGGCAGTGTACAACCACTATAAGCGACTTTATTCCAAGAGTAACCCGACCATTGGTACGGCAACTTCTGAACTGGACGACGTAGAGCTACAAAAGTCCAATATCCTCATCATCGGTCCCACCGGTTCCGGCAAGACCCTGCTGGCGGAAACCTTAGCTCGCATGTTGGATGTGCCCTTTGCGGTTGCCGATGCTACCACCCTCACAGAAGCGGGTTATGTGGGTGAGGACGTAGAAAATATCCTTCTGCGCCTATTACAGGTGGCCGATTTGGATGTAGAAGAAGCTCAGCGGGGCATTATCTACATCGATGAGATTGACAAAATTGCCCGCAAGAGTGAAAACCCCTCCATTACTCGTGATGTATCGGGGGAAGGGGTGCAGCAGGCCTTGTTGAAAATGCTGGAGGGTACGATTGCCAATGTGCCGCCTCAAGGAGGTCGCAAGCACCCTTACCAAGACTGCATTCAGATTGACACCTCCAACATTCTCTTCATCTGTGGAGGGGCATTTGTCGGTTTGGAGAAGGTGATTGAACAGCGGCTTGGCAAGAAGTCGATGGGCTTTATCAAGCAAGGTGAACAGCTGTCGGTTACTCGTGACCAACGCATGGCCAATGCCCTCAAGGCTTTGGAGCCGGAAGATTTGGTCAAGTACGGCATGATCCCTGAGTTCACAGGGCGGATCCCGGTGGTGGCAACCCTAGATCCTCTGGATGAGAAGGCGCTAGAGGCGATCTTGACCCAGCCCAAAAATGCTATTCTCAAGCAAGCTCAGAAGTTGCTGCGGATGGATGGCGTGGAGCTAGAGTTCGAACCGGCAGCCATTTCCGCCATTGCCAAGGAGGCCTACCGCCGCAAGACTGGGGCACGGGCTCTGCGGGCTATTGTGGAAGAGGTGATGTTGGATGTCATGTACGAGATTCCCTCTCGCCGCGACGTCAAGCAGATGCGCATCACCGCCGATATGGTGGAGCGCCGTTCCACCAGCGAGCTGATTCCTCACCCTTCCACTTTACCCAAGCCGGAATCTGCCTAAATGGATGAGAAGATATTGAGAAAAAATATTCAGAAAATATATGGTCCGTTCGTTGGCGGTGAGGAGCAAGAGGGCGAATGGCTCGGCAGCGGGTGGATCACGAGTATGCGGTAATTGGGCTGGGACGTTTTGGCTCTAGTTTGGCTCTGACCTTGATGGAGAGGGGGCACAATGTTCTGGGCATTGATCGCAGCCGAGAGATTGTGCAGCGAATGGCGGATCAACTCACCCAAGTGGTGGCGATGGACTCCAGCGATGAAGATGCCCTGCGAGCGGTGGATATTCTCTCTTTCGATACCGTAGTCGTAGCGATTGGGAGCGACTTTGAGAGTAACCTGCTGACGACGGTAGCTCTGAAAAGTTTGGGGGCTCGCAATGTGGTCTGCAAAGCTTCCACAGAGCGTCAACGCTCGATCTTGCTGCGGGTGGGGGCGGATCGGGTGGTGCTGCCGGAACAGGAGGCAGGACGTCGCTTGGCGCAGGTTTTGACAGCGCCGGGGGTTTTGGATCAGCTAGAGCTGGAGCCGGGCTACAGTATTACGGAGCTAAAGGTACCGCGGTCGTTGATGGGTCACACCCTCTCGGAGTCAGATTTGCGGCGTCGTTTTGGTATTACGGTGTTGGTGGTGAAGCGCAAGCAATCTTTGGTTGTTTCGCCTCCGGCAGATTATGTGTTGGAGGAAGGGGATCTTTTGGTGGTGCTCGGTGCTAACACCAACATTAGTCGCCTCAATGAGCTGTGAGGGAGGCCGATGGAACCGGAGGTGACCCAAGACTTTATCCCGCTAGCACGAACAGACTCTAGTTCCTCTCGACCCTCCAACGTCTTTTTTAAGAATCGTTTTAATCGGTTCTTTTGGGGAGACAAGCGTCGCCCCTTGCCGCCACCCTTGCGCTTGGTAACGGGGCTGGGGTTGCTGGCGGTGGTGGGTACCTTGATTTTGATGTTGCCGGGGATTGGACGCGGGGATCCCTTGCGCTGGAATGAAGCTTTGTTTACAGCAATGTCAGCCTTGAGTGTGACGGGTCTGTCGATTATCCAGGTGGCAGAGGAGCTAACTCTGGTGGGTCAGATTGTATTGCTCATCTTGATCCAGATTGGCGGGGTGGGCTTTATGGTACTGGCGGTGGTGATATTTCAGCTGATGGGGCGGCGTATTTCTCTATTGAATCGACTAGCCCTCTGTAATTCTCTAGGGTTGATCGATCCAGGGGCGATTCTGACTTTGACCCGCAAGGTGTTGCTCTCGGTTACCTTGATTGAGTTGGGGGGAGCGTTGCTGCTGTGGCTGCACTGGCGGGACTTGTATGGTCCGGGGCGGGCGGTTTTTCTGGCAGTTTTTCATGCGGTGTCTGCCTTTTGCAATGCTGGGTTTGATCTGTTTGGCACCGCCGGGATCCCTACGGATGGTCTTTCTTTGTCGATTTTGGCTGTCCTGATTTTTATTGGCGGGCTGGGCATTCCTGTCCTGTCGGATTTGCTTACTTGGCCGCGGGGTCATCGCTTGTCTTTGCATACGCGTATCACACTTGCGGTGGTGGTGGTGTTGCTGTGCACGGGGGGCATCGGTATGTTTTTGGGCGAGAGCTTGCCCGGCGGATCCCTATTGGAAGTGAGCTGGCCCCGCCGCCTAGGCCTGACCTTTTTTCAGTCGGTTTCTGCACGAACAGCTGGGTTTGCCGGGATCCCAATTCAGGACTTATCTGCACCGAGTCAGTTATTGCTGATGGCTCTGATGTTTATTGGGGCAGCTCCAGCCTCTATGGGAGGTGGAATAACCACCGGAACCTTTGCGGTGCTGGTACTGGCCTTGTGGGGCTATGCCCGTGGTTTACCCAGCGCGCAGATTGCCGGGCGTAGTTTGGACCCTTCTATGGTGCGCAAAGCAGCAGCGGTGTTGACGGTTTCGCTGTTTGTGGTGCTGTTGGCGGCTTGGTTGATTTTGCTCACCCACAGAGAAAGTCGGCTGGATCCGGTTTTGTTTGAGGTGATCTCAGCTTTTGCCACCTGTGGTCTCTCCACGGGGTTCACTGGGGAGCTGAACCTGTTTGGCCAACTGGTCATTGCTCTGGTGATGTTCTGGGGAAGGCTGGGGGCGCTGACAATTGTTTTGGCGCTGGCTCAACAACAACCGCGGCAGTTGGTGATTTATCCTGAGGAACCCATTTTGATTGGTTAGGAACCAGTGTCCGAAGTGCACAGAAGTCGGCTCTCCCTGCCGGTACCCAAAGGTTGAAGATTGCTCAGGCAACCGGCTGGGTTGAAGCGTTAGAAAGGCTCAGCCCCCTCCTGTGGGAAGCTGGCGCAACCGCAAAGCAGCTCAGTGTGGTTCACAGCAGCAACACCTTAGGGGAGATCAACAAAACCAGGGATCCCTGTCGATAATCGATGCGACCCTGCAAGAAACGTACCTGCGCCAGGCCTGCCTTTTTGAGGGTGATGGCCTGTACGTGGTCATGGCTGCGGGTGGATTGCAATCCGATTGCCCCCTGTACCCACAGGCTCAAGTCCGGTTGATGGCCTACCAAGGCCAAAGCAGTGAGGGGATCCTGCTGGGTTTGCCAACGCACCAGATCGGCCAAGCTGCCTCCGGGAGCCAGTGGCTCAAACACTTGCACAACTTTGGAAAGTCCTTCCTCGGCAAAAAGTTCAGCCGTTTGGCGAGCCCTGAGAAGGGGACTGGTAAGGATAATCGGCCATTCCCAGCCCATGGCCTTGAGGCGGCGGGCAATTTTCCGGCAGCGTTTGCGGCCTTCGTCTGTCAGGGCCCGAAAGGCATCTTCCATGTCCGCCCGGGGTTCTTCGGCAATGCCATGGCGAATAAAATCCACAGAAAGAGCCTCTAGCGAATTTTTCATCTCTGCCGCATTGTGACTCTCATCGCTGCGCTCGACCTCAGATACCATTGACGCACTCAAACCTCAACTCTCTCAGAATACTGCCCTTGAGGTGAGGTTGCTTCGGCAGTTAAGAAAACCCCAGAACCCTTGAAAACAACCCTCGCTGCCCATGACCGATCCCCGATAGCGATGCACGCTGCTACCCCGGCTAAAGGCTTTGGCTAACTAGAGTACGCCCCTCTTGGGTGTAGAGCTGCCAGTAATTCCAGTAGTTGCCAAACACGGACTTCACATAGCCACGAGTTTCTGCGAAAGGAATTTGCTCTACAAACAGATCCGGATCCGCGAAGCCGTAGCGGTTCAGCCATCGGGCAACATTGCCGGGGCCACCGTTGTAACTGGCCAAGGCCAACAGGGTGTTGTCTTGGTAGGTACGGTGGGTGTAGTCCAGATACCAGGCTCCCAAGTAAAGATTATCGGCAGGATGGGTCAGGCTGTACTGACCTAGGCCGATCTGCTGTGCAATCCAGCGTCCGGTGGCGGGCATCACCTGCATCAAACCCAGTGCTCCGGAAACCGAGACAATTTCCGGCTCAAATCGCGACTCCTGCCGAATCAAGGCCGCCACCATCAGCGGGTTGAGGTTAAACTGCCGTGACCAGTGGGCTATGCCCGGCCGGGCATAGGGATCCCCATGCCAGCTGTTATCCGGGCTGGCGTAGTAATGCAGGGGGTAGACGGCTTGCCAGAAATCCTGTCGCTGCCGCAAAGCCTCCAACACAGGGTCAGGGTCATCGCTGAAGCGCAAGGCTGCTACTTGGTTAATACCGCGCAGATGCTCCCCGGCTTTGTTGCGCAGAATACCAGTTACAAACCGCTCTAGGATACTCATCTGGCGGGGATCCCGTTGCGTGGGCGTTTCTCCTTGCCAGCGTTCCCAGGCCAGTTGGCTGGCTCCCATCAGATGTAGGGTTTGGGTGGCCTCAGAAACCCCTGGTAGCGGTTGGCGCACCGGCTCAAAATCCACCTCCACGCTCTTGCGGCCGCTACTAAAATCTCCCACCGGCCAGCCCAGTTGCACTGCCGCCCGCCAAGCATAGTAGGTGTGGGGAAAGCGACTCAACACCAACTGATAGGTCTGCCGGGCTGCTGCGGTATCTCCCAGTTGTTCTTGCCACTTACCTGCCCAGTAGAGCAGTTGGGCTCCCATTTCCGTATCCCGTTGGCCGGATCCCACCCGTTGGGCGATGGCAATGGCCGAGTTGAGATTACCGGCTTCAGCTTGGTTCCAGGCGAGGGTCCAAGCGGTATTGGCAGCAGCTTCACTTTCAGGAAAACGCTCCCAGAGAGCTTGGCGGGTGACCTGGGCCGATTGCGGACTGGCATTGCGATCGTACAGTTGACTGAGGCTAAGCAGCGCTTCGGGGGCCTCTTTGTCGGATCCGGATCCCACCTGTTTGAGCAGTTCAATTGCCGTGGGTAAATCACTCAGCTCCGCCAGACGGCGACGGGTAAGAGAGGCATCCGGTCCATCCGGAAATTGCGCCAGCAAGGCTTGGTAAGCAGCAATCGCCTGGGGGAACTCCCGGGAGATCTGGTGGCTGCGACCCCAACGGTAGAGATTTTGCGAAGTTGCCGGGGCCCGACCATAGGCCCGCGCTGCTTTGCCATATTCCCGTTGCTCCCAATAGGCATCGGCAATGATCTGCCAATCAGCAGGGGTCAGGGATCCCTCCTGAGCCTGCCGCCAGCGATCCAAAAGTGGCGTTAATCCAGCAATTTGGGGATGGTGTTGGGCTAAATCCCGCAGCAGGTCATAGCGTTCTGGGTTAAGAGTCAGCAAGTACTTAAGGGCCCGTCCGGTTACCGGGTGGGTAGGAAATTGCTGCCGCAGTTGATCCACCTTGCCCATCCCCCAAAGGGCATAAGCAGCTACCGGACTATTGGGATACTCCGCCAGGATTTTTGGCCACCAGATCCCTTGCGCTGTTTCTTTATCTTGTAATTTCTCGTAGGCTTGCGCCCGCAGTTTCCAAATTTCATCCGTAAGAACGGGCAGGCTGTCTTCTAATCCCTCTAGGTGTCGGAGAGCCAATTCTGCTTGACCCGCTTGCAAATCAGCATAGGCTTGCAAAAAGGCAGTGGTGGAGGTTCGAGGGAGTGGATCAACATCCACCGGATTGGAGGCCACTTCCAAAGGCTCCGCCTGAGAGAGGTGAGCGGCATCCGTTTGCCAAAAGCCCCAGATGGCCCCAGCCAGAGTGGATCCCAGCATCAGGACTCCAACCCCTATCCCTGTCCAGAGGCGATTCTTTTCCAACGGGATCCCCATGGGTCACACCCTCACCCGGCACGTCCTCTGGATAGGATACTCAATCGCCCCAAGGATAGCTACTTCCCCTTAGCGTAAAGCCGACTACCTCTTCCCTGCCCAAAGGTAAGCCCAAAACCCTGATGCTGGCCCTAAGAAGCTGACTAAGAAAAGGTTAATAGTTAATTGTCTAAAGATTATCTCTGGAATACTGTAGATTCGGTCTGAAGCTTGCAAAAAAACGTGATACTTTATCCATTAGGAAACCTAAAGTTACTACATCGTCGGAGCATTCTTGGTAACACCTGCTGGTGCAAGAAAATCAACAAGAGTCGTTATCTTAAAGCAGCACTATGAAGTTGAAAGGTTATGGATGGAAAACCGCTGGGTGGATGCTTGCACCAACACTCTTTTTTTTGCTTCTGTTTACCTATGGTCCTGCCTTATACAACATTGTTACTAGCACAGCAGGATTTACCCGTCTGTTCAGCAGTCCTGCCAATCGAAACTTATTGGGGGTGACCCTGTCCTACATGACAATTGTGATTCCAGGTGCAGTGCTCTTGGGCCTAGGCTCAGCCCTCCTGGTGGATGGCCGTACCCCAGCCCGAATTTTAGCTAGGGCAGTTTTATTCCATCCGGTTATCTTGCCCACAGTTGCCTTTGCTGCCGTTTGGCTTTACTTGCTCAACCCGGTGAGCAGCCCTATTCGCGAGATCCTGGAGTGGTTCATGGGTGGGCGACGAAACATTCTCGGCTCCAGTACAACAGCTCTCTGGGCAGTAGCCTTGATTGGGATCCTCAAGCAATTTGGCTTGTATATGCTTTACTTTTTGGCCG
Organism: uncultured cyanobacterium; assembly: GCA_937944885.1. Lineage (GTDB taxonomy): Bacteria > Cyanobacteriota > Cyanobacteriia > Thermostichales > Thermostichaceae > Thermostichus. The sequence continues at coordinate 56,858 of CALFBB010000047.1, forward strand.
GTCTGCAAGGGATCCCTCAGGAGTTAAAGGAGGCCGCTTGGATCGATGGTGCTGGTCGTTGGAAAACCTTTCGGCATGTAGTATTCCCTCTTTTGGGACCAACCCTCTTTTTTGTAGCTAGCACTGCTCTTCTAGATAGTTTGCGCAATGTGGATCACATTTTTGTGTTGACCAAGGGAGGTCCATCCGATGCCACTAACATTTTGCTGTACCGAATTTTTGTCTTAGGGTTTGAGTACTATGACATTCCTCAAGCAGGAGCCCTAACCACTGTACTACTGTTTATTCTCACTTTAACTGCCCTCTTGACCATGCCCAGAATTGAGAGACGAGTCCATTATTATGGAAACTAGTCTAGGCAAAACCTCATCTAAGCAAGCTACTGCTGGAACTCCAGGGTTTCTGGCGCAGAAGCAACAGAAAAAAGGTATCCAAAGTTTAATCTCTAGCTACATCCAAGATGCACTGGCTATTCTATTATGCCTGCCTCTTTTGGTTGTTATGGTTTTAATTGTTGTGGCTGCTTTCACTCCCAATACCGCCATCAACCGAGGTCAGTTATTTTCGGCTTTTACCCTTGAGAATTTTCGTATTGCTCTTAAGTCTGCTAACTTTGGTCTTCTATACTGGAATACTTTTTTGTATACTTTTGGTCTGCTTGCGGTGCAGCTGGTGACTGTGACCTTGGCTGCTTTTGCTCTGACGCGCTTGCGCTATAGGGGCAGAGAGACCATCTTTTACTTGATTTTTTTACAATTGTTTTTGCCACCTGTTGCTCTGATTCTTCCCAACTTCTTTCTGCTCAAGCGTTTACAACTGGCAGATACTCTTGTTGGATTAGCTCTCCCTTATATTGCTTCAGCCACAGGCATTTTTTTACTGAGGCAAGGCTTTAAGTCTATACCCCCTGAGTTTGATGATGCTGCCTATGTTGATGGAGCCACTCCCTTACAACTGCTTTGGTATGTCCATTTGCCAATGATAAAGCCCCACTTGGCAGCCTTTTCGGTGGTTAGTTTGGTTTATCACTGGAATGAATTCCTATGGCCTTTGATTGCTACCTCAAGTGCCAGCAAGCGAGTTTTGTCAGTAGGTTTAGCCAGTTTCACCCGTTCAGCTGAATCGGGAGCAGAATGGGGACTGATTGCCGCAGGTACCGTTTTGGTAGCCGCTCCCCTGGCTGTCTTGTTTATCGTCTTTCAAGATTTCTTTGTACGCTCATTTAGCCAGTCTGGAATCAAGGGGTAACTCTAATAAACTTTAATAAACTCTAGTAAAAAAGAATTTCAACTTGCTTAAAAGCGAGAAAAAACAAAATACCTAGCAACTTTTCAATTGACTATTTCAAGGCGAACCTCATAATCTCTAGAAAAATTTTGAGAAAACCAGAAAAATTCTCTTGAAAAATCCAGTTCAATACCTGAAATTTTTAACTTTGTTTTCAAGGTTATCACAAGGTTAGGTAAGAATTAAATACTGGGTATTGATCTCTGGGTTTTTGCATTCTAGGATTGATAGCAAAAGATGGATAAGCAACCATGAGAGCTTTTTCTCTGAAACTTACAGTACTCTTGGGAACTGCTTTGGGATCTCTGGTTTTTGCTCCGGCTTTTGCTCAAACCACAACCATTACTTTCTATTATCCGGTAGGGGTTGCCGGGCCTCTGGCTCGGTTCATTGAAACCTACGTTGAAGAATTTGAGGCGCAACACCCTGATATCAACGTGGAGACGGTGTTTGGTGGAAACTACGTGGAGAACCAATCTAAGATTGTGGCTGCTCAACGGGCCGGAACCCCGCCGGATGTAGCCATTTTGCTCTCTCAGGAACTGCGCACTCTCATCAGTCTGGATGTAGTGGAGTCGATGCAACCTCTGATTGATGCTGATCCAGAAGGAGAGGCGATGATAGCTGACTTTTTCCCGGCTTTCCTACTCAATTCTACATTGGATGGTGAAGTCTGGAGCATTCCCTTTCAGCGCTCCACTCCAGTGCTTTACTACAACAAAGAGGCCTTTGTTGAGGCTGGCCTTGACCCAGATTCTCCGCCTACCACTTGGGAAGAGTTGATTAAGTATGCCAAAAAGCTAACCCAGCGGGATGCCCAAGGCCGGGTTACCCGCTACGGCATTGCCATTCCGACTGGCGATCGCAGTACCTGGCTAACTGAAGCGTTGGTGATGCAAGCGGGGGGATCCCTTTACGACCCCAACAGCGACGGCAAGGTGGTTACTATCGATACCCCTGCTATGCGGGCGGCTATGCAATACGTGTATGACCTGCAGCATACCCATGAGGTGAGCCCCAAAGGAGTTATTGCTTGGGGCACAGTACCGAATGACTTTGCTGCCGGCAATGTAGCTATGATCTACCACTCCACGGGTTCTTTGGGGTTCATTCGGCAAAACGCCGATTTTGAATTTGGAACTGCTTTCTTACCCGCCAACAAGCAATACGGTGTCCCCACGGGAGGCGGTAACTTCTACTTGCTCAAGGGATCCGATCCGGCCAAGCGGGAGGCTGTGTGGACCTTTACCAAGTGGATGACCAGCCCTGAGTTACTGGCCCGTTGGAGCATCGATTCTGGCTATGTGGCGCCGCGCATCTCCAGTTGGGAACTCCCTACCATGAAGGAATACGTGGCCCAGTATCCGCAAGCTCTGACAGCCCGTGAACAGTTGCAATATGCGCAAGCGGAGTTGCCGGTCTATGCCTTGCAGGAGATTAAAGATATCGTCTCCAAAGCCGAGCAAGACATCATTTTAGGCAACGCCAAGATTGAGGAAGCGCTAGCAGAAGCACAACGGCGAGCCGATCAGGTGCTGGCTGCTTTCCGGTAGGTTCTAACCGGCGCCCATACCGTGGCTACAGTGGGTGAAGACCAGCATTCACTTTGGCTGGCAGCCTTTTGTTGTATTCTCGTCACCACTTTTGGGGATCACCCAGTTCATTGCCGAAGTCCTTTTCCCGAGAGGGTTCTTTCCCTAAGAGCTGGCAGGGTCTTGAGTTGCTTGGGAACTGGGGTGGGTCCACCCTGGACAGTGGCGAATTGTCGGTTTAGCTTAGACTCAACCTAGGCGCAAGCTTCTCTGCTATCCGCCCGTTGTGAAACCACTCTCACCAGGAGGGATCCATGCTTAGACCCAGTCTTCTCTTGTCGGGATCGGCTCTTTTGGGTGTGTTGTCGCTGTTCCTGATGGGCAGTGAGTGGAGCTGGTTAGCCCGGCGGCAGGGATCCCTCGCCCAGTTGCCTTTACAGGTTGGGGCAGCCTCTTTCGGCCTATTTGAAGATGAGCCGGATCCCACGCCGCTGTTGATTCACCAGGCTCAGCTCCAGGAGCAGGTAGAGCAACTGGAGCAACGCTCGCGATTGCACCAACAGCAGGCCCACCAAATCCTAGCCGATCGGGTAGATCGACAGGGGATCCCTCACCGCACACCTATTGCCGCTCGCTCTAGCCCAGCACCCACTTTGCCCGCACGTCCCCGCCGGCAGGATCCCACTCTATCCCACGTCGCTTCCACCCTTGTTGCTCGCAACTCTCTGGCACGGCTCACCGAGCAAATTGCCCAGGAGCCGGGGAATGCCCAACTGTATCTGCAGCGGGCTCAACACTTTTGGTCTCAATCGCAAGAGGATCCCTTTGCTTTGCCTCAGCTGGAGCGTGCCTCTGCTATTGCTCAACTGCTTCAGGCTGCCCTAAGGGATTTGAATATCGCTATTGTTTTGGATCCCTATCTCAAGGAAGCTTACCTGCTTAAGAGCAAAATTGAGTACGAGCGTTTGCAAAAACCGGATCTGGCCTTGGCAACCCTCTCTCCTCTGGATCGCTTTGCCTATCGTGACCCGCAACTGCACCTGCTGCGCTCCCGCATCTGGGCTGAACAAGGACACTTGGAATCGGCTTTTGATGTGGCTCATCTGGCGATTGAGCTAGCCCAGCAAAACCAAAACAAAGCCGATCTGTTTGAGGCTTACGTCCACCGCGGCTTGATGTGGGGCAACATCTGTGAGCTGAGTCTGGCGATACAGGATTTTGGCCGTGCCATTGAGCTGTTGCCGGATCGTGCCGAGCCCTACTACTATCGCGGTATTGCCGCTGCCTATGCTGGCTCCGATCTGCAGCAGGCAGCAGCGGATCTGGGCAGGGCGTTGGTGTTATGGCGGGCTTCTGGTACGGGATCCCCGGCTCGGCTGGAGCATGCTGAAGCGATACGCATGCAGCTTTGGCAACAACTCCATCACTAAGGAGTTCGTTAGGAAGAGCTCAGAGATTGATCGGGTTTGTTATCCGGGGATTCTCTGAGTAAAGAAGAGTGCTGCCCTGTTTGAAACTTTGCTGGAATGGCCTAGGAGAGGATTGCCGGTTCTCCTAGATTTGCCTGAGCATTAATTGGCAAATTGACTCAAAAAAGTCAGGATAGTGAAAGTGCCTGTGACGGCGCCAGGGATCCCAAAGGTTGAGCAGAAGGATGAGCCGGCGACAATTAACAATCTCTGTATCCTCCATCGCTCTGATTGTAGCAACGGGCATGCTTCTCCTGTTGCTTTGGCAACTGCGCAGCCTGGTGCTGACGGTGATGATTGCCGTGGTGGTAGCAACGGCGCTGGCACCTTTGGTAGATACAGCGGAACGGCTGCGTATTCCAAGGTGGTTGGCCGTGGTGGTGGTGTATCTGAGTCTGATTGCCGGAATTACAGGCTTGGCTTTGTTAATTGGCCCGACGGTGGTAGCCCAGACGGAGCGGCTGCTGGCGCGGTTGCCCTCCTACCTAGAACGGCTGCAGCTGTTAATCGATGTCTGGATTACCGACCTGGCAGGGGTGGATCCGGCGGTGATTGAATACCTAAACCAGGTGCTCAACCCCCAGTCCATCACCCAGTGGGCAATCCGCTCCGGGCAACAGCTGCTGGTGCAGTCCTACGGCTTTACGCGGGGCTTAGTGGGGACGCTGCTGACGACGCTGCTAACAATTTTTATCTCCGGCTACATGTTAGTCAGCGGTTCCAGCTTAATTCGCGGCTTGGTGGAGCTTTTTCCCTATCCCTGGAATGAGCGGCTAGCCCAACAGATGCACCCGATGGCGCAACGGATGGGCGGATACATCCAAGGGCGGGTCTTGGTTTCTGCCATTCTGGGGGTGATGATCACCGTTTCCCTGCGCTTTTTGGGCTTGTCAGAGTTTGCCCTTGCTTTGGGGGTGATTGCCGGCTTTACCAACCTTATTCCCTTCATTGGGCCGGTACTGGGATCCCTACCTGCTTTGGTGTTGGCGCTTGTCCAGGGGGGATGGACGGTTTTGTGGGTGCTGATTCTCTATGTTGCTATCCAAAACCTGGAGACCTATGTGTTGGATCCACTACTGGTGGGATCCTCTGTGCGGGTTAAACCCCTCTATCAACTGCTAGCGGTATTGGGAGGAACACAGTTACTGGGTATTGTCGGGGCGGTAATTGCTCCCCCTTGGGTAGCAGGTGGGGCCGTCTTGCTGGAGAATCTTTACCTTAAGCCCAAGCAAGAGGCAGAGGCCCGGTTGAAGTTGCAGTCCGGTGTTCTCCACCCACAACCGCTATCGACTGCAGCAGAGGCTGACTCTCTCAGCTCAGACCAGAAAGCTGGCGGCGCTACTCATCCAGAAGATTTCCCTCAGACTCCTCAGGAAGCTGAACAAGCTCTTTCGAGGCGGAAAGCTTGATCCCGATATCTTCTCTGCGCTCCTATCAAAAACCGCGAGTTTGACCTTGTAGGCGGAACTTGCGCTCCTGAGCCGAGTCCAGTTCCATCCAAGCGTAAAAATGGCTCACAGAGAGCCACCGTAACAGCCAGCCCAACCCAAAATCTCCTCACACCCTACCCCCTTGTCTGGCAGTTCTCCCCAGCGCTAGCCGATTATCTCCCATCGGCAACCGAGAGCAACTTAGGATCGACAGGCATAAACATTCTGCACATTAGATTAAGGGATTGCGCCACGCTTGGGAGCGCCTGAAAGAAGTTTTGACGGCAAGCGATGAATTGCGAGTACATCAGTGGGTGGATGGTAGTGGCATTGTCTGGTGGTCTGCCCGGGATCCGATTACCGGTGACCGGCTGTGCACTCACTCCGACCAGGAGCTAATGGACTGGATTGAGAAGCATCACTGGAATGATTAGTAATGATGAGCTGCACCGCAGGCAAGCCCCGCGATCTACCCAATCTAAGGTAGTTACTTAGCGTGCCCTAGGCATAACGTCAAGATCAAGGCTTTTAGTGGACGAATTGTTACCGTCTAAATTGCTACGGTGTTCAGGCGCAGCAATGGACTGGAGGGCCTAGGACACCGGCTTACGGTCTTTGCTGTGCAAGGTGCAGGGCACCAGAAAACCTGTTGGCTTGCTGTAGAGTGAGCCCCTCTTGACCTTTGCTCTTAACCTAGAGAAAGTGAGCTTCCCCGGTCTTTACAGGTTAGTGCGAACAACCTTCGCGTCTTAGGCTAGAGCCCACTTGAGATCCTGCTGCTAGGATCAGCCCGTTGGGGTTGAGATTAACACAATGGTTTGGCAATTGTTGACATGGCCTGCCCAAAGCCTACTCTGGCTGGCGGGGCAAATCCAAGAACGTGCTGAAGCCCAGCTAGACAGCAAAGAAAATCTGCAAAAAGAACTGACCGCTCTGCAAATCCAACTGGATCTGGGGGAGATCGACGAAGCCACCTACACTGAGCGGGAAGAAGCCATTCTGCTTGCCCTAGAAGCCTTAGCTGAGGCAGAACGGCAAGCAGAAGCAGAACCTGCCGAGGAGGATGAACCCGAAATGGATCCCTGAATCTTGCAGGGGGGCAGAACGTGGGAGAATGAAATTTTGTTGAACCTGTCCGTTTGCTCATTTACCCTGGACTGTTTTCGATGAATGAATCCCATGAGACCTTGGTGCTCCGTGACGAGCAAGGCCAGCTCCTCAAGTGCGAGATCTTAAGGCAGGTTGTCATTGAGGATCAAACCTATGCCTTGGCGACTCCTGTTGATGCCGTGATCAAGGTATTGGTTTGGGAAGGAGAAAAAGAACCCAGCCAACCTGTGAATGGGGATGCCGACATGGAAGGGATCCTGGATGAGCCGGATCCGGACGAGTTACAAGCGGCGATACCCACCATCCAGGCTGTCTTGGGGGAGTTGAACTTAACCTTGCAGCAAAACGGCTTTGATATTCTCACCGTCCAAGGGGAGCTACCCCCAGTCGAGGATGAAGATGTACTGGAAATTGGCGAAAGTGAAGAAGATGCCCAGGAGTTTCAACTGCTAGCCAGTTTCTTCTACAAAGATCGCAAGTACGGTATTTTTACCCCTCTTGATCCTATCTTGATCTACGTGGCCCTACCGGATGAAGGGGATCCCTATCTGCTAACCCCGGATGACCCACCGGAACTCTTCGATCAGCTCTACGCTCTACTGCTGGATTTGGATGAGGGAGTGGATGACGAAGAGGAATATGAATATGAAGACGAAGATTAGGAGGATGAATACTTCTGGTTGGATACTTCTGCCAAAACAACTGCAGTAGCAGCCAGAGGAAGCGAATGTATCTGGGGATAGTCTGACGAAGTTCCTCGCAGGATCGATACAACGAAGTCACCTTGTTTTGTGTTAAGACCTGACACTTGCGGAAAAATCGGCTTCAATAGGCCCTAGCTGCGCTGTCTGGCAGCAGAGGTGGCTTGTTGTTCCCTTACCTCCTTCCCTTCACCCGTGACCCCCAAGTCCTCTTCCCGTACTCCTGTTCACCGCGTACCCACCGTAGGTGTAGATGCGGTTGGTCAGTCTCGACTGATCTTGAATGCTGCTTCCATGCCCGTTGTCTCCCCCTCTCGGGCCCGAGAGCTTGTCCGTACCTGTGTTCCTAGTTACAGGGAAAATCTACTGGGATCCCCTAGGCGAACTCCCACGGTGCGGACGATTCCAGTTCGAAGCCGGCGCTCCCGTTCTTCTGGCTCCCCACAGGATCCGCAGGCATGGGAGGTGGTCTGCCGTATTGGGGTCAACATCTTGCTCACAACTGCTGCCATTAGTGGTCTGCATCGGCTCTTGCCTGTGCAGTTGGCCCAGTACCATCGTCTCCAGGTTCTAGAGCAGCAAATTGAGGTCCTGAAAACACGAGTTTCTCGGCTACAGGAGGGTGTAGATCGAGGGATGGATCCCTTGCAGCAGGAGGCGTTGATTAAAGAACGTCTCAACAAGGTGCCGGCCAACCAAATTCAGGTGCGTCTGGTGCCTCCCGCTACTCTGGTGGCCAGTGACGAGGATGAAGCTGGCCCATCCTGGATTGGCCAATCCAGAGAACCCTTGCCTATTCCCTAGGGGCCTGGTCATAGCTCAAGCCTTCAGCAGCAGGGCTACCTCTTTGGCAAAGTAAGTGAGGAGAATATCTGCTCCAGCACGTTTCATGGCCAGCAGAGATTCCAGCATGACCTTTTTGCCGTCAATCCAGCCCTTCTGCTCAGCCGCCTTGATCATGGCGTACTCCCCACTGACGTTGTAGGCAGCTACCGGGAGATGGGTTGATTCTTTCAGGCGGTAAATGATATCCAGATAAGCTAGGGCCGGTTTGACCATCAGCATATCTGCTCCTTCCGCTTCGTCGAGCTCTGCCTCTTTTATGGCTTCGCGGGCATTGGCAGGATCCATCTGGTAGGTTTTCTTATCTCCCGATTTGGGGGCAGAGCCAAGGGCGTCCCGGAAGGGGCCGTAAAAAGCAGAGGCATACTTGGCCGAGTAGGCTAGGATGGCCACATCCGTGTACCCCTGGTCATCCAAGGCTTGACGAATGGCGCCAACACGGCCGTCCATCATATCAGAAGGGGCAACAATGTCGGTGCCGGCTTCTGCTTGCGAGAGAGCCTGTTTTACTAAAACCTCTACCGTTTCGTCGTTTAGGATCACCCCATCCCGGACAATGCCATCGTGGCCATCGCTGTTGTAGGGATCCAAGGCTACATCCGTCACGACCAAGATCTCCGGGATCTCCTGCTTGATGCGCCGCACGCAGCGTTGGATAAGGCCTTCTGGGTTGAAGCATTCTTGTCCCGTTGGATCTTTTTTGGCTTCCGGCACCACCGGGAACAGAGCGACTGCCGGGATCCCTAACCGGGCGGCCTCTTCCACCTCCTTAAGCAGCAAATCTAAGCTGTAGCGGTAGCAGCCGGGCATGGACTCCACTTCTTGCTGCTGGTTCTCCCCTTCCATGACAAACAAGGGGTAAATCAAATCCTGCACTCGCAGATGGGTTTCCTGAACCAAATTGCGGAATGCCTCAGTACGCCGCAGGCGACGGGGACGGTAGATCAAGTCTTGGCTCATGGGAGCAGGCGGTTGAGAAGAGCGTTTCCATTCTGCCATGGGGCTTGTGGGTCTTTTCTAGGGCTTGCTGCAACATCAGGGCTGAAAATGTTGGCTTAGCCACTGCTGCACCGTCTGCTTCACCGCCCCCATTTGGCTGTCATGCAACAGATCGTGGCGAGATTGGGGAAAGTCTTGTACTTGGACATTGGGTAACCGCTGGGCAAAGTGCAAAGCCCCGCTAGGGTTGACAACAATATCGGCAGAAGTATAAAGCAGCAGCACCGGCAGGGTCAAACGATGGGCCTGGGTAATGCACCGTTGCCCACTGCGGATCAGTTCGGCGGTAAATCTGGCCCGCGTCACCCCACACAGGTAAGGATCTGCCGCAAAGGCTGCCTGTTGCTCCGGCAGAGCGGTCACCCGTGGGGGTTCGTAGCGCCCTGTGAGCGCCAGTTGAGGCGCCACCCAATCCAACACCTGCAAAAGACGGCGGGTGAAAGGGGTAAAGTAATGGTCGATGCAAAAAGCAGGAGAAAGCAAAATCAACCCTTGCACCTGCTCAGGATGGGCAAGGGCGTACTCCGTTACCCAATTGGCACCGGCACTGTAGCCGCACCAAATGCGCGGGATCCCATCCTCAGGCCACACCTGCTGTGAGATCCACTCCAGATCCCTTTGATACTGACTAAACCGGTGGATCCAGCAGCGGATCCCACCGGAACGGCCAAACCCACGCATATCGGGAGCCAAAACCTCCCAACCTTGAGCAGCCAAATCAGTTGCCCATGCCCCAAATCCACCCCCGTGATCCCCTTTGCCATGCAGGAGCAACAGCCGCCCACGGGCTGCCGGCTGCGGCCAATGGTGCAAAAAAAGTGGGATCCCATCCGGCAAAAACACCTGACGCGGTTGATAGACTGCTGAGCCTTGAGTTGAGTCCGGAGACAGCCTACAGCTCGCATCTGACCCATCAAAAGGCATGGTTCAACCCAGGACAAGCCCTCAAGACAACCTCAATCCACAAAACACCCTGCTCCCTCTGTTTGTCCATTGCTTTTGAGCATAAAGCCTAGCGGGCCTGCTCTGCTTCTGTCAAACTAAAACATCTCTCAATGGTTCTAAGTATTTCTTAATGTCTTTCTCTCCTGAGACGGATCCCTTGCCAGGTTTGCTGTGTAAGGCTTGTCGGTTTTGTCTCTCAAAAACCGGGGGAGATTTCTGCCGGGAATCCCGCTCGAGCAGAGGGATCCGGCGACCCTACGCGGTATGATGTTGTGAAGAAGTTTTGCGGAGCCTGAGATTGGAGGAAATCCTCTCTTGGCGCGGTTCTGCTTTTGCGTTGCCTTTGCTTAGTTACTTTGGGTTAAAACGGGTTACTGAGACTATGCTGCTACTGAAAATCTCTGTTTACGCGGTTGTAATCTTTTTTGTGGGACTGTTCGTGTTTGGTTTTTTGAGCAACGACCCTGCCCGTAACCCCAACCGACGGGATATGGAGTAGGGGATCCCCTCCTGACTGAAGCTCACTCCAAAGTCGGTGGGCTCATTGCACTGGAGGTGCTCTACTGCTTTCAGGGATGCCCGGGGTTTGGCATCCCTCTTTTACCGAAATCCGTCGCAGCGCTCCGCCCTTCGCGATAGCGGTGCGTAGCACTGTAGCTGCAGGCTTGGGGGGTGGTGTAGCGGCGGGTAACCGGAGGGAGCAGTCTGCCAAAAGTGTCTCAACACCTTGTCTGCGGTGGGGCGCAGCGTGGGCATTACATTAAAATGCCTGCGGGGAGAGTCTACGGGGGTTGGGGTGACCCAATCGAGTGACCCATCGAGTTAGGGTCTGTGGAACAGGAATCTCAGGTCCTACCCGTTAGAGTTGGGGAGAGATTCTCACATGAACCTTTCCCTCGAACCTTTCACCGGGAAGAATAGGGTTGGGATCCCATGCCTGCTCTGCCGGATCCCTGGCCTGCTGCAGCCACCGCCGGTCAGCCTGTCCAGCCTGCCACCACCTCTTCGGCTAATCCAAAGGAGAGGGTCATGCCAGCCCCACCTAGGGCATTGACAATCAGCACCCCTGCTTCAGGGGTATGGATAAACTCAGTCTGCCCCAAAAGCTTCGCATAAACCCCGTGCCAAGACTCGGCAATGCTCAAATCTGGCACTTGGGCAAAGGTTTTCAGGTAGTCGAGAATGTACTGATTGATAAAAGCTCGGTCAAAGGGTTCAGGGTTAGGGCCATATTCATGAGAATCGCCAATCGTGAGCTCCCCCTGTCTGTTTTGCGACACCATGACATGGATCCCCCATGTCGGAAAATAGGGTGTTTCCAATTGAATACGCTCCTTCAGGGATTCCAGGCTAGAACAATGGCTAAACGCTGCATAGTGGGTCAACGTTAGACCACCACAAAGGGAAGGGCCAATACGAAAGCCATCTGGCTGCGGGCCAGTACGCATCATCTGCAGCTTCACCTTGGTGATGCCGCTCTCAGCAAAGATCTGCGGGTAAAGGGTTTCAAAATCCGCCCCACTACACACCAAAATCTGATCGGCTTGCCACCGTTGGCCACCGGCTAATAGGTGAGGCGCATTGATCTCGGTAACCACCTGACCCCAGTAAAACCTTACCCCGTACCGCTCGACCAAATAGTGCGGCAGTTGCCGAATCGCCTGGCGGGGATCCACTGTCATTTCGGTGCCGCTCCACAGGGATCCCAGTAATCCTTCGGCTACCACAGCCGGGCTTCTCGCGAGGGTTTCAGCAGGGTTCAACAGATGAATCTCATAACCGGCTTCTCGGCGGGTAGCCACAAACTCCTCGATTACCGCCCACTCCTCAGGGTGACGGGCCAGGTGCAAAGAGCCGCAGGCTTCTATCGGGATCCCGGCCTGCTCGGTCAGCTCTAGCCAGATCTGTCGGGAACGCAGAGCCCTGTCCAGAAGGGCTCCCTGCGGTTGGCCAATGGGCCAGATCATACCGAAATTGCGGATGGAAGCCCCCACTGCCCAAGGATGCCGCTCAAACACCGCCACTTTCCACCCCCGCCGGGCCGCCGCCAAAGCATGGGCTAACCCCACAATGCCAGCCCCAACAACGGCCACATCCACATGGGTATCGGTTGAAGATGGAAACATGATTCAAAAGCAGTATGAAAATAGCATGAATTGCGGACCCTACCTGCTAAGTGCCACTCACTTATCCATAGGAACCGGCTGCTCCAGGTTAACCTTTCCCGCCTGAGCCGGCAGGATAAGGATGGATTAGAAACAAGAGCTTTTTTCTTTGTTAAAAGAAGAAGTCTTAATGGCTCCTTAACTCCGACTTAACCAAAACCTTCTCAAACTCCGGGATGATACTGGAAGCTGCAGCAGGACTGCTGCACTTTTGAGCTGCTCTGTTGGGTTGGATTTGTATCCTATTCTTTTCAGGATGTTCATCTATGAGACACCACAGGAAATTGGCATCGTTGGCTGCATTTTTTCTGCCGATTCTGTTGCTTGTGGGCCTAGGGATCCCTTTGGCTATTGCCCAAGCAGATAAAACTATCAACGTTTACACCGCTCTCGAAGACGATCAAATTGCGGTGTATTTGCCTCTGTTTGAGAAAGAGCATCCCGATATCAAAGTCAACATTGTGCGGGATTCCACCGGGGTAGTCACTGCTAAGTTGCTGGCGGAAAAAGACAATCCCCAAGCAGATGTGGTCTGGGGATTGGCTGCCACCAGCTTATTGGTTGCCGATCAACAGGGGATGTTAGAGCCCTATGCTCCAGCGGGCTTGGAGCGGATCTTGCCGGAGTTTCGCGATAAAAGAAATCCACCCCACTGGGTAGGTATTGATACTTATTTCTCTGCTTTTTGTGTCAACACCGTGGAGCTGAACAAGCGCAACCTGCCCATGCCTACCTCTTGGGCGGATTTGATCAAGCCAGAGTACAAAGGTCAAATCGTTATGTCCAATCCGGCTTCTTCCGGTACGGGCTTTCTCTCAGTGGCCACCCTGCTGCAGATGAAGGGGGAAGAAGAAGGCTGGAAATATCTGGATGCGCTGCATGAAAACATTGCTCAGTATATGCACTCCGGTTCTAAACCCTGTCGTGTTGCCGGAGCCGGAGAATATGTCATCGGTATCTCTTTTGATTTCCGAGCTATTCGCCAAAAGAATAATGGGGAACCGATTGAAGCGGTTTTCCCCTCCGAGGGATCGGGCTGGGAAGTGGAAGCCAATGCTCTGGTGAAAAAAGCCCAAATTAAGGATGCTGCCAAAACCTTCCTGGATTGGGCCATTTCTGACGCTGTTATGCAGGAATATGCCAAGAGTTTCCCGGTGACGGCGGCCAAAACCAGTGTACCCATCCCGGCGGGTTATCCTGCCGATCCGGTAGCACAACTGTTCCCTGGCAATGACCTGAATTGGGCTGCTGCCAATCGGGAGCGCATCCTGAAAAAGTGGACGGAGAAATACGACGTTAAATCTGAACCTCGTTCTTAAAAAAATGGACAAGTTATCCCTCTCTTTCCTCTTTCATAGAGGGCGGGAGGGATAATAAGGAAAGGTTTGATGAACCCTGGAGAAGGTGCTTGAGGCAAGCTAGAAAAGAGGTTCACTCATGCTACAAGGTTTGCATCATCCGATAGAATCAACTTTTGGAAGTCAGACATCTCAAGACACCTTTTCCCAGACGGATCCCTATTTACAGCTACACCAAATCCACAAAACCTTTGGTCGCTTCACTGCCCTGAGCAACATCAATCTAGAAGTTCGGCGGGGAGAGTTTGTTTGCCTGTTGGGCCCGAGTGGCTGTGGCAAAACCACCCTCTTGCGCATCATTGCCGGTCTAGAAGAACCCGATCGCGGACACATTTGGCAAGCAGGACAAGATATTACAGCCTTACCCCCCTCACAGCGGGATTTCGGGATTGTTTTCCAGAGTTATGCCCTTTTTCCTAACCTGACGGCAGCCCAAAATATCGCCTATGGCCTGGTCAATGCCGGGATCCCGAAAGCTAAGCGGGAGGAACGGGTGGCACAGTTGCTAGCTTTGGTGGGTTTATCCGAATTTGGAGCCAAATACCCGGCCCAGCTCTCCGGTGGACAACAACAGCGAATTGCCCTGGCCCGCGCCCTAGCTTTATCACCGGGGTTGCTGCTGCTGGATGAACCTCTGTCTGCTTTGGATGCGCAGGTACGGGCCAACCTACGGGGGGAGATTGTCCAGTTACAGAAACGCCTAGGGGTGACCACAGTGATGGTAACCCATGATCAACTGGAAGCCCTGACCATGGCGGATCGGATTGTGGTCATGGATCGGGGATCCATTGTGCAAGTGGGCACACCGATTGAGATTTACCAGCAGCCCCAAACCCCCTTTGTGGCCCGCTTCATCGGGGTGATGAACTTTCTGCCGGGGGTGCTGGAATCTTCTGAACAAGCGCGCTGTCAGGACTACCGACTGCAGGTGAGCAACCCCAAGGCAATACCGGTGGGATCCCTGGTCACTTTGGCCATTCGCCCGGAAGACATTCGGGTTGGCGCCTGTGCCAGCGTAAATACTTTAGAAGCAGCCGTGTTGCGTTTTGAGTTTTTGGGGGCAGTATACCGGCTGTGGCTGCGGGTTGGCGATGGCTTGGAGCTGCTCCTGGATTTGTCGGTACAAGAGGCTCGGCAAGCGCAGATTCAGAGGGATCGGCCTTTGTTGATTCAGTTGCCCCCTGAGCACATCCATCTATTTGAGACCCAGCCATGACCAGCGTCAGTAGGGATAGAAGCCTTGGATCCCTGGGGTTGGCGGTCAGTCAAGCCTCCGTTACCCGCAAACCCACCCGTGAAGACTGGCTACAACGGGGGCTAATTTTGTTGGTGGCCCTGTGGCTCTTGGTGTCGGTGGTCTTGCCTCTGGGGCAGATTCTCAGTCGCAGCTTGGTCAATAGCAACGGAGAGTGGGTGGGTTTGGCCAATTACCGCACCTATTTCACCACCCCCGGCTTGGCCATTTCCATGCGCAATACGCTGTGGGTTTCCTTCACCAGTACCCTCATCTCCGTTGGGCTAGGGTTCGGCTATTCCTATGCCCTCACCCGCACTTGTATGCCCCTGAAGGGGTTGATGCGTCTGCTGGTGATGTTGCCTTTGTACTTGCCTTCTTTGGCCCAGGCCATCGGGTTGATCTACCTGTTCGGCAACCAGGGCTTGGTCTCCACAGGCTTGTTTGGCCTGCTGCCGGAGTGGCGTATTGGTCTTTATGGCCCTACCGGCATCATTTTGGGGGAATCGCTCTACTGCCTACCACAAGCCGTGTTGATCCTGAGCACAGCCCTGTTGCTGGCGGATGCACGGCTGTATGAAGCCAGTTTGGCTTTGCGCACACCGCCCTGGCGTACCTTTTGCACAGTGACACTGCCCGGGATCCGCTTTGGCTTAGTCAGTGCCATTTTTGTCTGTTTCACCTTGGTGTTTACGGATTTCGGGGTACCGAAGGTGGTGGGGGGTAATTACAACGTGCTGGCAACCGATATCTACAAGCAGGTGATTGGCCAGCAAAACCTGGTCATGGGTGCCACGATTAGCGTTTTGATGCTGGTGCCAACAGTGATTGCTTTTGTGGTGGATCGACTGGTGCAGCAGCGGCAGGTGGCTTTGGTGGGCAGCCGGGTTGTACCGTATCGACCGCGTCCCAACCCCTGGCTGGATTGGGCGGCCTTTGGGTTTTGTGGGTTAGTGGCAGGGGCAATTCTGGCGGTGTTAGGAGCCTTGGTGGTGGCCTCGTTGGTACGGGTATGGCCCTACCAACTCACGCTGAGTTTGCGCCATTACAACCTAAATGCAGCTCCGGGAGGGGGGTACCCTGCTTATTGGAATAGCTTGCGCATGTCGGCTTACACCGCCATTTTCGGGACTGTGGTGGTGTTTGTTAGCGCTTACTTGGTGGAAAAAAGTCGGCAATGGCCAAAGCTGCGGAGTTTGATTTATTTTGCTTCTACACTGCCGGTGGCACTGCCCGGCTTGGTTCTGGGGCTGGCTTACATTTTTTTCTTCAATACCCCTAGCTGGGGTGGGATCCCGAACCCCTTTCATGGCCTCTACAGCAGCATGAGCCTACTGGTCATTTGCAACATCGTTCACTTCTACACCGTCAGCTTTCTCACCGCCAGCACGGCCCTCAAGCAACTTGATCCAGAGTTTGAAGCGGTGGGCTCCTGCCTGGGAGTACCTTTCTACCGCACCTTTTGGAGGGTGACTACCCCGCTGTGTTTGCCGGCCATTTTGCAGATTGGCACCTTTTTCTTTGTGCAGGCCATGGTAACTGTCTCAGCCGTCATTTTCTTGTATCCTCCCAACTTGCGCCTGGCTTCTGTGGCTGTGGTCAATATGGATGATGCCGGCAACATCGCTTCTGCCGCCGCCATGTCCACCCTGATTGTCCTCACCAGCTTAGGGATCCAACTGCTCTACTGGGCGGCCACCACTCGTTTGCGTCGCTGGAGCCAAGCCTGGAAGGAAAGGTAAAGACCCGGCCTCTACATCCCCCCAAGCTTAATACCTGTAGCAGGCCCACGGCTGGAGCGGGGCGGAGCACTGCAACGAACCTAGGTGAAGACTGGGGGAGCCCCACTCCCCATTCTTCTCAGAAGAGACTGCAGAAGGTTACCCTATGAGCCCTGAAGGGGACCTACCAAAAGCCGCAAATGGGCAGCCCTGACTAAACTCCCCGGGCAAGATTCGAACTTGCGACCAATCGGTTAACAGCCGACCGCTCTACCGCTGAGCTACCGAGGATTGAAGCGTTTTCCATCATAGGGGATCAGAGTCTCCCTGGGCAACTCCTCTGAGGTGCAAAACTGAGATCCCCCTCCGGATGAAAAGCCCCCTACCAGGAGGTTAACCCAGCTGGAGTCTGGAGGGCCCTGCAGCAGTTGTTGGGGTCATCTCGGCCGTGCAGACAACCAACAGAAGCTGGGGAAAAGTTCTAGAGGCTGGGATTCGGACTCATCAATAGAAATAGGTATAGAAATAGGTAAGAAATGGGTGTATCCCAAGGCTGCCCTAGCGGATGCGGTTGGTAAACCCTGAAAACGTCCTCGTCAATCGGGCGGAAACTACTACAATAGGTTACGGACATTCGCCAGCACCCCTCATGGATTTCGGAGTCGGATTTCTCTCCAACAACGTTATGCTGCCGATCCTGGATTTTTTCTATGGGATCGTGCCCAGCTACGGACTGGCCATTATCTTTCTAACTTTGGTGATCCGCTTTGCCCTTTATCCCCTTAATGTCGGATCCATTCGCAACATGCGGCGCATGAAGGTGATCAACCCGGTGATGCAGCGGCGGATGCGGGAAATTCAGGAGAAATACCGTGATGATCCCCAGAAGCTGCGGGAAGCTCAGGCTAAGCTCTACAGCGAGTTGGGAGCCAATCCTCTAGGGGGCTGTTTGCCGCTGCTGGTGCAGATGCCGGTGCTGTTTGCCTTGTTTGCCACTTTGCGGGGATCCCCATTTGCGGCAGTAACCTATGATGTCAACCTGCAAATCCTGCCTTCAGAGGTAGCAGCTGAGGTGGTGACTACTCCCTATGTCAGCCCCAGTAAAAATATTTTTGTAACCGATTCTGTGCATAAGCCGGTGGTGTTGGTGGAGCCCAAGGGCACCAAGATTGCCGTTGGGGAAGAGGTAAAGTTTCTGTTGCAGGGGCCGGGGGGCAAACCCTTTGAGCAATTGGTAACCGAAGTAGGTGGTGATCCCGAGCGGTTGCAGCCCACCTGGAAGCTAACCAAGGGTGAAGATCGTGCTCAACTGAAGCCTGATGGCACCCTATTGGCTCTGGAACCGGGGGATGTAACTGTACAGGTCTCTATTCCGGGCTTAGCCTCCGATACAGGGTTCCTGTTCATTGACAAACTAGGCCGTGTTGGGGCCTTTGACGAGGATGGCACCGTCCACTGGGACATCATTGCCATGATCGTCATCTTTGGGGTGTCTATTTATCTAAACCAGGCTCTGACAAATGCCGGGCAGGATTCGGGTAAGGAGGATCCCAGCCAAAGTTCCATGGCCCGTATCACCCCTGTGCTGTTTTCGGCGATGTTTTTGTTTTTCCCCTTACCAGCTGGTGTATTACTCTACATCCTGGTTTCCAACATCTTCCAGACCGTGCAGACGGCTTTGCTCTCCCGTGAGCCGCTACCGGAGAATCTGCAGCAGCTAGTGGAAGAAGAGCGGCGGCGAGCGGCTGAGGTGGTAACTGTACAGGCGGAAGTGGTGGAAAAGTCCGCTAAGCCCAAAGCAGCGGGGGAAGGGCGCGAGTCGCTGCCTTTTGAACCTTAAGAGATCCCCTGCTGAGCCCTTCTTGTAAGCCCCTTTGCACTGGAGCTGCCCGGGATGAATCCTCCTAAACCTGCTAAGGGAACAGCAACATCCACCCTAAACAAATCAGCTTGGGCTGAAAATCAAGAGCGTGCCCGACAGTGGCTGCAACAGGTGCTCTTGGCCATGGGGATCCCGGCTGCGGTACAGGTGGTGGGAGAGGTGCTGGAGATCGAGGCTGCTTCGCTAACAGCGACCCAAAAGCAACTTTTGCTGAGCAAAGCTCCCCCCTTGCCGGGGGAGTTGGCCGATGAAGAGGATCGCTCACCGGTGGTGCTAGATGCACTGCAATACCTGGCCAATACCCTTCTAAACCTGAACCGACCGGAAGATCAGCAGCAAGCCTATATTCTGGAGCTAGATGGCTACCGTCAGCGCCGATTCCAGGAGCTGCAGGATATGGTCACTGCGGCAGTAGAACAGGTGCGGGCCAGCGGCCAGGAATATGAGTTCCAACCCCTTTCGGCAGCTGAGCGACGACAAATTCATACCCTGTTGAACGATCCCAAGTATGCGGATCTAGAAACCTTTAGTCGCGGCAAAGAACCTGATCGTCGTTTGGTGATTCGTCTGGTCTCTAAAGGAGATCAGTGAGCGTTGTCTGTTTGTCTGGTCGGCAAGTGCTCCGCAAGCGATAAGAGAGTAGCCATGTTGAAGCCGATTCGCCTATCCGATCTACGACAGATGCCCCAACAAACCCAGGAGTTGGAGTTTAAGCAGTTTTTCCAGGGTTTCGACAGCCTGACGCCGGTAGAGGGATACCTACAAGTCAGTCATCGAGGCCATTTTTTGGAAGTCAGTGGCCGGGCCCGAACGATTGTTACCCTCACCTGCCATCGTTGTTTGCAACAGTTTAATCACCGCCTGAATGTCGAGTTTGAGGAAATTATTCTGATTCGGGAGCCTAGCCCGGATCCTCTACCCTTGGAGCTGGAATTGAAAGATGAAGATCTGCTGGAGAGCTTGCCCCCTGGGGGTGAGTTAGATGTGGAAGACTGGATCTATCAACATCTGCATCTGGAGATGCCTCGTCAGTTCCCCTGCCGCCCCGACTGCAGAGGCATTAGGGTAGAAACTCCAGAGCCGCTGGTGGATCCCCGCTGGGCTGCTCTTGCCTCCTTAGCGGTTAGGCTGCAGCAGTCCCCCCGCAAGGATTCCCCCTAGATTGGTTTTTCTTTTGCATTTGATGTTGAACCTGCCGCTACTCTGGCGTTTTGCCCGACCTCACACCCTCTATGGCACCAGTGCCAGCGTGCTTGGTCTTTATCTGTTGGCGGGGTTTGTGGGTGAGGGATCCCGGGAACAACTGCTCTTGGGGCTACCTTCTTTACTCCTGGCCTGGGTAGCCTGTCTGGCAGCCAATATCTACATTGTTGGCCTCAATCAGCTCACCGATATTGAGATCGACCGCATCAACAAACCGTATTTGCCCCTGGCGGCGGGATCCCTAACCTGGGTAGAGGGGGTGGGCATTGTTTCTGTGTGCGGAGTGGGATCGGTGCTGTTGGCAGCAACCGGGCTCCCCTATCTGCTACTGACGGTGCTCCTCAGCAATGGGATCGGTACAGCCTATTCATTGCCGCCCTTGCGGTTGAAGCGCTTCCCATTGGCGGCCTCAGCTTGCATTTACTGTGTGCGGGGGTTAATCGTCAATTTGGGTCTTTACAGCCATTTTCAGCAGCTCCTGCAGGGCAGGGTGGAGCTATCGGTACCAATTGTATTGCTGACAGGGTTTATATCCATTTTTGGCTTAGTGATTGCTCTTTACAAAGATATTCCCGATATGGAAGGGGATCGCAAGTTTGCCATTGCTACCTTTTCTCTCCGGTTTGGACAGGAGCGCATTTCTACTTTTTGTATTGGGGTTTTGGCCTGTTGTTACCTGGGGTTGATTGGACTGGGGAGTGGGCTTTTGCCAGTGCCAAATAGCATTTGGCTCTCGATGGGACATCTACTGGGCTTGATCATCCTCTTGGGCTACGGGATCCGTCTGGACCTGACGCAGCGAGAAGCCATTGTTCATTACTACCAACTGATCTGGAAGCTCTTTTATCTGGAGTATTTGCTGTATCCTTGGGCTTTTCTATAGCTAGGTAGATAATCCGATCAGGAAAGATTTCTTTACCCTCCTAACCCATAAGGTCAGTTACGACGGCAGGTGCAGCACAAAATGTGGTTAATCTGTGGGATTAGGATGGCCAGCAAAATGATCTGCCGACAACCCAAAAGCTAGGACAAAAGCTCACAAAAAGGTTGGGTCGACAGCTGCAAAGAGGTCGCTGCAAAGAGGTCAAAGAGCGAGTCGGATAGCACCATAACTACAGGAACTTCTCGATCACTTTCTTGCAGGCAGGAAACGGAAGGGGTGGGATTCGAACCCACGGTGGCCTTGCAGCCACAGCGCTTTTCGAGAGCGCCACAATCAACCACTCTGCCACCCTTCCAGGGCAAAACTTAACCTAACCAATCTTAACGGTAAACGGAGTCTCCCGTCTGGCCTCCACGGGATCCCCCGTTGATGAGATCATGGAAAGTATGGCTGCCCTTACCATTCACCACTTTCGCCAGGCTAAGCAGGAGAGCCGCTCTTTGGTTGCCCTCACAGCTGCCGACTACGCCACCGCCCAAATTTTGGATCAAGCAGGGGTTGACTTGATCTTAGTGGGGGATAGTTTGGCCATGACCAGCTTGGGCTACAGCAGCACCTTACCCCTCACCCTGGAAGCAATGCTGCACCATGCCCAAGCAGTACGGCGGGGAGTCCAGAGAGCTTTTTTGGTAGCGGATTTGCCCTTCATGACCTACCAGGTTCACAAAGAACAAGCGCTGCTCTCGGCGGGGCGGCTGATGAAGGAGGCGGGTGTGAATGGCGTCAAGTTGGAAGGGGGCTACCCTGACATGGTGGAAACGGTGGCCTTTCTGGTGCAGCGCGGTATCCCGGTTTTGGGGCACATTGGCTTGACCCCCCAAGCCAAACATCAACTGGGGGGCTACCGTCAGCAGGGGAAAACCTCTCCAGAAGCAGAGCGGTTGCGCCAAGAAGCCCTGAGCCTAGAACAAGCGGGGGCCTTTGCCCTGGTTTTGGAACACATGCCAGCGGAGTTGGCGGCCCAGATCTCGCAACAGGTGGGGATCCCCACTTTGGGAATCGGTGCCGGGCCCGACTGTGATGGACAGATCCTGGTGACCCACGATTTGTTGGGACTGAGCGAGCGGATCCCACCCTTTGCCAAGGCCTATACCAACCTACGGCAGACCATCCTAGAAGCAGTGCAAGCTTTTGTTGCCGATGTGCAAACCAGGGCTTTCCCTCCCGCTCCTAACTCCTAAAGTCAGGGCAATGGATCGCGGATTCGGTGAGGGCATGCTGAGGGTGAACAGAACACTTCAGGTAGGGATCCCCGCTGTAAAACCGGCAGTGATGGCAGGGGATGCGGTGCATTTGCCGGGCTTGATGCAGAATAGCAGCCATTGCTCTGACAACCGTCCACACCGGCAGCAGCAGCAACAACCAGGCGATCATCATGCTCAAAGGAGGTGGAAGAGAGGTCATATCATCCCTCAAAGGCCAAAGGACTCATCGAGTGGGCTAAGGGGAGTTCTCCCAACCCACGCCAAAACTCTAGTACCTGCGATGCCACCCTGTGGGGGAAGAAATAGTGGAAAAAATGCCGACCCGCCGGACAGATCCACAGATGATCCCCCTGCTTTAGGTGATCCTGCCACTGGGCTAACCCAACCGGACCCACAATCGGATCATCTTGGCTGCCACACACCAATATGGGCACGGCGACCCGAAGAGCAGGAATCCCAATCACCCGAAACACAGAATGAGGCACTGGAGAAATATCCAATTCTTTGGCTAGAGCCATAGCCAGAGGCCGTACCCGTTCCCACCCTTGCTCAGGCAGAAGGATTTTTGCGGTGCGGACGAGCAACTGTTCTCGGCTACAGGGCAACAACTGCCGCTGCACATAGAAATGAGCATGCCAAGTGGCCATCGGCTGTCCAGCTACCGCTAGCATGGTTAAGGAACGTACCCTTTCCGGGTGCCGAGCTGCCAAAAGTAAGGCCAGTACCCCGCTTAAGCCATGTCCGATGACATGAACCGGTTGCGGCAAAGTATGTAAGTACTCACCCAGTAAGACGAGGGCAGGTTCCAAACCACTGGGCTCATCCTGGTTTTGACGATATTCCCAGTGGGCAACAGGGCAAGAGGTTCGTAGGTACCGCACCAAGGGCTGATCAAAAAGTTTCAGACTGGGCGACACACTTAACCACAACACCGGTGCCGGCTTGGGTTCAATCAAGCTCAAGCTCATACCCGTAACTCCGATTCAGTAAAAAAGCAGAGGATAGGGATCCTACTGATCCACAGCCGCTTTGCCCCTATCCTCAAAAACACCCGATCACTCAGGGCTAACCCTCACGAGGAGGCTGACTGCGTTGGATTCAAAGCCCGCTCCACTCGTTTGAAGTCGAAGCCCATGGCTCGCAACGCATGCCACAAATGTCCTTGCAAGAAGAAGAAAGCCAGGAAAAAGTGGGCATTGGCCAACCAAGCCCGGGCGGTATGAGCCCCCACCCCCAGCTTAATCGTGTCAGCAAAGTAGGGTGCAATGCCTAGCTTCACCGTCAGAGGAGGGCCATAAAATTCCGGTGGGTAGGCCAGGGTATTGACTGCACAAAAATAAGCGGCAACAAACCCGGCCAGGGCAATGCCCCCCAAGGAATAAGACAAAATCGCTTCTCCCGAAAAGATCAACACCCGCTTGGCCCAGGGGAGAGGAGGGGTGAGAATATGCCAAATCCCCCCCGCCAGCAGCAGGATCCCGACAAAGAGATGGCCCCCCACCAAGTCTTCCAAACTGGTGATGCTGGCGAAGTGGGTTTGGTAGCCGTAAATCACCCAGGGATCCAATGTGGGATAGGCAACGGTACGAACCACCTGCTGAGTTGAGTCGTACAATCCGCCCCAGTACATGGCTTTGCCCACCAATAACAAAGCACCAGCCCCCAGAAACAACAAATGATGGCCTAGGATCACACCCAACTTTGCCGGGTCATTCCATTCAAAATGGAACTGTCTGGCTCTGCCCTCGGCATCTTTGAGGTTTTCTGGCCCTTTGATGGTGTGAAAAAGTGCGCCTGCTCCCAAAACAGCACTGGAGATCAGGTGCAACACCCCAATGACAAAATAGGGATAGGTATCGAGAATCTGTCCCCCTTCACCAACCCCAAACCCTAACGTGGCCAAATGGGGCAGCAGAATCAACCCTTGTTCTCCCATCGGGAGTTCGGGATTGAAGCGAGAGATCTCAAACAGGGTAAAAGCCCCAGCCCAAAGGGTGGTCAAAGCTGCTTGAGCAACATGGGCGGCGATGAACAGACCCGATAAATTGGCAAAACGAGCGTTGCCCGCATACCACTCATAGGTGACCTGCGGGTTGTCGTAGGTTTGCATGGTAACAACTCCTAATAGTAGCTGATGTCAGTTTTGAGAGATCCCGATTGCTTAACCTGAGTTGGCCTTTCTCACCCTTGAGGGTGAAAATCTGGACAAATACATGCCAAGAAACCACTCCTGGCCAAAATAAAAGGCGGCAAACCTTGATTTTGGGAGACGTTAAATGAGAAATACACTCAATAGACTGACCTAAGTTAGGGTACAGCTAATTGAGAATTAGTTTCAATAGGCTAGCTGTAAATCTTTGTTTCGAGCTTACTCAGGTCTGGAGATTCAGATCCATTCGCTAACTGGGAAGCGATCCAACATTTTCTGGGCCTGACGGGCATTCTCCCGCAGCTCCTGGGGTAGGTGAGGCACATAGGGAATTTGGGAGAGCAAATCCAGGCTGCGGCGGATCAGGCGCACCAAATCACCGGCATCTAGGTTGGTATTCTTTTCTAAGGTTTCCCAAGGGATCCCTTGCGCCCAATGTTCGACAATCCCGGCCAGACTTGGTTCAAACCAAATCGGCATGTGAAAGACCTGATGCTGTCGTTGGCTGCGAAACAGTTGCCGTCGCAATCCCCGTAACCCGTGCAACACATCCTCCACCAGTCCGGAGGTGCGCAGCCGACTGTAGGTGCCTGAACGGGGCGACTCGGTAACCAGGGCGGCAACAATCCCGGCCAAGTGATGGGGC
>CALFBB010000048.1 GCA_937944885.1 uncultured cyanobacterium
AGCTGTGCTGCCTGCTTGAGCTTGATGTTCAGGTGGGCGGGCGGAATGACCCGGCCCTGAAGCGTGTAAGCCCAACTGCTGCGCAAGCGGCGGCGTAGCGAGAAGCGCAACCAACCCCCTTCGGGCGGGGGAGGAGGTCAACCAACCCTGGCTCGTCTTACTGAACCACCTTGAGGGTTTGCAAGCGCACATCCTCTGGGCCGTTGATGAAACCTCCTGCCTCATGCACCAGCAAGAGATAGTCTACCGCCTCTTGGGTCACTTCTTCCCCTGGTACCAGAATGGGGATCCCGGGTGGATAGGGGGAGATGATCTCAGCACAGATATGCCCGACTGCCTCTTGAAAGGGAATGCGGTGAATGGGGGCAAAAAAGGCCTGGCGAGGTGAAAGTCGCTGGGGTGGTAGAGAAGGAGGACGCAGTTGAGCCAGCCGCTGCATCTTGTCGGTCATGGCTTGAGATTGCGGGGATCCCTGCTCAGAGAGAGCGGTAAAACTTGCTACCAGCCGGTCAATATCCCGTTGGGTATTGCCGATACTGACGATAAACACCACATTGTGCAGCGTAGACATCTCCGGCTGGACATGAAAGTGCTCATTTACCCAGTCATGGGCATCGAAGCCAAACCAACCCAGCCCTGAAACGGTCACTGTCAAGCGGGTGCGGTCAAAATCATAGAAACCTGGGGTGGAGCCGATTCGTTCTGGCCCAAAGCAGCGAATGCCAGGGATCCGATTCAAGCGGCTGCGAGCTTGGTCGGCTAGAGCCAAGGTTTGGCCAAGCAGTGTTTCCCCTTGCAACGCCATCTGCCGACGGGCCACATCCAGCGACATCATCAGCACATAATTCGGACTGGTGGATTGCAGCAGTTGCAGAATGTTGCGCACCCGATTGGGATCCACACGGGATCCCTTAAGGTGGAGCAGCGAGGCTTGGGTCATGCCGGAGATCACCTTGTGGGTGGACTGTACTACCAGATCGGCGCCGGCTTCCAAAGCCGAAAGGGGCAGTTCCGGGTGAAAAGCAAAATGGGGACCATGAGCCTCATCCACCAACAGAGGCAAGCCATGGCTGTGGGCAATCCCGGCCAACGACTGCAGATCGCAGCAAACCCCGTAGTAGGTGGGGCTTACGACCAATACCCCCTTGGCGTCTGGATGAGCTTGGAGAGCCTTTTCTAAACCGGCCGGAGTGATGCCGTGGGCAATCCCCAACTCTATGTCAAAGTCCGGCTCGATGTAGGCAGGTATTGCTCCTGAGAGAATGACACCAGCAATGGCAGATTTGTGGCAGTTGCGCGGCAACAAAATCTTGTCCCCCGGATCGCAAACCGACATCACCAGGGTTTCCACACCACAGGTGGAGCCGTTAACCAAAAACCAGCTGCGGTCTGCTCTATAGGCTTCTGCTGCCAGAGCCTGCGCTTCCAGAATCACTCCATCCGGATCATGGAGGTTATCCACTTCCGGCAATTCTGTTAAGTCAGCCCGGAAGACGTTTTCTCCCAGGAATGCCAACAGCTCAGGAGAGATTCCACGCCCTTGCTTGTGACCGGGTGTGTGAAAGGGGGCTTTATCTAAGCTGCAATAGTGACGGATGGCTTCAAAGAGCGGCGCGCGCTCCTGACGCTCACGATCAAGCAAGCGTAAGTGACGAAATGCTTTCGATAAAACCACAGCTCACCCCTACACACAAAAAAGCAATGTGAAGCCATTATCCGTTGCCGGCAGGGCAAAATCTACTGCCAGAGCTGGATCCCTAGAACCCAAAAGTTGAGCCATTTTCCTGCTAGTCTGGGTTTCTAGGCTGATTTTGACTGGTTTTGCTCCCTCCTCGTTTATTATCCCCTTGTTACCCCTATGTTTGAAAAGTTGCCCCTTCCCCTCAGTACCCTTGTTCTCTTGGCTGGAGTTGCCACCACCATCTGGGGCTTCATCAACTACAACGACCCGACCCTGAACTTAATCGGTATCTTCGCCGGGATCCCTTTGTTGCTAGGGGGTGTAACTATGAAGGTGGTGGAGCTCAAACCGGTGCCTCCTCTATCTCCTGCTTCTCCTGAGGTGATTCAAGCCCGTGCCCAACAGGCCACAGAGATTCAAAAGCAAGTGCGCGCCGATATCACCAAATATAGCTATGGAGCCAATGCTCATCTAGAGGATGCCCTAGAGTTTCTAGGCTTGCGGGGGCCCTTAGAAGCTGATTTACCCAAAGTGACGGGATATCAAGAAGAACTGCGCAACGGCCGCT
Organism: uncultured cyanobacterium; assembly: GCA_937944885.1. GTDB lineage: Bacteria > Cyanobacteriota > Cyanobacteriia > Thermostichales > Thermostichaceae > Thermostichus. The sequence goes on from CALFBB010000048.1 coordinate 2,250, forward strand.
ATGCTCTGGTGCTCCTGTTTGACTCCCCTGCCGTTCCCTTTGCCCAATGGCAAGAAAGTTATCAGAAAAAGATGCAGGGATTCTTTGGCCGAGATGTAGAAGTACAACTGGAACAGCCCCAGGAGAACCAGGTGAAATTGGTGCTCATAGCTCAGCCAGCTTCCCCAATGACTTAAAGAAGTCTTAACCTGGTAGGCCTGCCTGAGCCTTGAGATTTCACAGCTTTTTCACAACCGATTTCTTAGAATTGACTCAACTCACACAAGTGTGTTGAGGACTGAAACACTAGAGGAAGGATGTCTAGGGATCCAACATTCATTGTTTAGGATCCCTTTTTATTTGTTCTGTTATCACCTGAGACAATTGAACTATTCATTTGACGAGTCTTATTCATAAAAATTCATCTATCAATCTTTGCTAGCGGAAAAAACAGTTAGATGAATCAATACGGTACGGATTGCTATCAGCTAGATGGGATCAGAAAGATCCTTCCCTAAGCAGCACAAGGATAACCCCAGCGATAATGCTAATAGTAGCGCCGGCAATCAAACTGGTTGCTAGCCTTTCTAGGCGCTCACCCACAGACTGAGCAGCATCAAACTTAAAACCCAATTTATCGACGTCAGTGGAGAGTTTATTCACTGTTTGGGAGAGGTTCTGCATCTGACCTGTCAAGTTATCCACCCGCTCGGTCAGGTTATCCACCCGTTCGGTCAAGTTATCCACTCGCTCGGTCAAGTTATCTACCCGCTCGGTCAGGTTGTCTACCCGGCGAGATAGCTGATCGACACGGCCGAGCACCTCTCCTTGCTGGTTAACCAAAATCTCGACAACTCGCTCAATGCGGTCTAACCGGTCTTCTGTGGAAGCTGTCATAGGTGGTTGGGCTTTTCAGCTCTATCTTAATACAGGGGCATAAGTTACTTGGCTGATCTTGCAGATCTGTCTAGGGTTTCAGGGGCTTGATCCTGAATAATCCAAGTCCGCAATATCTGAATTTCCTGTGGACTCAAATGCCCCAAACGCTCCAAACTGGTACCGTTACGGCGGATGTAGGCCAATTCTGGGGATCCCTTACGACCCATAAAAGAGCTTACAGGTTCTGCTTGGGGATCGGCAGTTGGTCTTGGCTCAGTGCCTTCATCCAAAGGGATCCCTGCCGCCCGCTGAATGACAGCATGACGGGCTAACCAGCGGGGCTTTAACAATTCACTGGCTTCAGACCCAGGGATCACATAGCGCATCACGGCGGCATAGCTATCCAAAGGGCTGCGGCGCATTCGCCCTGCTTGCTGATGACAGCCCACGCAACTGGCTTCTAGCAGAGGTTTGATATCCCGCTCATAGGTGTATTGAGGCTGAGTGCGAAACCTTAACTCCAGGGGCTTTTGAAGATCCAGCTCCTGAGAGACAGGCAATAAAACTGTAACTGTATAGTTAGTACTGTAGCTGAGTAGCTGTAAAGGTTGAAAAATTAAATCATTCCCCTGAATCTCGAAGGCAACTTCCACGGGAGGTTGAATGCCAAAGGCCAAACTGGTTATCCCTGCTGGCAGCTGCCGATCAAAGCGCAAATGAATCGGCTGATCAATGGGAACCTCTGTTTGCCCAAAAGAAGGCGTACTAGAAATCAAAGTGATTCCATTGGTGGGTGGAGGTACAGTAAACTCCAGCTGAGCTTGCTGCACAGGAGCACGAGGCTGCAAAAGAGCCAAAGCATTTGGATAAAAAATGCTGTATTCCTCCAGTTGGCTTGGAGAGGGGTTTTGCTGCCAGATGCTGCGGGGCATGCGCACAGTGAAAAGAGGAACCTGCTGCTCCCCAGCTTGTCCCAGCACCTCTAAAGTCACTTTCTCCACTTGAGGTTGGGCCTGAAACTGTTGCCCTAGCACTTGCCACACCAAAGGACGAGCTTGCTCTACCCATTGGGGATAACTCTGCCCCTGTACCGGCAGAGAAAGAGTATGGGTTTGTGTCCAACCCACCCCTGTCCTCGCCAAAACCAGTGCCAATGCCAGACTGACAAAAAGGGATCCCAGTCTCACCCAAAATCGGTAGTCGGAGTTGAATCTCAGCATTTATGGATTGATCAACGACCGGAGGGAAATCCAAAAGCAATATCATCCCTAAGGATGTACGGCGTGACCATCACAACCACTTCGCTGCGCTCATTGGTTACTGTTTGTCTTCTAAAGAGTGCCCCTAGCAGCGGGATTTCGGCTAAAAGAGGAACCTTGTTTACAGAGACTCTGTCTTGATCCTGAATTAAGCCAGCAATAACAAAAGTCTCTCCATCTCTGAAGCGAATTGTCTGTAAATTAGCCTGACGACGAGCCAGAGGCGTGATTACAGTGCCGTCTACAAGAGTGAAAGACTGACCAGGAGATGAAATAGTGGGTTGAATAGACAGTGTAATGTAACCATTGTCATCTATTCTGACATCGGAAATATTAAGAGTAACACCGGCTGTTTCAAGTTCAAGTGACTGAACTGTCTGACCTGTTGCCGGGTCAGTTCTTATTTGTCTATTGGTAACCACATCTTGACCGATCTCGAGAACGCTTTCTCCTCCCTCAGCAACTGCTATCTTAGGATCTGCCAAAACTTTAGCTGTACCGTTTTCAACTGCAGCTTGTAATTGCATCGCTAAAGATTGCTGAAGTCTATTCAGCGTACTGAAGTTTAGGGTTTGAGCACCCCCCTCTGAGCCAATATTCGGAGAAGAACTTCCCTCTGGCTGATTCAGGGGTTGACCACCAAAGCCTCCTCTTGGGTCAAGACCGGAGAAAGCAAAGTTTCCTGAGGCTGCCCCCAAAGCTACACCCAGGCTAGAGTTATTATTCAGCTGTACGTCTACAACCCTCAGATTAATCAGTACCTGTCGCCGGCGGACATCCAGCTGTGCCAATTGAGCTGCCACAATATCGTGCTGTTGATTGGTTCCGATAACGGTAATGGAGTTTGTCCGCTCATCCACTTCCACTTGAGCAGGGGATCCAGGAGTTACAGCTTCCAGAATAGCAGTCAATATTTGCGATACATTGCTAGCAACTGCTTGATTGACTCGGTAATTGCGAATAATTCGATCGGTTACACCGGGTAGACTTCTACCGATAAACACGGTTTGCCCGCTGCGCTGAGCCTGTAATTCTTTCAGCCGCAAGATGAAGTTAAATGTGTCTTGTAAAGGTGAATCGCTTACATCCAAAGAAATCGTCAAGTCTGGGGGTACATCATTGAGCACCACGTTTAACCCAGCCCGGCGCACCAACAAGCTCAATACATCACCCACAGGTGCATCCTTTAAGGTTAGGGTGATCTTGGCGTTGGATCCCAAATCGACGGTGGGTGGATTTGGCAGGATCGTACCTACTGCAATATCCCCAGAAGGAGGGGCAATGGCCCGCCCTTGGAACTGGGATCCATTAGGCAGAGCCCCTGGAGGCAGTTGCGGTTGATTCAGCTGATTGACTGCCGGCACCTGAGAAATGATGGCTGGAGCAGCAGCTGCCGGAGGGTTGGCAGGAGGTTGAGAAGGTGTTTGGACAGGATTCTGAGCAATGGGTTGAAGGGGTTGAGGCGCCGGAGGTTGAGCAACAGGAGCTATGACTGGCATTGTTGCTTGGCCAGGAGCAGCTGCCACTTGGGCAGAGGGCAACCCTTCAAAGTCAAAAACCAACTGAGTAGGGCTACGCTGAGCCAGTAACCCCTGGGGAGCTGCTGATGCACCGGCAATTTGTATCCGTACACTGTCATTACCCACCTGCCTGGCTTCGATAAAGCTCACCCCAGGCAATGGCGACTCTTGGCGATAGCCACCGGGACCCATATCCAATTGAGCATTGGTAATATCACCGATCCAAGATCGACCTTGTTGCGTAAAAAACACCTGCGGGCGAGTCCCGCCTACTGTGTCAATCTCCAGTTTCATCCGGTTGCCATTGGGCACTAAACGGATGTCCTTGATACGACTAGGGCTTTGCGGATTGGCAGAGGTTAACTGCTGAGCTGTGGCTTCCTCGACCCGACTTTCCATCGCCAACATAGGCAACGACAGGATCAAGCTCAATGCACAGCCATAAGCAACTCGACGGTTCATCATCCTCACACCTCACTCAATTCGCCCTACCGTATCCTTGCTGAGCTCACCACGGGTGCTCCTCTGACTCGTTCACCCAGTGCTTCCCTAATCAAACTCGAAGTTTTGAGGCTTGACACTACCTGTAGCTAGTTTTTGGAAAATTTTTCCGGAATCTTCGATTCAGTCACACTATGTGTGCTTTACGCCGACTATCTCCTAACCTTCATCTATCTAGCCAAAAAGGATCCTGTTATGGCAGGATCCTTTCCTTAAGTGACCAACGGTGATGCCAGCTCATCAATTGTCTCAGTCAACTGACGCTGGATTAGGGTGTCGGCGTTGCTCCTTTTGCCGGCGCTGCCGTGCCCAAAGGAATGTCAGGATTGTAGATGTATGCGATGAGATCAAAGGCACTATCTAGCTCGCCTGTGTCACCAATGGGTCTCAAGCTGATGTTGCTAACTCGGAACAGTGTGCGCAAGCGCTCTATATCCCCCATGAAGTTGATGATATCGGTATAGGAACCTCGTAAGCTTACCCGCGTTGTCTGGACTTGAATGGCTGAGGCAATGATGCCGGGTACTTCCGGATTTGCTGAAGCTGGTCCCAGCGGGGAAGGATTAAAGCTGCGCAACTCACTACCAACCCGCCCCTGCACCAAACGATGTAAGTCCAGCAACTGAGTGTCAGCATTGGCGGGGGTCGAGAGCAACCCACTGATCTGCTGCTGCTCTACGCGAGCCCTCTCGATTTGGTTGGGGACATCCTGCAAGCCGGCAATCTGGCCCTGTACCTCTTGCAGTTGTGTGGTTTTATTGGCTACGTCCTTTTCCGTGGCTTGTACTTGCTCAATCAGGGGGCGCAGCTGGGTAAAGGCCAAAACCCCTGCCGTGCCAATACCCAAAGCCCCGATGAGCAACCCAATCCGAATGGGTGTGAGTTCTACCCCTAGAAAGACTGGAGGGCCTGCCGGAGGTGCCGCAAACTGTTCGCCGTCAAAACTATCTATCTGTCCGACCATTAGTTCACCTCCACTTGGCGCAAAATTCTAATCTTCTCAACCAAGCCTATTGCCCCTTGCTGCTCCAACTCGCGGGTAAATTCCGGATCGGGATCTCCCAAGGTGCGAACGGTTAAGGTCAAGCCATAGTTGACACTGGGTTCGGTGGTTTGGGTGCCATCGACACGCTCGCTGCGGTTGAGTACGACACTCGTAACAAAATCCGAATCCAATAGGGTGAGCAGGAAGTCATTCACCAGGGGAAAGTCTAGCGCTCCCCCTTGTATGCTGAGGGTATCATTGGTGGCGCTCACCTCCGTTATCCACACCCCTTGCCCCGGAACCCTGCGACGGAAATCTTCTAAGATGGCCGACCAAGGTTGGACGGCTCCCAGCAAAGAGCGAAACCCCTGGGTCTGAGCACGAATGGTTTGCAACTCTTGATCGAGGGCTTGCAAACGAGTCAGCTCCGCGTTGGCTGTACTCAATTCGTTGTTCAGTCGGGCTTGCTCTGCTCGTAAGGTTTGCAGCTGCCGCGTGAAACTGTCTTGAAAATACAGGAAAGCCCCGATTGCCGCGGCAGCAACCAGAGCACCAAGACCAATGGCCGGGATCCAATTCTGGGGTTCTGTGGCCGAGCCGGTAGGGATCAGCGGCCCTCCATCCGTACGAACGGTGGTGACAGTGTCCGGTCTTTCTCTAAGGAAGTTGATATCCGGTGTGTACATCTCTGCTGAGCGCCTCTCGATCTACATCTTGCGATTCCTTTGGGGCTGGTGGGTTAACTCCTACTTGGTGTATTCCCTTAAGGCTAGGCCTAGGGCGACTGCCATTGCCGGGCGCTCTTCTAGGGGCACTTCCACAGAATCCGGCACAGTGATGTTGCCAAAGGGATCCGCTAATTCTACCGCTATACCCAAAGACTGGGACAAGAACCCATCCATTTGTCCAATACTGGCGCCAGAGCCGGCAAGGAGAACCTTGACAACAGGAGCGCTGCTTTCTGTGTTGACGAAAAAGTCAATGGAGCGCCTGATCTCATCCGCCAAATCAGAGATAACCCGCGTCACAGCAGTAACTCCCGGATTACTCGTGATAGGCTTTTCTCCAGTCGCCAGAACATCGGTGGGGCTAATGAGGGGCAGCTTAAGAGACCGTAACAGCTCCCCTGTCCGACTAATTGGTAGGTTTAGTGACTGGGCCAGTACCTGCTGCATGTGAATGGTGCCGATGTTAACGGTGCGGGTAAATTGTGGGATCCCGTTCACCAAAATGCTGATCTCGCTGCTCTCGTAGCCAATGGAGCTAAGGAGTACAGCTTCTCGTGGACCATACTGTGTCAGTTGATCACGGATGGTGCGAATCAGGGAGAAACTGGCCAGCTCCACACAGCGCGCTTTCAAGTTGGCTGCCTGGAGCACCTCTAGGTAGTTGTCCACCACTTCCTTGGGGATGGCCACCAACAGCACTTCAATGCGTTCAATGCCATCTTGGGACACGTCTAGACCCAAAGGTTGGTAATCCACGTCCGCTTGATCCCGCGGGTAGGGAATGTAGAGTTCTGCTTCTTGCTCTAGCACCACTCGGCGCAACTCATCGGCAGGTAAATCAGCAGGCAAGCGAATTAAACGAACAATCGCTTCCCGTACAGGTACTGCCGTTGCCACCGGCAGGTTGGTGGGGACTTTGTACTCGTTTAACAGATTGGTCAAGCTCAAGCCAATTGTGGCCGGATCAAGGATACGCCCTTCGATCATTGCTCCTTCTGGCATTTCTACGCTGTGGTAGTGAGCCAAACGGTAGCGACCATTGCCCTGCTTCTTGAGTTGGGCAACTGCGATGCGCTCAGGGTTGATATCCACCCCAAGCATGGTTTGGGTTTTGGAACCGCCGAGAAAGCCAAACACTGGAGGAAAGAGTGCCCTTTGCGCCACTGCTAGACGCATACTACCCAATTTATCGGGGGGTTACCACTGATTTGCTGTTGACTATTGGCAAATGCCTGTGTTAGCCAAACTGTGTTTGCCAGGGATCCTGTTCAGGTCCTGTGGAGACCCGAGTTTGCCCGTTGCAGCAACTGCTCAACGGCTTGAACCGGCCGACGTAACCCCGTGACCTACCAACTCCCCTAAGGTCAAGCCCTGGCCTTGTCTCTACCTGGAACAGGGTTTTTCACCAAAGTTGGGGTTTGTAGCACCTTTGTAGTACTTTTGTAGTACTATTTGCTGCTAAAGTCGCCCTAATGCTTTTCCGCCCTCCACTCAAGCTACCCAGCCGTTTTACGGCGTGAAGCTGCTGAGCCGAAGGGCTGTATAGATCAACCCAAGCCGAAACCGGCAGGTGGGGGTTTGCTCCTGTCTGTAACTTTGGCCCCTCTTGGTCAGACCCAGGGATCCCTGTGTATGATGAGAAAGCGAGTTTAAGAAATGTAAAGTGACATCTCCAATATCGCATTCGATATCGCAGGCAGTGGTTTTGATTACAGGCGCAACTGGTGGCATTGGCAGTGCCCTGGTTCCCCTTTTGGCCGAGGCGGGATCCCGTTTGGTCTTGGCGGCGCGGCGGCCAGAACCTTTGCAGGCTTTGGTGGAGAAAGCCATGGCGTTTGGGGCTGGTTCTGCAACCGGGATCCCTGTGGATGTTACAGATTATGCCCAGGTGGAAAGTCTGGTGGCACAAACGCTGCAGCAGCATGGGCGCATTGATGTCCTGATTAACCTGGCTGGGGCCGGGATCCTCAAACCGGCTCCCCAGATTACCCCTGCGGATTTGGAGCAGATGTTGTCGGTTAACCTCAAGGGCAGCTTTTATACCAGTCAATTGGTTGCTAACCAGATGCGGGAGCAGAAGTCCGGCCATGTTCTCAATTTTCCCGGCATTCTGGGCCGTTATCCCATGGCCATGGCTTCTGCCTACTGTGCGGCTAAGTTTGGCGTGGTCGGCTTTAGCAAGTGCATGGCGGATGAACTGAAGCGATTTGGGGTCAGGTTTACTTTGTTTTACTTTGGCGGGGTAGATTCCCCTTTCTGGGATCCGATTAGCCTAAAAGTTCAGCGGGACAAAATGTTAAGCCCTGCCACTGCTGCTGAAGCAATCCGCTTTGCCCTTTCTGCACCTGCAAATGCAGTGCCCAGTGAGGTGGTGCTGCAGCCAGAAAGTCACCAATTTCTTTGAATCTCTTTGAATGGATTGTCTTTGGTCTCATGACTTTGGCTTTAACCTGACAATCAGCTCTTACCCTCAGTCATTTCACTGGCCCAGTCGAGCAGATTGTTCACAGACTCAATATCCTGTGCTTCTGCGTAGAGTCGGAGCAAGGGTTCGGTGCCGCTGCCACGAATCATCACCCAGCTACCATTGGCTAGGGTAAATTTGTGGCCATCCTGGTCAAAATGTCTAACCACCTTCTGGCCCAAAATCTCCAGGGGTGGATCTGAATGGAGTTTTTGCAAAACTCGGGTTTGTTGGCTTGAATCACTAAGATGGAGATCCCGGCGTCGGTATACAGAAATGAAGCCGGCTCGCTCTTGGAGGGCACCGTAAATCTTACTCAGATCCTGTCCGGTTTCTGTAACAGCTTCGATTAAGTAGAGTGCCGAGAGCAGTGCATCCCGTTCGGGAATATGGCCCAAGTAGCCAATTCCACCGGATTCTTCCCCACCCAACAGCACGTCTGTGCTCAGCATGCGCTCAGCAATGTACTTAAAACCAACCGGCATCTCCGTAATCGGTAGGCCGTAGTGTTCTGCGACCTTAACGAAAAGTTCAGAACCGCTGATGGTTTTGACGATTTCCCCTCGTAATCCGCGTCGCCCTGCTAGGTGATCAATCAAAATGGGGATCAGAATTTGGGGACTGAGAAAGTTCCCCTGACCATCAATGGCGGCAATCCGATCGGCATCCCCATCAAATACCAGGCCCATTTTCAAGGGAGCAGGATCTGCTGCAATCCTCTGAGAGGATTTCTGGAGGTTCTGCGGCAAAGGTTCTGGGGGAAAACCACCAAAAAGGGGATCCCGGTAACTCTGTAATTCAATGACCCTGTCCCCCAAAAGACGCGTCAGACCTCCTGAGCCGGAGCCAAACATGGCATCCACCCAAATTTTGGCCGGGGATCCCTTTAGCTTTTGCACATCTACAAAGCGGCTCAGTTGAGTGAGATAACCCGGCCAGGGATCCCAGGTGTGAATCGCGGCTTTCTGGGCAGTAACAGGGGTCAGGTTTTGCATCTGCTGCTCAATTTGGCCGGTAACCTGGGGCGGTACAGATCCGCCGAAGCCACCTTTGACTTTAAGACCGGAATAATGAGCGGGGTTATGGCTGGCGGTGATCACCAAGGCCCCGTGGCAGCCTTGTTCTTTGGCTGCCCAGCTAAAAGCAGGGGTGGGGGCTACACAACTGGAGAGATAAACCGGGATCCCTAGACTGGCCACAACCTCCGCCGTATGGCTGGCAAAATGTTCGGAGAGAAAGCGGTTGTCATACCCAACTACAATTCCTTCGCCGGGGTAGGTGCGAGCTAACACTTGGGCACTGGCTTGGGCGGCAATGCCTAGCCGTTCAAAGGTGAAGCCGTCGGCGATGATAGCTCGCCAACCATCGGTGCCGAAGCGAATGGGGGGAGTGGGCATGGCTTGTTGTATCGGATCCGGTTGCTTTAACTCATAGCATGTTGAGGTAACAGACAAAAGAGTGGTTCTGGGTTTCTCAGCACGCTCTTGGGCAAAACTTGCGATTCTATCTGCTTTTCTCTGCTCAATTTTTAGCTAAAAGAGCCAAAATGGGGGGTGTTTCTCACAAAATTCATGAAGCTATAGCAATCCAATCTAGTTGGTGAACATCCATCTGCGTGACGGGCAAGAACACTGAGGGGAAAACAGTTCTCCAGATTCACTTTAAGTCAATTTCAATAAAGATTGCCGCAGCAGGGATTGTTTTCATAACCATTCTGATGGCGCTTGAGTTGCCTATTTAAGCTATTGATGTGCATGGGAGCTCAAGGGCTACTCTATCGGAATGTTCAATTTGCTCTTTATTTTTTAGGCTTTCTTCAAAGCAAGAAGCCCTAGTGCATTCAAAGAACTTGAGGTCTTGACTTTCACCTTGGTTCATCTACGTTCTACAGCTGGGTTATTTGCTCAGGTATAGAGTGCAAGAATGAGTTGATTGCCTGTACAGCCGACTGCTTTGACCGCTCACTCCTGTATCCTCTGCACGGGTCTGTTGAAGCCTGATTCCCATCGATATTAGCACCAAGGTCATGGGCTGTTGATTCGGATCCCTGTTTTCGGGTTAGCCTATAGAGCTAAAGTTTTGACCCTTTTAGGGAGTGGCATGGTCCTTTGCTTGAGCAGGTAGAGGGCAGAGCTTTGGAGTTCAAGATCAAGCGCAAGCTACCCGAAACCGCAGGGCACTGCCGGAGCTAGTTTTGTAAGTTTTGGTGACTTGTTGTTGGCCACTGTAGCAACTGAGGGTGAGCTCAATAGGTATGTCTGTCGTGATCTAGCAGTGCTCAATAGGCAGGGATCAAAGGGATCCTCCTGAGATGGATGAGCCAAAGTTGCTTCTTCACTCTCTTTGCTTAACGAGAAGTTAACCCTAGTCTGCTATTTTTTGGGTGTTCCCATGAAAAAATTAAGCTCTCGCTTAGGAGTCGATAGACATCGTGATGGAAACATTCTTGACAGGCCGCCGCTCTCTGTTAATAGGCCTACTTGCCACTGTAGCTGGTGCTTCTGTAGCCTTGGCCGGGTTGGTCCATGCCCAGGCTAAGGATTGCCCCCGTCCGCCGCAGATGGACGAGCGCTTCTGTGACCGGGATGGCGACTTGATTGCCGATGTACCGGAGGATCCTAAGGAGTGGGTGGATCCCGACACGCTGGTATTTGCCTACACACCGGTAGAGGATCCCTCCACCTACAAGGAGCTGTGGGCCGACTTTATTGACCATCTGGCCAAGGTCACGGGCAAGAACATCGAGTTTTTTTCTGTGCAATCTAATGCTGCCCAGCTAGAAGCGATGCGGGCGGGCCGTTTGCACGTTTCTGGGTTTAACAGCGGCTCTGTGCCTTTGGCCGTGAATGCTGTGGGCTTCCGTCCCTTTGTCATGATGGCTGCCAAGGATGGCCGCTATGGTTACCGCATGGAAATTATTGTTCCTGCCGGTAGTGACATTGATTCGTTGGATGATCTGAAAGGTAAGAAAGTTGCGTTCACTGCCCCTACTTCCAACTCCGGTTACAAGGCCCCAGTAGCTTTACTGAGGGCAGAAGTAGGGCTAGAAGAAGGGAAAGACTACGAGTCGGTTTTCTCGGGTAACCACGAGAACTCCATTTTAGGGGTGGCCAACAAAGACTACGATGCTGGTGCCATTGCCGACCAGGTGCGACGCCGTGTGGAAGCCCGTGGCGCTATTAAGCCTGAAGACCTGCGGATCATCTACAAGTCGGAAATTTTCCCCACCACGGCCTATGGGGTGGTTTACAACCTCCATCCCGAAGTGGCGAAGAAGGTGGAAGAGGCTTTTCTAACTTTTGATTGGACAGGAACTAAGTTGGCTGAGGAGTTCGGCAAGTCTGATCCGCCACAGGAGACCTTTATTCCGATTAGCTACAAGGACTATTGGAAAGTAATCCGTCAGATCGATGAGATCAGCGGCGTTGAGTACAAGCTGTAAGCTCGTTCCATAGCCTATAGGCCTATCTGTTCAAATCTGGGGATCCTTGTCTCTTGTTTATAGATAGGGATCCCTAATTTGTTGATGTATTGGGAACAGATTTGATGAGGTTTCGCAAAAGCTACAGAAGTCTGCAAAGTAGCAGTAAAGAACTTAAAAAGGCTTAACTCATGTCTGAATCAAATAAATCTTCAGTCTTGAATACCCAAACGAGCGAGATCTCGCTTGATCTCAAAGACCAATTCTCGATTGCGTGGTTCGGTGGCTAGGGCTTTTCTCAGATAGGCTTCTGCCTGTTGATTTCGCCCTGTGTAGATCGAGTAATTCCCAAAGCGTTGGTAGGCCAAGGCAAGAATATGCACGACCTCACCGGAATTGGGAAATCGCTTCCGTAGTGCCTCTGCTTGAGCCACAGCAGTGGGAAGTTGTTGATTGCGCCAAGCAACTCTAACTCGGGCAATTCCCTCTTTCAGCAAGGCTAGGTCAGGTTTGTTCTCTGAAGGGGATCCCGTGCGCACCACAACACGACCCTCCCGGCTAGAACTTGAAGCAGTACCTGGGGCAGAGATTGCCGCTGTGCGTCGTACTGCCCTCGTTGCTCTGGGTCACTTAGCACCTGATAGGCTTTGCGGATTTGCTGAAACCGTTCTCGGGATCCCTCTCCGGCTACATCGGGATGAAACTGCCGCGCCAGAACGACCCATCTGTACGCCGATCATGCCATGACAACCTAGGCTTGACCAGTCATAGGCCTGCGCTTCTGGATACAGTTTTTGGTATGACTCCGACCGCTAGGTGGTACGGAGCGGGCTTTCAACAGCCTTGAGCTGAGCATGATCTACAAGAGAGCACGCCTAGCCCGGATCTTCAGGACGGTTTACAGTCGCCCTCAATGTTTTGGCTCCAGCATCACCAACCCAACCCCAATGCCTAGAATCAAACCGCCTACCCTAATCGCTAATCTAGCCTAAATAAATAGTTCATCAATAGTTCAGTCCAGGTTATCAGGGGGAACTCGACTTCTGGGTGAGTAGGTGGCCATTTGCTTGGCAAGTTCAGCTATGTCGATAGGGATCCCCACTTTTGGTAACGGTTGAGCTACCGGCTGGAGGGATAAAACTTTGGGGAGAATGGTTCTTATTCTTGATAATCAGCGTCACTCTTGTGTGCAGATGGATTTTTCAGTGGCTCTGTCCCCTAGTGTGACGGCAGACCGGGATCCGGTGTTAGACTTTGCCCGAGGGACCCAGAGCAAATCCCATGGGGATCCCCTCTTTTCTGCCAAGCTCTTGCTGTATGAGTGAAGCACTTCATCAAGCCCTTGAGACTCAGGATTTACAACAGTTGTTAGACCATTTGCGTCAGGGGGAAGATGTCAATGCTGTAGATGCCCGAGGATTGACGCTGCTCCACAAAGCTGCTGTGCTTGGCAACTTAGAGTTGCTAGATTTGCTACTGGCTTATGGAGCTTCACCTCATGCTTTAGACTTAAGCGGTGCGACCCCTTTACATCTGGCTGCAGCTACAGGTCCAGCTGCTCTTGTGAATCGTCTTTTGCAGGCTGGTAGTGACATCAACCTTCAGGATCAATATGGACATACCCCTTTACATCGGGCGGCACTGGCCGATCAAGCAGAAGTGATTGGCCTATTGATTGAAAAAGGTGCCAATAGCACAGTTCTCTTACACTGGTCTGTAGCGAACGGTCGCAAAAGCACTCTGGCCCGCTTGCTGGCGAAGGGCTCGCCGGTGGATGCTGTGGATGAAATGGGCCGTACCCCTTTACATGAAGCTGCTACCCAAGGAAATTTGGGTATTGCTCGCTTTTTGTTGCTCTATGGGGCAAAGGTAAATGCTCGCAACCGCTATGGAGCAACCCCAATGCATTGGGCTGCCTGGGAAGGACATGTACAAATGCTGGAACTCTTGTTTGAGCATGGGGCTGAACTGAACCCTCGCAACGAAGATGGACATACCCCCCTAGCCTATGCCCAGAAACGCCAGCATCAAATGGCAATTCAGTGGCTGGAAGGTAAAGGTGCTGTTCTTTGATTATCCTTCCGGTCCGTGCAGTTTTTCTGAGGATTACCCAATACCCTTTTAAGGCCTTCCTCTCAGTGAAGGGAAGAACCTAGGGTGAGTCAACTCCCCCACCAATCGCATCCTTTGAGAGCTCTCTCAGAAGCATTAGCCACTCGATAACAAATCATCAGCAACAAGTGATAATCCATCATAACTAACGACAGATAGTTAAACCAATAGCCAAACAGGAAAAGGAGAGAAGATCCTTAGAACCTTCCCTCCCTAGTCTCTTCGTCGCGGTTAGCGTTAACGCCACCTTTATTTTAGCTGGAGACTCTATTTTTCAATCTTTTTTTCTTCATTTTTTAACTGTTTATCTAGATGAAGAATCAATTTAGAACCAGAAACTAGGCAAAATTATTGCCCTTCTAAAAAGAATTTATTTCCCTATCCCAGGCATTTTCAGCCTTGGTAACAAAGGTATTCCAAACTACCTAGGTGAGGGACTGAAGTGTCCATACCCAACTCCACAACGTCACCGGAGAGGCTTAGAAGACTATTCGGATCTAGTCTCAATAAGAAATTTCCCTGTCTGGAGAAAGAGGGATCCCCACCCACTGCAGGGTGGCTAGACCTGCTGGCTCGGGATCCCTGACACATCCAGGACAAGAGAGGAAGACTGATGGATAAAACTCCACCACTCAACTTGAGAGCAGCATATCACTATTGAGACTAAGTTGCAATATATCCCCCGCGATTTTTGGGATTTCCTTGATAAAGACTTGCATTAAGTCAGAGGGGTCTGGTAGATTACTTGCCTAAAAGAGTAGCTAGAAAAGATTTGCAATTGCTGAGCTGGACGGCGGAGTCGGAGACATGGTGTGGCAACAAGTTGAGGTGGGGGTGTGGTATACCCATTTGGGCCGGTTGGCACCGCAGTGGTGGCTGGGTTGGAGTTTTGAGAAAGGGTTTCAGCTCTATTGCAAGGAGGCTCCTGTTGCTGTTCCCCTCAAGATTGTCTACCAGGATCAGGATCGCTGGCTGGACGTCTTTCTGGGAGAGGCAGAGCACCACCCCCAGCGGCGCCGCAGCTTGCTGGATCCCACAGCGCGGGTGGCTTTGCACTATTTAGAGGAGGATCTGGCTCGGATTGGCTCTCTAGAGTGTCCTGATGAACGTATTCCCCCTGAACTTTGGCAACGGCTAGTTGCTCGGGTAAGCTGAGATCCTGGTTCATCTTTCTCTTATTCAAATGTGATATTCAAATGTGACAGCCACCCCAACAACCCAGAAAGCAAAATTGAGCGCAGAGGGTCGAACAGGTCGGCAGGCAATCAGCTGCACTGGTTGATGACCTACAAACAAAAAGAAGGGTAAAGGTCCTGCGGCTGCTGACACCAGACAAATAGGCCACCTCTGCCTGCCCATTCACCCCTGCAACTGATAGGAAGGGCCAACGGTTCAAGTGGGGTCAATGTGGCTTGATGCAGACTGGAAGAAGAATATCCAAGCAATCGGGTTATCGGCCTGGAGGTCTCTGTCTGCTTTGCAAGATGGACCCTACTGAAGGGCTTACTGAGAGCCCGCTGTGGATCACCTAAGGGTCAAGCCGGGGATCCCTTACCCTTCCTGCACACTCAGCAGCCGGGATCTCACCAATCGCTGCAGCCAAGGAGTGAGGAACTCTCGGTTAGCCAACTGCTGCTGCAGATCCTGAGTTTCCAGAGGGAAGGGAGCCAGCGCCCGCAAAGCGGCTGTGGTAACACAGAACATGGACTTTTGAAAACTCAAACAGATTTTCACCCGTAGATCATCCTCCCCACGCAAGCTGCGGCGGTAGTGTTCCCGTAGGTAGGGGGGCAGATGGCCCATCATATCCTGCATCAACAGAGTGGGCGGGATCCCAGCACTGCCTACTGGCAAGGGATCCGCGTATAGAGCCCCGTAGGTAAAGTCCGCCTGTTCCTGCGGCACTTGTCCGGCCTGAGCGTTGTAGGAAACGGTGCCCATAAAAGGAAAAGAACGGAAGAACACCGCCTCCACATAGGGAATGGCCGTATCCGGCAAAAAGGTTAGCCCCGCCGACTGGGGGATGATCTCATAACGCCGACCCCAGATGCAGGGAGCGTAGGTAATCGGCTTGTCGGCAGCATCCACCAGCCCCTGCTGGATATGGGCCACCACATCAGGAATGGTCAGGTGAGGCTCACGTTCGTAACGCTTGGCCAAGGCCAAAAAAATATCGCTCATCACCCGCCAAAACTGGCCCAAACCGCTGTACATGGCCAGCATCCGCACCTGCTCCAGGGCAAAATCAGGAAAGAGGAGCCCTAGCCCTTGCAAAAAGGGGTTGAACCGAATTTTGGCCCGAATCGCCACCTGCGCCCGCTCCACAAACTCCGCTGTATCCAGGTAAGCATCCAAGCCACCCCCCCCATGCCAGAGCATCGCTTTCATACAATACTCGGCAAATTCGTAGTTAATGCGGTCATGCCAGAGGTAGCGCAGCCACTTGGCCAGGGTGATCTCCCCGTTGAAATACTTGAAGACCGGGAACAGCTCCAAAAATTGATGGTCGGCAATAAAAATTAAATTGCGGGAATAGGCATCCAACACCTCCCCGTAGCTGTGCAGGATCCCGATCACCTCCAGGCGGTTGAGCGGCGAATCCGGTATAAGCGCCCCTCCGGCTTCTAATCGTTGCAAAATCGGGCTAATCCGCACCTGATCCAGGGGATCCAATCCCAGCAAGAGAAAACAGGAGGGAGAAAGAGAAGAACCATCACGAAATACAGTGGAAGTCATAGGAGGAGGAAGTATCGGGAAAGACGCTAAGAGAGTTCAATCAAAAGCTGGAAGAAACTGAATGGGCCAGATTACGATCCGGGCAAGCTGGCTATTGCCGTTCGCGTTGGCAGGAGGGGAGCCTTGGCTACCGTGAAAGCCGGCGGCTGGACCAGACGGGCGGTGGTGGACTCGATCCAGCCGGTTACCCAAGCGGGCTGTAACCCCAGCAGCACAATGATCACCGCCAAAACGGCTGCCGGTAAGCGTTCCCCCAGACGTCGTCTAGGCATGGCAATGGCCACATCCGAGAGACGGCCAAAGAAGACGCGATTCACCATCAGCAAGAAATAGGCAGCTGTCAAGCCTGTACCAATCATGCATAGCAAGGTCTGCAGAGGAAACCTTGGAAAACTGCCCCTAAAGACAATAAACTCAGCAATAAAGCCCACCATACCCGGCGTGCCACCACTGGCCATCACCCCCAGTACCATCAAACTGCCGATTAAAGGTAAGCCCCGCTCAGGGTTGAGTAACCCTTGCAGCAGTTGCAAGTCCCGTGTGCCGGTATTGGTGTAAACTGCCCCCACCAGCAGAAACAGCAGCGCCGAAATCAACCCGTGGCTGACCATTTGAAAGACGGATCCCACTAGGGCCAAGGGGGTAGCTGCCGCGGTTGCCAACAAGATATAGCCCATATGAGCAATGGAGCTGTAGGCCACCAACTTCTTCATATCCTGCTGCACCAGGGCGTTGAAGGAGCCATGGAGCACGTTCACCACCGCCCAGCTAGCCAACCAGGGTGCTGCTTGCTCCCAGGCATCTGGTAACAGTTGCAGGCCAAAGCGCAACAGGCCATAGGTGCCCAATTTCAAGAGCAACCCTGCCAGCAGCACAGAAATGGGCGTGGAAGCCTCCACGTGGGCATCGGGTAGCCAGGTGTGGAAAGGCACCAGAGGGATTTTGATGGCCAAACCCAACAGAATCGGGATCAACAGCAGCGTTTGTTGCACCAAAGGCAGGGGATGGGCTTGCAGTACCGTGTAGGTAAAGCTGTTGGTATCACTCAGCCAGCTGAGCCCAAAAAAGCCAATCAACAGCAGGATGCCAGATAAAGCTGTATAGACCAAAAACTTGGTGGCTGCATAGGTGCGGCGCGGCCCTCCCCAAATGGCAATCAGCAAGTAAAGGGGGATCAGCTCCACCTCGTAAAACAGGAAAAACAGCAGCAAGTTCTGTGCCAGGAAAGCCCCTGCCACCGCCGCTGCCAGCATCAACACCAGGCTGTAGTAGAGACGGGGCCGCTCCACCTTGCCACTGGCCCATAGGGCAATCAGCACCAGCAAACCAGTGAGCAGCACCAAGGGCAGGGAAATCCCATCCACCCCTAGCTCATAAATCAAGCCCAACTGTGGGATCCAAGCCACTCTCTCCACCCATTGCAAAGAGCCGCGGCCAGGATCAAAGTTCAACAGCAACCCCACACAGAGAGCGAACAGGATGACTCCAAACCCAAAGGCCAGCCGGCGATGAATGGATTGACCGGCCCGCTCCGGGATCAAGCCAATTACCGCTGCCCCCAGTAAGGGGATGCCAATCAGTAGGCTTAGCATTCTTTTCTCCTCGCCAATCGCACGCTCACTGGAAAGTTTTTACCTGCTGCAAATCCAAATCAAATCCAAATTGTTTTGTCCTTTTGTTTTGTCTTTGTTCCTCTGGAGTTCTCTACACCCCTTTGGAGCTGGTTTTCCGTAGCCAATCAATCCCAGTCGTCACGCCTGCTTCTCAGCTTTCAAACCAACCCCAGTGCCGGCGAGCGCACCAACCAGGCTACCACCAGCACAATGCCGATCAAGATTAGCAACACGTACAGCTGCATCCGACCTGACAAGGTGTACTTCAAAGTTTCACCGCTAAACAAAAAGGCCAAGCTCACCCCATTGACCAGGCCATCCACCCAGTTGTGGTCGATCCATTCCAGCCCACGCGCCAAGGCAGCAATCGGCTGGACCACCACAGCTTGGTACAACTGCCCCGTGTAGAAGTCATAGGCCAGTAGATTTTGCAGATCTGGCCAGGGCAGGTGAAGCATGGGTTTGCCTCCCCAGTACAGCCAGCCACCAATGCCTGCCCCCATGGCTCCAGAGGCCACCAGCAACACAGCCATCAGCTTCAGCTCCGGGATCCAATCGGGATAGAGCCGCCAGTGCCAGAACAGCCAGGGCATGAGCAGGTTTTGTACGGCCAAAATTCCCATCGGTAAGGCCATTGGCCAGCCTACTTCCGGTGCCCGCCGCGTCTTGGGTTGCGGGGATCCCTGAAACACCAGGCCAAACACCCGCGTCAGATTCAAGGTCGTGAGGCCGTTCACCAGCAGCAGTACCGCCACCAGCGCCGGCTGCAAAACGCTATAGATCAGGGCCAAGCGGGCCATCGTCCAAAAGCAGCCCAGCGGCAACAGGGCTACCATCCCCAAAGATCCCACCGCAAAAGCGGTTACCGTAGCGGGCATACGGCTGCGCAATCCCCCCAACTCCATCAGGTTCTGGGTGGCGGTAGTGTAGATGATGGCTCCCACTCCGGTAAAGAGCAGCGCCTTGGCCATACCATGCATCAGCAGCAGTTCAAGGGCCAGATCCGGCTGCTGCATACCCACGGCTATAAACACCAGTCCCAAGTAGGCGCTGGTGGAGTAGGAGAAGGTGCGCTTGATATCAATCTGCGCCAGGGCCACCAGGGATGCGCCGATGGCAGTAATGGTGCCAATAGTTACCAAAAAGACATCCGTAATGGGGGATAGAGCCAGCAGCGGTTGCAGCTTAATCAGCACAAAGGCACCACAGGCCACCACCACTGAGTTGCGCAAAATAGAGGCGGGGTTAGGCCCCTCCATTGCCTCATCCAGCCACAGGTGCAGAGGAAACTGAGCACATTTTCCCAGGGGCCCGGCCATCAAAGCTAGCCCCATCAAGGCTGCCCAGGTGGGATCCAAACTGGCAGTAGCAGCCCAATCCCGCAGATCGGAAAAGGTCAAAGCCCCAGAAAAATTAGAAACCGCTACCACCCCCATCAGCAGCAGCAGATCCCCAATTCGTTTGGTGAGAAAGGCATCTCGAGCTGCCGTCACCACCAGAGGCTGAGCGTACCAGAAGCCCACCAGCAGATAGGTGGAAAGGGTGAGCATCTCCAGCAGGGCGTAGCTTAAAAATAGGGAATCGCTAATGGCAATCCCCGTCATTGCCCCTTCAAAAAAGCCCATTAAAGCCGAGAAGCGACCCAGGCCCCAGTCCTTATCCAGGTAGCCAAGAGCATAAACCTGGGCCAGAAGACTCAGAGTACTGATCCAAACCACCGCTCCCAGGGTGAGGGGAGAAATTTCCAGTGAGAAAGTCAGTTCCAGATCCGCTACCCGCAGCCAGGGGTAGTCGACAATGTAGGGGGCATGACCCCATACCTGTCGCAGCACCAGTGTGCCGTGAATCAGAGCCACTAAGGTGAGCAAAATGTTGATGTAGGCAGCCGGGCGTGGGCCACTGCGTTTTATCCAACCTGTTGCCCAAGGCAGGGCCAAGGCTGCCCCCGCCAACCCGTAGCCAGGGATCCACCAGCTGCTCTCCAATAGACTGGACTCTAGCATTTGCATATTAAGGATTTTTTAATCACTATATACCCTGTTCAGGTGGCCTCAAAGTTGAGCCCAATCCTGCCAGTCCAGCCAAGCTTGCACCTGAGCAGCAATGCGCCCGGCTGCTCCTGGGGATCCCATGCGTTGCCGCCCGTGGGCTTGTAGGTGGCTGCTGTAGCTGGGATCCCGGGCCAGGCGCTCCAGAATCTGCTGCAAAACCTGTGGGGCCTGTTGCACGGTTGTAAGGTGAACGGCGGATCCCAGTAGGCGGGTTTGGGCTTCCGCAAAGCGATAGGTAAATTGTGGCCCCTCCCCCGGCAGAGTGATCACCGGTTTTCCTAAGCCCACACATTGCTCGGTGGCGGTTCCGGCCATGGCCAGCACCACGGTAGCCCGCTGGGCGCAGCTGCCAAAGTCCCCCCAGATCAGGGGCATACTGCGGCGTTGGGGCGGGATCTGCGCTTGTAAAGGGCCAGGCTCTAGATTGGGGCTGAGGGCAGCATAAACTTGGATCTCCGGCGGGATCTGCTCCACCACCTGCATCATCAAGGCCCAGTTGCGATAGGCCTCTGGCGGTCGGGATCCCGGCAAGAGCAACAAGGCCGGTTGGTTGGCATCCAGGGGCAATGCGCCTTGCGCCTCCAGCCCATCCATCATCGGGTTGCCTAGGTACAGAGCTTTCAGTCCCCGTTTCTGGAGAGCTGTTGCCGTCAGTTCATCCCGCAGAAAGGCCCCGCAGCAGCGGGTTTGCCCCATCAACCAGCGTTCCCAGGGCAAGTAATCAGAAACCGGCTGCACCCACCAGCGGTAGGGACCCTGTTCATCCCGCCAGTAGTAATCTGACTTGGCCGTGCCGACAAATCCATAGGGGATCCCACTCCACCAAGCCATCAGCAGCGGCACAATATCCCCCACCGCCAGAATCAGATCCGTCCGGGTGGTTTCTTGACGAATTGCAGCCAGTTGCCGACCCGTTAGCCCCAGCAACCCACCTCGGATATCCCGCCACAGCTGCCGCCAATCTTGGTAGATAAAGCCTCCCGAGGGCATCACCTGCGGGGTAGCTACGATGGGGATCCCCTGCCGCACATAAGCATTCCCCTCCCCGACAATGGGTAGCGCCCCCACCGCAATCTGCCGCTGTCTCAAGGCAACCGCAATGCGACTGGCCACCTCATCTTCTCCATGGCCATTGCTTAGACACAGTACCCGCGGCAAGCAGGATCTGGGCCGAATGGAAAGGGATCCCACATCACACCAGAAATCTCCTCCTAAAATAGAGCCAATTCGAGAGCAGAAGCGGGGAGATGATCCGAAAGGAGCAACAGCGGGCCGAGTTTATCGC
This sequence comes from uncultured cyanobacterium, assembly GCA_937944885.1. Lineage (GTDB taxonomy): Bacteria > Cyanobacteriota > Cyanobacteriia > Thermostichales > Thermostichaceae > Thermostichus. The sequence goes on from CALFBB010000048.1 coordinate 23,783, forward strand.
AGCCGTCGAAACCCTGCGGCTAGAGGGCCCCTACTTTGTGGAAGAGCGCCTCACCCGCCATCGTGGTCCCTTTTGGCGGGCGGTGAAAGATGTACCCGCAGGGGCAAGTTGGTGGGAAATTCGCTATTTTCCCTCCTGTGAGCGCTACGCCTGGGCCTATTTGTCGGAGCAGCCCAGCCCGCGAGGGTTTGCCTGGGGCCATACCCTGGAGCAGGCGTTCCTCAATGCCCTATGGCAGCAGCCGCAGGCTTCCTCCCTCGGTACTCCAGAAAGCCAGGATAACCATTCCGATTTACAGTAAAAAAAGCTTTTCCCATGTGAAGGGAACATGAAACCTCAGGCTGTTGCCCGCATTCTCGATGCCAATCTTGACCGTGCCCGTGAAGGGCTACGGGTGTTGGAAGAATGGTTTCGCTTCGGCTTAGAAGATGCCAGTTGTGCCGGCGAGTGCAAAGCCATGCGACAGGCTCTGGCTCGCTGGCACAGCGATCCGTTGCGGTTTGCCCGCGATACCCCTGCTGATCCGGGCACCCAGCTCTCCCACCCGCAGGAGGTGCAGCGGCGGGATCTCAATCATCTCTTGCAGGCCAACTGTAGCCGTGTTCAAGAAGCCCTACGGGTGCTGGAAGAATACGGAAAACTGGCCGAAGCCAGCCACTGGGTTGCCCCAGGGTTGGCCAAGCTGGCCCAAGATATGCGCTACCGCCTCTATACACTGGAAAGTGAGTTGTTGGGGGGATCCCTGCGGCAGCGCCTGGCGCAAGCCCATCTCTACCTGGTGACCAGCCCTGTCCCCCATTGGTTAGACGCGGTGGAAAAATCTCTGCGTGGCGGCGTAACCCTGGTGCAGTACCGTCAGAAAACCCTCTCCGACAGCGAGAAGCTACGGGATCTCAGGCAATTGCGGCAACTGTGTAATCAGTACCAGGCCTTGATGATTGTCAATGACCGGGTTGATCTGGCTTTGATTAGCCAAGCCGATGGCGTTCACCTGGGTCAAACGGATTTGCCCGTCCCTTGTGTGCGGCAACTGCTGGGATCCCATAAGTTGATTGGTCTGTCCACCACCAACGCCGAGGAGCTGGCCCAGGCTCTGGCGGCTGATGTGGACTACATCGGTGTTGGCCCCGTTTACCCTACCCCCACCAAAGCGGAGAAACCGGCTGCCGGCCTCGAGTACGTGCGCTTGGCTGCCGATAAAGCCCATATTCCCTGGTTTGCCATCGGGGGCATTGACACCCAAAATCTCTGGCAGGTGCGAGAAGCAGGTGCCACCCGGGTAGCTGTGGTGCGGGCTCTCATGGAAGCTCCCGATCCCACGCAAGCGGCGCGGCTGATGTTGGGAGAACTGCTGCCGCCCGGGCTCCCCACCTTCACTTGACCGTTTTCCTCGATTGTTTTCCTCGACTTGATAGGGACACCATGACTGATACCCCACAACGGCTGAGTGAGAGCCCCATCAGGCTGGATCCTGCCCTCAATGGGATCCCCTCTGAGCCACAGGCGGAATTGGTGACGGCCCTTGATCTAATGATCCGGGCCCGCTACCCTATCATTTACCTGGTTTCCCCCGAGGAAGAGCCTGCCGATGCCGTGCTCGTCCAAGTAGCCAAGCGCACGGATCCGGCTCGCAAGCTGTTGATTTGGGATCTGGTGCGGGGCTGGCAGGACACCGGCGAGGATCGCGGCTCGGTCATGGCCGCCCTGGGGCGGGTGATGCGCTCTGCTCCTAACGAAGATACTCTCTTCGTGCTACGGGATCTGCACTTTATTTTGCGCAATGCTGCCAGTGATAAAAACGCCCCTGTGGTGCGGGAGCTGAAAAACCTTAGCCGCGAGCTAAAGCGCAGCCGCAAGATTCTGTTTCTCCTCAGCCATACCTTGGAGATTCCCAGCGATCTGGCTGAAGAAATTACCGTTGTCGATATTCCTTTACCCAGCAGCGAAGAGATCAGCCGCCTGATTCAACTCTACGTAGCCCCGGAGAAACTCAAGCTCACCCCTTTGGCCCGTGAGCAACTGATCAAAGCTTGCCAGGGTCTGAGCCGGGAGCGCATTCGCCGGGTTTTGGCCCGTGCCTTGGCCGCTAAGCAGGAGGTGAACGAAGCCGATATCGATCTGGTCTTAGAGGAGAAAAAGCAGGCTATTCGCCAAACCGGTATTCTGGAGTTTTTCACCGCCCGCGAGACCCTAAAGAGTGTAGGGGGCTTGGATAACCTGAAAGCCTGGGTGCGGGTGCGCCAAGAAGCCTTTACCGAAGAAGCCCGTCGCTACGGCCTACCCAACCCCAAGGGAGTACTGCTGGTGGGGATCCAAGGTACCGGCAAGTCTCTTTCCGCCAAGACCATTGCCAATGAGTGGCGCTTGCCTCTGCTGCGCTTAGATGCTGGGCGTCTTTTCGCCGGTATTGTCGGGGAATCAGAAAGCCGCGTGCGGCAGATGATCCAACTGTCGGAAGCCATGGCCCCCTGTGTGCTTTGGATTGACGAGATTGACAAAGCTTTTGGCAACATCGCCAGCGGCGCCGATGGCGATTCCGGTACCAGTCGGCGGGTGTTTGGCAGTTTAATCACCTGGATGCAGGAGAAAACCAGCCCTGTTTTTATCGTGGCCACTGCCAACAACGTGCCTCTCCTACCGCCAGAGCTGCTGCGCAAAGGTCGCTTTGACGAGATCTTTTTCTTGAATCTACCCACTGCCGCCGAGCGCAAAGAGATTTTCCGTGTCCATCTGCAGCGGTTGCGACCCAGTCGGCTACGGGAGTTTGACCTAGAAGCCCTGGCGGCACAGACCGAAAACTTCAGCGGCGCCGAGATTGAACAAACGATTGTGGATGCTATGTACAACGCCTTTGGCAGCAGCAGCGAAAGTCGGCGGGACTTTACCCAAATGGATATTCTCCAGGCCATCCAGGAAACCGTACCCCTAGCCTCCATTGCCCGCGACCAAATTGAAAGCCTCAAGTGTTGGGCGGCTCAGGCCGGGGCACGTACCGCCTCCCAGGATGCCCGCCTGCTGCAAGAGATGAGACAGTGCTTCTCCCCCTCCTCAACCGCTTGATGGGACGATAGCCGTAAGGCTTGTGCCGTTCCTAGCAGGGGGCTGCTTTCTCAAGCATGGATGGGTAACCTGAGATAGTCGGCGATGTTGTCGGTAGTTGCGTAGCCTGCCGTAGGCATCATCATTGACCTCCTCCCCCGCCCGAAGGGAGTTGGTTGCGCTTCTCGCTACGCCGCCGCTTGCGCAGCAGTTGGGCTTACACGCTTCAGGGCTGGGTCATTCCGCCCACCCGCCTGAACATCAAGCTCAAGCAGGCAGCACAGCTCGCGCCAGTCCCGGATCTTCCTCGCAGCATTGGCATCGGCGTGCGCCCCGTGTCCGCACCAACTGCAGACATAGGCATGTTTCTTTCCCGCCTTCAGCGCTCCCCAACGATGGCAGGCCTTGGGTGTATGCTGCGGACGCACCCCCTCCACTTTTACGCCAGCCGCCATTGCTTTGTACCGAACCAACCTCTCAAGCTGGTAGAACGGCCAATAGTCGCGGTTTTGCCCTGCATCGGATTGACTTTCCTTTCGCTGTCAAGACCGCGCCCTGAGCCCAGACAAGTCCTCCAAGCCCAAGCCTGCCTTGTAGCGGACCGCCAGTGCAACCACCTGCATGCTGATGCAGTGGTTGAGATGCGTGACCATGCGCCGTCCTCTCGACTCCAGCTTTCTGAGCGCGCGCAGCTTGCCCCTTTTCTGGAGCTTGCGGCGACGGTCGGCATACTGTCTTCGCACAGGGCGATT
>CALFBB010000049.1 GCA_937944885.1 uncultured cyanobacterium
GGAGGGATCCGGATCCGCCTCAATATCCCAACGCACCTGCCAAAGCTGTCCTAGTACCACCACTTCATCCCCAAAGCGCAGCTTGCGCCCCCGTCGGGTTTCCACTTGGCCATTCACCTGTACCTGCCCCGTTAGGATTAACTGTTTCGCCTGCCCACCTGTGGGGACAATGCCGGTGAGCTTGAGAAACTGATCCAATTTGATAAAGGGATCCGCTCCGGCAGATGTGCCGGTGTTGGTAGCTTCTTTTTGCTCTGCCATTACTTCGCCCAAAAAGTCTTGATATTCACAAATTCTAGGATCCCTTCCCGGCTGAGTTCCCGCCCATAGCCGGAACGTTTAATGCCCCCAAAGGGCAAGCGTGGATCCGACTTAACCAGGCCATTGATAAAGACGGATCCAGCTTCTAGCTCCTCTAGCAGGCGCTTCTGCTCGGCTGGGTCTGTGGTCCAGGCGCTGGCTCCCAAGCCAAAAGAAGTACTGTTGGCCAAGCGGATGGCTGCCTCCAGATCCGGCACCTCAAACAGCAGCGCTACCGGGCCAAACACCTCCTGCTGAGCCACCGGATGCTCCACAGGGATCCCGCTTAAGACTGTTGGTGGATAGAAATTGCCCCCCAGCCGGGATCCGCCCACCTGGATCTTTGCCCCCGCCTGCACCAAAGCTTGCACCTGGGCATCCAGCTCCTGGACAATGCTCGGGGTAGCCAAAGGCCCTACATCGGTTTGCGGATCGAGGGGATCCCCCACTTTGAGGTGGCGGAACCGCTCCGTTATTTCGCAGGCAAAAGCTTCGGCAATGCTGCTGTGGAGAATGAATCGTTTGGCGGCAATGCAGGATTGGCCATTGCTGATCAGACGCGCCGTGACTGCTGTGGTGACCGCCGCTTCCAGATCGGCACTGGGCAGAACGATAAAGGGATCGCTCCCGCCCAACTCCAGCACGGTCTTTTTCAGGTGTTGACCGGCCAAACGGGCCAAACTGGATCCCGCCGCCTCACTCCCTGTGAGGGCAGCCCCCCGCACCCGTTCATCCGCCACCACTTCTGCGACTTGATCTGCCCTGATCAACAGCGTTTGAAAGGCCCCTTGGGGAAAGCCCGCCTCCCGGAAGATGGTCTCCAGGAGCAAAGCGGATTGGGGCACATTGGCAGAATGTTTCAGCAGCAGGGTATTGCCTGCCATCAGGGCCGGAGCCGCACAGCGAAACACCTGCCAAAAGGGGAAATTCCAGGGCATGACCGCCAAAATCACCCCCAAAGGTTGGTAGCGGATGCCGCTGTAGCCGGCATCGGTGGCGACCGGTTGCTCCGCCAAAAATCCTTCCGCAGTTTCAGCGTAGTAGCGGCAGACCCAGGCGGATTTTTCCACTTCGGCAATCGCAGAAGCTAGGGTTTTGCCCATTTCCAGGGTGATCAGGCGGCCAAACTCGGCTTTGTTTTCCTCCAAAATCTCCGCCACCCGCCTCATCCAAACGGCCCGCTGAGCAAACGGGATCCAGCGATACTCCTGAAACCGCTCCTGAGCTTGTGTGATACAGGTTTGAATCTTCTGGGAGTCAAAAACTGGGTAACAACCCAAAACCTCCCCTGTGGCAGGGTTGCGGCTAACCAGTTGCCCCAACTGCGCATCTTGCCCCATCCTTCCTCTCCCTGATTGCCTCTTTTTCCACTCTGGCACTTCACCCCCGCTTGGAATGGAAAGATTTGTGGAGTGGGGCGAAGGAATCCCTTTTCTCACCCTGCCAATATCAACAGTTTTTTCCCGGTGGTATCTACTCCAGGGCCAGTTTTTTCGCGTTAGCAGGTGATATCAAAACACAACCGGATTCACAAACTCAGGGATCGCTCTCGGATTGCTTGTAGATTAACAGCCAAATCTTGACGGATACGCCGTTCTACCATACCAATGGGCATTCTGCGGGGAGGTTTGACCTGCAAGTGATACGTAAGCAACGTCTGCTGGGTTGGCAAAAAGGACTCCGTCCTGCTCACGCGAACGCTTAAATCCCAGAATCCCTCAAAGATGAGAAAGTCTCCCTCTACTTTTTGAAAGCGCAGCTGCTGCGGAAAAATCTCCTCAACAGCCAGTACCACTGTCGCCGAGAACTTTGCAAATAAGAGCTTTTGGGATCCCACTTGACGGATCAACTTGCAACCCTTCTCATAACCGATAACCCGACTTTCTACCAAGTTGGGAACAAACTCTGCCAGATGGTCGTAGTCGGTCAGCACCTGCCAAACCCGCTCCCGCTCTGCAGGAATAGGGATCCTCCCCTGCAACTGGCGGCGACGCTCCCCCAAATCCACCACCTGAATCTGGATATCTTCTGGAATCGGGATCCCTTCTTCTAGAGCAGCAGCTTGTGGATCTTCTGGATTTTCTAGGAGATCTTGGGGATCCGGCTGAGAGGGCATAGCAAAGGCAACAGCTGTAGCAGATGGACCTCATGATACCGTCTCTTGGATCGGGGACAGCTGATTTTCTAGGGGATCCGGTCAGGGGAAAAGCGCCTTGAGCCAGCCGATGATCACATTCCACACCTGTTCTGCAAATTCAAAAGGATCCCGCAGCTCTTGCAGCACCTGCCGTGGGCCGATGTTGAAAACCACATAAAGTACCGCCAGGATGATCACAACCCCGACAGTTATCCAGATGGCCTCTCGAACCACTCGTACCCAAAAAACCAGCAAAAAGGCAGCAATGAGCACACCGGCAAGCAGCGGCAACATCTCCAGTACCATTGGGAGCCACCTTAGGGTTGAGATCTAGAATTCCGGCCTAATCTTTACTTTACCCACCTGAACTGCTCCAAGGTGCTCATTAGCATGCAAGCCATCTTTCAGTTGTCCTACCTTGAGGCTACAAGAACAAGCAAGAGAGCAAGCTTCCACCTCAGATGATGAACCCTTCACCCATCGAGTTAGGATAAAATCATTTCACCACTTATGCTCAGCTGAACCCATGGACATCATCACCCTTGGCTGGATTGCGGTTCCTGCTTTCTTTGTCTGCTCAATTGCCCTAGTGGTTTGGGGTCGCAACGGCATGTGATTCATTGCTGCTCTCGATGCTAGCCAGCCTGAAACAGGTGCAACTTATCGATCAGAAATCGGGAGTGTAAGAGTACTCGGCCAGAAAACCATGGAAAACCAGCTTCCCTCCCTGATCCAGATTGCCTACGGCAGCATTTTTCTGCTGCTGGCAGCCGTCACCGGGGGTGTTGGTTACATCACCTTTATCGATTGGCGGGATCGCCGTCGTCGCAACGAAGCAGAGCGTAAAGCCCGTCGTTCTAGTCGTTCTAAGCGTTAGGATCCCTGGCGATGTGAGGAAAGACCGGCAAGGGATCCCCAGGGCTGAGGCGGGATAGCTGTTCCAGAGTCTTCTGGTTGGCTTGCCACAGCGGTTGCAGATCCCAGCCGGCATAGGCAGGCAAAAAATCGACCAGCTTACTGTTGGCTTCCCCCAGCAGAATCATGCAGCCCCGCCGATTACCATTTTCTAGGTGGTAGTAGGCCACTGCTGCTTGCAACAAACCCTGGTAAAAACGCCGCTCCGGCTCAGCAGCCTCCATCCACAAGGCTTCTAGGGTATCGTGGCAGGCATAAAACTCCCGCCGGTTGAACTGCTCAACAGCCAGTTGCAGCGCTTCTGCATTAAGACCCGGATCCGAATCCATGGTGTTGACCCGTGTTGATGTCTCCCGCCAAGATAGGCTCCCGATCCGGCTTGCTCAGGTGAAGAGGCAGCACCAGGGTAAAGCAGGTTTTCCCCTGCTGGCTCTCTACGAACACATTGCCCTTAAGATGCTCCATTAACCGTTTCACCAAAGCTAAGCCCAGGCCAGTACCCCCCTGCTTCCAGGGATCCGCCTTGGGGATGCGATAAAACTTATCGAAGATACGCTCTTGCTCCGGGACAGGAATCTCTACCCCTGTGTTGATCACCTGGATTTGCACTTGGTCGGGGGCAAGCAGCTGAGCCTGCACCTGAATGGAGTGTCCGGGAGGGGTGTATTTGCAGGCATTGTTCACCAGCTCCTGTACCGCCCGTGCCAAACTGGCTTGATCCGTTACCACCTTGGCCGGGGCAATCTGCCACCGGAGCTGCTGCTGATTGGCTTTTGCCCGCTCCACAAAGGGGTAGAGCAATGGGGGCAACCATTCTGCTAAAGATAGCTCCTCCAAAAGAAGAGGCTTGGATCCCTGCTCCAGCCGCTGCAAATCCAACAAATCATTCACCAGCTCTGCTTCCCGGTTACACTCCGCCTCCAGAATCGCCAAATAACGGCTCTGCTTGTAGGGATCCTGAGTATTCTTGAGCAATTGAATGGCCATTTTCATGTTGGTGATCGGGGTGCGCAGCTCGTGAGAGACGGTGCTCAAGAAATCATCTTTGAGGCGATTGAGACGCTCTAGCTCGTTCACCTGCTGGCAGGAGGTTTGGTAGAGGCGGGCTTGGCGAATGGCAATGGCACAGTGGTTGGCCACCTGCTGCACCAGCTGTACTTCTAACTCATCAAAGCTGTGGTCCGAGCCTTTAACCAACCACAAATCTCCTAGCACCCCCTGGTCATCCTGCAGCGGACACACCAACATCGCTAGCCTCTGCCGATCTGGAATGAGACTTTGGCCTGGCAACTCACAAAACTGGGTGAGCTGCCCCCCTTGCAACTGCCGGTAGAGATCAGGATGTTCAGACAATGAAATCGTCAGTCCTCCCGCCGCTGGCAAGGTGGTGGTGTACTCATAACAAATGGTGGCCTGGGCGCTGTCGAGGTTGTAGAGGCAAACATCACAACACTCAATTGACAGGCCGGTGGCCAATTCCTGCACCACTGCCCGCAAAATATGGGCTTCATCCAGGCTATCCCGCACCTGATTGGTAACCCGCCTGATCAAGGCTTCCATGTCCAAAGAGCGCTGCAGCGCCGCCGTCCGCTCCTGAACCTGCTGTTCCAGGTGGATATTCAGGCTTTGGATTTGCTTGTAGAGCTGGTTTTGGGCAATGGAGATGGCCAGATGCACACCAACACGGCTGAGGAACTGCACCTCTGCCTCCGACCATTGGACAGGCTCCTGCAGCTTCAACTCCCGCCAGGCCTGGAAAGAAATGTAAGGCAGCTGCTGTCTGGGATCCATGACGGGGTTCTTGCCACCCTCCAAGAGGAGCAAGTCCTTGGGTAGATCCGATCCATTCCCCTGCAGAAGGCGATATCCTGCCCAGTGGGTTTCCAAATACCTCGGTCCCCGAAACACACTTAACCAACCCACCGTCTGGCCGTTCCAACTCAGTTGCAGCAGGATCACGCTCTGAATCGGTTGGCTCCCACTTGGCCCGCTTTCAGGCGTAGGTTGCACAGATAGGGAACAGGACTCCAGGTGAGGCACCCTCCAAACTTTGACCAACTCTGATTCCCCTTGCAGTACGGGGAGCAAAGTCTGGTTCTGCAACTGCTCCTGTACCCAATCGTCATAACCCTTGGCAGGTTGCCATCCATAGGTATGGAGGGTGGATCCCTGTGGGGCCTGGCTCTCCACCCTATCCAAATCCAAAAGCTGTAACCGTGCCCCAATCCCTTGCAACCCGGCTGTGAGTTGCTCCAGTACGGTTCCCAAAGTTTCCTGCGGGTGAACCGGAGAATGGAGCAGGGCAGCCATCTGATTGATCAGGCTTTCCTGTTGCGCCTTCTGTCGGGCTTGCTCCAGCAGTTCTGCCTGGGCAATAGCAATAGACACTTGATCTGCGATTAACTGCACCACCTGCAGTTCTTCATTGGCATAAGGGCGCGGTTCAGTGTGGTGGGAAACCAACAGACCCCAAAGGTGCTGATGGTGCATAAGAGGAACTGCCAAAGAAGAAGCCACCCCCATACACTTGAGGTAATGGGCATGACAGGGATCCACGGACCGTTGCAGGGTTTCGTGATCCGGTAAAGATTTGACCTTGGCAGACACCGTTAGATACTCTGGCTGGCTAATGGAGCGACTCTGGGATTCCACATCCACAATCACCCGCACTTGCGACTGACAAAACAGTTGGCGGGCCTCTGGCGGAATATCACCGGCCGGGAAAGCAAGACCCAACAAAGAAGGGAGGCGACTCTTATCCACCGACTCGGCCACCACCTTGCCATGACCTTCTGGATCAAAGCGGTACACCTTGACCCGATCCGTACCCAGAAAGGCTCGCACCTCCTCAACCGTGGCAGCCAAAATGCGACTGAGTTCCAAAGATTGCCGGATCTGATTGGTAATGCGATTGATCAAGGCATCTCGGCTGGGGCGAGCAGCACCATATGGAATCTCAATACTCATGGTCTCAACCCTGTGCTGGTGGAGAAAACCTGCCAGAGGCATCCAGCACCGTCTCCCCATGATAGTATACTAAGCTACTAATCCCAACTAGATGAAATTCTACAAATTATACAGCTACGCCAAGCCTATATTGGGGTTACCCTCTGGCCAGCCCTCCATTAAGCCAAAACAGGCAGACGAAACAGTTGGGCAGCATTGTGGCTGGTTTGTGCAGCTAGCTGCTCGGGAGGAAGACGCAACACCTCTGCTAAGGTACGGCCCACCTTCTCTACGTAAGCTGGCTCATTGCGCTGGCCGCGAAAGGGAGTAGGAGCCAGAAAGGGACAATCGGTTTCCACCAACAACTGGGTTAAGGGCACCTCCAAGGCAGAATCCCGCACTGCTTGTGCGTTTTTGAAGGTGATAATGCCGCTGAAGCTAATGAAGCAACCCAGGGCAACAAACTCCCGTGTTTCCGCCGGGGAGCCACTCCAACAATGCATCACCGCCCGCACCGGCCCGGCTTCGGCAATGGCTTGGGACAAGATCTGGTGGGTAGCTTCTGCAGCCTCCCGGCAATGCACGATCAAAGCTAAATCCTGCTGCTGAGCAACGGCAATCTGCGCCCGAAAAGCTTGCTTCTGGAGCTCAATGGTGGCCGGATCCGACTTGTAAAAGTCTAGCCCTGTCTCCCCAATGGCTACTACCCGGGGATCCGCAGCTGCCAACTGCGCAATTTGAGGGGCCGTTTGGGGTTGCCATCGGCCTGCCTCCAAAGGATGAAGCCCCACCGACAAAAACACTTCCGGATACTGATCGGCAATGGCCTGTAACTGAGGAAATTCATCCGGTGTAACACAAGAGTGCACCAGTTGTCGGATCCCGGCGGCTCGCCAGCGTCGAGCAACCTCTGGCAGGTCCTCTGCAAAGTTGGGGTAGTTGAGGTGAACATGGGTATCCACCCATCCGGCAACATCCAGCATGGTAGGTGGCAAAACTCAGCTCCGGTTAAAGTGACTACGGGAAGTCGTTACAAATTGTGAACCTGTCCCTACCTTAACTGGGGGGGAAGGATCCCTTCAAGCCTCAGCTAGGGACACTGTTTGCCAGTTTCTGTCACTTTTGGGAGCATGATTAAGGAGAAACTTTACTTGGAGACTTTACTATGGCTCGTACTCCTTCAACCATGCTCCCTTTGGGGACACCAGCTCCTGACTTTAGCCTGCCGGATGTAGTAACTGGCCAGACCCTTTCCCTGGCTAGCTTTGCCGATAAGCCTGCTCTTCTGGTGATGTTTATTTGTCAGCACTGTCCCTATGTAAAGCACGTACAAGAAGAATTGGCCCGCCTTGGCCGAGACTATAAAGATCGTGGTGTTGGCATTGTTGCTATCAGTGCCAATGATGTTGAGAAGTACCCGGATGATCACCCGGAAAACCTAAAAAAGATGGCAGAAACCCTGGGGTTCACTTTCCCCTTCTGCTATGACGAAAGCCAGGAGGTTGCCAAGGCCTACACTGCTGCTTGTACTCCAGACTTCTTCTTATTTGACGCAGATCGTAAGTTGGTATACCGCGGCCAATTGGACGATAGCCGTCCCAGCCTTACCGATGTTCCAGTCACCGGGAAAGACCTGCGTGCTGCCCTAGACAATCTCTTGGCAGGCAAGCCCATCGATCCGGATCAAAAGCCCAGCCTAGGCTGTAACATCAAGTGGAAACCTGGGAATGAACCTGACTATTTCAAGGTGCCACAGGCGTAGCACTAACCAAAGATGGTCCGGCTAAATAGAGTTTTGAACAGTACCAACCCAAGCTGCTGTAGAAGCATCCAAGGCTTAATGGGTTCTTTGGTTCTTTGCAAAACCTTATGTTTTGCCGGAAGTAAGAAAAACCGTGAGCAGTTGAGGAACTGAGAAGTTTTTCCCATCCATAAACGGGAAGAAAATACTCAAAGCAAGAAGAGCCTAAGCCAATATCTAGATGGCCATCGATAGAGAAGGTTAAGTCTCCTTACTCAAGCGGGAGGTAGTTAGCTTATAAGTCAACAAAAAAGGGATCCACCCTGTCGTGGATCCCTGCATCTGTAAGGTAAGCGTATCCTCAGAAGCTAAAGACAGCTCGTAGCGCACCAGCACCAATGGTGGGATCGTTATCACCCGGCAATCCACCGTTAGGATTGCTCACAAAGTAGGCAGCTGGGGTCAAGGTCAGGAAATCGTTCACCGGGAAGCTATAATAAACATCCACGATGAAGGGGCGACTATCCCAAACACCATCGTTTTTGGTGGTTACAATCGGCTGACCAAACACCACACCACCCCGGGCACCTTCAATGAACAGATCCGGGAAGGCGAAGCCAAACAAGAAACCGTTAAAGTCTTCATCACCCGGGTCAATGGTGCCTGCCGGAACCACATTGGGCAGATTGTAATCGATGTTGCCAGTGGTGAACCAGCCAGACAGAATGACGCGGGGGCTCAGCTCCCAGTTGGCAGCTACAGAGAAGGCATTGACACGGGCAGTAGGAGTTACTCGAGTGGCAGTAGGAGTTACTCGAGTGGTAGTCAACGGACCTCGGAAAAGGCTAGCACCGCTGGCCAAGAAGCTAGGATCGCCATTTTGCAAGTAGGTGGTGGCAAACTGCAGGTACAGCTCCAAGGTTTCACTCGGCAGGAAACCCAATTCCACTGCGTGAGCACTGTTACCACCCGTCAGACCACTGTCGCCAAAGCCCTTGCCCAATTGAGCACCGTTGTTGGTGCTGTAGCTGTAGGCCAAGCGGAACTGATCACTGGGGCGGAAGCGGAAGCCAAACATGGTTCCACCCGGCACGTCAGCAGTGGAGTTGGGGGCATCCGCAAAGTCAGACAAGGCATCAAAGGGAGTGCTGTAGTTGAACACATCGGACACATTCGAGCCTGTGATGCCGGCATAGATGGTTGCAGCTCTGTTGAAGGCCGGGAATTGGTAAATCAACTTGGCCAGAGTGAAGGTACCCGCACCACCACCGCCGAAGCCAGGCCCCGGATCGCCGTCAAAGAACTTGGTCACGGCGTCACGGGCCTGTAGACGAATCCGTAGGCGATCGCGACCAGTGAAAGAAGCGTCAAAGTTCAACCGCACCCGGTAGGGTAGGGTCATGTTGGCTTGGTCTTGTTCTGCAACCGTTTTCCCTTTCACAATGCGATCATCGGTCAGGGCACTGCCGTAGATAGCTGCGATTACCTGAGCTCTCAGCTTGGTGACCGGGTTGAAGACTTTCCCCTTCAAGTCAGTTACATCGGCTTCCAGAGCATCCACACGTCCGCGCAGGGCAGCCAGCTCAGCAGCAAATTCCTCTTGCAGCCGCTGCAGGGTAGCCAAGTCTTCCCGAGACACTTTGTCGGCCAAGCCAGCAGCAATCAGTTCGTTGATACGATCCAAACAAGCATTCATACCAGCGGCAAACTCAAAGCGGGTCATGGCCCGGTTGCCGCGGAAGGTACGGTCAGGGTAACCAGCAATACAGCCATAACGCTCCACCAAAGACTGTAGAGCTTGGAATGCCCAGTCAGTCGGTTGTACGTCAGAAAGCTCAGAAATGGAGGTGACCGGCCCAGAAGCTTGAGCGTAGGCCATTCCAGGGGTTAAAACTGCAGCTGCACCCAAGGTACCAGCCAGCAGAGTCTTCCAGTAGTTCGCGTGTTTCGCGGGCATGTTTCTCTCCTTGTTCTTTTCCTCACACCTGTTTGACTGTAGCGATGCTCCCTACAAGTAGCAGATTGCCTAACTCAGCTAAAGAGCCTGACAATTGCGGACTCTGGAAAAACATGGTACAGCCATAATCCACATCATCTACCACTTTACACAGTTTCTGCGTAAGACTCAACGGGAGACCCGATCGCGGTAGATGATTCAGGCTTAATACCCATTACTCTACATCAGGGATCTGGCCCTGGCTAGCAGGTCTATCCCCTGCAAAGCACAGATACCACCAATTTGCGCTCTAAAGGCGGGATCCAGCTATTGCGACTGGGGGATTGCTCAGTTCGGAGTCACCCTAAGCCCTAAGATAGAGTCGGTAACACTTCTTATCCCCCCACCGCCGAAAGGGGCTGATAAACTGCGGAAGAATACTTGGCCTTTTTCACAAGCTCTGAACCACTATGAGTCCTAGCCTACACGCTACTCAAACCCAGGCGCGGGTACCGACCGAAACGATCTTGACGCCGCGCTTCTACACCACCGATTTCGACGCCATTGGCAAGATGGGGTTAGGGGATCGGGAGGCGGACTTCTGCGCCATGTTGACGGAGTTTCGCGCCGACTACAACCGCCATCATTTTGTCCGGGGTGAAGAGTTTGCCCAGGATTGGGAAAGCCGACTAGACCCAGAGTCGCGCCGGCTGTTTGTGGAGTTTCTGGAGCGCTCTTGCACTGCTGAGTTTTCCGGCTTCCTTCTCTATAAGGAGCTGTCTCGCAAGCTGAAGCAGACCAGCCCCGTTTTGGCGGAGTGCTTTGCCCTCATGAGCCGCGATGAGGCCCGCCATGCTGGTTTTCTGAACCGGGCTATGGGAGATTTCAACCTGGCGCTGGATCTCAGTTTCCTAACCAAAAACAAGGCTTATACCTATTTCGCGCCACGCTTTATTTTCTACGCCACCTATCTTTCGGAGAAGATCGGTTACTGGCGTTACATTCTCATCTATCGTCATCTAGAAGCCCATCCCGAAGATCGCATCTACCCGATCTTCAATTTCTTTAAGAACTGGTGTCAGGATGAGAACCGGCATGGAGACTTCTTCATGCTGATGCTCTCCAGTCAGCCAAGGCTCCTTAAGGGGTGGATTGCCAAGCTGTGGTGCCGCTTTTTCTTGCTGTCGGTGTTTGCCACCATGTATCTCAACGATGTTGGTGAACGCCCTGATTTCTATCGCTTGATTGGCTTGGATCCCCATACCTATGATATGGAGGTAATCTACAAAACCAACCGTGAAGCGGCCAAGGTGTTTCCGGTGGTACTGGATGTGGAGAACCCGGAATTTGTTGAGCGGTTGCAGCGGTGTGTGGCCAACAATGCCAAGCTGAGAGAGATTGCCCGAGGGCGTGGACCTCTAAAGAGTTTGCGCAAGCTGCCTCTCTATTTGGCTAATGTCTATCAGTTCTTGCGACTCTTCTTGCTCAAGACTAAGCCGGCCGGGTTCTACTTGTGGGAGCAGCCTGAGCCCCATTCGCAACAGGCTACGGTTCCTGCTTGAGCCGCCCTTCACCTTAGCTCAACAGTAGACAGACCATGAACATTGCCACTGAGATTACTCCCCTATTTTTGTTAGCAACGCTAGCGTTTTTGGGTTGGGGATTTTGGCGAGCACGTAAGCGGGGATCCGTAGCGGTCTGGGTTTGGCTGCAGGGATCCCTGCTGTTGATGCCGTGGGTAGCGTTTTTGGGGCTGCTGTTGTTTGGGGTTTACCTCAACTTTGCTGGGTTTTTGTTGTTGCTGCTGCTGTTTACGGGTCTGTATATTGCCGTGGGTCGCAAAGCCCGGCAGTTGGCCCAGCAGGAGCTACAGGCTCGCCGTGATCAGCTGGCTAGCTCCATGACTGAGGCGGAGGTGCAAGCGGAAGCTACTCTTGAGCCGGCTCCGGTCTCGTCGGTACCCCACCGTCTTTCTGTCGAGGATTTGCAAGCCATTCAGTCCATTTTCGGCGTGGATACCTTCTTTGCCACAGAGACCATTCCCTATGGGGAAGGGGCAATTTTCAAGGGCAATCTGCGCCGGGATCCTGAGGTGGTTTTGCCCCTGTTGATGGAGAAGTTGAAGGAGCGGGTGGGCAATCGCTACCAGCTATTTTTGGTGGAGGATCCCTCGGAGAAGCCGGCGGTGGTGGTGCTGCCGGATGAAATCGTTAACTACCGGGCTTCTACGGGGGCAAAGATTCTGGCGGGGGCGCTACTGTTTTTCAGCTTTCTTGCCACGTTAGAGGTGGGGGCTAATTTGTTTGGCTTTCGTCTGCTGGAGGCACCGGGGCGGTGGGTGGAGGCTTTGCCAGTATCGGTTGGTATTCTCTCCATTCTGTTGATCCATGAGGCCGGTCATCGTTGGATGGCGGGTAAGTATGGGGTACGTCTTAGCCCCGCTTTTGTCATTCCCAGTTTTGGTATTGGGACGCTGGGATCCCTAAATCGGATTGAGTCGCCGGTACCCAACCGCAAAGCCCTGTTTGATATTGCTTTTGCCGGGCCAGCAGCAGGAGGGCTGCTTTCGCTGCTGGTGTTGGGGGTGGGGTTGCTGCTATCGGGTTCGGGGGGCTTGTATGTGCCTACCAATCTGTTCCGCAGCTCCATTTTGGTGGGTACGCTGGCGCGCTTGGTGTTGGGGGGCGAGTTTCAGTCGGAGGTAATTGCCATTCACCCGCTGGTGGCGGTGGGGTGGATTGGCCTGGGGATTACGGCTTTGAGCTTGCTCCCTGCTGGTCAATTGGATGGTGGACGGATCGTACAAGCGGTGTATGGGCGCAAGACGGCAGCTCGGGCTACCTTTGTTACTCTGATTGCTTTGGCGGTGGCCTCTATTAGCAATGTTTTGGCTTTGTACTGGGCTTTGTTAATCCTGTTTATTGCCCGGGAGCCGGAGCGCCCGCCTCAGGATGAGATCAGCGAAACCGATGGACAGCGGGATGCTCTGGCTTTGCTGGCTTTGTTTTTGATGGTGATGACGCTGTTGCCGATTGCACCGGCTTTGGCGGGCTTCTTGAATTTCCCGAACGGCTAATCAAGGTTGATCCAAGATTGATCTTGCAAGATTGATCTATTGATCCAGCTCTATGGGGAGAGGTCTCAACCTGCCGAATCTGGAGTATGGGCAACACAAGATCGAGATCTGGCAGGGGAGGGAAGGGCTTTGGCAACAGGCAGCAGCCGTCCGGGCAGGGTGCTGCTCCCAATACCCAACCCAATCTGCAACATCTGCTGGCACAGGCTGTTCACCATCACCAGGTGGGGCAACTGGCAGAGGCTATCTCTTTTTATGAGCAGATTCTGGCGGTACAGCCTGCTCATCCTGAAGCTCTACACCTGTTGGGGGTTTGTTATCAGCAGCAGGGATCCCTGGAGCGGGCCATTCAGCTTATCCAACAGTCAATCGAGCGGCAGCCCCACTTTCCCGACGCCCACTACAACCTGGGGATTGCCCTTAAGCAGGCAGGACGGCTGGAGGAGGCAAAAACGCATCTGCAACTGGCCTTAGCTCAAAGTGGCCCTGACCTGGAGATTTTGTATCAGCTGGGACTGGTGTTGCGGCAGCAAGGGCAGTTGGAAGCGGCACGGGATCTCTTAAGCCAGGCCCTTGCTCTGCAGCCGGGTTTGGCCGTTTGCGCCGGCGAGACGGAGTCCCTTGCTGCTTATACCTTGGCCATTGTCTTGCGCGATTGCGGTCAAGAAACCGAAGCAGCGGCGCTTTTTCATCAGCTTTGGCAACGGGATCCCGCCGATCTGGCAGCGGGCTTAGGCTGGTGTGTTAGCCAACTGCCACTTTTGTATGAAACAGAAGAGCAAATCCGGCAAAGCCGGGAGCGGTACGGCCAGGCTCTTTTACAGGTGAAAGAAACCCTGGAACCTCTGCTGCGGGATCCCCACCTCCTGGAACGGGCTGCTGCCGGGATCGGCTCAGTGCAACCTTTTTTCCTCCCCTACCAAGGGCAGAACGACCGCGAGCTGCAACGGCTCTATGGATCCCTGATCCACAAGGTGATGCAGGCCCGTTATCCCCACCCCCCCACCCCGACCCTGACAACCAGAGGCAAGCTGCGGGTGGGTATCGTCTCCGGGCTGTTTCGGGATCACTCGGTGTGGAAGATTATCACCCGCGGTTGGGTAGAGGCATTGGATCCCAGCCGATTTGATCTCTATGGTTTTCACACCTCCGAGATCCAAGATGAAATCACCCAATCTCTACCGCAGCGCTTCCGGCAGTTTGTAACCGGCCCCCTCAGTCTGGAAGACTGGCAAGCCCACATCCGCTCCGCTCAATTGGATGTGCTCCTCTACCCAGAGGTGGGGATTGATCCCATGTGCGCCTGCTTGGCCACCCTGCGCCTAGCCCCTCGCCAAGCCATGGCCTGGGGACACCCACAAACCTCTGGCCTGCCGACCCTCGATGTTTTTTTGAGTAGCCAACTGATGGAGCCGGAAGATGGTCCCAACCACTACTGTGAACAGCTGCTGCCGCTACCGGGGATCGGCACCTACTACATCCCTCTAGAAACCCAGCCCGTAGCAGTGCCCTGGGAAAGCTGGGGCGTGCAGCGCCACAAGATCCTCTACCTCTGTGCTCAGTCCCTGTTCAAATACCTACCCCAGTACGACTGGGTGCTGCCCTGCATCGCCCAAGCGGTTAAGGAGTGTCAATTTCTATTTTTGCGCGGGCGTTTCTCCCAAGGGATCCGGGAGCGCTTTTGGCAGCGCATGACCCGTGCTTTTCAAGCCTATGGCCTAAACGCCGCAGACTACGTGCTCCTGTTGCCAGAACTGAATCCGGGACAATACGCTGCTTACAACGCCCTGGGAGACATCTACCTGGATAGCATCGGTTGGTCAGGGGGCAATACTACCCTCGAAGCCTTGCCCCACGGACTACCAATCGTCACCTTGCCCGGATCCCTGATGCGCAGCCGCCACAGCTACGCCATTTTGCAACAGATGGGGATCCCGGACACCATCGCCCACAGCCTTGAGGAGTACGTTCAAATTGCCATCCGCCTGGGTACCGATCCCGCCTGGCGGGAGCAGATCCGCCAACAGGTGCAAGAACGGCAACACCGTGTTTACCGGGATCCCACCCCGATCCACACCCTAGAGAAATGGTTGCTAGCCTGACAACCCGTGAAAGTCAAAACTCAATCAGAAATTGATGGTTGTGTATCAAAACCCCTGTTTTGGTAAAGGATTGATAAGCATCCTCAGGAAGCCTGGGCTGAGTTCGATAGAATTACCTTATATTGCCTCAAAATGCTTTGCCAGCAAGGAAAGTGAGCAGTAGCAATTGAGGTTTTGTTCTGTCGGCGTGTTCAATTTTTAACGTTTTCCAGGATTCGGGATCCTTCTCAGAGGATGTGGAGTTCGAGGCCTGATCGAAGACATGCTGCCAGAAGACAACTGGCCTGATTTGCATTAGGAGTTTGCACTGATGAAGGTAACCCCTCAACCCCTGAGCCTCAGCCTGAGCTTGGTTTTGGCCACCTCTCTGTTTGCCTGTGCCCCGCAATCTGAGTCACCTGATACTGGCCAGCCACGGGTCACCCTTTTTGGGGCCTTTGTGGAAGAAGATGCACGGCGATTTGAAGCCTCAATGCAACCTTTCGAGGAACGGACAGGCATTCGGGTGGACTACGAGGGATCCGGTGACTTTGAAACCCTGATCACCGTGCGCATGGAGGGAGGGGATCCCCCGGATATCATTGCCTTTCCGCAGCCGGGTTTGATGATGGAATTTGCCCGGGAAGGGCGCTTGGTGGATTTGGGCCAAGTGCTGGATCGCCAGCAACTGAGCCAGGGGTACCGTTCCTTTTGGCTGGATTTGGGTACGGTTGACGACACCCTGGTAGGGATATGGTATCGCGCCTCGGTCAAGAGCTTGGTGTGGTACCCGGTGCCCCAGTTTGCAGAAGCGGGCTATGAAATCCCAGAAACCTGGGATGAACTGTTGGCTTTGTCTGACCAGATTGTGGCGGATGGACGTACCCCTTGGTGTATTGGCATAGAGAGCAGCGGCGCCACCGGTTGGGTCGGTACCGATTGGATCGAAGATATTTTGCTGCGCACCTCCGGCCCAGAGGTTTACGACCAATGGGTGCGCAACGAGATCCCCTTCAACGATCCCCGTGTCAAGGAAGCCTTTGAAAAAATGGGCGAGATTTGGCTCAACCCCGACTATGTCTTGGGGGGCACTGTAGGTATTCTCACCACCCCCTTTGGGGATGCGGCCAACCCGATGTTTGAGGATCCGCCGGGGTGTTATCTACATCGGCAGGCCAGCTTTTTGCCCGTGTTTCTGCCCCCAGAGGTGGAGCCGGGCCGCGATATCGACTTTTTCTATCTACCGCCGATCAACCCTGAGCATGGCCGCCCTGTCATGGGTGCTGGAGATGTGATGTCAATGGTGAACGACCGTCCGGAGGTGCGGCAGGTGATGGAATATCTGGCCACGGCAGAAGCAGGACGGGCCTGGGCGGAAGCAGGGGGATTCCTCTCTCCCCACAACGATGCCGATCTGGATTGGTACCCGGATGAGCTCACCCGTGCCCAAGCAGAACTGCTGCGGGATGCTGATACCTTCCGCTTCGATGGCTCCGATATGATGCCGGGGGCTGTGGGTACAGGCACCTTCTGGACAGGGATCGTCGACTACATCAGTGGGCGGGATCTGGATACTGTGCTGCTGGAGATTGAACGCAGCTGGCCACGAGACTAAGTCCCAATGCTTCATGGCAAGCAATGAATGGTTAACCTGCGGCTTGAACTTGAATCGGGAGAGCAAAACACATGCAAGGGGCAAGCACTGCTGAGGAGAGCAGTCTACTGAACAGTCAACCGGCACGCATCTTGCGCCCTATTTTGGGGTTAATCGCCATCTTCACCGCCTTTGGCTGGAGTACTGGCTTTATGCGGGATCCTAGCGCCCCCGCTTGGCAGCTGCTGCTGGTGGCCTTGGCCATCGGTGTACTGGGAGTTTGGATGCTCTTCTTTCTGGCCAACGACTTGGTGTCGCGCTTTCCACGGGTATGGGCGGAGCGAATCCGTCCTTATATTTTTGTGGGCCCGGCCCTGCTGCTGTTGTTTGCCTACTTGATATTGCCAACCTTGCAAACTCTTTACTTTAGCTTTTTGGATGCCCGTTCGCAGCGCTGGGTGGGATGGCAAAACTACCAATTTGCCTTTACCGACCGCACTATGTTGATTGCCTTTCGCAACAACTTGCTGTGGTTGCTGCTGGTGACGGGGATCAGTGTGTCCCTGGGTCTGGTCATTGCTGTGCTGGTGGATCGGGTGCGCTGGGAGCCACTGGCCAAGTCGCTGATCTTTTTGCCGATGGCCATCTCCTTTGTGGGGGCGGGCGTGATCTGGCGCTTTGTCTATGCTTTTCAGCCGCCGGGGCGGCCGCAGATCGGTTTGCTGAACGCCATATGGGTCAGTCTGGGTGGCAACCCCATTGGCTGGCTGCAGACTCAACCCCTCAATACCTTCGCCCTGATTCTGATCATGATCTGGCTGCAGACCGGCTTTTGTATGGTCATTCTCTCGGCAGCTGTCAAGGCGGTACCCCATGAACTTCTGGAGGCCGCTCGCATCGATGGAGCCAATGAGATTGAGATTTTCTTTCAGGTGATCCTCCCCTACGTCAGCAAAACGGTGATGACCGTAGCAACGACGGTGGTGATCTTGGTGTTGAAGGTGTTCGATATCGTCTACGTCATGACCAGTGGTCAGTTTGGGACGGAGGTAATTGCCAACCGCATGTACTCGGAGATGTTTCGCTTCCGCCACTTTGGCCGCGGCAGTGCGCTGGCGGTGATCCTATTGATTGCGGTGATCCCGGTGATGATTGCTAACTTGCGCAGTTGGCGACGTGCCCAGTAGCCTTTTCCCGCTGCGCTTTTCATTTTTTCTTTCATCTTTCTTTTGCCCTTTGCCTGTTATGACCCAAGCTGCTTCCGCTCACCCAGCCCGTTCTTCTGCTCTGCAACGCTGGATGCAAGGGATCCCCTTGCGGGCCTCGATTTTATTTCTATGTTTTTTGTGGACCTTGCCGACGGCAGGGTTGCTAATTAGCTCCTTCCGAGAGCGCAGCGCCATTATCAGCTCCGGTTGGTGGACGGTTTTTGCTCATCCTTTTGAATTGACTCAGTGGACCTTGGAGAACTACCGGTCGGTACTGACCTCCGATGGCATGGGGCGGGCTTTCTTGAATAGCCTGCTGGTGTCGATCCCTGCTACGGTTATTCCGATTACCATTGCCGCTTTTGCCGCCTATGCGTTGGCTTGGATGCAGTTTCCGGGGCGGCAGTGGATCTTCGCCGGGATTGTCGCCCTGATGGTGGTGCCGCTACAGATGTCGTTGATTCCCATGCTGCGGATTTACACCCAGTTGGGCCTGAACGGCACCTTTTTGGGGATTTGGTTGGCCCATACGGGGTTTGGCTTGCCTTTGGCCATCTATCTGCTGCATAGCTCGATTGCCGGCTTGCCCAGGGAGATCATTGAGTCGGCCGCTGTGGATGGGGCCGGTCACTTTTCTACCTTTAGCCGCCTGGTGGTGCCGCTATCTTTGCCGGCGATTGCTTCTTTTGCCATTTTTCAGTTTCTCTGGACTTGGAATGATCTACTAGTGGCGCTGGTGTTTTTGGGGACCCGGCCAGATGTAGCAGTGGTAACAACACGGCTGTCGGAATTGGTGGGATCCCGTGGGCAAGACTGGCATATTCTCACGGCGGGTGCCTTTATCACGATGGTGATCCCCCTGCTGGTCTTTTTCTCGATGCAGCGCTATTTTGTGCGGGGTCTGTTGGCCGGATCGGTAAAGGGTTAAGTGGGCTCCTGTAGTCTTGATAGGGATCCCGAACGCATGGCAGGATAATCTCGCTTATTTTGGGCCAACAGGCCGGAGGCTGAGTTTTAGCGATGTCTTCCCAGCCTTCTCCCGATCCGCCTCCTAATGAGCAGGAGCAGCCCGGCCCCTTGCTTGCACGTTTACAGGAAATTGCCGAGGTATTTCTACGGCTGGGATGCTTGGGGTTCGGCGGCCCACAGGCCCATATTGCCATGCAAAACGATGAGGCGGTAACCCGGCGGGGCTGGATGAGCCAGGAACAGTTTACCGAAGGGGTAGGGCTGTGTGAAATGTTGCCCGGGCCTGCTTCTACGCAGATGGCCATCTATGTCGGTTATGTGCGGGCGGGCAGGTTAGGAGCAGTCCTGGCAGGTTTATGCTTTATCGCCCCGGCTTGGCTGATCGAGGTGCTGTTTTCTTGGCTGTACTTTCACTGGCAAGAGGTGCCGCAGCTGCAGGGGGTGCTTTTTGGGGTAGCGCCGGTGGTGATCGCCATCATCTTGGCTTTCTGTTGGAAGCTGGGGCGCAAAGCGGTCAAACACCGAAGTCAAGTGGGGATCGCGGTAGCAGCTTTTGCCCTGCTGCTGCTCGGCAAGGTGAATATCCTGCTGCTGTTTGTCTTGGCAGCCGGGGTGGGGCTGGTGCTGTACGGGCCACGCTGTCCTTGGCCGGGGATCCCTGCTGTAGTGCCTTTGCCACTGATGACCTTGGCCCAGACAGCGGTGGCCGGCGTTCCACCGGAAACCTTGACCCTAAGCAGCTTCTGGGGTCTAGAGCGCATTGGCACCTACTTTTGGCCGATGACCTTGTTTTTCCTGAAGGTGGGCAGTGCCATTTTCGGGGGGGGCCTAGTGATTATCCCCTTCATTGCCGAGGAGGTGGTGGAGAAGCTGGGCTGGCTGACGGCGGCAGAGTTTTTGGATGGGGTGGCCATTGGGCAATTTACCCCCGGCCCGGTGGTGCTGACGGCAGCCTTCATCGGCTACAAGGTGGCGGGGGTACTGGGGGCACTAACGGCAACGGTGGCAATTTTTGCCCCTTCTTTTGCCTTTATTCTGCTGGCAGCTCCGGTTTTGTTACGGATACGGCGCCAGGCTTGGGTACAGGGATCCCTGCGGGCGATCACGCCAACTGCACTGGGGGCAATTGCAGCGGCAACGATCCCATTGGCTCAAAATGCGTTGAGCCAAGAGACACCGGTAGCTACTGGGATAGCCCTGCTAATTGGGGGGGCGGCACTGGTGGGGTTGATGTACTTTAAGCTGCCCACCTGGCTGTTGGTGTTGGCGGGAGGGGGGGTGGGGTTACTCGTAGGAGGGCCGGTGCTCTAGGGAGTATGGGTCAGAACAGGAAGGTTCAAAAAGCGGTTCACCTTGATGCAATACTCCATGCTTAGCGGTAGGGGCAAGCATTCCAACAGCTTGGTTAGAACAGGGCTAATCAGCGGTTCCCGCCGGGCCATCTCGCTGGTAAGAGCAGCCTTCGGCATATTGCAATAGACCGCCGCAACCCCCATCGCCAAGGGCTCCGGCCAAGCACAGAGCAAACCCTACAGACAGCACCGTCAAATAGCACCGTTCTATGCAAATTCAGCCAAAATATCCACCGGATCAAAGCGCAACTGAGAAAACGCATAGGAACCTTCTGGACCCAAAATGGGCGCAGTCTGGGATCCCTCCTCGTTCATCCTGCCCTTACCTTTTCGCGTTAGCGGTGCGGAGCACTTTCTTGAGCCGAGTCCCAAGCAACTACCTTCGCGCTTTCCAGGTTCCTCCGTAGCGATAGAAAGGATTGTTCCGACTCAAGGGATCCCAGCAGGCAGGGCAGACCAACCACCAGCGCCCCGTGGCTTCAAACTGGATGCGGTAACGGAGGCGCACCCCTTGGCCGCAGTAGTGGCAGGGCTTGGGTTGAGAGCGAGCACTCAACTTTTCCTCAGGGAGCGGTTAGATATCGGTTTCGCTTAGCTCAGCACTCATGTAGTCAAAGGGCTCAGCCACAAAGCTGTAATCCTCATCGGATCCGAGCAGCTCCAGGGTGCGATCCTTCATGCTTTGTATGCCGATCACGGTCGGGGCAATCGGTACCCCCAGCGAGTTGTAGGTTTCTCGCAACCCCGCCAGCACCCGTTCATCCAAAATGCTGTTGTCGGCAGCTACCAGTGCATAAGAAGCATAGCGCAGATAGTAATCCATATCCCGCAAGCAGGTGGCGTAGCGGCGGGTGGTATAGGCATTGCCGCCTGGGCGAATCAGATCCGGCACCTGGGCGAACATGCGAGCAGCAGCCGTCTTGACAATATCCACCGAGTTGAGATTGATAACATTGACGGCCTTGATGCGGCGTAATCCTGAATCATAAAACGACTTCAGAGCATCCATCGCATCCCGATCCAGGTAGCGGCCCGTCAAGTCGTAGGTTTTGATCAGTGTGGTCACAGCATCACGCATATCCAAACTCCGTTCCTGTAGTGTCTTTTATCAAGCGGCTGAGATGAAAAAATGAGAAGAGATTTTGCTAAGCGGGATCCGAATGCAAACCTCAGAAAGTGAGCGGCACCCCAGAAACAGCAAGGCTCTAGGCTTCCAATTTGCCCTCAGAAGTTTAACATGTGGGGGTTTCTTGCCGACTTCCCCTTAAGGGAATGGCAAATGTTGTTACGAAAATGTAACTTTTTGTAACAATTAGGGATCCGGTAGCAACACCCGCAGGGGTTTCAGCAGGTTTTCTTGGCGCTGCCCCAAACCCAGGAACTGGCCGTCCTGATTCACGACCCGCAAGCTCCTGGAGTTGGGGTAGGGCGGCTCTAGGGGGATGCTCTGACCTTGCTGCCAGCGTTTTCCTGCCTCTGCCGATAAACACACCGACTCCCAATAGGCAAACCCTGCGGCAATCGGCAGAAGGGCTGCTGCCGGATCAGGGGATGCTTGCCACTGCTCAAGGGGCAGACTCTGCTCAAGGACAAAAGGACCACTTTGCAGCCGCCGCAACCGGCTCATCAGGCCACCACAGCCCAACTTTTCTCCCAGGTCCCGGGCAAGAGCGCGGATATAGGTGCCCGGGCTACAGGCAATCTCCACATCCAGCTCTGGGAACTCACCCGGTCGCCAATCCAGCAGGCGCAGTTGATGAATCACAATGGGACGGGGTTCTAGCTGCAGCTGAGACGTTTCTACCCCGGCACGCGCTAGCTCGTAAAGCTTCTTGCCCTGCCGCTTGACAGCACTGTAGAGAGGGGGCACCTGCATCCCTGGGCCGACAAACTCCTGTAAACAGCGCTCCACCTGCTCCCGATCCCAATCGGCACAAGGGGATCCCACTTGGATCTGCCCCTCGGCATCATCCGTATCGCTGCGCTGCCCTAGGCGAAAGGTAGCCCGATAGACTTTCTCCCCGGCCAAAAAGGATAAAAACCGTGTTGCCCGCCCCACCGCAATTGGTAAAACCCCAGTTGCCGCCGGATCAAGGGTGCCCCCATGCCCTACCTGACGGGTGCGCAACACCCGCCGTACCACCGCTACGCAGTCGTGGGAGGTGAAGCCTGCCGGTTTATCCAGATTGAGAAAACCCTCTAGGGATGCCATGGCCATTTTTCAATCATTAAGATTTGTAAGCAAGCCAGCTGAGCACTTAACATAGGGTTAACTTTCGTAGCCAAGCTCTCAGTTCTCATGTCCCAATCTGCTCTATTTCCTCAGCCTATCTGGCAACGCCTGCTGATGATTGCCCCTTTCTTTCTGTGGGGATCGGCGATGGTGGTGATGCGCGATGCCTTGGCGGAAACCACACCGCTCTTCATTGCCATTCTGCGGCTGTTACCGGCCGGGATCCTGGTGCTAGCCTTCCGACTTTGGCAAGGGCGTGGCTCTGTGGCTCAATCTCACCCCAAACCCTGGCATCCTCAAGGGCTACGGGGCTGGCTGTGGATCCTGGCTTTTGCCCTGGTGGATGGCACCTGCTTCCAAGGTTTTTTGGCTCAAGGCTTAACCGAAACCGGCGCTGGCTTGGGCTCCGTTCTGATCGACTCGCAACCGCTGGCCGTGGCACTGATGGCCACTTGGTTCTATCGGGAACGGATGGGATCCCTCGGTTGGGTCAGTCTCGGCATTGGGGTATTGGGCATTGGCATCATCGGCCTATCGGGTGGGGGATCCCTGCAACTGAACTCCGGAGTGATTTGGATGTTAATGGCTTCTTTGTCGATGGCCATCGGCACCGTGATGATGCCGAAAGTGGCGCAAGTGGCAGATCCGGTATTGGCCACCGGTTGGCACATGGTCTTGGGCAGCCTACCCTTAATTCTGCTTGCCGGGCTGACAGAAACCCACCCCTGGCAGGGTTTAAGTGGGATCCACTGGTTGGGCTTGCTCTATGCTTCCGTCTTTGGCAGTGCCCTGGCCTATGCCTTGTTTTTCTACTTTGCCTCGCAAGAGAACCTGACCGAGTTCAGCTCCCTCACTTTTCTAACCCCCGTATTTGCCCTCTTGTTTGGCAGCACCTTGCTAGGGGAATCCCTAACGCGGTGGCAATGGGTGGGCGTGGGCATTACCCTCATCTGTGTCTATCTAATTAACCACCGCCAAGAATGGCAAGCGCGGCTACGCCTAGGCTGGAAAGGGATCCTCTCAGAACTGGGCTTGGGTTGGGTGCTAAGCACCGTTGAAATTCGCGACAGCAACCCAGATTGATTCCCCTAACCTGGATAAATGAATCGATCCTGCCCCTGGCCTAGTCGGTAAAACTCCCTGAACTCTCCATGAGCTGAT
Organism: uncultured cyanobacterium; assembly: GCA_937944885.1. Taxonomy (GTDB): domain Bacteria; phylum Cyanobacteriota; class Cyanobacteriia; order Thermostichales; family Thermostichaceae; genus Thermostichus. The sequence goes on from CALFBB010000049.1 coordinate 23,650, forward strand.
GAATTGGATTAGGAGGAATTGAGTTAACGGGTGAGGGATCCCTTGGGATCGGGGAGCAGAGCCCCGAAATTAGGATTGCGTCAGGGATCCCTTAAGCAGGCAAGAACCCCATAGCCTCCCGTACCGTTTGCAGGGTTTGGTTGGCAATAGCACGGGCTTTGGCCGCATTTTCTCGCATCAGAGACAGCAGATAGTCAGGGGCATCCCAGAGCTCCCGGTAGCGCCTTTGAATTGGTTCCAGGGTAGCAATGATGCTCTCGGCCAGCAGCGGCTTGAACTGTCCCCAACCCATCTCAGCACACTCAGCCGCCACTGCTTCTTTGCTTTTGCCAGAGGTAAGCAGATAGATGGTCAGCAAATTATTGGCTTCTGGACGAGCCGGATCGTCGAAGGTAATGCCGCGAATCGGGTCGGTTTTGCACTTTTGAATTTTCTTGCGGATGGTATCGGGAGTATCCAGTAGATTGATACGGCTCAAATCTGAAGGATCCGACTTCGACATCTTGCGGGTGCCATCGCTTAGGCTCATCACCCGTGCCCCCTCCGGGCGAATCAAAGCTTCGGGAATCTGAAAGATCTCACCAAAGCGGTCATTAAAGCGGCGGGCAATATCCCGGCATAGCTCAATGTGCTGCCGTTGATCCTCCCCCACCGGCACATACTTGGGTTGATAGAGCAAAATATCCGCTGCCTGCAAAATCGGGTAGCTGAACAAACCCACACTGGTTTCTTCCCCCTGTTTCTCTTTCTTTTCCTTGTACTGAATCATGCGCTCGGCCCAGTTCATGGGGGTGATCGTGTTGAAGAGCCAGGCCAACTCGGTGTGGGCAGCCACATGGGACTGCACAAACAAAACACAGTGCTCCAGGCTCAGGCCACAAGCCAAATACAGAGCAAACAGTGAGCGAGTGCGTTCCCCCAGCAGCTTGGGATCTTGGGGGACAGTAACAGCATGCTGATCGACGATGCAAAAGAAGTTCTCATACTGCTCCTGCTCAGCCACCCAATTTCTGATTGCCCCCAAGTAATTACCCAAATGCAATTCACCAGAAGGCTGAATACCGGAGAAAGTGCGTGGCTTGGTCATAGGGTGAGGAGAATCTCAAAAACAAACAAGAAAACTCCTCTTAGGATATCAGGGCCGTTACGATAAATTGGCCCATGATGAATGATGAATCCAGACAAAACAGGACCTACCCATGTCCGACTACGAACCCGAGCAACTGCGCGCTGCCAACCATTACGTGCTGCTCATGCCCGGCCTACCGGAGCAGTTCCTCAGCTTGGAAGAATTAAAAGAGTTCCTCGAGCAGTTGTTGGAGGAGCATCCCCACCTGATTGATGCCGATCTAGCCCGCTACCCCAACCGACAAGCCCAAGTCCAACGATTGATCGATACAACTTGTGAAGTGGAAGTAACCCCCGGCGAGATCTTACAGTGGCACCCTGTGCGTCTGAACAAACGGGCCGTAAATCCCCGTCACTAGATTCCTTGATATCCCTTGTAAAACTAGGTGGAGCTTTGTAGGGATCCGGGCCTAAGCATGATACAACGCAAGAGTAAGCATTGCCATTACGCACTCTACACGCACTCTAAAAGGGGTCAACCATGCCTCGTAGCATGAAGAACGACAACTTCATTGACAAAAGCTTCACCGTCATGGCGGATCTCATCCTGAAGTTGATGCCAGGCGTGAGCCCCGACCAGAAAAAAGCCTTTGCCTACTACCGCGATGGCATGGCTGCTCAAGGGGATGGAGAATACGCCGAAGCCCTCGAAAACTACAAAGCAGCCCTCGCCCTCGAAGAAGGGGAGGAAGACCGCAGCTACATCCTCTACAACATGGGCTTGATCTACCAAAGCAACGGCGAGATCGATAAAGCCCTAGAGCATTACCAGCAGGCCCTTGAGCTGAACCCACGTCTGTGCTCTGCTCTGAACAACATTGCCGTCTTGCTGCACCACCGCGGTGAAGCCAGCCTAGAAGCCGGTGACGAAGAGACGGCAGAAGCCTTGTTTGATGAAGCGGCCCAATACTGGATCCGCGCCATTCGCATTGCTCCCAACAATTACATCGAGGCGCAAAACTGGCTAAAAATCACCGGTCGGGCCAACTTGGAAGTGTACTAAGGCTCCAGGTGAATAGGTTAAATTGGTAACTCAAGGGATGCTCAGGAGAGGCCAATGCTCAAACGGGAAGAGGTACAACATGTTGCTCATTTGGCTCGCCTAGAGCTGACTGAGGAAGAAGAAATCCAGTTTACCGAACAGCTAGCGGATATCTTGGCCTATGTGGAGCAACTAAAACAGCTGGATACAGAAGGAGTGGAGCCGACGTTCCATGTGCTGGATGTGGAATTGCCCACCCGTCCAGATGAGGTGCAACCTTATCCAGACGTAGAAGGGATCCTGGCCAATGCCCCTGACCGTGCCGATACCTTCTTTAAGGTACCCCGTATTCTGGAGGCGGAGGAGTGACCAGAGCTCCTTTTTCGGGCAGAGAACGGGCAAAGAATCAGTTTGTTCGCACCTTATTCCTCCTCAAGAGAAGCTTCACACAGCCTCCTCCTGCAGCCACCTATGGGTTTGTAGCAAAATAAACTCAGACATCCCAATGCGCCTTGCTTCAGCAGGTTAGCCGGAGTACTTCTGTCAGGACATTGTTCTCTCTCTAGAAAGAGAACAAGCAATGGCTCTGTAGGAGGATTGAACATGACCAGGTCTGGATCTCGACAGTTGCGTCATGTGTTGGTATTGGAGGATATCCAGGGGCGGCGAGCCTTGAGCCTCGATGCAGCCACCTATTCTTTGGGTCGGGATCCGCAAAACTCGATTCTGCTGCCGTCCAACTCCATTTCCCGACAACATGCGCTGCTGCTGCGGGTTCCTGTTCCTTCTGGCTACCGCTACCGCATTCTCGATGGCAATATCCAAGGCAAACGCAGCACCAATGGGATCCGCGTCAATGGGATCCCTTGTACTTCCCAGGATTTGGAAGATGGGGATCTGATTGAATTTGGCCCCGATACCAAAGCCCGCTACTACTGTCGCGAAATAGCCGAAGAAGAAGTAGAGCTCTACGCCGAGTCACTCGAGTACCGTAGCATCAAAGCCAAGATCGTCAGCCAGCAAAGCACCAATCTATTTGGGGGGGATCGGGTCTTGCTGCTGCAACCGCATGAGTACCAACGCAGCGGTGTATTTCGACCGGGGATCCCACATCCGGTCTTGGGGCTGATCTTCCAAAATCAGTGTTACTACTGCGAGCGGCTATTGGGAACCGATCTAGAGGAAGCCATAGAGCACTGTCGGAACCGCCTAGAGCATCCTCTGGAGGAACGGGAATTTTGCGTATTGGTTCAAGACGAATACGGCTATCGGCTAGCCCTGCATCAGCCCCAGCTTGTATCTGTACCCTACGACTCCTTCCTAGCCACTACCTGTCAGCAAATGCGGCGGGACATCCGAGTCCAAGATCGACGCTGGCGGCTGCGCAAGCTTGAAAAGTGTTTTCTGGGCTCAGATGCAGTGACTTGGTTGGCGAACCACTTTCAGATCAGCCGGCCTGAGGCGGTACAGGTGGGTCAAGAGTGTCTCCAGCGGCGCTTGTTTTTCCATGTGCTAGGAAAACCAAATTTTGTTGAGGACCAATACTATCGCTTTCGAGAAGACAGCGGCCCAGAGAAACAGGTGGTGGGTTGAAAGAACCTAATTTGAATTGCATCCCTACCCCCTATCCTGGCCAACTGACCAAGACCGGGGAGGATGCACCTAGCATTTATCACTTAACTTCATTACTGATCAGGCTTGTGCTGCTCCTCCTGCCCGATCCCCAGGGCTTTACGGCTGCGCTTCAGATTTTTCCAGTGTTGACGAATTTGATGATAGGCCTCTTGCGGCGTCAGCTTGCCATTGGTAGTAAGGCTGCTGATATAACCGACCCGCTGACTAAACTCCTGCAAATTGGCATCAAACAGCAGGTTGGCCGGGGTAAACACACCGTGGTAAGGGTGACGGGGATAAAGAAACTCATGCAGTTGGGTCATGGTGTACCCCTCCCTCAACATACCTACACCTATATCTTAACCTAACCTTAACTATAAGGAAATAAAGTTTACCACTTACAACATTTATACTCACTAGATTGGCTTCTTAAATCATCCTTGAGCCGTTGGTCCTAATCCCCGGTCGATGGATCCCTACAGATCAGGTGGGATTGCCGTACGCACCAAACTTTCCTGATTTGAGCAAATCTGCTGGACATTCTATCTACGACCATCAGGCAACCATCAGGTGTATAACAAGGAGTTACAGCCTTAGATTGATCAGGCATGCCACCCCAGGCACGGCCTTCATGCCAGCAACCCATTTGGATAAGCTCAAGATCTCCAGGTGGGAGTGTCATCTCCCTCTATTGCAAACAAGATAGAAAGCAACACTTCCTCAGTTTCCTCAGTTATCAACTGCCGGTCGCGCTCTTGAGAGGAAGATTTCAAAGATTAAATCCTGCCCGAAATCAAGAACCACCCCTAAGCCGGCAAGTTGTGGCAGCCCTTCATCTCGATAAACTTGAACCTTGGAGTATGGGTTGGCAGGGATTCGAACCCTGAACCAATCGGTTAAGAGCCGAGTGCTCTACCGTTGAGCTACCAACCCTGTCTGGCGACCTCATTATCCTAGCAGAGTGACTTCACAAATAAGAACACAAATAAGAAGCTCATCCACTGCTGAACATGGGTCGGCAGGGATTCGAACCCTGGACCAATCGGTTAAAAGCCGAGTGCTCTACCGCTGAGCTACCGACCCTGGTTTTCAGCTTTATCATCCTAGCAGAGTTACTTCCTACTGTCTTGGGGGCTTGCTATACTACAGTTATGGCAGATTAGGCCAACCCTGGGGCTGTAACGGTTTCGACGGGGTGGCGAACAAGGGTTCATGATACAGGTCGGGATTGAGCTTATCCCGTTACCACTAGGCTCAAAACAAGTACGTGCGAACAACGTCGTACCCTTTGCTCGTAAAGCTGCCGTTTTGGCTGCCTAAGGCTCAGTAACCTAGAAACTTACTTTGAGCTCGAGGATCCTCTCACGACCCCGTTAAGTGGGCGGGTCAAAACCTCAACGGGTGCAGCTCTCCTCTTTGGCTCCGTCGAGGGAGAGACTAAGCTTAGACGGAGAAATCCTATCACTGGGATCTAAGCAGTGATCCCTGCCTCTAGGGTAAGAGAGGCTAAGCCTGTGAACGAGTGATCCCCCATTACCCATCTCGGACACGGGTTCGACTCCCGTCAGCTCCATTCAACCTTTTTCAGGTCAGATACTCCACTGCCATCTGTTCAGACTACAGATGCAGGTGCACCCTCTGTCTTGTTCGAAACAGGCTACAACCTTCCTAGGGACTGCTTTTCTACAACAGTGCTTACATCCCTGGTAGGGTAGTTCTCTTACGAATGCTTTTGTGCAAGGCAGGTAGAGGGATCCGTACCTAACCGTACCGGCAAAAGGGGGGATCCCCCTGAGAAGGGGCTATTGTCAGGAGGAAAACCAGACTGATAAACTAGCACTCGTAAGTCGAGAGTGCTAATACTCCGATTTGCGCAAGCTTAGTTCACAACTGAGAACCTTCAGCTTCGTGCTTTAGGCATCACGGAGGATATTTGTCATGGCTGCAGTAGCTCTCAATGTTTCTACACTGAAGCCTCTGGGTGATCGCGTGTTGGTCAAGATCGCTCAGCAGGACGAAAAAACTGCAGGTGGGATCTTCCTGCCTGACACTGCGAAGGAAAAGCCCCAAGTGGGGGAAGTGGTCGCTGTTGGTCCTGGGAAGCGCAATGACGATGGCAAGTTGGTGCCCATGGAAGTGAAAGCAGGTGACAGAGTGCTCTACTCCAAGTACGCCGGAACCGAAGTCAAGCTGGGCAGCGATGAGTATGTGCTGCTGGCAGAGCGAGACATTTTGGCCATTGTTCAGTAGCTGCTTCTCGAGGTTCTTCCTGAGTCATTTACTTTCATTAACTTTGAGAGGTTGATTATGGCGAAGTCGATCATCTTTAGCGAAGAAGCCCGTCGTGCTCTGGAACACGGCATGGATATTCTAGCGGAAGCCGTGGCCGTTACCCTGGGTCCCAAGGGACGAAACGTGGTGCTGGAGAAGAAGTTCGGTGCCCCGCAGATTATCAATGATGGGGTAACCATTGCCAAGGAAATTGAACTGGAAGACCACATCGAAAATACGGGCGTATCCTTAATTCGTCAGGCTGCTTCCAAGACCAATGACACCGCCGGGGACGGCACGACCACAGCCACCGTTCTGGCTCATGCCATGGTGAAGGAAGGTCTGAAAAACGTAGCAGCCGGTGCCAATCCTATTGCTCTGAAGCGGGGGATTGACAAGGCGGTGAAGTTCTTGGTGGAAAAAATCGCTGAGCATGCCCGTCCGGTGGAAGATTCTAAGGCCATTGCCCAAGTGGCTTCTATTTCTGCCGGGAACGATGAGGAAGTCGGTCGCATGATTGCTGAGGCCATGGACAAGGTAGGCCGCGAAGGGGTGATCTCCCTAGAGGAAGGCAAGTCCATGACCACCGAGCTGGAAATTACTGAGGGGATGCGCTTTGACAAGGGCTACATCTCTCCCTACTTCGCTACTGACATGGAGCGGATGGAAGCCGTCCTGGAAAACCCCTACATTCTGATTACTGACAAGAAGATTACTCTGGTACAAGACTTGGTGCCGGTGCTGGAGCAAGTTGCCCGCTCGGGTCGCCCGCTCTTGGTTATTGCTGAAGACATTGAAAAGGAAGCTTTGGCTACCTTGGTGGTGAACAAGCTGCGGGGCGTGCTGAATGTAGTGGCGGTGAAGGCGCCTGGCTTTGGGGATCGTCGTAAGGCGATGCTGGAAGACATCGCCGTGCTGACCGGCGGTGAGGTGATCACCGAAGATCGGGGTCTGAAGCTGGAAAACGCCCGTTTGGATTCCTTTGGTTCGGCTCGTCGTGTCACTGTGACCAAGGATACCACTACCATCGTGGCGGAAGGGAACGAGGCTGCCGTCAAGGCTCGTTGTGAGCAAATCCGTCGGCAAATTGAGGAAACTGACTCTAGCTACGACAAAGAAAAGCTACAGGAGCGCTTGGCCAAGCTTGCTGGCGGGGTAGCGGTGATCAAAGTCGGTGCGGCTACTGAAACCGAAATGAAGGATCGCAAGCTGCGCCTAGAAGATGCCATCAACGCTACCAAGGCGGCTGTAGAGGAAGGGATTGTTCCCGGTGGGGGTACGACCTTGGCCCACCTGATCCCTGTGGTAACGGAGTGGTCCAATGCCAACCTATCTGGGGATGAGTTGATTGGTGCCAATTTGGTTGCCCGGGCTCTGGGTGCTCCCTTGCGCCGCATTGCTGAAAATGCCGGTCAAAATGGCTCGATTGTGTTGGAACGGGTGAAGGAGAAACCCTTCAACACGGGTTACGATGCCCAAAACGATGCCTATGTGGATATGTTCGAAGCGGGTATTGTTGACCCGGCCAAGGTAACCCGTTCTGCTCTGCAAAACGCGGCCTCCATTGCTGGTATGGTGCTAACCACTGAAGCGATTGTGGTGGATAAGCCCGAACCTAAGACTCCGGCTCCAGCAGGTGGTGGTAGCGGCATGAATGACTACGACTACTAATTGCCCACCGAAGGGGATCCCTTGTGGCCCCTTCGGCTGGTCGGTTCTGTAAGTTTGTTGGGATCCTAGCAGGGCGCGAGGATCCCCACTTTTTTGGATCCGTCAGGAGTCTTTGAGTCAGTATAAAAAGGCTTGAATTGCTTGCATCTTTTGATTTGCATCGGCTTAGATTTGGCTTGGTCACCTCGTAATCCTTCCGGCATTGCAACGGTGCAGGTGATCAAGGATCCCTGGCTGGGAAAATGGACAGGGATCCTCACCGACTGCCGCATCCTGCAAACCGACACTGAGATTCTAAACTACATCCAGAGCCGGGCCGGCAGGGATCCCGAGCCCTGCTTAATTGCTGTGGATGCCCCTTTGCGGGTACCCAACCTTACCGGACAACGGAAAGCAGAAGCAGAGCTGAACCGGGTGTTTCGTGCTTATGAGGCAGGAGCCCACCCGGCTAATCGACGGTTGTTGGCCAGGGATGGACAGGTGCGGGGAGAAGCATTGGTGCAGGCTTTATCCAACTGGGGTTTTCAGGAACGAGCCGAGATTCAGCAGGGATCCCTGACCCGCCAAGTCACAGAAGTCTTTCCCCATAGTGCTATGGTCAGCCTGTTTGGCCTCAGCCGTACCCTCAAGTACAAGGCCCGCCCCAAGCGCACCTGGCAGGAACGACAACAAGCGTGGCATCTCTACCAGCATCATTTGCGGTCACTGACCCTAGCCGATCCGGCGCTATCCGGCCATGAGGCACTCTTACAAGTGGAGGTGGGATCCCTTAAAGGTCGCGCCCTTAAAGATTACGAAGATCGAGTGGATGCCCTGATGTGTGCCTATGTTGCTCTCTACGGTTTCCGCTGGGGATCAGAACGTTGCCACAGTTTTGGCAATCTGCAAGAAGGTCACATTTTCACTCCCCTACCTATCCCTCACCTGTCAATCTATGGCAATAGAACCCCTGGCAGTGGAGGGCAGGTTGCTTTGTAGCATACCAGCGGCAATAGCCTCATGCCTAGGGAAGGCTAAGCAAACGCATCTCCTACAAATTGGGCTTAGCACTGGCGTCAGATTACCCCTTGGCGGCATGATAAAAGGGTAAGGATCCAAACAAACGGGACAAGAATGGACATTCAACTGGGCCGTAATCGGCAAGTGAGGCGGGCTTATGGGCTAGATGAAATTGCCCTGGCACCGGGCAGGCGCACCCTGGATCCCAGTTTGGTGGATACCCACTTCACTTTGGGAGGCATCGAACGGCAGATCCCGATCATTGCTAGCGCCATGGATGGTGTAGTGGATGTCAAGATGGCCATCCTGCTCTCGGAGCTAGGGGCATTTGGGGTTTTGAACCTAGATGGCCTCCAAACCCGCTACAGCGATCCTGAAGAGGTTTTGGATCAAATTGCTGCCGTGGGTAAAGACGAATTTGTGCCTTTGATGCAGCGTCTCTACAGCGAACCGGTCAAGCCGGCCCTGATTCAAGAGCGCATCCGACAAATCAAAGCCGGTGGCGGGGTGGCAGCAGCCAGCAGTGTGCCTGCCAATGCTGCTCAATACGGCCCCTTAGTGGCAGAAGCAGGTGGGGATCTCTTTTTTGTGCAGGCTACGGTGGTTTCCACTCATCACAAAGCCCCTGAGGGTAGGGAGCTTTTGGATCTGGCCCAGTTTTGCCACTCTATGCCGATTCCGGTGGTGGTAGGCAACTGTGTCACCTATGATGTTGCTCTGGAACTAATGCAAGCAGGGGCAGCAGGAGTATTGGTGGGGATTGGCCCTGGTGCTGCCTGTACCTCCCGCGGTGTTTTGGGGGTAGGTGTACCGCAAGCTACAGCCATAGCCGATTGTGCAGCAGCACGGGATCACTTCTTGACCCAGACCGGTACCTATGTTCCCGTCATTGCTGATGGCGGCTTGGTAACTGGCGGGGATATTTGCAAAGCCATTGCCTGTGGGGCCGATGCGGTGATGATTGGATCCCCGCTGGCGCGTGCCAAAGAAGCCCCGGGCCGCGGTTTTCATTGGGGCATGGCCACTCCCAGCCCTGTACTGCCCCGTGGCACCCGCATTCGGGTGGGATCCACCGGCACCCTAGAGGAGATCCTGCGTGGCCCTGCCCGTCTGGACGATGGCACCCACAACCTTCTGGGAGCACTGCGCACCAGCATGGCTACCCTGGGTGCTGCCAATCTCAAGGAAATGCAGCAGGTAGACATTTGTATTGCCCCTTCCCTGCTGACAGAAGGCAAGGTTTATCAGAAGGCCCAAAACCTAGGTATGGGTAAATAACCTCACGACAGATGCTAAACTCAGTGAGCTGGGATCCCTTACTTGGGCGGTTAGCTCAGCGGTAGAGCGCCTGCCTTACAAGCAGGATGTCACTGGTTCAAGTCCAGTACCGCCCATCTTCTACAAAGCTCCCTCACTCGGGTCTGATACCCCATCAACAAGCTATCTCAGTTCCTCTATTGCCCCAGTCAACTCCACTTCTCCCTTGAGTGCCTTCTTTGGCCGCTTAGCAGAGGCTCCATCAGAACCTGCAGAGGCAAGCCAACACCAGTCATGATCCCGGCACTGTCATGTTCAATCGTTCGGAAATTGAGATTATCACAATAATGACTTGCCGACTATCAGCACTGTCGCTAATTGAATTGCCAGTTATGCCAATCTTTGAGGTGGATTATCACACTCATTCATGACATCCTGAGATAGGCTATCTCCCTCAATTTGAACAACACAGATCGCAAATCTGACTCAAACTAAAACTGTGAAAGCCTGATCGGGCAGGGAATCGAGACATTCTATGCCTGTCGATTTAGAGTTTTGTTAAGAGCAGTTTAAGCACAAAATCTGATGGTTTCGCTAGTTTGTAAATGAAGACCTTACAAACAATAGGCTCTGCAGGCAATCCAGCTTCTCATTTGGCCTTGTCTACGGTTTCTATTGATTACTTTTAGTGCGATTTGTGAATTGTAGGAGAAAGCTGACCGTGATTTTGAATCTTCGCTCTTCAGTCCAAGCCTTACTACTAGGAAGTGTTTTAGGCCTATCCTCACTGCTGGTGGGATCCCTGGCTCAAGCTGAGGAAGACTGTCCTCGTCCACCGCAAATGGATCGGCGTTTTTGCGACCGTGTTGGGGATTTGGTTGCCGATCTGCCGGAAGATGAATCGGAGTGGGTCGATCCACCGGTATTGTTGTTGTCTTACACCTCCTCTGAGGATCCGGCAGTCTATAAAGAAACATGGGCAGAGTTTACCGAGCATCTGGAAAGTGTCATTGGCCGGCCTGTCCAGTTTGTGCCGGTTGACTCTCATGCTGCCTCCTATGAAGCGATGCGGGCCGGTCGTCTGCACGTGATGGCCACCTGCACCGGCTGTACCCCCTTCGCGGTTAATTTGTCGGGGTTCGTGCCCTTTGCCATGTCTGCCGAAAGTGAAGATAGCTTTGGCTACGAGATGGAATTTATTGTGCCTGTGAATAGCGATATTCAAACCCTAGAAGACATCAGAGGGCGACAGGTTGCCTTTGCCTCTCCTACTTCTAATTCTGGGTACATTGCTCCTGTGGCTCTGTTGAAATCGGAAACTGGGATGATTGAAGGGGAAGACTACACCTCTGTTTTCTCCGGCGATCACCAAAACTCCATCCTAGGGATCCAAAATGAAGACTATGAGGTAGCTCCCATCGCCAATAGCGTGATGTTTCGCATGTGCCGTGCCGGCCAGGCCGACTGCAGCTTGATCCGCAGCATCTATAAGTCCGGTACCTTCCCCAGTGGCCCCTTCGGTCATGCCCATAACTTGCACCCGGACTTGGTTGAGAAAATTAAAGAGGCCTTCTTCTCTTTTGATTGGGAAGGCACCAAGCTGCAAGAAGCCTTTGAACGGAATGTCTTTATCCCCGTTACTTACAAAGAACACTGGCAGGTGATTCGTCAGATCCAAGAGGCTCAAGGGACTGAATACAGTCTCTGAGTAACAGAATAAGAATAAGTCTAGGTAAAATGAGCGGGATCCCGTCTAGGCTGGGATCCCATTTTTCAAAAGCAGGGATCCAACCAAGGCGCAGCTTTTCCTAGAGGTATTTACTACAGTCCATCTGAACTCGTTATCTCATCTTTTATCTGTTCGCGTTGGCAACCCTTTGATAAGGATATCAGGCCATCCGGGGTATCTCTCAATCACGCCGGAAGGTCTTGGAAACCTCCCGCACAATGTCATAGGCAGAAGCATCAATGGGGGCAAAGCCCGTAACATTAAATAGCTCCTCTGTCAGCTTCTTACCCTCTTCTGACTGAGGGATCTCCATCATGGCAGCAGCAATCTTCTCGGTTAGCTCCGCCGGCAAACCGGCACGCACCACCGTACCGTCGTTGGGAATATCAGAGGTATAACCTAGGACACATACCTTTTGTTCAATATCCGGGTAATCCTTGACCAGATTTTTCTGTGCCCCCTCAAAGGAGGTTGATACATCCACATCACCGTTGTAGACCGCCAAGACAGCTGCATCGTGGGCACCTACGAAGACGGGTTTCATATCCACGTTGGCATCAATCTTGTGTTCATTCTTCAAAAATACGAAGGGGAATTGATACCCGGAAGCAGAAGCAGGATCCACAAAGGCAATGGTCTTACCCTTCAAATCATCAAAGCTGTCAATCTCACCCCCACAGGGAACGTTGAATTGAGAACGATAGGTGGTGGATCCCCGTCGTACCGAAGCCAAAATCACCTTGGCATTGTGCCGATCCACCGCTTCCACAAGGGCAGCCGGGCCAAATAAGCCGATATCCACTCGGTTGGTACCGATTGCTTCCACTAGACCGGTGTAATCTGTAGAAACAAAGGTCTCCACCGGGATGCCGAGTTTCTCGCTCAACAGCTCGGCAAAAGGCTGAAGACTGTCGATAAGCTGCTGGGCTTCCCGGTAAGGCGTTACACCCAGTACCAGCTTGTCGGGGTTAGATTGTGCTAGAGCTGAGGTAGAGCTGCTAGCCAAGATAAGAGCCAAACCAAAACTGTAGGAAAGAGCTTGCTTGATCACAGCTGCGGTTCCTTCTCAAAAAAAGTGGGTGGAAATTAAGGTATAGTCAGCTCGCTGCCTTCTGCTGAGCTAGCCTACTGCAATGGTAGACGAGAATTTCTCTAAACCCATGTATTGCCCAACACGTCACCCCAACTCGGCCACCACCACCTAGAGGTACGGGCCGGATCCTGCAAAGTTAGGGATCCCCCAAAATTAGGACCGACCCTAAGTTCCCAGGAGTTCAGCCGGTGCAAAGCAGCCTAGCCGAAACAGAGCGGTTGCAGCTCAGGCAGTTTTTGTAGGTACTCCCGAAAAGCCGCAAGGGTATTCTGACGTTCGGCTTCATCCATTTCCCCCGGGCCGTAGACAATAAAAGGAGGCAGTACCTGCAAGCCACAGTAGGCAAACGTGCCGTAGTGAATGGGCTCAAACACCCGCAGCAGATCCCGCTGGGGTGCTTGGCGGAAGTAATCTTCTCGCGCCCCGACAGTAAAGCTCAGCATCGCTTTTTTGCCTTTGAGCAGACCCTCGGCAAAGGTGTGATCGGTGTCGTAGGCAAAGCCAAAGGCAAACACTCGGTCGATCCAGCCCTTGAGAATGGCCGGCATGCCGTACCACCAGTTGGGAAACTGAAACAGAAGCAAATCTGCTCCGCGAACTTTGTCCATCTCCGGTTCAATTTCCTGCAGATCCCCCCGCAGCTCATTCAATCTCAACACGGGATTAAAGTTCATGGCGTACAAATCCGAGAGCACAACCCCATGCCCAGCCTCGGTTAGCACCTCGACGGCAATATCTCGCAAGGCTGCATTAAAAGAGTTGGGGTCAGGGTGGGCGTAAACAATCAGAACATTCATGGGCTGCTAGGCTTTCCTTCATCAATATCTTCTCATCAATAGGATGGAGAGGGATCCCTGTAGACAGACAAGGTTTTTCTACCTTCACAGAGACTCTGAAAAGTTTAAAGCATGCTAACCTGAGCCCATAGGGAGTGAGCTTTGTGGGCTGGTATTCACAGGTGGGATCACAGACCCAGACGATTTCCCCTCAAGGCTCTGCTGAGATTGCCATAGCTCAAGCCGGCGAGACGCTATCTATAGTGAAACGGTCTATTATTTTGCCGACAAACAAGCCAAACCCACCTGCTACGTTGCCCAAGCTCTCTGTGAGATTTTTGATATCGACAGGGTCATCCTCTTGCTTACCTCTAAAGCCCGGCAAAAGTACTGGTCAAACCTTCAATCCACTTTAGCCCTTGAGTGTATTGGCAAAGACGTTGAGTGTATTCCCAAAGACATCCCTTTTGGTGAAACGGAAGCCGAAACTTGGGAAATCTTTGATGTATTCGTTGAAAGTATTGAACCTAATACTCAACTTCTTTTTGAGATTACCCACGCTTTCCGCTCTATTCCCATCTTGGTTTTACTGGGAGCCACCTTTCTGCGCAAGGCAAAAAATGTTGATATCCAGGGATTGTATTGCGGCCTCTACCGCCCAGGCGAACCTTGGACCCCAATTATTGACCTCACCCCGGCTCTAAGCCTACTGGACTGGCTCACGGCCACCGACAAATTTATTACTACGGGCTCCTCTCTGGAACTGGGTCAACTGCTGGACAGGATTCAAAGGGACTTCTACCGCCACCCAAAACCCTGCAAAGGGGATCCCAAGCCCACTCATCTGCAAAGCTTTGGAGCCACCATCAAAGACGTCTCACGTTCTCTCGAACTGATCTGACCCATCAGTTTGCTAGGAGGTGCTCTTCCTGCCCTGCAAAAACGCTCTACCCCAGATCTTGCTGCTGAAGTTGGTCAATTTGCCAGGCCCTTCAGCCTTCTGCTCGGGCGCATTCAAGACAGTTACAACAGCCTTGCTATCCCTTCTGAGTCTGCTCAAGACCCACGGGTGCAAATCCAGAAGCACTTCCAGTTGCTGCGATGGTATGTTGACAAACACCTCAGTACCCAAGCCATCCTCCTAGCCCGGGAATGGGTGATCTCTGCACTTTGTGTCAGCGAAGGTATTCAAGATTATCGGGTTTTTGAGCGACGCAAATCCATCGAAGAGCAACTGGGAGCCATGATCAGTAAAAGTGAAGAGGCTAGCTCCCAACTCGACCAACCCGTAGCCAGGCATGTTACGGATCCGAAGTCACTCTCAGAGTTCTGGTCCAAACTTACCACATATCGCAACGACCTTGCCCATGTGCAAATGCGGGAAAAACCCATCCGCGGCGAGAAACTTGAAAAATTTGCCCTCGAAGAACTTATCCCCAAGCTTAGGGCTCTCTTTCCTGCCTTCACGCAACCCTAGCCATTGGAAGGGAGCTTTCCAACGCTGTTTATCCTTAAACCCTCAACCTCAGGGGTTCTTAAAACCTGCAAAAGGGGCTTTTGAAGCTCTCTTCATTCTTGTTCACTGCACAGCAGCTCCTGCCCACAGATTCTGGCAGCGGCAAGTTGTTGCCAACTTATCCCCTGAACTGTAAGAAACATGACTGTTCAGAGTGCTCACCCTATCAGTCTAAAGAGATACTGCAAATATCTTGTCAAAAGAAGGTGCTAGCAGACAATAACTTTCAGCTCTATTCTCATTCTTCTCAGAATAGAGGTCTCATGCTTCACTACTGGCAAGCTAAACTCTGGGGTCTCCTCCATGATCCCGCGCTCAAGGCCTTGCACGATAGAACCGGTCGAGGTCGCGAAGGCCCTTGGGAACTTCTGCAGCCGATGATGGCGAACTGGCAATCTCCCAAGAATTCGGAAGCCGATAGTCTAAAGAAGAAGTATATAGGTGACTCTGACCTGATTGCTTCTGCGAGCGATCGCTCAGCCATCGGCCATCTGCAAGTTGCCATTAATTACCAAACTCAAGACCAAGGCACTACCCTTGGTACTGGTTTAGAAATTAGCCACCTCCTTTCCGGCAGAAAATACTTCTGGCAACTAGCAGCCGATGAGCATCGAAAGTTGCACGATGCCCGCAGAGCTGAGTACCTATGCCAGCGGGAAGAGGGGGTTATTCCAGAGTGGATCCGGCAAGAAACCCAAGATGCAGCCAAGGTATTTTGGTGGTTTTGGCGCTGTTTCCCTGAAGCCATCTGTCGTGAATTCCAGGATGACAGCCTGATGCTAATGCCGGCAGAAACGCGGCTACCGGACGGATCCATCTGGAGTCATGCCAGCATTACGGCTGCTCTGGCGGGATCCCTAACCGGGTACAAAGTTGCCCAAAAAAGCCATCCCCATCTGGCTAGCTTTACCTTCAGCCCCATTCAAGAGCTAATCAAATCTAGCCGCAAAATGCGGGATTTTTGGGCCGGATCCTGGGTATTGCATTATTTGGCAGCCAAAATTTGCTGGGCCTTGGCCTGCAAATACGGCCCTGATACCGTGCTGTATCCCAGTCTTTATGCCCAACCCCTGATTGACTACTGGCTATTGGAGAAGTATCCAGCTTTTGCCGATTGGATCCCGCAGCCTGCCGGCCAAAAGTTGCTCACCGCCGGTTTCCCCAACGTCATGATGGTGATTCTGCCAGAGGATAGAGTACAAGCGGCCATGCAGCTGGCCCAGCAAACCCTCCTGCAAGAGTGGAGACATTTGGCAGAGCAGGTTTTGGCTTACTTGCAAAAGCAACAGGGCTGGATGCTGCAGCTAACAGCAACGGATCCCACTTGGCAGGCTTGGCCAGATCAGCAGTGGCAATACTACTGGGCTGCCGTTCCTATCGGCGCTCCCGGCCAAGCTTTGAAAGACACCGGCATCCTCAAATCCAGAATCGACATTGAAGCGGATCCCTGGGTAAAAAGCCAAAACGACACCTACCACTTGGCAGCAGCACAGCGGTTGTTCCTGGAAAAAGAGCTGGACTTTTTGCGGGCCAGCTTCTTGGATCAAACAGGCAGTCGCCGCCCATACAAAGCGGGAGCGAACGTGGGATCCTGGTGGGCAGCGGTAGTGGATCAAGCGCGGCGGCTACAAGCTGCCTGTAAAAATCCCCGCGATTGGGAGTTGCCTGTGGCTTTTGGTTGCCGCAGCACTCTTTCTGGAATTGGACCGGTGGTGCATCCCAGCCGCAAGAGGGAATGGCTCACGGAAGGGGAAGCCCAGCACTACTGGCGGTGGAGCACTGGTCTATTCGATGGGCGGGAGCAACTCAATGCCAGCGAAACCGTCAAGCGGGGTTTGCACAAGATTCTGCCCCAACTCTTTCCTTCTGTACCGGAGGAAACCATTGCTGCTTCCTACCCGGATTTAACCGCGGGGGTGGCCGGTTACCTAAAAACCCAGGCTCGCACGCATCAGCATCACTTTGAGGCCGCCTGTCAAGCCATTTTGAAGGCTTATCCCTGGGCAAAACAAGTGATCCAGGAGATAAAAGGGAAGTGGGGGATCCCTTGGGCGGACGCTCAGAAACAAGAATATCACCCCAGACTACTCAATGCTGGCTGGCTGGTGGAAGATGCCAACACGCAGGAACTGCAGCAGCTAGAGAACGAGCTGAAGCAGGAAAAGGATCCCGATCTGAGAAAGCAGCTAGACCAAGAAATCCTTCAGATTCGGCAAGGGTACCGGCAAGGGATTGAGAAGATTCTGAGTCGCTACTACCCCGGCAACAATCCCGCCACTTGGTATGTGCTGGCTGCCGGCGATGGAGATGACATGGGTGAATGGCTAAAGGGATCCAAAATGAAGCCCTACTTTGATTACCTACCGCAACCCCTGCAACGTCTGGCCGAGGGACAGAGGGATAACATTGGTGAGGTCTTCAATCAGCAGAAACTGCAGGAGGTTCGCTCCCAATTTAGCGAGTTTGTGAAAGGTACCCCCAAACGCATGGGGCCAGCCACCCACAATGCCCTGAGCCGTGCTCTACTGGACTTTTCCAATCAGTTGGTTCCTTACCTAACCGAGCAGCGGTATGCCGGACGCTTGATTTACGGGGGGGGGTGATGATGTTTTAGCCTATACCAACCTCTGGGAATGGGATAGCTGGCTGTGGGATATTCGCCAGTGTTTTCGCGGAGAGGAAGACCCGGCTCAGGAATTTAATAATCGGGGCAATTATTGGCAATGGTGCAAAGGAGAATTACCCAACGGCTTGAGTCACCGTCCCTTGTTTACCATGGGTTCACACGCCACGATCAGTTTTGGTGTTGTGATTGCCCATCACTCAGTGCCCCTGGCCATTGCTCTGGAGAACCTCTGGGAAGCAGAATCGGAAGCCAAAACGCATACAGATGCTAGTAAACAAAAAGGAAAAGATGCTGTTCAAGTGCGGGTTCTCTATGCCAATGGCAATCAACTGAAAGCCACCTGTAAGTTTGACACCTTCAACTGCTGGAAGGATCTGCTGGATTTTGACTGGAAGCTCTTGGCTTTGGAGGAGGACCAAAGCTCCCTCTTTGAACAGGCCGCGCAACTGTGGGAACAGCACCCTGCTCCTGTTCCTGAGGCCATCGACAGTTGGGTGCGTCTGTTTTGTGAACGGCGGGATCTGTTTGAGGAGGATCCCGACCAGGAGCACCAGTTTGCCGAAAAGCTTACAGCTTACCTGACTCACCTCTGGCACAACACCGCAGAAACGCCAGGAGAGGTAAAGCGAGATACCGAGATCAAAAATGGCTTGAAACTGGCGGCTTTTGTCTTGCGGAATCGCAGCATTCAGTTGGGAGGCAAGTAGCATGAGTTGGTTCACCCTATCTCCCCTTGATGTGCTGATGTTTCGGGATGCCAAACCCTTTAGTCCGGGGCAGCGTGCTTGGGCAAAAGGAGGATTCCCACCCAGCGGGCACACCCTTGCCGGCGCCATTCTGGCTTACTTCAATCAACAGCTGACTCTGCGGCTGCGCGGTCCCTTTCTCTGCCAGGCAGAAACCCTCTACTTCCCCTACCCCCTCCACCTCCACAGGGGATCCCCTCTGGTGCCGGTGAGCTGGCTGCCGGAAAGCGATGCTTACCATCGCTGTGTTTGGGAGCCTGGTCGTCCCGCACCCTTGATTGCCCTAGATGATGGATCCCCAAGCAAGAAGAAGAGCCCCGCCTACCTGCCTAGCGAGGTAATCTTACAAGTGCAACAGGGCGAGCCTTGGGATCTCAGCAAGGGCACCCGGGAAGAACCTTGGGAAACGGAGGTGCGCCCCCACAATAGCCTCAAGCCGAGATGCCGGCAGGTCAAAGAGAGTGATGGTTATTTTGTTGAGACCTGTATCCGGTTGTACCCAGGCTGGAGCCTAGCGGTTTCAATTGAGCAACGCAACTCCACCGGCTGGGGACCTTTACCCATCTTAGCGCCCACAGTTCTACGACTGGGGGGTGAAGGGCACCAAGCTATCTTGGCCCCTTGTCCGCAGTTGCAAGAACAATGGAGCAAGTTGCAAACCCAGTCGCAGGCCATTCAACAAGCTGCAAAACCCTGTCTGGCCTACTTGGTTACCCCGGGTGTGTTTATCAAAACCCGAAATGGCATCCCCATGTGCCGCGCCTGGCCCTGGGAGTGGTCCTTGGCTGAGGCTCACCCTGCCGACTTGCAACCTGGCCCTCTGGTAAGTGTGGCGACCGGTAAAGCCATTCCCATCAACGGAAGAACCCGGGCCCGGAGCGAGGAGAACAATCAGGAGTTTAGCTTACCAGCACCGCAGGTATTTGCGGCTCCACCGGGGAGCATTTATTACCTGAATCGGCCTGCGCCCTTGGCTCAAGATAGTCCAACCAAAGCCAACGAGGCTCCCAATCCCCATTACCGCTGGCGACAACTGGGCTACAGCGAAATGCTTTGGTTACCTGCATCCTGTTAATTCATCCATTTCATACTCTGTGGATGAGTGTGTTGTGCAAATCAATTGCTAACCAATTTCCTTCAAAGGAGATAAAACTATGATGCATTTGGTTTACTTGACCCTGCTCTCACCGTTGCACACCGGTGGCACCACCCAAGAGGGCAACCTACTGGGTATTGCTCGGGAATCCCATACCCGTTTGCCCTACATTCCCTCCAGCACCATTCGCGGTCGGCTACGGGCCAGTGTAGAGGATCAAGATCAGAAACTTGAGCTTTTTGGTAACGAAATTGCCGATGGCGAGCAACTGACTCAAGGCTCCATTTGGATTGGGGATGGATCCCTGCTCTGGATCCCGGTTCCTTCCCTGAGCCATAGCGTGGTGTGGATTAGCTGCCCGTTATTGATCAAGCGTTGGATACGTATTTTGGGGCAAGAAGAAAAACCCCAAATTCCACCCGAATACAGCACTAACCTGGCCAACGACAATAAACCCATTTACCTCAAAGATGCTATTCTCAAAGGGAATCTAAAGCCCTGGCAAGACTGGGAAAAATACATCAAAGGAAGTGATATTAACCATGTGATTGTCTTGCCGGATCAACACTGTGCCACCCTGATTCAGATGAGCCTGTGGCGGCAAGTCAAAATCAAACTGGATGAACACAAAACCGTAGAGGGTGGGTTTCGCTATGAAGAGGCCATTCCCCCCGATACGCTCATGTATTTTCCTTGGGGTGTCACCGCTCAGGCCAATGGTGACCGTGAGAAAGCTTGTGAAAAGTTCACAGAACTCTTGCAGCACTCTAACATCCTGCAAATCGGCGGACAGGAGAGTTTAGGGCGGGGTTTTGTGCAAGTTACGATAGCTGATAACCAAGAGGGAGAATCAGATAACCAAGGGGGAGAATTATGAGTGTTGTTCTGCAGGAAAAAAGAGCAATTTGACAATTCCACAAATTATTAACCCTACTCACGGAGGAATCCCCCAATGTCTAAACCGCACCAACCGACCTCGCAACCCTCTGCCGGTGGCGGTCAAAATCCCAAGGCGGTCTCCCCTACAGCATTGCCATCGAAAAATGATGTGCTGACTTTCGATCCCCGTACCCTGGGTACCCCGGTTTACGAAAAGCTCAGTAAGCTCAAATCGGAAACCCGCGATCCAGCCAAACTGAAGAAGCAAAAAAGCATGGCGCAGGAACTATACACCTATCTTTCTACTTGGGGTCTGATGCGCCTCAAGGCAGAAGAAATTATCCTCAAGGATGGTCGGGAAGACCCGGTAAAAACGTTTTTTGAATGTTTGCAGGAAATTGTGGGCAACTCCAATTTAGATTTGGAATCATTGAAGCGGATGCCAACAGAGGAATATCTAGGATTAACAGGACTGGGTTTGGAAATTGCCCGCGAATTTAGTTTTTGGGTGAGTGCGATCTACCATGATGTGAAGGGGGAAGAGTAATTATGACAGCCGATATAGCAATCGGATTTGAGTTGAGAATAACGGTCGTAGGAGCGCAGCCCCCGTCTCTAGTTCTCCAGAATTTTTGTTCTCTAATCCGGTCACATTTTTATATCCCTATTAGATATTTGATTTGGCAGAAAAAGGGACATAATCTGGAGTCTGAAAAGAGTTTGTTATTTCCCAATTTGGCCATAGAGTTTTGTCAATCCTGGCAAGATACAAAGACGTCATGCGCAGAGATAACCAACGGAAAAATCCTATTCAGGAGGTAACGCAATGACCAATCCTTATTTGCAACGTCCGCCCCGCCCCAATGATAAATCTAACCGTCCCCAGCAGGCAGGTTCCGGAGGCGGAGGTCGAGATCGGCATCGAGGAGGAACTGGTGGGGGGGTGGCGGAAATGAGCCTAAGCCCTCACCGTGGTTACAACATCCTCTCGATCCTGATCCCCAGCCTGACAAAACAGCCGGCTTTGTGGAATATCTGCGCTGGATGCGGGTTCCCGATGGCTCTTTCAAGGATGGAACCAGAGTGGATTTGGTGCATCAGGCAGAAACTAGAGCAGATTATGGGGCGCGTTTGCAAACTCTGAATCAGCGAACCAAACGAATTGCAGGGGAAGGAAATACGTTTGAGGTAAGGTGCCCGTGGCGGATTCGGGTAGGGGGCACTAAAGGTCCCGAAAGTATGTTGTTACCGGCATTTGACCACCTGGGAATCCCCTATATTCCCAGCTCTACATTGCGGGGGGTGGCACGGGCGCAAGCCATAAGAGAAAAAATGCAACAGGAGCATTTATCTTGGCAAGAGGCAGATAAAGCAGTGGCTCCTTTCTTTGGGCATTTAGATGCAAGAAAAGAA
>CALFBB010000050.1 GCA_937944885.1 uncultured cyanobacterium
GGATACGGGGCGCACGCCGATGCCAATGCTGCGAGGAAGATCCGGGACTGGCGCGAGCTGTGCTGCCTGCTTGAGCTTGATGTTCAGGCGGGCGGGCGGAATGACCCGGCCCTGAAGCGTGTAAGCCCAACTGCTGCGCAAGCGGCAGCGTAGCGAGAAGCGCAACCAACCCCCTTCGGGCGGGGGAGGAGGTCAAGGGCGAAAGGATGGATCCACCAGCTGCTCAAAAGCTTGGGCGGCACGTGAGCTGTAGCGTTGTCGATGCTTGAGCAACAAAAAGGGACGTTGCAAAGCATCAGATCCAGTAGCTAGGGGTACCTCCCGCAGATCTCCCAGGCGAATTTCATTCTGGATCATCATCTCCGAGATGGCGGCGGCAGCGGATCCTTGGCTAACAAGGGCTTTGATCATTTCGCCGCTCTGCACCCGCAAGCTCACCGATAGACACTCGATGGGGATCCCCCACTGGGTCAGAGCAGCCTCAAAGCGTTGTTGTGTGCCGGATCCCGCCTCCCGCATAACCCAGTCGGTTTCCACCAGCTCTGGGATCGAGACCTCAGCCCTTGTGTACCAGGGATGCTTTTGCCCCACCACAATAGAGAGGCGATCCCAGGCGATGATCTGCTGCGTCAAGTGAGGTTGATCTGCAGCTCGGATTACCCCTTCCACCAAACCCAAGTCAAAATCTCCCCGCAGTACCCCTTCACAAATGGCTTCTGTGTTGCCTAGGGTGCAGCGGACTTGAATGCCCGGGTAACACTGCTTATAGGTGCTAAGACGATAGGGCAACCAGTAGTTACCAATGGTGAGGCTGGATCCCAGGTGCAGCTCCCCCACCTGCAGGTTGCTCAGATCTTGCAGGCCCTGTTCCAGTTGTTGCACCTGACTCAAAATCCGTTGCCCCTGCTCCTGTAGCCAACGTCCTGCTTCAGTCAATTCCACCCGCCGCCCCAGGCGGTGAAATAAGGGGATCCCGTAGCGGCGTTCTAGAGCTTGGATGGCAGCGCTGACAGCAGGCTGAGTGATGTAAAGGGCAGCAGCAGCACGGGTAAAGTGCAGATGTTCGGCAACTGCTAAGAAAATGCGCAGTTGTTCCAGAGTCATGGAGAAAGTCATCAGTAGAGTTTATCTTTTCTAGAATTAAAACTATTTGCTCTTATGTTGCGATCCCTTTACCGTCAAGGAAGGGCTTTACAGTGGGGATGGTTATGACCTGGTGGCTAACTTTCTTGGTGGGATGTGGGATTGGCCTTTGTGCTGGGTTATTTGGCTTAGGGGGTAGTTCTTTGGGTACCCCGCTGCTGCGTCTGATGGGTATGCCTCCTCTGCTGGCCTTAGCCAGCCCTTTGCCCCTGACGCTGCCTAGCGCTTTGGGAGGAGTGGTCACCTTCCAGAAACGGGGGATGATCTGCTGGCGGGTGGTGCTGCCCACAGTGGCTTGGGGGATCCCGGCGGTGGCCCTGGGCGCCTGGACAACCAAGTTGGTGCCGGGGGTAGTGCTGATGCTGCTGACGGCAGTCTTTATTTTTGGGATTGGGTTGTATGGCTTAAGCGGTTTACGGGGTTTTCTGCCTAGCGAGGGAGCAAAGCAGCTGCACTTGGGGCGGATCCCGGTGGGTTCGCTGGTGTTGAACTTTTTGAATGGTGTGCTGGCCAATGGCGGGGGGTTGGTGTTGGTGCCCTTCTACCAATTGGCGGTAGGGTTGGATCTGCGCAGTGCTTTGGCTAGCTCTTTGGCTTCGGTGGCTATGCTGGCCATCCCAGAGATTTGGGTGCATGCCAGCCTGGGCAATATCGATTGGGGTACCACCTTCTGGCTGGCTCTAGGGGTGTTTCCTTGCACGGTGTTAGGGGGCAAATTGGCCCTCCGCCTTTCCACACCTTGGCTAACCCGCCTGTACGGAGGGTTCTTAGTGGTGCTGGCTCTCTACTTCGGCATGCGCGAGATCTTGAGGTTTTAGGAGAGATTTTAGGACGCTCGGCGTTTTCCCAGATGGATTTGGATCCCATCCCATGGTATGAATGTAAAGCTTCTTTAAGCTCAACCTTGGAATACGGATCCCATTCATGACTCTATCTGTAGTTCCCGTTTCGCCGATGCCAGTTCCTCCTCCGGCTTTTCCCGAAAAGCTGAGCACCATCCTCAGAACCTTGCCGCATCAGTGTTTTGAAAAGGATCGCCGCCAGGCCTGGATGTCAGTGTTGAGGAGTGTGTTTGCTGTTGCTTTGGGCTATGCTGCCATTGCCTTTTTGCCGGTTCTGTTTCTCCCTTTAGCTTGGGTCTGGACAGGAACTGCCCTTACGGGTTTATTTGTGTTGGCCCATGATTGTGGGCACCGTTCTTTTGCCAAGCGCCGCTGGGTCAATGACTGGCTGGGGCATGTGCTGATGTTGCCTCTGATTTATCCTTTTCATCCCTGGCGCATTTTGCACGACCGTCATCATCGCTTTACCAATCAACTGCAGCAAGACAACGCCTGGGAACCCTGGACCAAGGAGTTTTTCTCGGCCAGTTGTCCGGCAATACGGGTGCTGTATCGAGGCTTGCGCGGCTACTTTTGGTGGACGGGATCCATTGTTCATTGGCTAACTTTACACTTTGATTTGCGTCAGTTTTCTGAACAAGAACGCCCTCAGGCCCGATTTTCCATCACTATTTGTTTGGGATTTGCCTTGGTCTTTTTTCCGCTCCTCTTTTATTGGACGGGGTTGTGGGGGGTGGTCAAGTTCTGGTTGTTGCCCTGGCTGGTTTACCACTTTTGGATGAGCACCTTCACCCTGGTTCATCACACCGATGCCGGGATCCCCTTTCAACCGGCGGAGCGCTGGAATGCTGTCACCGCCCAGCTGATCGGCACTGTCCATTGTGATTACCCCCGCTGGGTGGAGTTCCTCTGTCACGATATCAATGTGCACATTCCCCACCACATTTCGGTTGCCATTCCCTCCTACCGGTTGCGCCTGGCCCAGCAGAGTCTGGAGGAACATTGGGGAGCCTATCTACAAAAGCGGCGCTTCTCCTGGACTCTGATACAGGGTATTGTGCAACGGTGTCACCTTTACCATCCCGAAACCGCCTATCAATCTTTTGCCGAGTTAGAGGGATCCCTTCTGACTCGCTTCTGATGGAGTCTCTAGTCGTGACAAAGGGATCCGATGCGAGCTCGGCAGGTAGCAATTTCCTCGGCACTAAGGGCATCCCAACTCACATCCCGACGCAGCACCAAGCCGTTGTGTCCGGTAATGAAACGGGGCAGTTCCGCCTGATCGATGACGCTCAGATCCCGCATGTGGTAAGTGGTGTAATAGGTGATGTCTGGGCTAGCAAAATCGATATCCACCAGGGTGAGGGTCTTGCGCGGGGGCAGGGGGCTATCCAGGAGAGGACGAGGACCGGAGCCGAGGATACCGCAATGGAGCAGTTGCAGTTGCCCCTTGTGGCCGGGGTAATAGCCGTGGTGATGACCGCTGATGTAGGTGTGAACGCGGTATTTCTCCAGCAGGGCCCGTTTGGCATCGGCCTCCAGCAACACTTCTCCTGGATCATTGCGCCCAACGGTAATGGCGTAGAGAGGTAAATGGCCGATAACAATGCGCAGCTTGGCCGCTTGTGCCCGTTCGCTGGCCAAGGCTGCCTCTGCCCATGCCATTTGTTCTGGAGGGATGTAATTGCAGGTGGCATCCCAGGTGAGGTAGAAAATATCGTCTTTCTCGAAGGTGTAGTAGAAGGGAAAATCCCCCCGATCCACAAAATTTAATCCCGGGTCATGGGCCGGGTCATTCCAAAATTCGCGGGCCAAATCCCGTTCTTTTTGAAAGAGAAACCCACCTCGAGTTGTGCGGGCACAGGAGGCATCGTGATTGCCAAGGGTAAACCCATAGGGGAGTTTTGCTGCTCGGATGGGGCCGGCCACATGCCGGTCAAAGGCCGCCCACATGGCCCGAATACGCTCTTCGGAAAGGCGGGGATCCTGCCCAGCTACCATATCCCCCCCACCTAGGACAATATCCGGCTGAAAATAGGGGATCAGGCTAAGGGCTCGATCCACTTCCGGGTCGTACTCCACCGAGCCGTAGGCAGAGTTCATGTCGCTGATCACCAGCAGGCGCAGATCTCGGCGGGGGGGAATAAACAGGCCATTAGGAGCGGCAGGGTGAGCTACCACCGTAGCGGTGGGAACAGGGGTGGGGGGGGGCATCGTCGAGGAGCCCGTCGCTTGTGCTGAAGGAATCGGCGTAGGAGATACAGAAGCAGGCTGCTGCCGACTGGCCAGATAAGCCCCCGCCAATCCACTGCTGCCGGCTAACCCCAGCAGACTCAGCATAAATTTGCGCCGTTGCATTGACTCAATCCCCCCAACTCCCCAGGGGTATTGTAGGATCCCCAGCCGGCGAATTGGTGCGATCTAGACCCCCGCTAGAGATTAGCCTAAACCCCAAAGAGGTATGGGTTTCCTACGACACTACTGGTTGTCTTGAAAGGTTCTAGGGAGTCGAGTAACTCCGCCACAAGCGGGATCCCTTCCGTTGCGCCAAAAGTGGGAAAAAGCTGCGCGGATACTTGTGAAAAGAGACTTTCACCCGCAGATACAACGCGTGAGAAAATCAGAAACTAGCAGGTTTCAACACGTTAAGGTATGTTTATTTTTGAGTTTCAATGCTAGCCTGGAGCTAGTAGGTAATTACCTATCTCAGACTTAGTATGACCTGAGGTTGTCTCATGCCTCGCCCACTGGATTCTTTAGAAGCTGCTCTAGAGCGTTGCCGGGAATGTAACTTGCGTCTAAGCCGACAGCGTCGCTACATTCTGGAGTTGTTGTGGGAATCTGGTGAACACCTCTCTGCTCGTGAAATTTACGATCGTCTCAACCAACAGGGCAAGCTGATTGGCCACACCTCTGTCTATCAGAATCTGGAAGCCCTAGCCAGCCACAATGTTGTGGAGTGTTTGGATCGCGCTGATGGCCGCCGCTATGGCAACCGTACCCATCCCCACAGTCATGTGAATTGCACAGATAGTGGCCGTATTTTGGATGTGGACGTTCAATTGCCTCCTGAGTTATTGGCTCAGGTGGAGCAGCAAACCGGTACCCAAATTCAGAGCTACCGCATCGAGTTTTTCGGCGTAGAGGGATCCAAAAAACCCTGATCAAGCGCGGTTTTGGCCTTTGCTAATCTGCGATTGCAGCTGCTCCACAGACTGGGCAGGGGCCAAACACTTGGTACCCCAACACACCAACCCCACCGCGTCTTCCGGCAAGGGATCCGCCTCGGTTGGGAGGGTAAAGGCAGTGGTCGGCCAGGGCTTCTGCCACAGGGTGGGGAGGTGCTCTGCAGGCAGAGTGACCTTGATCCAATTGGCGTACCAGTCCAAGCCCGTAAACAGACTGGGACAAGAGCGGGGCTGAGTGCTCATCATATGGACAAAGGTTTTTAAGCCGGTTTCGGCACGCTCCAAATAGTCAAGATCCCCTGTTATGGCGCTGAGACGGGCCAGATTGGCAATGGCAACCCCGTTGGCAGCAGGAGTGGCATTGTCCTGAAACTCTTTTTCCCGTACCAGGAGCTCGGGGGCACTCTGGGGATCACTCACAAAATAGCCCCCTGCCACCGGATCCCACAGCTGGCTGTCCATTTCCTGTTGCAGTCTCATGGCAGCTTCTAGCCAGTACTCAGCCGAGGGATCCCCCAGCAGCGGTAGACAAGCTTGGTGCAGATCCAGCAGGGCCTTGATCAACAAGGCATAATCTTCCGACTTGGCCGGAACGGCGGCCGTGCCGTTGTAGTTAACCCGCAGCAGGGATCCCGTTTCCGGGTGGCGTTGGTGGTTAAGGATAAACTGAGCCGCCCGCAGCGCCAATTGCAAGTATTCCTCAATACCAAACACCTGATGGGCCCGTGCCAAGCCGGAAATCATCAGGCTATTCCAGGACACAATCATTTTCGTATCGGTAACCGGCGGGATCCGCCTCGGCCAAGCACGGAGACGGGCCGCTTGAGCATCTACCGCCGGCGGAAAAGGTTGGCGCATATCTTGGGGGCCATAGCGAGCTTGAAACAGTTGGGTTGTGAGGGCAGTTTCCACCACAGCCGGTAGCTCCCCCCCCTGCTTGCGCTGCAAAACCAAATATCCCGGTCGATCCGGAAAGTTGCCCCCCGGTGACAGATCAAAAGCCTGTTGCAGCGCCCGGAACCCTTCATCCCCCAACAAATCCTGCAACTCCTGCCACCGCCAAACGTAAAATTCCCCTTCTTCCGGCTCCTGGTCCTCAGAGTTGGCAAAGCTATCCGCATCTTGGGCGGCGTAGAAATACCCTGCCGGGTCTGTCATCTCCCTGGCCAACCAACCAATGGTGAGCTGGACCGCCCGTTGAATGGCCGCATCCTGGATCCCATACGCCCACAAATCTGAGAGGAACTCCAAAATCTGCCCATTGTCGTAGAGCATTTTTTCAAAGTGGGGCACTGTCCAGGTAGCATCGACGGTGTAGCGATGAAATCCACCCGCCACATGATCAAAAATGCCTCCCAAAACCAGGGCCATCCCCCGTTCTTTAGCCCGCTCCAGAGCCGTTATTGAGGAACCTGCCTCCCCACTCTCAAACCGAGCTGAACGCAGCACCAACTGGGCATAGGGTATCATCGGGAACTGTTGCACCGCCCCAGCATTCGACACCAAAGGTTGAATTTTTTGGATCCCGGAGCGCAGCAAATCCGTAGGAATAGTATCCTCAGGCACCAACTCGCTGAGGGTGGTAAGAGCCGCCATAATTTGGCCCTTCATCTCCTCAATTTTGTCTTTTTCCTGTCGGTAAAACTGCAAGATCCGTTGCAGCAGCGCCAGAAACCCAGGACGGCCAAAGCGTGGCTCCACCGGGAAATAGGTACCGGCATAAAAGGGCACCAAATCGGTTGGGGTGAGAAATACATTTAGAGGCCACCCCCCCTGCCCAGTCATCAATTGCAGCGCTTGCATGTAGATGCTGTCTAGATCAGGGCGTTCCTCCCGATCCACCTTGATGGGCAAAAAATGCTCATTCAAGAAAGCAGCAATCTCGGGATTGGAAAAGGCCTCCCCCTCCATCACGGTGCACCAATGGCAACTGGAGTAGCCAATGGAAAGAAAAATCGGCTTATCCTCGGCACGCGCCTTCTCCAGAGCCTCCGGGATCCAAGGCCACCAATCCACCGGGTTCTCGGCGTGCTTGCGCAGATAGAGGCTAAGGCTGGTGGCGAGGCGATTGGTCATAGACATACCGAACTGAGCTTTCGTACTGGCACGTCCCTATTCTCAGGCCGTTCACACGAGCAGGACGTAGTCCTTACCAACTGTTGTTCAAGATACACTTTTTGCCGTTCACCGATGGTGCAGGCTGGCCGAGCATTCACAGATGTTCAAATCCATCTGCTTTAGGCTTTGCTGAGCGGGGTTAAAAACTCTAGGGAGCGGCCATGCAGAACCAAGGTGGTGCTGGTATTTTCCACAAAGCCAATCCGTTTGTAGAAGTCCTGCTGATGGGTGGTGAACAGGTAAACCCGCTCCACCGATTGCAAATGGGGGTGGCTGATCAAAGTTTCTACCAACTTGCGCCCAATCCCCTGGCGACGGTAATCCTGGTCTACCACAATATCCCAAATTACAGCCCGGTACACCCCGTCGGAGGTGGCCCGTCCAAAGCCGATCAACCGCTCTCCATCCCAAACGCTCACCACCGGATGGCTGTGGAGAATCGCTTGCTCCATCTGTTCCCGTTGGCGATTTTGCGCCCAAAAAGCATTGCGATTAAACAGCAGGAGCAGCTGCTCCAAATCCAGTTCGGCCCGATCCAGAGAAAAGCGAATGTTGCGATTATCTACCAGCTGATGGGAGATAGCAGCCACAAGTTCAGGTGAGGGATCCAGCATGAGCAAGCCTTGAGAATGAAAGAAACATCCCGGATTAGGATCGGGGATTAATCGACCAGGTCATTTTCAGCAGTTAGCTGCAGGTGTTCTAGAGCATAGGCTTTGAAGCGCTCCAGATCCGCCTGGATAGTACTCTCCACCACTTTGCCCACAAACAGGCCATCCAAAATTTTGCCGATAATCCCCGGAATCATGTAAGAGACCGATAGCTTAACAATGGTGCTACCTTTACGGTCGTAAAACCGCAGCGCACCGCGATTGGGCAAACCTTCCACCGAGTTCCAGCCGATGTGTTGATGTTTCACCACCGTGTGCGTACGGGAGACCCAACTGAAGGTGAAGCCGCGCGTATCTAGCGTCCAACGAGACAGTTCGTGATCCAAGAGCTCTACAGAGCGGATCCACTTCATCCAACGCGGCATGAGAGAGAGGTTGGCCCACAAGTCCCAAACCTGCTCGATGGGAACAGGCACCTCCACCTGACAAGTATGCTCTAGCCAATCGGATTCAGACATAGGACCTCGCGCAGCATCCAGCAGAGTCTATCTGTTCGGCAGACAGAGTCTCCGGGTGGATCCCTGCCTTTACAAAATTTTATATCGACCTAAGATAACATTATTAGCTCTGTGGCAGTTGCGGAACCTGTACTTTACAGGAAATCCGTTTCCCCAAGACCAGTTGGCAGCTTATACCCGCGAGGGCAGAGGCAGAAGCCAGATATCATGGTTGCCATCTGCAAGCCTCACTTGCACTGGTTAGCTATACCTCTTGATTTAACTCACCGGAACAACCTCACCATGGTTTCACAGTGGAAGCAGCATCTGAAGAATTATTTTGTGGCAGGGTTGCTGGTGGTGATCCCGTTGGCGACCACCATCTGGTTAACGGTGGAGGTAGCCACCTGGAGTATTGGCTTTCTCACCAGTATTCCCAAGCAATTTAACCCCATCCAGGGACTGCACCCGATTTTGATTAATTTAATCGATTTGGCGGTGGGCCTGTTTACCCCGATTCTGTTTATTTTGCTGATCGGGTTTATGGCACGCAACATTGTCGGTCAGTGGTTGCTCAACCTGAGCGAGCAACTGCTTCATGCCATTCCAGTAGCAGGCTTGGTCTATAAAACCCTGAAGCAGCTGCTCAGTGTTTTGTTTGCCCCCAACAACCCGCGTTTTCGACGGGTGGTGCTGGTGGAGTACCCCCGCCCCGGCATTTGGGCTTTAGCGTTTGTCACAGGGACGATTCAGACTCCCATTCGTCCTGATGGAGCGCAGCGCCACCTCAGTCTGTTTGTGCCCACCACGCCTAACCCTACCACAGGCTGGTACGCTATTGTGCCGGAGGAGCAGACGGTGGAGGTGTTTATGCCGGTGGAGGATGCCTTTAAGATGCTGATTTCCGGCGGCATTGTTACACCAGAAACTTTTGAGGCGGGCTTACAGCGCCGGGAAGGGGCTTTGGCAATGACCCTACCCAACCTACGGGAGCTGGTGGAGCAAGAGCGGGTTGCCCACAAGGGGGAGCCTTTATCTTCAGAGGGGGCTTTTGAAGCGGAACGGGCGATCTGAGCAACTTGACTGGGGAGGATCTGAGGATCTATCGCTGCAAAGGCTGTACTTGCGGTGAAAGAGCAGGCTCCATGCGGACAGAGTCACTTCTTCCCGCTTAGGCCCATAGCTGATACTCCCTAGTCTGCTCTAGGCAAATATAGAAGGGTTGCATGGCGCGATCTAGGGCTTCAACTTTCTCTGGGGGGAAAGCCTTCCAATCAGCACGGCTAGCCCAGTAGATGATGATATGGATTAACTCGGCATCCTCCCCATCCAGCCAAGTTTCCTTGCGCAAAAAACCGGGGTGCTGCCGCAGTGGGGATCCCCAAATCTGCTCATCCTGCTTAAGAAATTCCGCTTGACCACCGGGAGGAACGCGAAAGCAGAGATGTTCGATGGTAACCGGGCTAGGTTGGGGGGCAGGCATGGCAGGGATCCCTTAAAACTCCAGTTCCTCTTCTGAGCTATCTTCTCGGTGAGCTGCGCAGGTCAGCTCTACATACTTCTGCTTGACCGCTTGAATATCTTGCCACATCAACCACTTGGGGCTGCCAGGGGTGCGGGCTTGGTTGCGCAACAGGTAGGCAGGGTGAAAAATCGGCATACACCAGCGCCCCTGCCACTGGATCCATTCCCCCCGGATCTTGGTGATGCCGCGCTTATCTCCCAAGATTGAGCGCACAGAGGTTGCCCCTGTGAGGAGGATAATCAGCGGATCCACCAGCCGAATTTGTTCTAGCAGGTAGGGCCGACAGGCCTCCATTTCTTCAGCGGTAGGCACCCGGTTGTTAGGGGGACGACACTTGACTGCATTACAGATGTAGGTGTCCCGCTCCGGATCCAAGCCTACGGAGGCGAGAATCTTGTCCAGCAACTGTCCAGATTTACCCACAAAAGGTAAGCCTTGCAGATCTTCGTTTTCCCCTGGCCCTTCCCCAATGATCAAGATCTTGGCCTGGGGGTTCCCGCGCTGTACCACCACATGTGTGCGATTTGTCGCCAATTCACAGCGCTGACAGACCAGACAATGTTGCTTCAGCTGCTCCAGATCGCGGTAGGTACCGGGTGGGATGGGCACCTGGGCCGACAACGGGATCCGCTCCCGGTCAGGCACAGCCTCCTGGGTAGGTTGGGGCTGAGGTTCGGAAGCCAATTCAAATAAGCTGGGCTGGATCCCTGAGGTTGTTTTTTTGGCAGCCATTGCAAGTTGCAGTTCCTTTGTGCAGCGATCTTCGGCTGCCCCTCCACGCTTGTCAAGTCATGGGCACTGTCACCCGTTTTAGCCATCCTCTTCGGGGCTCCTTTACATCTTGTTAAACTGGACAGAAGCAAAGGATCCCGAGGGATCCCGCCTACCAAATCCTGATTCCGTCAGGGTTCTCCTGTTGCTTGTGCCTTTTTCCCTATTCCAGGCTCGCCATGCTGTTATTGTCCAGAGAACTGCCTTCCCTGAATTACTGCCCTACCTCCCAGCGCTTTGACCAGGATTGGCGGGATCCCCTTGCGGCACTATTGGGTTGGGGGCGAGCTGCCGGAGCGGACTTGGTGGAAATTTTTCTGGAGCGGAACAACTACATCAGTTGTTTGGCGGAGGATGACGCTATCACCAGCATTACGCCGCGCTTATCTACCGGGGCCGGGATCAGAGTGTTTCGAGGCCAAGCGGATTGCTACGTCAGCACCAACGATCTGTCTTTTACCGGGTTAAAAGCTGCTTTGGAGAAGGGCTTGCTGCTAATGGGCTTCACCCCACCTGCCCCGACGGCATTGGTAGCGGCTGTCAACTTGCAGCTCCTGCAGGACTATGCCGAGTATCGTCAAAAAGATGCCTGGTTACCGGAATGCAGCTCCATTGCCGAAATGGGCGAGATTTTGCTAGCAGCCAACGACTACCTGAGTCGCCAAGCCCAACATGTCCAGTCTCGCCGCTCCACCTACTTCCGCGACTGGCAGGAGATCCTGGTGGCCTGTAGCGACGGCACCTTTGTGCGGGATGTGCGCCTCACCCAGTCAGTGGGATCAACTTTACTCTGTGCCGATGGTCCCCATCGCTCTTCTGTAAGCAAGCGTTCTGGTAGTACCGGGGACCCGGCCTTCTTGCGCCGCTGGGATGCCCAGGCCGACAGTGAGGAACTAGCGGAAGCCGCCGGCCAGATGCTCTATGCCGACTATGTGGAATCGGGTACCTACCCAATTGTGATGGCCAATGCCTTTGGGGGGGTGATCTTCCACGAAGCCTGTGGCCACTTGCTGGAAACCACTCAGATTGAACGCAAAACCACCCCCTTTGCGGACAAAAAAGGCCAGAAGATTGCCCACAAGAACCTAACTGCTTGGGATGAAGGCCTGTCCGCCGGTGCCTTTGGCAGCTTAGATGTGGATGATGAAGGTATGCCGGTGCAACGAACGCTGTTGATCGAAAAGGGCATCCTCAAGAATTTCCTTTCGGATCGAGCTGGCTGCATGCGCACAGGTCATCCCCGCACCGGCAGTGGTCGCCGCCAGAACTACACCTTCGCCCCTGCTAGCCGCATGCGCAACACCTACATTGCCCCAGGGGATGCCGAGCTAGAAGATCTGTTTGCCTCCATTGACAAAGGCATCTACTGCAAACGCATGGGGGGCGGTAGCGTCGGCCCGACCGGTCAGTTCAACTTTGCGGTTGAAGAAGCCTATTTAATTGAGAAAGGCAAGGTCACTAAACCCTTAAAAGGAGCCACCCTGATCGGGGAGGCCAAAGACATCATGACCAAAATTTCCATGTGCTCCAAAGATCTGGGTTTGGCTGCCGGCTTCTGTGGTTCGGTCAGTGGCAGCATCTACGTCACTGTCGGGCAGCCCCACATCAAGGTAGATTCGATTACCGTTGGCGGACGTTAACCCCAATGGCCTATGACAACGTCTGCAAGTACCTGGCAGAACGGTTCCCAGAGCAATTTGTGCAATGGTTGCTGGGAGAAACTGTGGTGCCTGTACAGCTGCAACCCACCGAGCTTTCCGACGATCCCATTCGAGCGGATTCCCTCATTCTTTTGGGATGGCAACAGCAAATTCTGCATCTTGAGTTTCAAACTGATCCTGAGACAAGCATCCCCTTTCGAATGGTGGATTATCGCCTGCGTCTCTATCGAAAATATCCTGAGTTATCAGTACGACAGATTGTGATTTATTTGCGTAAGACAAACTCAGAACGGGTTTACCAGAACTCTTTTCGTCTAGAAAGACTAAGCCATGAGTTTGATGTGCTGCGACTGTGGGAACACCCACTGAGGGTAGGAAGTGATTTGCAAGGATTACTTCCCTTTCGCGTCTTGAGTCAAGTGGATGACCCAGCAGAGACTCTGCGAGAGGTTGTCAGGGAGCTAGATGCCATCCCAGATCGACAAAACAAGAGGGAGCTAGCGGCGGCAACTGCAGTCTTGGCCGGACTAGCATTGGATCGAGGCTTGATTCAGCAAATCATGAGGTCCCTAGACATGAAAGAATCGGTGATCTACCAGGAATGGCGCGCAGAAGCTCTGCGAGAAGGGCTGCAACAGGGGATCCAACAGGGGATCCAACAGGGAGAGGCTACTCTGGTTTTGCGCATGTTACAGCGGAAACTGGGTGAGCTACCGACAACAGTTGAGGCACAAATTCGAACTTTGCCGGCTCAGCAACTGGAAAGCTTGGGAGAAGCTCTTTTGGAGTTCGGAAGTCTGGAGGATTTGAACCAATGGCTAACCTGCTTATAGGGAAGTCGGCCCCAATTGCCCTGGAGGAGTCAAGATTGTGCAAGTAGAACGGTTGGCAGAACGAGTGCAAAGCTGTGCAAAACGTCTGGGGATCCCTCAGTTTGATCTGTATGGGGCACAGGTGGATGAAACCAGTGTGCAAGTGGATCAAGGGGATCCTCGCCAGGTGAAAGCCTCCAATCGGTGTAGCGTGACGGTACGGGTCTGGAATGATCAAGGGCAGGTGGGAGTTACCTCCACAACCGATGTGGATGAGACCGGTCTGGAACTGGCTCTGCAAATGGCTTTTGAAGCTAGCCGTTTTGGTGTCCGAGAACATGCCCCGCAATTTAGCCCGGAAGCCACTTTGCCTATTCCTCAACCCTCCAACGACAGAGCACCCTTGGCTCCGGCCAGCGATCTGCTAGAACAATTGCTGGCTGCTGAAAAAGCATTGCTGGGATCCCATCCGGCCATTCAGGGGGTACCCTACAACGGTTTGGCCCAGCGGCAAATTGAGCGCTTTTACCTGAATAGTGAACAAGCCCTACGGCAGGAAGGCCATACCCTGACGTCGATCTATCTCTACAGCAAAGCGGAGCAGGAGGGCCGCAAACCTCGGAGTGGCGGGGCTCTGCGGGTTAGCCGTAGCCTGGAGGAGTTGGATATTCAAGGCTGCATTCAGGAAGCGGCTGAAAAATTGATCAGCCACCTAGACTATGAGCGGATCCCTTCTGGCAGGTACACGGTTGTCTTTTCCGGGGAAGCATTCTTAAGTTTGTTGGGGGCCTTCTCCAATTTGTTTAATGCCCAGAGCATTTTGGATAAGCAAAGTCTTTCCACCCCTGAATCTTTGGGGACTACTGTTGCCTCACCTCTGTTGTCGGTGTGTGATGATGCTCTGCACCCGAGCAAGGTGGGGGCGATTAGCTTTGATGGAGAGGGCACCCCCACCCGCCGTGTTCCTTTGATTACCAACGGCGTGCTCACCCACTTTCTCCACAGCGCCGGCACAGCCAAACGTCTAGGAGCCAAGCCCACTGGACATGCCAATATCGGCTCCAAGGTGACGGTGGGGGCTCATTACTACCATGTGTTCGCCGGATCCCCGCCAGAAACCACCTATGATCTGGCTACCGCTGAGAATGTGGTTTGGATCGATGAGCTGCAAGCTTTGCATGCCGGGGTAAAGCCTTTGCAGGGATCTTTTTCCCTGCCCTTTCAGGGCTGGTGGGTGCGCAATGGGGAGCGTATCAGCATTGAGGCGGCTACGGTGGCAGGGGATTTCTTACGGCTTTTGAAGTCGATTGTCTATGTGGAGCCGGAGCCACAAGTCACGCCGGGGGGTTTGTGCCCCCGCATTTGGGTGGAGGATCTGTCGATTACCGGCCAATGAAGCTAACCCGTATTGATCTCAACAGTTGGTTCATCCAAGCAGGGCGGCAAACCCTGTTGCTGGATCCCTGGTTGGTGGATCCCCTGGTGTTTCTGGGGTTGCCCTGGTTCATCCGCATTGAGCACCGCCAGCCGCCTCCCTTTACACCGGAAACGCTACCCCCTGTGGATGGTATTCTGATCAGCCAAGGACAACCGGATCACTGCCACCCTCCCACCTTGCAACGGTTGGATAAGCGGATCCCGGTTTTGGCCTCCAGGAGCGCTGCTGCAATGGTGCGGCGGTTGGGTTTTGTCTCGGTACAGGCGTTGGATCCCTGGCAGTCTGTTCGTTGGGGGGAGCTTCGCATTACGGCAGTTCCGGGTGCACCCTTAGGTCCTATTCGCGAGCTGGGCTACCTGATCGAAGAAGAAACATCCCAGGTTCGCCTTTACTATGAGCCCCACTTGTCCCAACCGGATGTTCGCCAACGCTTGCAGCAGCAGTTTCGGCCCATCCAATCCCTGTTGATCCCGGTGGTGGGGCAGATTTTTCCCCTTTTGGGAGAGGTGATTATGGGGCCGGAGCGGGCCTTGCAGGTGGTGGAAGCTTTGCAGCCGCAGCAGGTGATTCCAACGGCAATGGGAGAAGTAGACTACCACGGCTGGTTCGCGGCCCAAATTCGCACCCTGGGTAGCCTGGAGGAGTTTCGGCAAAGGCTGGGATCCCTGAATGCCCGTGCAGGCACCTCCATCCAATTGTGTTGCCCTACCCCCGGTGAAACGATTCCTTTATCGACCCAGGCAACTGCATGAGTGCTTCCTCCCCCACTCCCTACCCTAGGGATCCCCGCCCTGACTTGCTGACTATTTTGCGGGAGGACTACGCTCGTTTTCCGGAAAATCAAACTTACTCTATTTATGACCCACAGGTGTATTTCAAGGATCCTGTGAATGAATTTCGGGGTCTGAGCCGGTATCAAGAGATGATCGACTGGATGAAGCGTTGGTTTCGGGATATTCGCCTCGATCTCCATGAGATTCAAAAAACTGGGGATCAGATCCGGACCGAATGGACGCTGAGCTGGACGCTGCCTTTGCCCTGGCATCCCCGTCTGCGCATCCCTGGTTGGACAGAGTTGCACATCAATGAAGCTGGGCGAATTGGATCCCATATTGATTACTGGCGCTGCTCCCGTTGGGAAGTGTTACTGCAGGTCTTTCGGCCGGGGGAGTCAGAATAGTTCAGTCAGCAAGCCAATCTGTCTGCTAAAATCACAAAGCTGACTTTTTGGCTAGGTCACACTTTTGGAGAGATGGCCGAGTGGTCGAAGGCGCAGCACTGGAAATGCTGTGTGGGGCAACTCACCGTGGGTTCGAATCCCACTCTCTCCGTTCAAGCTAACTGAGTTGCCGCAACTCACCGTG
Organism: uncultured cyanobacterium; assembly: GCA_937944885.1. Lineage (GTDB taxonomy): Bacteria > Cyanobacteriota > Cyanobacteriia > Thermostichales > Thermostichaceae > Thermostichus. The sequence continues at coordinate 15,971 of CALFBB010000050.1, forward strand.
GGTCAGGCCATCCGGCCCGCTGACGCGAACGAATCCCACTCTCTCCGTTCAAGCTAACTGAGTTGCCGCAACTCACCGTGGGTCAGGCCATCCGGTGCGAACAAATCCTAATTCTCTGACCTAAAGCAAGGATCTGATTCAACTCCATGGGAGAGAATTTTCTCCCTTATCGTGTAAACCGGTGAAGCCTGCTCTAGGCTGGATCCCGGATGTGACTGTGAGTGCCTCATGCTAAACGGGATCCCGTTTGCTGATTTCAACCTGGAGATCTTCTCTCCTTTGGTGGCTGACCTAGCGGAGTCAGGAGTCCTAGATGCACTGGAATCGGAGGCCATCAAAACCAACTTGGAGCGGTTTTTGTTGGTGCTGACTGTCTCTTTGAGTGTGGCGACTTTACCGCAAATCTTTCGCTGGGTACGGCAAATTCCCTATACCTTGCTTCTGGTGGTTGTGGGAGCGGCCTTAGCTCTGGTGGATGTGCGCTTGGTCAATCTCTCGCCCGAGTTGATCCTGACCATTTTCTTGCCCCCGTTGCTGTTTGAAGCTGCCTGGAACCTGAAGTGGGGGGATCTGCGGCGGGATCTCTTCCCGATTACCCTCTTTGCGGTAGTGGGGGTAACCATCTCCGTTGTGGGTATTGGCTTAGGATTGGCCCAGTGGGCTGGGATCCCCTTATCGCTGGCTTTGTTAATCGGGGCTAGCCTATCGGCTACCGACCCGGTTTCGGTGATTGCCCTGTTTCGGGAGTTGGGGGTAGGGGAGCGCATCCGAACGTTGATGGAAGGGGAAAGCTTGTTCAACGATGGGGTGGCCGTGGTCGCTTTTGGTCTGTTGGTTGGGATCCCCTTGGGTATCGAAACTTTTGATCTGCGGGTTACTGTGCTACGGGTTTTTACGGTGGTGGGGATCGGTGTCGGCATGGGGGCGCTGGTAGGCTTTGGCATCTCCTACCTAACGCAACGGTTTGATCTGCCTTTGGTGGAGCAATCCCTAACCTTAATTGCTGCCTATGGCACCTATTTGGTGGTGGAAGAATTGGGTGGATCCGGTGTTATCGGAGTGGTCACTACTGGGCTAATTTTAGGCAATTTTGGATCTCGTATTGGCATGAACCCGCGTACCCGTTTGATCGTGAGCGAGTTTTGGGAGTTCCTTGCCTTTTTTGTAAATTCCATTGTTTTTTTATTGATTGGGGATCAGATTCGGTACAACACTTTGGGAGACAATCTTATCCCGATTGGAGTAGCCATTATCGCCATGGTGGGATCCCGTGCCCTATCCACCTACGGCCTCAGCAGTTTCTACAACATGACGCTGTTCATTAACCCCAGAGGTGCTGAGGCGCAGTCAATTCCTTGGTCAGTACAAACGATACTCTGGTGGGGAGGATTGCGGGGGTCGGTTGCCATTGCCTTGGCCCTGAGCGTGCCTGAATCCTTGCCTGGACGGGAAGTTATCATTGCTACAGTATTTGGTGTGGTTCTCTTTACCCTTTTGGTGCAGGGATTAACCGTAAAACCACTCCTGCTTAGCCTCAATCTGCTGGGAGAAGATCAACCCCAAAAGCAGGAGTATTTAGAAAAACTAGCCCGTCACAAGGCTCTACAACGGGTTCTGGAATACTTAGTGAAAGGTGATCGCCGAGTGGGGGTAGAGGCCGATTTTTACCAGTACCAGAAAGCCTTAGTAGAAGGTAGGATCCGGGATTTGGAAGTAGAAATCAACACCCTGCAAAGTCAATATCCGCAACTCAAAGACTTTGCCGCTCAACAACTGCGAGAAGAGCTTCTAGCCATTGAGGCCGATACCTATGCCGAATACATGCGTTCCGGTCAGCTCCAGCGAGAGTTGGCCCCCTTCCTGCAAGAGGTGCTAGAGCAAGCCTGAGTCCGCTGGCTATTGGCTATGTGGGTAAACTAAAGGAACCAGAATTTGGTCCCGTTGTGCTTATGAGCGAGACGCTTACCCCACCTCAGGCTGCTGCCGTTACCCCGTCTGAGCCTGCCATTGCCGTCCAAGGCCTAACAAAAACCTACCGTACCGGCTTCTGGATGAACAAGGTGGTGAGTCCTCTTAAGGATTGTTCACTGACGGTGGCGCGGGGAGAAACCTTTGGGCTGCTCGGGCCAAACGGAGCTGGTAAAACCACTACCATCAAATGTCTACTGGGTATTGTGGATCCCACCAGTGGCAGTGGTACCCTGCTAGGCAAGCCCTTAGGGGATCGCTCCATCAAGCAGCGGATAGGGTACCTGCCGGAAAACCCTTATTTTTACGACTATTTAACAGCCTGGGAGTTTCTTCATTTTGCTGGGCAAGTGTTCCGGCTGCCCAACTGTGTTTTGCAGGAGCGGATCCCGCAACTGTTGGAGTTGGTAGGACTTTCTATAGACACCGCCCGCAAAAAACAGCTGCGTACCTACTCGAAAGGGATGTTACAACGCACAGGCATGGCCCAAGCGCTGATTAATGATCCGGAGCTGGTGTTTCTGGATGAGCCAATGTCTGGGCTGGATCCCATCGGTCGCTACCAAATGCGCGAGATCATTTTGTCCTTGAAGCAGCAGGGTAAAACCGTCTTTTTCAACAGCCACATCCTGGCAGATGTGGAGATCATCTGCAACCGGGTGGGCCTGATTATTGGGGGTAAACTGGTGCAACAGGGTACCTTAGACGAGCTGCTCGGACAAACTCAAACCTATGTGGTGCACGGACATGACGGCGATGTCCATCAATTCCAGGATCGGCTAGAGCATTTTCATCTGCAGGGATCCCATTGGTCGGGAGAATGGGGTGGATCCCTACCGGAGTTGCTGGGCATCCTCACCGGGGCAGGGGCAGTGGTAACCGATTTGCGCCTACAGCGGCAGTCGCTAGAGGAATATTTTGTGGATCAGGTGCGGGCAGTAGAGGGGGATCGCCCCGTATCTGTCTAGGCACGGGATCCCTAGCCTGGCTAAGCCTGGGGCGGTACAGTTAGGGCACTGTGCTGTCGCATCCCTTGCCAGCGCTGTATCAGATCGCTGTCGATACCGAATTGATCCAACGCCTTGACCACAACAAAATCCACCAGATCCAGGAGAGTACGCGGCTGATGGTACCAGGCGGGGATAGCTGGCACAATCCGCACTCCTGCTTCTGCCAAGGTAGTCAGGTTGCGCAGGTGAATCAAACTGAAGGGGGTTTCTCGCGGCACCAGCACCAATCGCCGCCCCTCCTTGAGCTGGACATCGGCGGCCCGTTCCAGCAAGTCAGAACTGAGCCCGGCGGCCAGCTTGGCCACAGTGCCCATGCTGCAAGGGATCACCAACATCCCTTCGGTGCGGTAGGAACCACTAGCAATGGGGGCCCCCACATCTTGCCAACGGTGACAGACTAGGGATCCCGTCTCGCTTTCTGCCTGTTGCCGCCAGAAGAGGGCCTGTTGCTGCGGATCCACCGGTAGCTGTCTCTGCTGCTCCCCCTGCCACACCTGATAGGCGGCCTTGGAGGCCACTAGCTCGACGCAGTAGTCCAGGCTGAGCAAAACATGCAGAGCCCGCACAGCGTAGAGCATGCCCGAGGCACCGGATATGCCGAGAATAATAGGCTTGGAAGAAATCAAAACCGATACAAAATCAACAGGGCAGATCTTTCCCTTAGTTTATCGTTTCCGATTGGCAGGGATCCCTGGCGAGCGCTACTCTTGAGGCTGAGCAATATCGAACTCGACATCGTAGTCGAAGTCTTCTTCTTCCTCGAGCCAATCTTCTTCCATCAAATCCTCCTCCAAATCCTCTACCTCCCGGTAAGGCTGTTCTTCGTAGTCCTTCTCCTCTAGGCCCAAAGCAGCTCGTTCTGCCCGTCGTTGGAAGCGCTGCAAAGCCTCTGAGCTCATGAAGGGGTAGGGCAAGCCTTGGGCTTTGGCTTCCTCTTGCGCGGCTCGGTAACTTTCCACTTCCTTGATGTCGATTTTCCAGCCCGTCAGGCGGGCGGCCAGACGCACATTCTGCCCTTCCTTGCCGATGGCCAAACTGAGCTGATCACTGGTCACTAGCACATGCGCCTGCTGAATCTCCGGATCCACCAGCAACACCTCCACCACCTTGGCAGGGCTGAGGGCATTGGCAATGTAGGTGGCCGGATCCGGTGACCAACGAATCACATCAATTTTCTCGTTGCGTAACTCAGCCACCACTGCTTGAATGCGGGAGCCGCGAGCGCCGATACAGGCTCCTACTGGATCCACATCCCGCTCCACCGTATCCACCGCAATCTTGGTGCGCGGCCCCACAGTGCGCGAGGGTGGGTTGGCTTCCCGTGCCACTGCCACGATCCGCACCACATCGTCTTCGATCTCCGGCACCTCATTGGCAAACAGGTTCACCACCAGGCCCGCATCAGCCCGCGACACCTGTAACTGTGGGCCCCGCCGGGATCCCTCGTATACCCGCTTGAGGTACACCTTCATCACCGCATTGGGGACATAGCGATCGCTGGCCAGTTGATCTCGCTTGAGCAGTTCTGCCTCAACTTCTGGCTGCCCAAACCCGCTGGATACGGACATGATCACCGTCTGCCTTTCCACACGCACAACCCGCGCCTGCAAGACTGTATTTTCCAGATCGCGGAATTCTTCTTGAATCAGACGGCGCTGCTGATCCCGTAATTTTTGGGCCAGCACCTGCTTGGTTTGAATAGCTGCCATCCGGCCAAACTCCGCCTGCTGCGGCGTCACATCATCAGTGACCTCCCAACCCACCTCTGCTTCTGGGTAATCTTGCTGCACATCATATAGGGAGATCTCGTGATCTGGGTTTTGCACCTGTTCGACAATAGTTTTGGTGGCCAGCACGCGAAAGCCACCCGCCTCCACATCCAACTCCACATCGAAGTTGGCAAAGTGATCTTCCTCAAAAGTTACATCCCGCTGCGTGGTTTTACGGTAACGCTCGTAACCCTTCAGCAGCGCCTCCCGCAGAGCATCAGTAACCACATGACGAGGCAAGTTGCGCTCCCGTGAGATCATTTCCACCATTTCTGCTAAACCGGGCAGAGGCACCATTGACATAAGAACCGTTCTCCTAAAAGAATGCTAAAAACCTGCTTCGCGTCACCCCGTAAGGATCCCTGAGTCCTATTCAGTTTCGGCCTCAGCAAGAGACACCTGCTTAACCGAAGCACGAGGTAACCGGACTCGCCGCCCTTTCAAAGACAGCAGCACGTTTTCCTCATCGCGGCCCAAGAGATGGCCTGACCAGAGCACTTTGCCTTTGTAGGGGGCATTCAGGGTAACCTCCACCGCAAAGCCTTTGAATACAGTGAAATCTCGGTCACTGTTTAAGAGGTTACCGAGGCCGGGGCTGGAGATCTCTAGTACATACTGGCCAGGAATCACATCCACCCGATCCAGTTCCGCTTCCAAGGCTTGACTCATGACCTCGCAATCGGCATGACTGGTTTCTCGCTTCGGATCTAGCGGGCGAATATCGACCCGCAGGGTGGGCGGATATTGGTTGGTGTGAAAAACCATCTGCACCAACTCGTACCCCAGTTGAGTAGCCAGGGGGCGGGCCAGAATTTCTAGCTGCGGGATTAGAGGATGAACCATAAACACTCGATCTCAAAATCAGGCACACCAGGGAACTGTAGCCCCTAAAAACACAAAAAAAGTGGGTGCTAACCCACTCCCCGTTGTTGCTGCGGAGGTTACCAGAGATTAACCCCGGTTGGCAAAGCCGAGGCAATCCCTCTTTCTCACCTTAAGAGATCCCGCCGGATTTTGCCAGGGGATCCCTTGGCACTCAAATCCACCCCCAAGAAAAGCAACCTCCTATAATGTGGACATAACTATGAACAGCTGTGCCCGCACACGCAGTCCGTTTTTGTGGGGTTTTCTATGACGGTTGCCTTTTCCTATCCCATTTTTGGCCCCAGCATCCAGTGCCCCCACTGTCGGCAAACAATTGCTGCTCTGACCCTGACAGATACCTATCTGTGCCATCGCCATGGTGCCTTTGAGGTAGATCCCGAACAAGAAGAATTGGTTCATTTACAATCGGGGCGGCGTTGGCGCTTCTGGGAAGGCCGTTGGTTCCGTCAACATACCCATGCAGATGGGATCCGCTTTGAGATCCATGAAGAATTGGATCGATTGCGGATGCAGGGGCTGCGGGCCACCCAGGTGGTTGTGGCAGAGCGTTATCGGCAATTGCTCACCCCCTACTTAGAGCAGGGATCCCATCGTCGCCCTGGTCCACCCCGGCTCTACGGCCTACCAGTTAGTTTTAGTTCCAGCCTCCCGGCCGGCTCCAGTGGGAGTGGATCCCCCAATCGCTGGCGGGTGATCAACTTTGAGCTAACCCACGAGATTGACCCAGCTATGCGGCAGCCGCAATCCCGTTTGCAACTGTGTGATTAGATCATCAGCCCGAGCTCCAAGATTGCAACAGCTGCCCAGACAGAGAAATCTCCCAGTATCCTCCATTGTTCTGAAGCAATACGGCTGCTAGAGGTGACACAGCATGGCTCAGGCGTGATTTGAACACGCGACCAAGGGCTTATGAGTCCCCTGCTCTACCGCTGAGCTACTGAGCCAGATGATCGCTTAACTAGAGTAGCATCCTCCGATCCCAGATGAATCCTCCTGGCGTAAGGTGATTCAGAATACGCAGGCAGCTGCCATAGCTACTTCCCCTAACAGCAATTTCTTGACCAGAACTTCGCCCTGGCAACCGCCATAGGTCTTGAATTTGCGCTGTCTTTTCTCGGCTAACCGAGCTAAAAACTCGAACTGATGAGGAAACTCAGATAATTACCCTTCTACCGCTGTTGCCGATGTAGCAGTTCAGAACCTCAGAGCAGGGTGAGTCGTTCTGTCGGTTGTCAGGTTGCCTGGGATCCAGAGCCACCGCCAGCTCAAGCCTGAGTGCAGGGCCGGGAACATGAGAGTAGCCCTCTAGCCCTATACAGCTTTGTTGCAGCTTTATTTCAATTCACAACTTTTTCTTAATAAGTGATTTCGATTTTTGAGGAATCATTTTACTCTGCTATGTAGTGTTTCCATCCAAAAAGCTATGAGCCTGGTTGCCCAAGTTATTGCTCAGTCAGATGCTGCTGAACGCTTCCTCAGTAGTAGTGAGATCGCTAAGTTAGAAGATTTCTTTAGTAAAGGTCAAGTTCGAATTCGGACTGCTCAAAAGTTAGCAGATAATGAGCAGAAAATCGTTCAGGAAGGCAGCAAACGCTTTTGGGCAAAATGTCCCAACACTCCTAGCAACAAAGGAAATCCTCAGAAAACAGCCCTGTGCCAGCGGGATCAAGCCTGGTATATTCGTCTGATCAGCTACTGCGTTCTAGCGGGCAACGAAAAACCTTTAGATGATATTGGCTTGAATGGAATGCGTGAGATGTACCTCTCTCTGGGTGTACCTCTGCCAAATTTGCGGGTAGCGATGAGTTGTCTGAAGGATGTAGCTGCTGATGTGCTTTCTGCTGAGGAGATGGCTATGGCTGCTCCCTATTTTGATCGTCTCATCCGTGCTTTCTGAGTAGATAATTTGGTTGTTCTACAGCTGGAAAATTCTCCTTTTTTGTTAGCTGATGCAGTGACTTTTTAAGGAAAACCGATGAAAGATACCATCACTTCCCTAATCAACCCTGCTGATGAGAGGGGTTCCTACCTAGACGCTTCAGCTTTGGATCAGCTGAACCGCTACTTTCAAAGCGGTAGTATGCGAGTCAAGGCAGCTAAGACCATCAGTTCCACTGCCAGCAGTATCATCAGCAAAACGGTGGCCAAGAGCTTGCTCTATGGAGATATCACGTTGCCCGGGGGCAATATGTACCCTACCCGTCGTTATGCTGCCTGTTTGCGGGACTTAACCTATTTCTTGCGCTATGCCACCTATGCCATGTTGGCTGCCGATACTTCCATCCTCGACGAGCGGGTGTTGAATGGCCTTAAAGAAACCTACATCACACTAGGGGTTCCTATTGACCGGGTGATTGAGGCACTTAATGCGATGAAGGAGGTGCTGACGGAAAGTCTTGGAACTGATGCTGGTCAAGAGATGGGAGTATATCTAGACCACATCATTGCTGGTTTGAGCTGAAGGTTTCCCATTCCGGTTGCCCCTCCTCTTTGGCCTATACAGCTTTTTCCAACTTTATAAAGAAGCTGTTTGAGACCGGGCTTCTTATCGGGTTCAGATAGGAAATAAGCTCATTGTAGTAGGTATTGCTGGAAAAAGGCTATGGGAGGGGTCTTATCCCTTAGCAGGAACTGTTCAAAGACAGGATTCCTAGAAGAGTTAGAAGCCATCTCTGTCTATCCTCAATGGATGAGACTCAACAGAAGAAGTCATAGAGAATAAGGACTGAGTGATGAACGCCAAAACCATACACCCTTCAGGCTACCCCTGGTGGGCGGGCAATGCTCGATTTGTTGACCTCTCCAATACTTTTATTGTGGCGCATGTGGCCCAAGCAGCCCTGATCATGGCCTGGGCGGGGGGGTTTACCTTGTTTGAACTGGCGAGGTTCTCACCTGATTTGCCAATGTACGAGCAGGGGCTAATTTTGCTGCCTCATCTGGCTACATTGGGATGGGGAGTTGGTGCTGCCGGCCAAATTGTTGATACTTTCCCCTTCTTTGGGATTGGCTGTATTCATCTTGTGGCGGCTGGAGTACTAGCTTGGGGGGCTTATTTTCACCAAACAAAGCTGCCTGCCAACTTGGACATGGAGTTTGGCAAAGCTGCTAAGTTTCACTTTAGCTGGAATGATGCTAAGACGTTGGGTGTTATTTTGGGACATCACCTCTTGGTCTTGGGTTTGGCAGCCTTCCTGTTGGTAACCAAGGCAATGTTTTTCGGAGGTCTATACGATGCCACGATAGGTCAGGTGAGGCTGGTCAGTCAGCCCACGCTGGACTTTGCCACCCTTCTTGACTATCGCACCCATCTTTTTGATGTCGATAACTTGGAAGACTTGGTGGGAGGGCATGTATATGTAGCAACTCTGCTTATTTTGGGAGGAATATGGCATATTGCGGTACCCCCCTTTGGTTGGGTTCAGGCTCGCTTTTTGTTCAATGCTGATGGGATTCTGAGTTACTCCCTGTTTGGAATTGCCCTGGCTGGTTTTGCTGCCTCTTACTACTGTGGATTCAACGATCTAGCTTATCCAGAGGTCTTTTATGGGCCAACTTTGCAGTTAAAGTCTGCTTTCACACCTTTCTATTTTGATCCCACCCAAACAGAGGCGGGGGCCTATTCATCCCGAGTCTGGTTGGCCAACGCACATTTCTATTTGGCTTTCTTTTTCCTACAGGGATCCCTGTGGCATTTTCAGCGAGCTATGGGCTTTGACTGGTCTAAGCTTTTTCAAGCTTGGCAGCAGGGTTGGCAGGAGGCGGGCTTATCTGAGTTTGTTTATCAGACAGTAGTGGAGATCCATTCCCGGGCTATGCCTGAGATTGACTATGAGCCGGCCTTTGCAACTCCGGCCTCTCTGGTTCCTAAGAAAGATGAAAACCATATCTATCAGCCACCTCAGAGCAACGCCACCCCTTCTTTAACTCTACTGAATGGTGTGCGAAATACTCTTTATCAAGTTACCTATCATCTCAATCGCAACCTGTTTTATCAGGTGCCGACCTCTTCTTCTGATTTCAAGAAAACACCACTACAGGTGGAATATGGATCCCCAAAGGCAAAAATCAATTCTGGAGAATGCTTTCGGTCTTTGCCTACCACTATTTATGAACCCAGTAGGGCTCAGCTAAGCTAGCTGGTCATCAATTCCAAGTGAGAGTTCTGAGTGAGAGTCTTTGCGGATCAATTCTCTCTAGAGAAGGCTTTGGCTTTCTCTTTTTTTAGTCTCTTTTTTCCACCTGTCAGTTAACCTCCTGTCAGCTAACCTAAGGAAGGACTGTTCTCCACCTGAAAGCCAACCGGTAGAGTTTTGTTTGACTCTACGTCATGATTGAGAGATAGCACGGACCAACCTACAGATCTTATGCGGGTCTCCAGCACCGGGTAGGTTACCAGAGACCTCTGCCAATACCCAAGCTGGCAGTAGCTGACATAAAGTCGGAAAAGGCTGTGCAGGATAACCGACAACTCAATAATTTTAGGTGCAGCGTCGCCCGATCACAGCATAAAAGGGATCCCCGCCCAGAAAACCAACCCAACTCAAGGGAGCCACCCGCTGGATAACCTGAACCACCTCAAACCCTGGCACCGACTCAAAATACCGCTGCACCCATTTCACCCGTTCCCCCTCGGAAGCATCCCGCCAGGCTTGAATGGCTTTCTGGAAAAACATGCGATTAGAGAAGCTGACAATAAAGATCCCTTGCGGTTTCAGAACTCGATAAACTTCGGCAAACACAAGCTCCGGCTGCTGCAGGTATTGTACCGAAACAGCATTGAGCACCGCATCAAAGGATTGATCCGGCAGAGGTAAGATCGGGTTTTGGTTCAGGTTTTGGATAAAAAAGTGGTCAAGCCTTGGATTGGCTGCTAGTTCTTCGCGGTTCATGCCATGCCCTTCCACATGGGCAAAGGTGATTTCCGGGGGCAAGTGGGAAACCCAACTGCTCATCAGATCCAAAATTCGCGTCTGGGGCCGCAAGTACTTGCGATACAGATCCGTAAGCTGCCCGATAAACCCAGAATCCACATGGGTCACAAAGCGGGGATAGTCGTAGAAAAGGCTGTCATCGCTAGGATCTAACTTGGAGCGCTGCCAATCGTTCAGAAGTGCCATATCAGCAAGGTCTGTTGCAAAGCTTAATTAAACCTAACATTTTGGAATCCTATCGTAGGGGGGTGGCGTGATAGCTTAGCAGAGCAACTGTGGTTATTTTGCAGGGAACTGCTTACTGTGATGTCTGCTTCCTACTCTTCTTCGGCAACGCTCATCTCCTCTGGCTCTGGCCTCCTGCGCGAGTACGTGATAGAGTTGCAGCTTCACATGGCCCTACAAGCCCGTAGCCTTACCCCATCCTTGAGCTTGTCTCCGGAGCAGGATAGCCGTTTGGCCCTCTTGCAGCAGGCGCAAGCGGACATGGAAAAAACTGCCTCCCGTCAGTGGCTGTAAACAGGGGGATCCCATCCCAGTCGCAACCTCAGCTTGGATAGACCTACGCGCCCGGGTTAAGTACTTGAGGTATTCCCTAGCCTATGGCAACTGCAGGCCTTGAAGTGGTTAAGTCAGTAGCAATATCTAGACTGAGGTTAGGTTTTCAGATTGCTGTGGCTTACCCAAAGATGGGATCCCACCCCAACAGGACTTTCCCAAGGCTGGGGGTGAAAGAATCTAAAAAAAAGATAATAAGGAAGGGTATCCGGCCTTTTTTCTGAGATTCTAGTAACTGTGTTCAATACAGCTTATTAATGGAGCCTCTCTTTAATTGCTCTAGATCTTTCATAAGTCACTGATTGGTTATACTTGAGCCCCTTCCTGGGGCTTTTTTACTGGTTGATTTTCCGGGGGTCAGAAGGGATCCCCAACAATGGGGGGTTTTGGTGAAAGTCTAAGAATCCTTAATGAGGCTTGAAATGACCTAGCAGTCTGTGGCAGGAACCTTTTTTTCCAACCAAGCAGCTATATAATCCGCCAGATCCACCCCTTCCAACTGGCAGATTTCCCGTAGCATGGTTGGGCTGGTCACATTGACTTCAGTCAACTTTTCTCCAATGACATCAATCCCCACAAAGTAGAGCTTTTCCTGCCGCAGGACAGGTGCCAAGGCTGCGCACAAAGCCCGTTCTTTTTCCGTAATCTCAGTTTTCTCGACCCTACCCCCGGCAGCAACATTGCCGCGGAAATCGCCTTCGCCAGGCACCCGGTTGACAGCTCCAATTGGCTCCCCTTCCAGCAACAAAATTCGTTTATCCCCGGTCACTGCTTCCGGCAAATACTCCTGCACCATCACTGGCACCTGGCCAAATTGGGTGCTGATCTCCAGCAAGGAGTTGATGTTGGGATCCCCAGCACTGACCCGTAGGATCCCTTCCCCACCTTTGCCTCCTAGGGGCTTAAGCACCGCCTGTCCTTCCTGCTCGATAAACTGGCGCAGGAGCTTTTTGTTGCTGCTCACCCGCGTGCGTGGGATCCAATCCTTAAATTGCAGAGCATAGAGCTTTTCGTTGGCGGAGCGGATCCCGGCGGGATGATTGAGCACCAGGGTTTGGTGGGGAGAAAGACGATCCAACAGGTAGGTTGCATAGAGATAGGCCGTATCCACCGGCGGATCCTTGCGCATCCAGACCGCCTGCATCTGCTTCAAGGGCATGAGCTGCTCTTGCTTCACCTCATACCAGGTATCCGCCCTCAGATCCAACTCAATTTCCTGAACGGCTGCCCAGGTCTCCCCCTGATCCAAGTACAGATCCCGGATCCCAAGGCAAAAGACGCGGTGCCCCCGCTTCTGAAGCGCTTCCATGAGAGCAAGGCTGGTGTCATGGCCCACCTGTAATTGGGGCAAGGGATCGACAATGAAGGCTACCTGCATGGATCACCGACGAAAGGCTGCCCTGAGTATGCAACAAATCGCAGCTGATCCGGCCTTTCTGTCAAGGGTTTCTTCTCAAAGGACATAAGATAGGGAGCTTGTCAGCTACGGAAGCAGTTGTTGTCATTGGCTTCTTAATCTGCTCTTAACCTCTCTGGCCAGAACAGACGTTAGCTTAATTACTGAAACAACCTCCTTCTGCATCTGTCAAGCTTCTGTTGGTTTCTCTTCTCACCTACCTAATGGGGATCCCTGCTCCGTGACTGCTTCCTCTCCGGAATCCTCTTCACCAGTCCGCATTGAAAGTACGCGGGAGTTGCTGGCAGCCCTACGTGAGGGACGCTCTTTGCTAGGTGCCAATCTGGAAAATGCCTATCTCTCCCGAGGCTTATTCGACCGTATTCAGATGCCCAAAGCTAACCTACACCGGGCCAATTTACGCTCCATTAGCCTGCAACAGGCGGATCTGCGCTTGTGCAACTTTCGCCGCGCCGATGTAGAACGGGCGAACTTTGCCGCTTCAGATCTACGCGGATCTAGCTTCAGCCAAGCTTTGGGTGATTACAGCAACTTCACAGCCGCCAGACTAGACAAAAGCAGCTTTCAAGGGGGCCGCTTCAGCTACTCGATTTTTCGTGAGGCCAGCTTGGTTGCCGCCAATTTGATGGAGGGGAACTTTTTCAACAGCGATTTCCGGCAGGCCAACCTGTTTCGCTGTAACCTTTCCGGAGCAGCCTTAGTCAGCTGCCAGTTGCAATCTGCTAACCTGGAGCAGGCCATCTTGGTAGGCGCCAACCTCCAGGATGCGCAGCTTGATCAAATACGCTTTGCCGGTGCAGACTTTACCGATGCCAAGCTCTCGCCTGAGATGCGCAAGGTGTTGATCGAGACAGCAACAGGCACCAACGAGCTGACCCAGCGGGATACCCTTAACACACTCCTGTCAGGGCTACAGACCAAACCCCACAAGCTTTTTGGACTGCTCTAACCTGCAAGTTCAACTGGCGATTGATTGTTTCCCAATCCTTTGCCCTCCTGCTTGTAGCCGGGAACCTCCACTGCCCCCTAGGCCATTTCTGCCTGTGAGTTTTTGATTGAAAGGGTCATCACAACTTTCAACCTCTCCCCTAGGCTTGGATGAGGTCAGGAGCTACAGGTTGAATCTACAGGTTGAGCTATACCTTGCTCAGGAGAAACACAGTATTTTCGTCCATGGGCAATAGGACTTGACTGGAACGGTCACATGCTACCTATTGCTAACGGCGAGTGAGGCTGTGCCTACAAGAGCTGAAATCTCTGTGAATGCTCCGCTTATTAAGCGGCTTCCCTGGCCTGTTACCAGAGAGGGAGGCGGCATTCTCCCCTACTGCCAGGAACTTTTGCCTTTGCAGCACCCCAGGTCATTTCTGCCTGTGGGTTTTGGGTTGAAAGTGTTCATGCCAACTTTTGGCCTGTTCCCCACGTTTACAAATCGGGTGATGCCAGGACTTGCAGGTTGAGTTGTACCTTGCCAAGGAGGTCTTATATCTACCTAGACGCCCAGAGTTCTGGTCTGGTGGGCAATAGTGCCGTACTTGACTGGAACAAGGATACCCCCTCCGCCGCTAACTAGCCAATGACGCTTCCCGTCCATTCGTAGGATGCGCGGCGCCGTTGCTCAAAGTCTCTCTAGGAAGACTGAGGTACTTGACCTGGCCTTTTTTTGTCGGCTCCCGGTACTGTCTCAGCCAGCAGCGACTGGCTAAAACTGATTCAGATCAATCCCTGCTTCACGAGCCATAGCCCCAACCCCTTTTGCTTTCAGGGTCTTGAGGGCCTTGGCGGAAAGGCGCAGGCGCACAAAGCGTTTACCCTCTTCCCACCAGATACGCTTCCACTGCAGGTTAACCTCCTGCAGGCGCTTGGTGCGTCGGTGGGAGTGGGAGATGGAAAAAGCGTTGTTCCGCTTCTTATCGGTCAGTTGGCAGCGACGCGCCATCGGCTCGGGGTGAACTCAGCTTAGCTATTTTAGGGTATCTTTTTGCTGAGCAGCAAGCTGAAGTTGGCTCTGCAACTGGGCTAACTCGGCTCTAAGCTGGTCAAAAGTTTGCTGGCAATGGTTAACACTTTTCAGCGGTAATTCCTCATTCTTAGCAATGCAGGTCACCTGGATAGAACCATCTGCACTCTTTCGATCCATCAGCACCTCCACAGTCACCAACTTGGTGTAGGGAGTTTTTCCTGGCGGCTCACCCGCTACCCAGTAGTCGGAGCTGTTGTGAAGGACAGTCAGTTGACAGCGCTCCAGAATGGCGCGAATCGACTCGCTCAACTGTTCGGCTGAGCCCATAAGCTGGGTCACGCAGGAATATCGAGCCATAGGAGAAGCAAGCCACCAAGGCCATCCTACCACCAACTTTTCAGATTCTGGCTGGGTTCACTCGGAGTAAGAGATTTTGATGCTCTCCCCCCAACCCTAACGGGTAGGGTCGGAGATCCCTGTTTCACAGACCCTTAACTCGATTGGGTTACCCCAACCCCCGTGAGACCGTCTCCGCAGGCATTGTAGAAAAAATTGCGCTCAAGAGTAACCCACGTCGGTTCTGCCCAGCCTTTCGGAGATTGGCCGAGTCCGTTACAACAGAAGCAAAGCCCTGTATGCTCCTCACTTGGAGACAAGATATGCTTCTGGTTTCCTCTCTGGGTCGTTTGCTTCCCCTATTGGGGTTTCTGAGTGTGGGGTGGATGGCGGCGGCGGCTCCTAGCCAAGCGCAACCCTTTCAAGCCGGGGATCTGGATGGGGATGGCCGTTTGACTGTACAGGATCTCAACCTGTTGGGCGCCTATTTACGCGGGGAACGGAGCCTAACAGACGACCAGATTCGTGCAGCCGATGTCAATCAAGATGGCCGCATCACAGAAGCCGATTGGCTCTTGTTGCAGCAGCGCATTCAGGTGGCAATAGATGCTCCTACCGGCCAGGTGCGCTTAGACTCTGCCTATTCTGGCCAGGTGGTGGATCGCCTAACGGGACAACCCTTAGCCGGTGTAGAAGTAGCTATTCCTGGAGCCGGCATTTCGGTGCGCACCGATGCTCAGGGGCGTTTCCGCTTGCCCGGCCCTGTACCTGCTGAAGAAATCTTGGTAGCCCGCCTAGAAAACTACTTGCCTTACTCCCAAAGCACCGGCAGTGGCCAAGCCACCGGGGATCAACCTCTGCAACTGCAGCTAGAGCGCTGGGATCCAAACACCACCTTTGTTTTGGAAGCTAATGTTATTCGTCTGGGAGACAACCAATATTCACCGGAATCGGCTGCTGCCGGCCAATTTTTGGCCCCGGCCAAAGGGGTGGATCTCACCCGCTCCTTTACTCTGCAGCAAATGCCCCCCCGCCCGCCCATTCTGCGGATTGGATCCCTCATCGGGCTGGATACTGCCGCAGCCTATCAAGCCGGTCAATCCCGGATTCCGAGCGCCAATATGTCGCCTATGCAGGTGATCCTCAATGGAGTCGAGGTGGCGCAAATTCACTTAGGTGGAGACAACCTGCGGATTCCCTTGCCTCTTGACCATCTCCGCCTCGGCCTGAATACAGTTACCCTGCGTACCGGTAAAACAGTGGTTCACCCTGTCGCCCGGGGCGGGCCGCAGGTACCCGTTAGAATTCCTCTACTGGGGGGATCCCTACAAATTTCTGTACCCGTGGGGAGTAGCGGGAGGTCATCAGGAGGTGCTTGGGTGGACTATGACGATGTGCAGCTAGCCAATGTAACCATCGAGATTCCCAATTGAGTCAGTAGACCAACGATATCTCAGGTCCCATAATCAAGCTCCCAAAAACAGGGATCCCCCGCAGGGATCCCTCGTTTAATCCGCAAGAATGAACTTACCCTGAGTATCGAGCTGAGGCTAATCCCGCTCGATATAGAGAAAGAGGACAGCCATACCAGCAGCAGGTAACAACCAGCAAACAATGGGAATCAAAATCCAAGGAAGGTAGGCAGCAGCGTAAGAACCGGTCATGAGAAATGCTCCTGTCGAGTAAGCGAACAACAAACGGTTGGCTCTTCAACCCTATCCATTGACCAAGCCACGGAAGATAGCATTGATACCGGCAAAGTTCTCCAACAAGAAGTAGGCAGCAAAGACTCCACCCATGCCCCCCAAGAAGAATCCGGCAGTCAAATCTCCCCAGCCCTTTGCTGTGGCCAGAGGATCAGCTCCTGGAGCTTCCGGCTTGTTGCCAAAGGTCACACTGCCGTAGGCCGACATACAGGCGGTACCCAACAGCACAATTACCATAGCGGTGACCAACCCACCCAGATTGGCAGCCTCAGGATAGTCACGCAGGGGGCCAACCAGAATTTCCGGGCCAACCAAGAAGTAACCATGGGCCAGACCAATCTCCAACCCCCGCAGCAGGGGCGACAGTCCAGGACGATTGATGGGGAGATTGTTGATGAACAGACGGGTAACAGGAGAGTCACTGATGGGCGTAGAGAGATGCCCCTCGCAGGGATCGTCATTAAAGGTGCGAATGTAATCCATGTCCGAAGGTCCTGCCTGGAATTTTGGGATTCATTCTACGGGTCTTCAGTTGCCCTCTCAGTAGCTATCAGCTGGATCGTTAAAAAAGTTCATGCTCCCTTAACACAGAAGCAAAATCGGCTGCGGTGTTCTCTCGACCGCTCACTGGACAAATCCCATCCCCCAATAGAGTCAAAAATACCTTTTGCCTAGAAAAAAAGACCTAACTGAACTCAGCCAGGTCGAACCGATGGGAAAATAAGCTGAGAAAGAATCTCCAGTTCAGAGGCTTGAGCCTACGCCCACATAGGAGCCGTAGAAGAAAAGCCCAACCACCGTAAGCACACCCAAACCGGCAATTACCGCCACTATCCACAAGGGGATCCTTGCCTGACTGGTCATAGGATTGGCCTCCAAAATCAAGAATCAACGCAGAACACGCTCTTAGAAACAGTTACGCTCGATCAGAAAAACAGCTCGGGGCTAATGTGGAACTGCACACTACCCCCGTCTCCTGAGGCTGGGAGGCAGCCTTAGTTGAGAAAGTAGCTAGAAAACAATAGCCCAACCACAAACACCAACAACAAACCCAAATACAGGGAAGTGCGGTTCAGTTCAACAGGCTGGGAATTGGGATTCTTTTCAGGTTGATCAACCATTGGATTCACCGTTGAATAAACTGCATTGCCGCAATAGCTCCCAAGAAGAAAACCGTTGGGATCGCCAAGGTATGCACCGCTAGCCAACGGACGGTGAAAACAGGGTAAAAGACAGGTTCTTCAGAGTTAGATGCCATGGTCAAAGTCCTACCTCAATTAACAAAAGGAAACAAAACAGGTTTACAGATTGAAACATCAAGCCCCAAAGACCGGCTTGATCTAAATCTAACCTCTACTTAACCAGCTTTTCCAGCTGTTCAAGAGCCTGAAAACGGTCGCTTACAATTGGCAACTCCTGCCGCTCTGCTGTGAAATACTCATTGGGGCGGGGAGTGCCAAACACATCATAGGCCAAGCCGGTACTCACAAAGAGCCAACCCGCCAAAAACAAGGCTGGAATGGTAAGAGCGTGGATAACCCAGTAGCGGACACTGGTGATAATGTCGACAAAGGGCCGCTCTCCGGTGCTGCCAGACATGAACTTCCTCCGTTAGTGCTGCAGGGATGACAAAAGTGCGTTCTGGATATACACAATGATAAAGATCTGGATGCACAACTACAAGTTACAGGAAAGTTACAGGAAAGTTGCAGGAAGGTTTCTCAGGAGATTTGGCACCTCATCGGAGCCCAGCTCAGATAAGTAAGCTCAGATAAGTAAAATTTCCTAATGATTGTTGCAGCCAATTGAGCGGGATCCCTTCTTTCAACCTGACTCTGCCAAAGGGCGCAATGCGAACGGCTATCCAGTCCTTGGGGATGAATCGGGCGTTTGAGATAAGCTGGCCCTGAGCAGATGTGATTGGAACAGGAGTTGCAGCTATGCGGTGCTTATGGCCCTTGGCACTGGGCTTGTGTTGGACGCTGGGTTGTTCGCCGATTAGCCTAGCGGTTTGGGCGCAAGGGGTAGGGCAAGAAACTTCATCGCTAGCTTGGGTTGAAGCCTATGTGGCTGCCCTGGAACAGCAAACGGATGTGGTGATTACGCAAGCTCCTCTGTCGGCTACTCTGACGCGACTGGAACTGGCCCAGTGGTTGACAGAGTTTTTTGGCTATGTGCCCAACCCGAACCAGGTACAGGTGATTAGCGATCTAGAACCCAACACTCCTGACTACTGGACGGCTCAGGCTGTTTTACAGGCAGGAGCGATGCGCTTGTTCGAGGGAGGTCAGTTCCGCCCCCAAGGGGATCTGACTCGCTTAGAGGCCTTGGCGATTTTGGTGCGTGCTCTGCAACTGCCTGCCCCCACTCAAGCGGATATTGATGGCTGGATGGCCCTCTACACCGATGCAGCCGATGTGCCGGAGGTGGGTCGGGCTTTTGTGGCCATGGCCGGGCAGGCGGGGTTGCTGCTCAATGTACCGGATCCGGCCCGTTTGCATCCAAACCGAGTCTTACAGCGGGGAGAAGGGGCGGTTCTGCTTCACCAGGCTTTGGTGTACCGGGGTCAACTTCCGCCCTTGCCGGAACCGGTAGCGCAACTGCGTCCAGTGCAGGCTGAGGCTCCTGTGGCAGCTCGGCCTGAGATTTTGCAAACCCGCATCACGCCTGAGTCAGGGGTAGTTCCCAGCGGCGGCACTCTCACCATTGAGGCGCAGGGCACCCCCAACGGCAGTGCCACCGTTGATATCGGGGGAGTGGTGCAGGGGTTGCCGATGCAGGAGGTTCAACCCGGCTACTACCGTGCCATCTACAGTCTTGGCCCGCAAGATAGCGCCCTCAGCCCGGATATCAGCATTCAGCTAACTGTCAACGGAGTCAGTACCCGCATTCAGCAGCGACAGCCGCAACTAGCCTTGGGAAATGTGGCTCCACCGCCGGTTGAATCGATCTTTTCTCCACCTGCCTCGCAAGAGCCAACTTTTCCGGTCGGTCCATCGATTCCCACCACCGCTGGCGGTGTCTATCCCCGCATTGAGGCGATTCGTTTGTATCCCCAGCGCAACTTGGTGGAGGGGGATATTCTCACCATTGCCATCTGGGGAGACTCGGGTGGAATTGCCCAGTTTGATCTAGGCAATCTTGCTCTCAACCAACCCATGCGAGAGGTCCGGCCCAACCACTACGAAGGCACCTACGTGGTCGCTCCCACCCACCAAGCCAACAACCCAGTACTGCGCGTTGTGCTCACTAAGGATGGCCTCAGCCAAGAGCATCGGGAGATCTTGCCCTTTTCCATAGATGGATCCCAGGGTACTCGCTCCACCATCCAACCGGTATCGACCCCCCTCACCACCGGCTTGCCCCAGATTTTCAGTATCACCACCAACAGCAACACCTTACGGATGGGAGAAATCCTGAAAGTCACCATGCGAGGGGATCCAGGGGGTCGAGCTGCCTTTCGCATTGTTGGGGTAACGCCGGAAATTGAGATGCGAGAAGTTTCTCCAGGCCTCTATGAGACCCGGCAACAACTGCCGTTTAATATGCAACCGGTTAACAACGGTACGATTGAGGTGATCCTACAGCGGGGCGGACAGCAGACAACTCAAACCAGTCCCTCATCCATTACCATTTCCCCGTGAATTGAGCTCCAAAAAGGAGCCCATGCGGCGAAACTTCTGGTAGCGTTCCTCTCGCAGTTGCCGGCCACTTAAGCTAGAAAGCTCCTGCAGATGCTTAAGCAGGGCTTGCTTGAGGGTTTGGGCTGCTTCCACCGGAGCGCGATGGGCACCCCCAACGGGTTCGGGTAGGATCTCGTCAATCACCTCCAGTTGCAGCAGATCTTGGGCGGTAATGCGCAGGGCTGCCGCTGCTTGCGGGGCTTTTTTGGCATCTTTCCAGAGGATGGCGGCACACCCCTCCGGCGAGATCACTGAATAGACGGCGTGCTCAAACATCAACACCCGATTACCAACACCAATAGCCAAAGCCCCTCCAGAACCTCCCTCCCCGATCACGGTACAGATAATCGGCACCTCGAGCCGGAAGAGGGTCTGTAAATTAGTGGCAATGGCTTCCCCTTGACCTTCTTCTTCCGCCTTCAGGCCAGGATAGGCGCCAGGAGTATCGATAAAGGTCAGCAGAGGTAAACCAAAGCGGTGGGCATGTTCCATCAGTCGCAGGGCTTTGCGGTAGCCAGCTGGGTTGGGCATGCCGAAGTTGCGGTGGATGTTGTCTTTGGTGTCACGGCCTTTTTGGTGACCTAAGATCACCACCGGCTGATCTTCCAACTTGGCTAAACCGGCAACAATCGCCGGATCATCCTGGCCATGACGATCCCCATGCAGTTCAAACCAGTCGTCACAGATGGTTTGCACGTAGTCGAGGGTACTGGGGCGACGGGGGTGACGAGCCACCTGGAGGCGTTCTACTGGGGTAAGCTGGCGGAAGATCTCACGCCGCAGTTCTTCGGCTTTGGCCTCTAGCTGGCGGATTTGCTCGGAGGCTTCGATTTCATTCTCTTCTGCCAAAGCGCGAATCTCCTCGATGCGTTGCTCTAGCGCGGCGACAGGCTGCTCAAAATCCAGCAGCAGGCGGTCGTTAGATTTGCTCATGACCGATCAAAACAGGCTTCGAGTTAGGCAGGGTTGAATGTCAATCTTCTCATATCCGGTTCCTCACAGGTAGAAAACAGGTAGAAAACATGAAGCATCCTTCGGCTGTCTTCCTATCGAAGCTCCGGTACACCTTAGTTAAGGTGTAAAGAGTCATCCATAGCCAATCTCTCAGGAAGGGATCCCTTGCCTACGACTGCCCATGCCCCGATACCTACGCCGCTTCCCCCCTGGATCCGTTGGGTTGTGGTGGGATCTGTGCTGGTGGGGATTGGGTTAGGGGCTTTCTGGCAGTACGGACAGCCGCAGCGGCAGGTGCGTGTTCACACTGAGCGGCTGCTGCAGGCGGTGGAGGGGCGTGATTGGGAACGGGTGGAGTCGCTCTTTGCGGAGACTTACGCCGATGCTTGGGGTTTTGACAAAAAGACAGCCCTTGTTTATGGCCGGCAGGTTTTCGGCCAATTTCTGCGCCTGCGTATTCGCCCGCAAGAGCTACAGGTGCAGATCAGCTCAGAGGATAGAGGACGGGCCACTGTTTGGTTTGTTATCGAGGGATCCGGTGGCCCCTTGGCCAACCTAACTCGGGATCAGGTGAATGCTCTGCAGCAACCGTTTCAGTTTGATTGGCAGCGATCTGGAGGTAACCCTTATCGTTGGCAGTTGATCCGCATTGAGAACCCTGATCTGGAAATTCCTGAAGTTCCTTCCTAAGGTTTACCGGATTCCCCTGTAAACCACAGGTCAGGGTCAAGGATGAACAAGGGGGGGAATCCTTCTGAGGCAGGAACCCACTGAACGATGCCGCGCCGGCGCGCTTGAGCGGCATTGCGCTGGGGAACAGGCTGAAGCTGAGCAAGAGGTAAACGACGCAACAGGGGTGGGGTAGGGATGGGCAGACCCACGTGTTGTTGATCCGGTCGCCGCAACAGGATCAGGGCTTGGGGCCGGAAAGGTAGGTGTTTACCCAATAACAACTGACCGGGATTGAGCAGAGAAAGGGGCGGATCTTCGTGGCTGGATCGATGGGAAAGCCTGAGGCGGATTGATGGGATCCCATCGCCTGGGTTGGATCTGAGTTCCCCTTGAATATCCTGCCAGGCCAAAACCCGTTGTACCCGTAGAAGCGGCAGCCCAAAGTGAAAGGACTCTGTCCCGCCACTGCGAGGGGATCCCAGTTGAAAGGTGATTAGCTTTTGCTGATTCTTCAGCTCTTCCTGCTGGGCCAAGCGCCGGGAGCGCAGCGGAGACAAGGGCGCCATGGGCTACCTCCCCTTGAGAGTGTCTTCAGCAGGCGGTCTCGGATAAGGAGTTTCCCGCCCCCTAAATGACTTGGTGCTGCAAGTAGATCTGACACTGGCGCAACAACTGTCGGCTTTCTTCAAAGCTAATCTGTTCTAGAGCCTCCTCGTAGGTACACCAGCGGTAGGCAGCTATCTCTGCTGCTTGTGGGCGAATGGGGGGTGGAGGAAACTGGGGTGGGAGCAAAGCGATATAGTAGGTAACAGTTTTGGCAATTGGATTCCCTTGCGGATCGGTAAAGCAGTAGCTCTCTTGGAGGGTAAGCGGGGTGGATTGACCAGGAAGGGTCAGTAGCTGATAGTCGGTGAGGCCGGTTTCTTCTTCTAGCTCCCGCCGGGCAGTTTCTAAGTCAGTCTCTAAGCCATCTTTGTGCCCCTTGGGAAAGGCCCAATGTCCTTTCTGATGCTGAACCAAGAGGTACAACCAGGGGGATCCCTGTGTAGCAGGAATCACGGGAATTATGCCATAAGCAGCATCCGTCAGCATGAGGATGACCTCAGTCTCCGAACAGCTTCAGGGCAGGTTGCCTAGGGGAAAAGACCTCATTGGGATCCACCCTAGGGGTGTTCAGCCCTTGCAAGGGCGACAGGGGACGACCAGTGTCAAACTGGAACAAGTAGATGGGCAACTGGTCGGAGCCAAGGGGCAAGAAGGCCAGCGTATCGATTTGGGTTAAGGCATTGCGGCTGGCCGGTCGCGTCAGATTAAAAGCGGCAATCCGATCCTCTAGGCGACTTTCCGCTGTGCTACGCCTGCCAATACTGATGCTGAACTGTTGATTCCCTTGCTCATCAACCCCCAGCGCTTGCACATCCCCCACCTCAAGGGCCGGGGTACTGTCGGGCAACCCGGCCACCACCGGCAGAGTATCCACAGGGGGTTGTGAGGGGAGAAAGCGCAGTTGTGTGCCCTCTGGTAAGATTCGATACTCCTGATAGTCGTGCTGAATGGCAAGGGATCCCCTAAATACCCGCCGAGTCAGGCCTTCTAGCGTCCAAAACCCGTAGCCCAGGTTAATACGGGTGCTATCGGGTAGCCAGTAGCTGATGCCCTCTGTTGCCGGTACAGCCGCAAAGCCGATCAGGGCGTAAGCTTGTCCCCATACCCCTGACAGAAACAACAAAGCCTGCCGCGGTAACCCGGATTCGGGATCCAGCCACAGTTCCCGCAGCTGGCCCTCCTGGATTGGCTCTAAGCGCAAATGCTGGGCAGGGGATCCGACCAAATCCACCTGTTCTGAAGAGAGTAGACGATACTGGCTTGGGGAAGCCTGCAGATCAAAGGCCACCGAGGGCAGTAGCGCCTCTGGTCGGTTTACATACACCGAATACAGCCCCAGCAAATCCGATTGGTTCACCACCTCCAGTTGCCGCGAATCCAGTAGGCGAATCCGATCCCCTTCCGCTACCCAAGCTTGCCAACTACCATCACGGCGGTAAAGCACATCTAAGGTGGCTGTGAAGGTTTGGGATCCCTCCACCCGCACCTGCTGGCGATACTGCAAATTGGGCAGAGGCGGCAATTGACGCAGAGCAGTGTTGTAGCGC
>CALFBB010000051.1 GCA_937944885.1 uncultured cyanobacterium
GGGAACCAGCGTCCTAGATGGTGAAGGGCAAGCTCTACCTGTGGCGACCCAGGTGCGTAAGCATTGTGGATCCCTCAGGCAACTTGGCTCGTTGAAGCGTCAGAAAGGCTCAGCTCAGCAAAGCGGCTAAGCGTAGTTCATTGCCATCCAGGCCACCCCCTCTGGGTGAGAGCGGTTGAACTCCCAGGACATCCAGTTATGGCTTTAGGAAGCCTAGCGCCAAACCCAAGAGAATAAACAGGCCAAAGAGAATCCGGTAAACAATGAAAAGCCAAGTGCTGCTGCGCTGCAAAAACTTGAGTAACCAATCTATTGAAAGGTAAGAAAAAACAAAAGCAGAGAGAGTCCCCAACCCCTGCGGTAACAACGCTTCCGGCCGAAAATCCGAGACAAACTCCAACACCCCTGCCAGAAACAAAGCCGGGATCCCCAATAGGAACGAATAACGAGCGGCTACAGAACGCTGCAAATTAAGGAACAGACCGGCAGTAATCGTGCAGCCTGATCGAGATACCCCCGGGATGAGGGCCAAGGTCTGAGCCAAACCTACCCAGATCCCATCCCAAATCCCGAGGCTATGAACATCCCGCTGTCGTTTACCCGCTTGCTCCGCCCAAGCCAGCAGCAGGGCCAGACCAATGGCAGCAGCAGCAATCACCCACAACTGGCGCGGCGGGGATCCCCAAATCAGCTTGATAGCCAACCCTGCTACCACAATTGGTACCGTTCCCACCAGGATCCCGATCAGCAGCCGCCAGGATTCCTGCTCAAAGTCTCGCTTCTGCCAGGCGTACCAAGCACTTAGGCTCAGATGTTGCAAGTCGGCAGCAAAGTAGAGCAACACTGCTACCAAACTGCCCAACTGGATCACAGCAGTAAAAGAAGCTCCCGCATCTGGCCATCCCACCAAAGCCGGAAAGACCCGTAGATGGGCAGTACTGCTAATCGGAATAAACTCTGTTAGCCCCTGCACCATGCCCAAAATGAGTGCCTGCCACCAGTTGGGATACCAAATATCGGCAAACAACAAAGAAAACACTCCCTCTCCGCAGCTCTAAAACCCAATTCGCTCCGGATCGTCAATGGTGATCAGCCAGTTACCAACATTACGGAAGAGGGGGTTGGGTTCTGTGCCGCGCACCCGTGCTTCCAGGCGATAGATCCCAGCGGACTCGGGATTGCGCAGGTTGGAGAGGATCAACTGCATCTCCTGTCCAGCCGCAATCGGTTGGCGGGCAACCACTTCTAAGGAGCGAAACTCTTCGTTCCAGTACACTGCCTCCAGATCAACGGGATTGCCCTCAACTTCTAAGCGTACATTCTCAGGATCAATGCGGGCATCAAAGTTTCTGTCACCGTTGATCTGCACTTCTGCCACGGCTACATTCTGAGGGGGAATCGTCAGACGATAACGGTCTAACCGGCCACGAATACCCCGAAAATCCAGCCGATAGCTGAGGACGGGCACCCCCTCACTGCCAGTAATCACCAAGCCCGATTGTGCTCCCACAGAGCCAGGTAGCAGCAGGGATCCCAAACCCGAGAGGAGGGATCCCACCAACAACAGCTTGATCCCGGTTGAAACCCGGTGCGAACGCTTAACTCCTCTCAACACCAAATCCTCCGTTCGCCCAAAAAGTCCTTCAGCAGATGCAAACCCAATCCAAAGATGCAGCCACCGACCAACAGTACGAGTAGCAACATCGTCATCCATTGTAAGAGATGAGATTCGAGCAACCGAGTCGGCTTCTTGTCCCCCCGACTGCGGAGGTGCGCAGTTTTCCTCGCTTCTTAGGAAAGGCAAGGGGTGATGTAGGCAGGTCCTGCAGAATCAGTAGCGGGAGGAGGTCACGATAGGAGTGCCGTGCATTCCAGCAGCAAGCGTTGGTTGATCAAGGCATAGGGTTGGATTTCTAGAGCTTTCTGAAAGGCTACAATGGCTCCGCGATAGTCCTCCATAGCAGCTCGACACAGTCCCAACCCATGCCAAGCCCCAAAATGAACCGGACACAATTGCACCACCCGCTCACAATCTCGGGCTGCATCAGGGTAGCGCTTCAAGGTGTAGTAGAGAACAGCCCGCCGGTTCCAGGCCTCCACAAAATCCGGCATCTGTTCAATCAACTCGGTTAATAGAGTTTCGGCGGCCTGCGGTTGTTCGTGATCCATGAGCAGTTGGGCCTGTTCCAAAGCAGCTCGGCCCGCAATCCCCTTCTGCCCAAACCAGAGATCCCAAAGGGCCTCAGTCGCCTCCTGCCGCAGCTGCGGCTGATCCTGCTTAAGGGCAGCTACAAGCTGTTCGATCCGAGCTTTGTCCAACTCTTCCATAGGACTCAAATGGGTTGAACAATCCCTATTGATCCACCAGACGCAGATCAAATGTCAGGATATTGGCGGCTAGAATCTCCAAAGCTCCCCCTTCAATAAGCTCGCGGGTGGTGGTGGCTCCGCTGCCTGTCTGGATCAGCTCACGGCTACGACGTAGGGTTTCTTGCCGCTGCGGATCATCCACGATTACTTGCCGCTGGTTGGTCAGGCTGAGGCGGTAGTAGTTGGGCAAATCGCCGCGGGTGGCATCGATAGCCAAGTTGGTTTCTTCTGAAGCGACTCGAAAGGGAGCACGGGCGGTGAGCAGAGCCACTTGAATATCTTGGTCGCGGCCATCTAGCCCTTCCAATTCGGAAAGGTCGATTCGAAAGTTCAAGGTATCTCGGTCACGGCTGAGGCGAGCCACCCGTACTTCGTTAAAGCCGACGGCAAACTCCCGTTCCGGCTCCCCAAATCGCTGGATCGTTGATTGCAAAACCGACTCCTCGTTGAGGGGAGTGACCCGAATAAGGTAGTCCCAGTTGCGCACAAACGCATAGTCATTCGGTCCCAAGCTAACGTTGGGATCAACCAAATTGGCGGTAGGGCCGGGACTGCCGGCACGGCTGAGGGCCACCACATACCAGTAGTTGGGGCTGATGGGCAGTCCCAGGGTCATACGCACCTCCAACACAGGGCGGGCCCAAGCGGCAGCGGCAGTGAAAGCAGCCATGGCGATTCCCCCGACACAGCTCCACAGCCAGCGTTGCGGGTGAACCTCCATTTTGGGTTGGCAGGAGCGGGTCATAATGGTTTTCCTCATCCAATCATTCTGAACAGGGGTAGCTCTAGCCAGAAGGATTCCGGTCTCTAGAATCCATAAAGACGATCTTGACTCAGGAAATCTGGAAATACGGTTATTCAGCTGCCATTGTGCTTAATTTCGGTAGAGGTTCAGCCCTAAAACAGTTTAGCGAGAAATTTTCTTCGATACAGGGGGCTGAGAGATTGGAGCGGTCTGAAAATCTCGTTAAGCATACAGCGTAGTTCTCTATTGCGAACAATTGCAAGCGTTTTTGTACAGGCCTAGGAGAGCTTCCGTTCATTACCTTAGTCGAATTAAGTGCAGTGGCTGGATCCCTTGGCCTACCTGCCGGTTGTTGGAGCAAGCCCATGGTGCAATCGCGAACAGCTTTGCCGCTGCTGTGTTTTTCCTTGCTGTTGGCTGCCTGTCGAGCTGAAGGGCCACCGCAAGCAATGGATGGGCCACCGCCCACACCTGTGAAAATAGGTGCTGTGGAGGAGCGGATGATCCAAGATAGCTTAGAGTTGGTTGCCAGCCTTGGATCCCAGCAGATAGCTAGTATTAACCCTCAGGTGAGCGGCCAGATTACGCAAGTCTATGTGCAGCTGGGATCCCAGGTAGCCGCCGGAGCTCTGATGTTTGAGATTGACTCCAGCCAGCAGCAGGCAGCAGTGGCCGGTCAAGCCGCTGCCCTTGCCTCCGCCCAAGCAGCCGTGGAGAGCAGTCGGGCCATCCTGAGCCAGTTACAAGCGGATCGTCTGCGTTTGGAAGCGGAGGTGGAGTTTGCCCGCCAGCAACACGAGCGCAATACCCGATTGTTGGCGGAAGGGGCGATCACCCGACTACAAGCGGATCAATCTAGTCGGGATCTGCGTCAAGCAGAAGCGGCTTTGGCAGCGCAGCAGGAGCAGATCCGTGCTCAGGAGGCGGCGATTGTGCGAGCGGAGCGGGATGTCCAACGGGCGCAGGCGGATGCTGCTCAGCAACAGGTGCAGTTGCGCTTTTTCCAGGTCAATGCCCCTTTTGCTGGAGTTGTTGGAGAGGTGCGGGTCAGGCAAGGAGACTACGTCACTCCCCAGACGGTTCTGACCACCCTCAGCCAAAGCCAGTTGTTGGAAATCAATTTGAATATTCCGCTGCAACGGGCGCCTCAGCTGCGCATCGGTACGCCGGTGCAGATTCTGGACAGTCGCAATCAGGTCATCGGCACCAGCCAAATTTCTTTCATTGCTCCGGAAGCGGATGCTGCCACCCAATCGGTTTTGGCCAAAGCTTTGCTAGACAACCCAAACGGTCAGTTGCGCTCGGCCCAGTTTGTGCGTACCCGTATCATTTGGGAAGAGCGACCGGCACTGGTGGTTCCGGTAACTGCAGTGGCACGGGTGGCCGGGCAAAACTTTGTTTACGTTGTCGAAACAACGGAGCCGCCTGCCGCAGGCATGCCCCCAGGGGCGGTTGCCGTCCAGAGGCCGGTACAACTGGGCTCCATCCAGGGCAATGACTACGAGGTGCTGCAGGGTCTGCAGGCCAATCAGCCGATTGTGCTGACCGGGCTACAAAAAATCCGCGATGGGGCGCCGATTGTGGATGAAGTGATCTTTCAGCAGATGATGCAACAACAAGGAGGGCCACCCCAGGGATCCCCGCCTCAGCCCTAGAGTCTTGAGAGTTTTTCATCCTAGCCATAATGCTTGGCATTGCTATTCTCTTGAGAGTGTCAAAGTTTTCTCTCACCGATGTGCAGCGGATCCCTGGCTTATGTTTGTTGATTTTTTTATTCGTCGTCCTGTTTTTGCTACGGTTTGCTCCATCATCATTGTCCTGGTGGGAGCTGTTTCCATTCCGCTGTTGCCGGTAGATTACTATCCGCAAGTGGCTCCTCCGGCGGTAACGGTAACGGCAGTGTATCCAGGGGCAGATGCCGAGACGGTGGAAACAGCTGTTACCAATGTGTTGGAGCAAGAGATCAACGGTGTTGAGGGCTTGCGCTACCTTTCTTCGGTGAGCAGCAGCAACGGTACCAGCCAAATCACCGTGACCTTCAACCCGGAACGGGATTTGGACTCCGCTGCTATTGATGTGCAGAACCGCATCTCCCAGGTGCAGGGGCAGCTGCCGCAAGAGGTGATCCAAAACGGGATCAGCGTCCAAAAGTCGGGCGATAGCGCCTTTATTCAGGTGGTGTCGCTGCGCTCGCAGGCGGGGGAATACGATGAACTGTTTATTAGCAACTATGCCGAGTTGTATGTGCGGGATGCCCTGCGTCGCATTCGCGGCGTGAGCGATGTCTTGATTTTTGGGGATCGCAAATATGCCATGCGCATTTGGTTGGATCCCACCCGTTTGGCTAGCTATGGACTGACTGCCCAGGATGTAGTGAACGCGGTACGCCAGCAGAACATTCAGGTGCCCGCCGGACAAATTGGCAGCCAACCCAGCCCCCCTGATCAGCAGTTTCAGATCAATGTACAGGCGGTGGGGCGGCTGACCCAACCGGAGGAGTTTGCCCAAATCATTCTCAGGGCCAACCCGGATGGCAGCTTGGTGCGCATTGCCGATGTAGGTCGAGTGGAGCTAGGGGCGCAAAGCTACGACACCTTCTTTCGCATTGGTGGCCAAGAGGCAGTCGGGATCGCCATCACCAAACAACCGGATGCCAATGCTTTGGAAGTAGCAGAGCGGGTGAAAGCAACCTTGGAGGAGTTGTCCCAAAGCTTCCCCCCCGGACTAATCTATGAGATTCCCTTCGATGCAACGCTATTTATCACCGAATCGGTACGGGAGGTGATTCGCACCTTGCTACAAGCAATTGGCTTGGTGGTGCTGGTGCTGTTCATCTTTTTGCAAGATTGGCGGATTACCCTCATCCCGGCCATTACGATCCCGGTGGCCTTGCTGGGTACCTTCATTTTTGTGCGCCTGTTTGGCTTCTCCATCAATACGCTAACGCTGTTCGGCTTGACGTTGGCTACCGGCTTGGTGGTGGATGACACCATTGTGGTGGTGGAGAATATCTCCCGCTACATTCGCGACCGGGGGATGCGGCCTCTGCAGGGGGCTTCAGCGGGGATGAACGAGGTGTTTGGGGCAGTGCTGGCCACCACGCTGGTGCTGCTAGGGTTATTTGTGCCGATTGCTTTCTTCCCTGGAACCAGTGGCCGCATCTATCAGCAGTTTGCGGTCACCATTGCCGTGTCGGTGTCTCTTTCTACGTTCAATGCCATTACCTTAGCTCCGGCCCTTTCAGCACTGCTCATTCGTCCGCGCTCGGAACAGCCCATGTTTTGGCTGTTGCGTTGGTTTGATCAGGCGGTGGAAGGGATCCGATCTGCCTACTGTTGGCTATTGGAGCTGGTGGTCAAGTTGCGGCTGCTGGTGGTAGCGATGTTTATCGGCTGCCTAGGTCTCACCTACTGGCTATTTCAGATAGT
Source organism: uncultured cyanobacterium (assembly GCA_937944885.1). GTDB lineage: Bacteria > Cyanobacteriota > Cyanobacteriia > Thermostichales > Thermostichaceae > Thermostichus. The sequence continues at coordinate 6,544 of CALFBB010000051.1, forward strand.
ACCGACAGGATTTGTACCGGATGAGGATCAAGGATTTTTCATCACCTTCATCCAAGGACCACCGGGGGTCTCCCTCAACTACACCGACCAGGTGATTGAGCAGGCGACGGGAATTATGCAAGGGATCCCAGAAATCCGGGATACGGTGGTGGTGGGCGGGTTTAGCTTTAGCGGCCCCTCACCGGGCAATGGTTTGATCTTTGCCCCTCTAAAACCTTGGGAAGAACGGCGCAGGCCGGATCAATCGGCACAAGCTATTGTGGGAAAACTGTTCGGACCGTTTTTGGGTGGGATCAGCCAATCCTTGGTCATTCCCATTTTGCCCCCGGCCATTCCTGATTTGGGCGTTACCGGTGGGTTCAGCTTCCAGCTTCAGGACCGTGGGGTTAATGATTTTAATTTGCTGGAGCAAACAGCCCAAACCCTCTTTTTTGTGGGCAACTCCCCCCCACAACCGGGACAACCTCCCTTGGGCTTGCAAATCAACCCACCCAGCTTCAATGCCAACTCTCCGAAGTTGCAAGTGGAGGTGGATCGCAACATGGCACAACTGTTGGGGATCCCAATTGCGGATGTGTTCGGTACTTTGCAAACACTGCTAGGGGGGACTTATGTCAATGACTTTGATCTGTTTAACCGCAACTACCGGGTGTACGTGCAGGCGGATCACCCCTTCCGGACCAGCCCCGAGAGCCTTAACCAGTTTTATGTGCGTGGAGGGGAAGGTCAGCTGCTGCCTTTGAGCAGCTTGGTAGAGGTGCGGGAAACCACCGGCCCTGACATTATTAACCACTTCAACCTGTTCCGTTCTGTTGAGCTGCAGGGCAATCCGCTGCCGGGGTTCAGTTCAGGTCAAGCCATCCAAGCCATGGAAAGGTTGGCCGCTCAACTGTTACCCCAGGGGTTTGGATTCGAGTGGTCCGGCATTTCCCTCGAAGAAATCGAGTCAGGGGGGCAAGCCCCGATCATCTTTGCTCTCGGTTTGGTGTTTGTATTTTTGGTGCTAGCGGCTCAATTTGAGAGCTATGTGGATCCTTTGATTATTTTGCTGGCGGTGCCCCTGGCGATCTTGGGGGCACTCTCGGCACAGTTTCTGCGCGGTCTAGCCAACGATATTTTCTGTCAGGTGGGGCTGGTGATGTTGATCGGCTTGGCCAGCAAAAACTCGATTTTGATTGTGGAATTTGCCAATCAACTGATGGAGCAAGGGATCCCACTTCTCAAAGCAGCTGTACAAGCGGCAGAGACCCGCTTTCGTGCCATTCTCATGACCGCCTTGAGCACCATCCTCGGTATTTTCCCCTTGGCTGTGGCTACAGGGGCAGGGGCGGGCAGCCGTCAATCTTTGGGTACAAGTGTGATCGGGGGGATGTTCCTCTCCACCCTGCTGAGCTTGTTTGTGGTGCCGGTGCTCTACATTCTAATCAAGGGGATCCAAGCGCGGATCGGAGGGGGATCCCATGTAGATTTAGCCCACTTGCCCCCACCAGAGGATCCGAAAGAATTGTTGCCAGAAGAAACCCTGTAAGCGCTGAGATCCGAAAGCTCTCAATCAATCCACAAAACTGTCCCGGCAAGCAGTTAGGGTAGGAGGCTCCCTATCTTGTCTATTCCTTTCTTGTGAGCGGTGCACCTGCCAAATAGGAGGGGTCGGATCCTAGAAGAAAACGGAACGGAGCTCCGTCGATTAAGAGTGGCACTCTACAATTGAGGGCAATTACTGTCAAGATCCCAGGGTCACTTCAAAACCACCCCACTTCCGGAGCAGAAAGGTATGAAAGCACTGTTGCTCTATCCTCAGTTCCCCCAGTCTTTCTGGTCCTACAATCGCACCATTGAGATGGTAGGACTCAAATCCGTGATCCCCCCGCTTGGGCTAATCACCGTTGCTGCTTTGCTGCCACAGGATTGGGAGATTCGCTTTGTGGATCGCAATGTAGAGCCCGAAAGCGAAGCCGATTGGCAATGGTGTGACTTGGCGATCCTCTCCGCCATGCTGGTGCAGAAGCAGGATTTTCATGCCCTGATTCGCAAAGGAGTTGCCCTCGGTAAGAAAGTAGCGGTTGGCGGCCCCTATCCCACCTCGGTACCCCAAGATGCTCTTGATTCAGGGGCTCATTACTTGGTTTTGGATGAAGGGGAAATCACAATTCCTGCTTTTGTTGCAGCCCTCAACGCTGGGCAACCATCAGGGGTCTTTCGTGCCAACGAAAAGCCCGATGTTACCCAAAGCCCGATACCTCGATTTGATTTGCTGCGCATGGATCAGTATTTCATGATGTCGGTGCAGTTTTCCCGGGGATGCCCGTTTAACTGTGAGTTTTGTGACATTATTTCCCTCTATGGGCGCAAACCGCGCACGAAAGAGCCCAGTCAGATGTTGGCGGAGCTGCAGTACCTCTATGATTTGGGCTGGCGCGGATCCGTTTTTGTGGTGGATGACAACTTTATCGGCAACAAAAGAAATGTTAAACGATTTCTACAAGAGCTGATCCCTTGGATAAAGAAGCGTCATTACCCCTTCACCTTTATGACCGAAGCTTCCGTCAATTTGGCAGAGGATGATGAATTGCTAAGTTTGATGGTGGAAGCAGGGTTTTATGCCGTCTTTTTGGGTATTGAAACCCCGGATCAAGATAGCTTAAAGCTGACACAAAAGCTACAAAACACTCGTCATCCTCTGGTGGAAGCCTGTTACAAAATCAACAAGGCTGGGCTCCTCATCTACGCCGGCTTTATTCTTGGCTTTGATGGTGAACGTTCAGGGGCTGGGGAGCGAATTGAAGCTTTTGTGGAGCAAACCAGCATTCCCCAGCCGATGTTAGGCATTTTGCAAGCCTTGCCCAATACGCAACTTTGGCATCGCCTGCAAGCCGAGCAGCGCTTGGTAGAAGGGATTGGTGTTACAGAAGTTGGGGATCAGAACACCCTGATGAACTTTATTCCTACCCGTTCTTTGGCGGAGATTGCGCGAGAGTATGTGGGCAGCTTTTGGCGGCTCTATGAACCCAGTCGATATTTATCTCGCTGCTTGCAACAGTGCCTAAACATTGGTACCCGAAATAGATGGCGGCAGACCATGAAGTTACCCCTGCGCAAGGGGCTTCACTTAATCACTCAGTTGATCTGGCAACAAGGGATCCGACGTCCAGAAATTCGCAGCCAATTTTGGCATCAACTGTGGACTATTGTGCAACAAAAACCCTGCCTGTTGAATATGTATTTGGGCCTCTGCGCCGCCGGGGAACATTTCTGGGAATATCGTGAATTGGCCCGTGCTCGGCTCACACAACAGCTGGGTTATGACCCTTTGCTAGGGCCTGCAGACTCTTGTGGGGAAGCAAGTGAGCTTGCTTCTGTCCCGGCAGGCTAGAGCCGATGGATTGGGCTGAAGCCAAAATCGGCAGGGAGGGAGGAGGTTAGAGATAGCCTGCCAGACACAAGGATAGACCCTGTCTACTTCCAAAGCGGTCATGGTGCCCTGCACTTATCCGGCCTGGCTACGCAACTGCCGCAGTAACCGCTCAAATTCTTCCGGGAGGGGAGCCGTAAATTGCATCAGCTCACCGGTTCGCGGGTGGACAAACGAAAGTTTCCAGGCATGCAGGGCTTGGCCCTTAAGTTTGACGGGGCTGCTTTTGCTCTGGGTATAGAGGGGATCCCCGACAATCGGCAGGCGCAAATGGGCAGCATGCACCCGAATTTGGTGGGTACGCCCGGTTTCCAGCTCAAATTGCATCAAGCTGTAGTTGCCCAGTCGCTCCAGCACCTGCCAGTGGGTCACTGCCGGGCGTCCCCGCGGCGGATCCACCACTGCCATTTTCTGCCGATCCAGCGGGTGCCGCCCAATTGCAGCCGAGAGGGTACCTTGGCTGTGGGCCGGACGACCAAACACCACCCCCAAGTAGATGCGTCGGGCGGTTTTGGCCTGGATCTGGGCTTGCAGGTGCTGATGAGCTTGATCCTGTTTGGCAATCACCAAGACACCGGTGGTGTCTTTGTCGAGGCGATGGACAATGCCGGGACGTTGGGCACCGTTAATACCGGAAAGCTGGGGACAATGGGCCAAAAGAGCGTGCACCAGAGTACCACTACTGTGACCGGGGGCCGGATGCACCACCAAGCCGCGGGGTTTGTTGAGCACAATTAGGTCAGCATCCTCGTAGAGGATATCCAACGGGATCCGCTCTGGTTGCAGAGTCAACGGTGTTGGCGCCGGGATCCGCACCTCAATTCGATCTCCCGTTTGTAGGATGCGGTTTTTATCCAGGCAGGGATCCCCGTT
>CALFBB010000052.1 GCA_937944885.1 uncultured cyanobacterium
GCCCCCCAAGGCCAAAAAGGCGCAGGGAAACAGCAACAACCCCGACCAACCAATAAACACGAATCTGTCCCGCTTGAGCCAGTCGTCGACGATGTCAAACCATCCCCGCTCCTGACGCACGCGTCCTACCGCTATGGTCATTTGCTCTACTCCTACAAACAAAACATCTAAATGATGAGGACGTTAATGAAACTACAAAGCTCGCTTCATCAAATCAAGACCAGAGTCTAGGTATAAAGACTCAAGCTAAGGGTCCTCTGCCTCAGCTTTTTTGAACCCCTCTCCGGTTGGAAATCTGCAGGTGCCCTTCAGGGCTGAAAATCCTGACCGATCCAACAAGACCGGCTCCCGGAACCTGCAGCGGCTCAGAAAGACCGGCTAAGGTTACTTGCCAAGTTTTACAGGCTTAGGCATGAAATTAAAATTTAGCCTATGCCGGTAAAGTCTTGTAAATTGCTTTCATTATAGGGGGCATCCACCGGATCCCATCAACCCTGATCCCAGGAAGTTGCCAGAACCGGATCTAATTTTGGCTTGCAGGCGCTTGCCTCAAGATCCGATATTCTGAGAAAGCACCGTAAGATTGCTCATTTTTTGAAGGAAGCTATGGCTAGCGAGATCTTTACCACTGCTGGACTCTGTATTGTGCTCACGCTGCTTGGAGTGGCTCTCGGATACGGGATCCTGCGGGTAACTCAGGGTGGAGCTGAAGAATAGCGGAAACAGACCATGCGTGCATGCGTGCATGCGTGCATGCAGACTCTGGTTTGGGGTCTGTCTCCCCTGAGGCAACAAGGGTTACATGAAGAGGATTTGTATTGTCGGTGCTGGAGCGGTGGGGGGCTACCTAGCCGTTCGCCTGGCCCAAGCAGGCTTGACCGTGAGTTTGGTGGCGCGGGGAGCCCATCTGCAGGCCATTCGCACCCAGGGATTGAAATTAATCAGCAGCGGGGGTCTACAGGGATCCGAGCAAACGTGGGTAGAACATTTCACCGCTACTGACGATCCGACCACACTGGGCCCGCAGGACTGGGTGATCGTTACCGTTAAGGCCCATAGTTTACCCCAGCTTGCCCCCCAGTTGGGATCCCTTTGTGGCCCGGATACTCCGATTGTGATTGCCCAGAATGGTGTTCCCTGGTGGTATTTCCGGCGGCATGGAGGAGAATTGGAGGGACATTCTCTGGTTTCGGTGGATCCGGGGGGAGTGATTGCTGCCCATCTGCCCATTGAGCGCATTATCGGTTGTGTGGTGTACATCGCTGTGCAGCTGGTGGAGCCAGGGGTGCTTTTGCATACGGGCGGGGGGCGCTACATTCTCGGTGAGCCGGATGGATCCCTGTCGGAGCGACTGAAGGTGCTTGCCCAGATTTTTGAGCAGGCCCAGCTACACACCACGCTCACGTCGCAAATTCGCACCGAGATCTGGCTAAAACTTTGGGGTAACGCCGCCTTCAATCCCATTAGTGCTTTGACCCGCGCCGCCCAGGATGAGATGGCCCACTATCCCCCCACCCGCAACCTAATCCGAGCCGTGATGCAAGAAACGGAGGCGGTGGCCAAGGCCCTGGGGATCCACTTGCCGGTATCTTTGGATGAGCGGCTGGAGAGCGCCACGCGGGTGGGATCCCATCGCACCTCCATGTTGCAGGACATTGAGCTAGGGCGACCTACAGAGATTGAGGCCATTACCGGAGCCATCACGGAGCTAGGCCGCCGGGTAGGCGTGTCTACCCCCCATTTGGATACCCTTCATGCCTGCGTGAAGCTGCTGGAGCGTTCTCGACAGATAGAACAGATAGAACAGATAGATCTCAACCTAGGGGAGCCCGTCTGACTTTCAGTTTTTCCCATCCCCTAAGATGGGCAGTGGGAACCTTTTGTGAGGATGCATGAGTTCAGCCCCCCTTGTCCTGATTACCGGAGCCAGCAGCGGTATTGGGGCAGCCTGTGCCACCCTTTTTGCTCGTTCTGGAGCCAGACTGATCCTGGTTGCCCGTCGTCAGGAGCGGCTGAAGGAGTTGGCGTTGAACCTAGAGCAGGCCTACGGCAACCAACCCTATCTATTGACACTGGATGTGCGCGATGGAGAGGCGGTGAGGCGGGTTCTAGAAGCCTTGCCACCAGAATGGGCGGCCATCGATATCTTAATCAACAATGCCGGCTTGAGCCGCGGCCTGAATCAGTTGCACACCGGGGTGGTGCAAGATTGGGAAGAGATGATCGACACCAACCTGAAGGGGCTGCTCTACGTGACCCGCGCCGTGTTACCGGGCATGGTGGAACGGGGTCGCGGCCATGTGGTGAACGTCGGGTCTATTGCCGGTCGGCAAACCTATCCCGGTGGCAATGTGTACTGTGCAACCAAAGCAGCAGTACGGGCTCTCTCAGAAGGATTAAAACTCGATCTACTGGGCACTCCGATTCGTGTGACCGAGATCCAACCGGGCATAGTGGAAACGGAGTTTAGTGAGGTGCGGTTTCGGGGTGACTCAGCCCGAGCTGCTGCAGTCTACCAAGGGCTTACCCCCCTAACGGCAATGGATGTGGCGGAAGTGGTTCTGTTTGCAACCAGCCGCCCACCGCATGTGAACATCAGCGAGATTTTGCTGGTGCCCACCGATCAAGCCAGTACCACATTGGTTCATCGCCACTGACAGCAGCACTTTCTTCCACCCTTTTTGACCTGTTCCCGGCGGCCTGAGCGACAATGGCAACAAAGGGAGTGACGGGCAAATGGAGTTGGCAACCGGGATCCTGATCGGACTAGGAGTCGGGCTGCTGGGTGCTCTGCTCTTGCTCTGGCAAAGGCACCGTCGCTGGCAACGGGCACTACAACAGTTGGCCTCTCGGGTGGGCGGTCGGCTGCCGCTCCATTCTCCGGAAGCAACGCTCAACCTGCTGAGTCAACGGCTTCGCCAACAGCAACTCGACTGGGCTGCCCAAAACCAGCAACTGCAAGATTGGCAATACCTCAGTCAACACCTTCCTTGGGGATATTTGCGGGTGGATGAGAACAACATTGTGCTGGAGTGCAACCCAGCTGCGCAGCGTCTTCTGCGTATCCACCAGTGGCAGCCGGGCATCAAGTTGCTGCTGGAATGGGTGCGTTCTTATGAATTGGATCAGATGATCGAGGCCACCCGCCGGCAAGCAGCCGATGAGCCTCGCCAAAGTTGTGAATGGATTTTTTACCCTTCCGGCGGGGATGGCAAACCAACCCCGTTGCGCGCTTGGGGGCTGCCGTTACCTCAGTCCCATGTAGCTATTTTTCTGGAGGATCGGCTGGAAGCAAAAATGCTGGCCCAACAACGGGATCGCTGGGCTTCCGATGTAGCCCATGAGCTGAAAACCCCTCTCACCTCGATTCGCTTACTGGCGGAAACCCTACACAGCCGCGTGGATGCGGCGCAGGCAGTTTGGGTGGAACGCCTGCTCAATGAAACGCTACGCCTCAGTAACTTGGTGCAAGATCTGCTGGAACTGAGTGCCCTCAACTTGGGGGCGGGATCCCGGTTGCAACCGCGTTGGGTGGATCTGGCCGCTTTGGTTCAAGAAGCCTGGCAAAGTTTGGAACCTCAAGCCAACCCTCGTCAGCAGGACCTGCATCTAACCGGAAGCAAACAAGCCCACCTCTGGGGCGATGAACAGCGCTTGTATCGGCTGATTTTGAACCTGCTGGACAATGCCGTTAAGTACAGCAACCCTGGATCCCCGGTGCATGTGGTTTTGGCGGAGGAAGGATCCAAACTGAGGCTAGAGGTGTACGATCACGGGCCAGGGTTGCCTCCTGATCAGTTTGAGTTGGTGTTTCAACCCTTCTATCGTACCGATGCCGCACGGACCCGCAGCAAGGGCGGCACCGGCCTAGGGCTGGCCATTGTGAAACAAATTGTCGAGGTACATGGGGGCACCATCCAACTCTGTAATCATCCCCAAACCGGTGGGCTGTGGGTGCAGGTGGAACTGCCGCAAAAGCGACTGGATCCTCTGTGAGTTGTCTTGAGCTGTCTATTTAACAGTGTTTAACTGAGGCTGTTCGGACGGGATCCCCTTGTAAATTGCCTGAGATCTCTTGCTTTTGGGGCTGTCCATCTCGCGGGTAATCCCCTAGAATTGGAATAGGTAATCCTTACACTCCACACCACAGGTATTCGGAATGGGCGCTGACTATCATTCCGCAGATTTGCTGTCGGAACGGGAATTGCAAGTCATCGAGTTAATCGCGGCGGGCATGACCAATCAAGACATTGCGGAACATTTGGAAATTAGCAAACGCACCGTTGATAATCATATCAGCAACATCTTGAGCAAAACTCGCACCACCAATCGAGTGGCTTTGGTGCGTTGGGCTTTACAGTGGGGAAAGGTTTGCTTGGATGAAGTTAATTGCTGCACCTTGACAGACGGGAAAATTGCTTGATTGAGAGTCTATATCCCTGTCTATATTCCTATACTGAACAGGTATTCTGAGCGAAGCTTTTCTACTTTTTAGACTCTTCCCTATCCCTTTGCTTCTTGCTATGTCTGTGTTTTCCCCTGATTGTAAGCACTATGCCGTTCGTTTCGAGGCTATGCCCCTCATGGTGTATCGGGAGTTGGCTAGTCATCTGGCCTGTGTTGCGGGAGTGGAAACGGAGTTGGAATGGAAAAAAGGAGCTCACTTTCGGTACGAGGATAGTCAGATTGAAGCATTGATCGTTCATCAATCGGCTGACGTGGATCTTGATCAGGTGAAGCGCATTCTTGCTCATTATGGAACCTGGCAGTATAGCCCCTTGGACCCATCTGCTTCATAAACCCTGAGAAGTTCATATCTGAACAGATGTATGGCTGTTTTCGGTTTAGCTCTGCATCGGGTATATTCCCAGACCAGCCTCCATCATCTTCAACACTCTTTCGAGAACAGGGGCTAGGGTTGGAGGGATCCGGCAATCTGCTCAGGAGAAGGGAAGAACCGTTACAGCAAATTGCAGCCTATGAACAAATCGTAGGGATCCCCTGGGGAAAGCTTGCAACTGTTGCCGTGGCAATGTCACGATTTGTAAGGTCCTTTACTTGGGTTATCCGCTCATGTCCCAGTCACCTGCTCGATCCGGCGCTACCCTTTCTCCCACTAGCGGTTCTGCCGAGCAGGAGGGGGGGCGGCTGCTGCGGGCTGCTCGGGGAGAAACATTGGATCGTCCACCGGTGTGGATGATGCGGCAGGCAGGTCGCTACATGGCAGCTTACCGGGAGCTACAGAGCAAGTACACCTTTAAGCAGCGCTGTGAGATTCCGGAATTGGCAATTGAGATCTCCTTGCAACCCTTTCGAGCTTTTGCGCCGGACGGGGTGATCATGTTTAGTGATATTCTCACCCCCTTCGAGGGGATGGGGATCCCGTTTGAGCTGGTGGAACACCAAGGGCCGATCATCGATCCACCAATTCGCTCGCAAGCCCAAATTGATCGGATTCGCTTGCTAGAGCCGGAAGAAAGTTTGCCCTTCATCAAGACCATTTTGCAGACCTTGCGGCGGGAGATTGAGGGGAAAGCCACCCTGTTGGGGTTTGTGGGATCCCCGTGGACGCTGGCTTGCTACGCCGTGGAGGGACGTAGCTCCAAAGACTATGCTCACATCAAGAGCTTGGCCTTTACGCAGCCGCAGCTGTTGCACCAATTGCTCAGCAAACTGGCGGATAGCATTGCTCGTTACGTTGCTTACCAAATTGAGTGTGGCGCCCAGGTGGTGCAGCTGTTTGATACATGGGCTGGCCAGCTCAGCCCTACTGATTACGAGGATTGGGCCCTGCCTTACCAGAGGCAAATTGTGGATTATGTGAAGGCTCGATATCCGCAGGTACCGTTGATCCTCTACATTAACGGCAGCGGGGCCCTACTGGAGCGGGTGGGCCGGGCCGGAGTTGATGTTTTTAGCCTCGACTGGATGAGTGATATGGCGGAGGCCAGAGCCCGCTTGGGATCCCTGGCGGTGCAAGGCAATCTAGATCCGATGGTGTTGCTGGGATCCCCGCAGTTGATTCGGCAACGCACCCTGGAGGTGATTCAAAAGGCCGGTTCTCGGGGTCACATCATGAATCTTGGGCATGGTATTCACCAGACCACCCCCGAAGCGAATGTGCATCATTTCTTTGAAACTGTGCGCCAGGCGCCGGAGCTGCTGAAGGCTTTTTGATGAATGTTGATGAATGGGCAAGCAGGTAAAGCAGAGTCTTGCCTCAAGCTTGTCTTACTTACCTATCTGCTGACTTATCTGGCACCTGCTGCAGGCGAGACTGTCTCGGTTGATTTCAATCGCCTCAACAGAGGAAGCATAGTCACTTGGCAACAGCAGGATTGCCACCCACCCTCCTAGAGTCAGTGAGCCAGCGGTCTAGGGTAGTACCGAGGAGGCTCAACAGGGTAGCTAGTCAGCTTTTACAAGATAAGTTGGAGCCAAGTGGCGGCAACTTGCTGAGGAGATGGAAGAACAGCCGCAACAGCATCAAATCGGGTTTTATCTTACATTGAGTTAGGCTAAGCTGGTTGGTCTAGACTAATTTTCACAGATACCTCAATAATCCTTACACAGAGTTGAATAATCCTTAGGTATAGTTGATGCTGGACGGCGCTGTCCTGGTTTCGACTGAGGGTCTTTGTTATGCAGGATACGTTTGTAAATCTCATTTCTGGGCACTTCAGCAATGCTCAGTTCCTGTTGGCTCAGTTGGGAGGAGCTGCTCAGACAACCGATCAGAACCGATCCGGCTTAGGCCTTGACATTAGCAACTTGGGGCCACTGTTAACCCAGGTCATCATTGCTATTGTCTTTTTAATTCTTGGCTGGATCATTGCTGCAGCTTTGGCCAAATTAACTCAAGTGCTTCTCAAGCGTGTTCAGTTTGATCAACGGTTGGCAGGCTTTTGGGGCGGTGGCGGATCCCCTAGCCAGTTATCTGTGACGGGGATTGTTGCAGGGATTGTTTTCTGGGTCATCTTTTTGCTGGCTGTGGTAGCAGCTTTGGATGCCCTGCGCTTAACAACAGCTTCTCAACCCTTGAATGTCTTCCTGAATCAGATCTTTAGTTTTCTGCCTCGACTGGGTGCAGCTGTGATTTTGGCTGCAGTGGCTTGGGTGGTGGCTACTTTGGCCAAAACCATTGCCATACAATCGGCTCGGGTTCTGAAGTTGGATCAGCCCCTGCAACAGGTGGAGGGGGAAGAGGGTTCTCAGGAGGCTGCCCCTCCCATTCTGGTCAGTGACATGTTGGGGAATGGTCTTTACTGGCTGGTGCTGCTTTTTTTCTTACCCTTGATTTTGGGAGTTCTGGAGCTGCAGGGGCCTTTGCAGCCGGTGCAAAACCTTCTCAACGATATCCTGAGGGCGCTGCCTTTTGTCCTTAAAGCTGGCATTATTGCCGTGGTGGGGTGGTTTATTGCCCGTATTGCCCGCAGTCTGGTCATTAATTTGATGACTGCTATGGGGGTGCAGCGTCTTGGCCAACAACTGGGGGTGGAGCAAACCAGTTTGGGGGGATCCCTAGTTACCATTGCTGGGGAAATTGTTTATTTCTTGATCCTGATCCCGACGGCAATTGCGGCCCTTGATGCCTTGCAAATTGCAGCCCTCAGTGAGCCGGCCACAGCCATGCTCAACCAAGTGCTGACGGCTTTACCGCGAATTGCTATGGCAGTGGTGATTTTGATCCTGTCCTATGTCATTGGTCGCTTTGTGGCCGAGACGGTTGAGAGATTCCTGCAAACGGTTGGGTTTGATCAAGTTCTCACCTGGCTAGGGATCAGCACTCCAACCATGACGGCTGCAGAAGGAACAGCAGCTGCCGATGCCAAACCGCGCTGGCGGCAGCCTTCCGAGGTGGCCGGCATTGTGGTTTGGGTGGGTGTTGTCCTTTTCGGGGCGATTGCGGCGGTAGAAGTTTTGAATATCCCTGCTTTCACAGCTTTTGTCAGTGGGCTGGTGGTCATCCTAGGCCAGGTTTTGCTGGGTGTTCTCATCTTGGCGGTAGGCTTGTATTTTGCCAATTTGGCTTTTCGCATCCTGGCCAGTTCGGGGACGGCACAAGCTCGCTTTTTGGGACAGGTGGCTCGGGTTGCCATTGTGACCTTTGTGGGGGCCATGGCGCTGCAACAAATGGGCATTGCCCTAAGCATTGTGAATCTTGCCTTTGGTCTGCTCTTTGGCTCGGTGGCGGTGGCGGTGGCGCTGGCGTTTGGGTTGGGCTGCCGTTCCATTGCAGCAGCCCAGGTGGAGGAATGGATGAAGCTGCTTAAGGGTCAAGACCACCACCATTCCTAGGTTCTCTGTAGGCTGATGTGAAGGAACAGGGGCCAGAAAGAGGAATCCCGCTGGAGCTGCGGATTGGGGGAGGGTTATTGGCTGTACTCCCCCTGTTGCTGCTGGTGATTTGGAATCTCACGGATCCCCTGCCTCCTGCCTGGGATGAAGCTCAGCACCTGTTGCAGGCGCAGGCTTTTGCCGACCATCTAGGCCGCTTCCGCCGGGATCCCCTTTGGTGGGCTCAGTTTTGGCATTTGAGCCAGCGCTACCCCCCTTTGACCTACTGGCTGGGGATCCCCTTGGCCCTGGGGCACCCCTTTAGTCGGGCGGATGGACAGCTGCTGAACCTGGTGATGGTGGGCCTTTTAGGGGTGCTCACTCAACGGCTGGCCAGACGGCTATACGGCTCAGGGGGGGTAGGGTGGTTGGCGGCAGGGCTGCTCTTGCTCTATCCCGGCATCTCTGCTCTGGCCCATGTTTACATGCTGGATCTAACGCTGGTGGTGGCGGTAACGCTGGCTTTTTGGACGATGCTCATCCACTGGCAGCAGCCCTCCTGGAGAGCGGCAGTAGGGGTGGGGGTAGGGGTGGCGGTGGTGCTGCTGACCAAGTGGACAGGGGTATTGTTTCTGTTATTTCCTTTGGGGGCGTTGCTGGGGCGGGTAGGGTTGAAAGGCTTACAGGCCAGAGGTTGGCACAGAGGGATCCCTTTGGCCCAGATGGCTCTGGCCATGGGGGTGGCCGGTTTGCTCTGCTGGCCTTGGTACGGGGCCAATTGGCTGTTTGTACTGAGCAACGGTTGGGGCTACACCGGCACAGCCCACTACTACATCCGCTGTCAGGCGGGATCCCTCTGCTGGTGGACAACCTACCTGCGCTGGCTACCGCAACAGATGAGCCCGGTTCTCTGTGGCTTACCCCTGTTGGCAGGGGTTGGGTGGGGCTGGAATCGGTTCAGGATCCGGGAGAGGGTTTTCCAGGTTCAGGGATCCCCAGAGAGGGTTCTTCTTCTCACCTACCTGTCTGGCTATGGCCTCTACACAGGGGTGGCCATCAAAGATATCCGCTTTACCTTACCCCTGTTGCCCCTGTTGGCGGTGCTCTCAGCCGGCGGGATCCACCGGGCCTGGGGTTGGTTAGGCACCCAGACTTCAGGTCAGCGTTTACGCCGCGCCTGGCTCGGTTTGGGGCTGGCATTGGCATCCCTGGCTTTGGGCAGCTTTGGGCAACCCTTGACTCCAGGGGTTGCTCCCTTGTGGACAGCCATCCAAATGCAATGGCAAGGGCAGCAGCCTGAACAGGAACTGACCGAGTGGATGGGATCCCTGGTCCAGCCGGGCTTAACCACCACCCTGGGGGTGATCCCCAACACCGAACTCCTCTCTGCCGAAACCCTCACCTACCTGGCTGCTTTGCACCACTGGCCCCTCACCTTTCGAGCAGCCGGCCAGACTCCCTGGCCGGAGTTGGAGCTGGCGCTGCTAGATGGTTTTGTCGATGCCGCCGGTGAGATGGGGATTGTTGGCCCTCATGGGGCAGCAAAAGAGCAGATCCGGCACAGTCTGAGTGGCCCAGAGTGGCGCAGGGATCCAGCCGTCCACCTACCGGCGGTGGGTTACTTGCAAACTTACTTTCCCCAACAGCAGCCAGTTGCAGTGCAAGACTGGCCGGTTGAAGTTGCAGAAGTGAAATTGACTGAGATTACCCCCCTTTTAGATTTGGGGATCCCGGCCTGGAAGTTAACTTGGCGGGGTCCGGCAGCGGATCTAGCCGAAACTTTGGTTTGGGCCAGCTTAGAAGATGCGCAAGGTCGGATCTGGGCCGAACGGGCTTGGGTACTGGGGCAGAACCGTCTGCAAACCCGTCAGCCGGGTCATTGGAGCATAGAAGAGATCTTGGCCTTGCCCCCCACCAACCTTCCCGAACCCGAAGAGGACAGGATTTCCGCGATCCTCCACCTAGACTGGCAGCCTCCCCACGCAAGCCAACACTCCCTCCGCCTCCCCTGGGTAAAATCAGCTTCAACCCCTCCTTCTCGAGCATCCCGGCTTTGGGGCGATCCACTACTTCCTCTTAAACAGGCTGCGTGGTCAGCCTCCATGGGGGATTTGGAAAACCTGTCTTTTTACCTAAATGCATGGACAACCCTGCAATACCCAACTTTTCTGACCGATCCGGATCGCACTCTGACTCACAAGCTGTTGCAGGGGGAATGGGAACGGGCTCACCGACGCGCAGATCTGGCTCGGCAAATTCAAAACCATTACCAGCAGGGATTGATGCTGGCAGTCCTCCTTCAGCCTGAGGCTGCTCAGACTCACTTCCAACAAATTACAGAGTTGGATCCCGGCGATGCTTGGGGGCGCGCCTATCTGGCCTTTTTAAGGCTACTGTTTACCGGAGATTTTGCCGGTCTTTCAGGGTTAAAAGAGGAGCTCTCTTCCCTCATCAGACCCCTTTGTGACCGGATGGAGCTTGATCCAGAGCTTAATTCCAGATTGAGCTGGTTTTGTTCTACCGGATTATCCTTGTTATCACTCTGACTGAGCTTCATCTGAGATACCTCCGACAGAAGAAAATCAGCGAAGGCTTTGGCCACTACCGAAAGATGCTTAGAGCGCAAATACACCAAGTACCAGGCACCCCGAATGGGAAACTCCTCCACATCCAAAATGGCCAAATGGTGTTCCCAGCCCCCAAGCGCCAAGACATGCTGAGACAAAATCGAGATACCCAAACCCCCAACAATAGCCTGACGAATAGCTTCACTACTGCCCAGTTCCATGCGGATATTCAAAGTTAAGTTGTGTCTCTCAAACAGCCGCTCTACCGCCATGCGGGTGCCGGATCCCGGCTCACGGGCTAAAAAAGGTTCCCGGGCAATGCGTTCTAGCGGGATCCCCTTCTGGCCCACCAAAGGATGATGAATGGGAGCCATCACCACCAATGGATTTTCGAGAAAGGGGCAAGCAACAACATCCAGATCCTCCGGCGGTAACCCCATAACATAGAGATCATCCATATTGTGGGCAATGCGCTCCAAAACCTGTTGACGATTAATGACCTTCAGTGCCACATCAATACCAGGATACTGCTGGCAAAAGGGTCCTAACAAACGGGGAATAAAGTACTTGGCGGTCGTGACGACCCCAATGCTAAGGCGCCCTTGTTTCAACCCCTTGAGATCGGCAAGGGTCATCTCAAATTGCTCGAGTTGCTCAAAGATCTTGCCACAAGTTTCATGTAAAGCTTGGCCAGCCTCAGTCAAGTAAAGCCGCTTGCCCACCTGCTCAAATAAAGGTAACCCCACTGCCTTACTCAGTTGCTTGATCTGCATCGAGATGGTGGGCTGGGTTAGATAAAGCTCCTCAGCAGCACGGGTGAAGCTGAGATGACGGGCAGCTACTTCAAAGATTTGCAGCTGATGCAAGGTGATGGCTTTCATGGAGAATCAAGAGATGCCGAGTATTTCCCCTCTAATCATAGACTAAAGTTTATGTCTAGTTGAGATCCTTGTCAAAATCTGGGGTCGAGATGAGGCAAAACTATATTTCTATCTAGTTATTTAGATAAAAAATATATAAGCTGTAATCAGAATTAAACCGATAGGGTTCTACTGCCTTTCGGTTTTGGCAGGTGTTTTATGGAGTCTGCTTTTCCTCCTTTTGAGGCGCTGACTTTGCGGCTACTGTGGCTGAATTTTTCCACAGGATCCACTCTCGCAGCGCTAGCAGGGTCGGCTTTGTATCTGCTGCTTCAGTAGCGGATCCCTCTAAAATGAGTTAAGGATCTCGACTGAAGGCCGAGATCCTTCTTCTGCGATTTGGATTTGGACTCAGAACCCTCCCCTCCGGCTTTACAAGCGAATGGGGCTATCCAAAGTTAGATTGATCACCTGATTAGGGCGTAACACCACCACTTGGGGTGCTGTGATATTACCGACTGCTACGCCGGCCCCGGCTCCACCAATAACCCCAAGGGCGGAAACCCCGCCGGTAAGTAGGCCTAGCACGGTACCCCCCACAGCGCCAATAGCGGCATCTTGGGCAATCGCTTCGGCAGAATATTGCCGGGGATCCTTCTCATCGTGGATCAAGTCTGAAGACATCTGCACCGAGTAAAGGCGCCCGTTAACCACCAAGGATGTGCCAAAGAATCGCGCGCCCCCTTGAGCCGGCCGCAAGCTACCCCGCACCTCACTACCTGCCGGGATCACCAACTGGCCACTGCCGTCGTAAATATCCTGAGCTACCCGCAGAGTGACAGGATGGGTGCTATCGGGGCTAAAGTATTGAGGCTCTTCTCCCTCCAGACTCTGAACCGGGATGATCGTGCCAGGTTGTAGCTGCTGAACCCCCAAATCAAACAATTGCTGGGCTGAAGCCGGGGGCAAGGTCAACAGACCCAAACTAGGGGTAGCCAAGCCAATCAGGGCTGCCGAAAGAACGCGAATGTTCATCAACTCTTTTCCAAAAACTCTCAAAATAAAACGAATCCTGTGAACCGATTGGGAATTAGGCCCGGCGAATAAAGCTGATTAAAGCCAGTAGAACCAACGCTCCAATCGTGGCCATCAACAAGCTGCCCAGTAGGCCTGCAGCAGTAAGGCCCAGCAGGTCGAAGAGATACCCACCGACAAAAGCTCCGCAGATACCAACCACAATGTTGCCTATCAGACCAAACCCATAGCCGCGCCGAATGTAGCCGGCCAACCAGCCTGCAAGGGCACCGATTAGCAGAAACCACAGTGTGCCATTCATGTGATCGACTCCTTATTGTGTGGAAAGTGAATTGGCTAGAAGTGAACTTTCTTTCTAAAAACGAAACCTGCGACGGACTTATGAGAACAGCCAGTTGTCTCACTGAAACTTAGCAAAGGCACTGTCGAGAGCACTTTGCAATTCACCCCAAGCCGACTCAAGCCCAGAGCGCAGCTCTTCCCAAGCTTCACCACTGCTGTTTTGTAGAGACTGTAGCCGTTCTTCAAATGCAGCACGCTTTAACTTGAGAACCTCAAGACGCTTGCTTTTTGCTTCATCTTCAGCCTGCTTCGCAGAGGCTTCCAGCTTCTCAATTTGGGCAATTATTTCATCCAGCCGAGATCGCATTTGGCTTTGATACGCCAGTTGCTCCTGCATACTGTATCCTCCAGTTCACAAATGTGACTTTTGCCGGTGGCAATCGGTCACTTGTCATCTGTAAGTAGGTTAAAAAAAGAACGTGAAAATCTTGTGAATGATAGGGATCCCGATTGGATAAGGTTTTGTAGCAACAAAAAAATAGGCTGGCGGTGTGAGGTCGACCAGCCCGACTTGGTTCCCTGTGAGTGAGCTGATACCGTCGTTACCAACGTCTTCAACCCAATTCCCAGTTTGGGCCCCTCTCCATCTACCCAAAGTGACCTGGATCACTTGAACTGGAGAGCCTGACCCTAGGGATCCCTCTGTAATCGGCGCTATAGCAACCGCAATTGCTGCCCTTCCGGTTGATCCGGTTGAGCAGGATCTGCCGATTCCCATTCTTCGGGATCTCCCTCCCAGAAGGGTTCCGCCGATTCCTCTAGCAACTGACGGGCGGCAGCCAGCAAATCGCTGTGCAAGGGGGCCAAATCACTGCGGCTGGCCAGATAGTGTTCTAAGGTGGTCAAGGGTTCCCAACAGTGAGGATCCAACCCCGGCAGGCGGGTGCGGTTGGGACCGATGACCTCAGGAGCAATGGTGTAACTGAAAGCGGGAGTCAGGGCAGCATGCAAGGCTCTTTCCTCAATACAGTGCATCTGGTCGGGGCGGAGCCGATAGATCAGCCGCACAATCGCACCTGCTACCGGTGCTTTGGCAATAGCAGCCAGGAGTTTACTTTGAATCTCCGGCGTGGGATCCCTGCTGAAATCCAAACGAATCGTATGAAAGGGGCGGGTCGGTAGAGGCAAGAATTGATAGTGGGCTCCTGAGGGGGTAACCTCCACCAGAACACAGCCTTTTTCCTCTTGTTCCTCCCCAAAATCCACCCGGTCAATACTGCCCGGATAGATCATCAAGGGATCCCGGCACAACACCTGGTGACGGTGCACATGCCCTAGGGCCACATATTGGTAGGCCGGACGGGCCAACAGCGATAGGGGCACCGTCAACCCTTTACCCACAGAAAGATGCCGCTCAGCCCCATAACGGGCGGTTTCCACCATCACATGGGCCAACAAAATCGCCGGGATCCCGGGCTGCAGGGTGCGAATTTCTCCTTCTAGGGCTAGGTGCAGCCGTTGCAGCAGCTGATGAGAGAAGAGTTCCCCGTTCAAACCCAGGGCTTCCTGTTGGGTGAGCAAGGTGGAGCGGTTTACCCAAGGCAAAGTAGTAACCTGTACAGGGCCGCTGCGCGTCTCGATCCAATGGGTTTGTAGCCGATCGCCCACCACAAACCCGGCTACCCCCAAGGCGCGATAAATGGCCAGACTGGTGCCCTCTTGTCCTTGCCCGTACTGATCATGGTTGCCCACCAGAAGCACCGTTGGGATCCCAGCATCGGCCAAGCGACGAAATTGCCGAGCAAACAGCTCTTGATGGAGAGGGGGTGGAGTGGCGTCGGGAAAGGCATCTCCGCCAAACAACACCAGATCCACCCCATGGTCAAGGGCATAACCAATGCAGTGCTCCAGGGAGGCAACAAAATCTTCCAGACGGGTGTTCAGTCCGGTGGCAGGGTTAATGTACCCGTAGGCAAGGCCACTGCCCAGATGCACGTCAGAAAGATGCAGCAGTTTAACCATCTAGAACACTTTGAATTCCAATGATGTGGAAAAGGTATCTGGGGCCGAAGTTACCCTCATCGTAATCGTAGGGGGCAGGAGCAGTATTGGGTCGTTGCCTAGGTGTTGAATAAGTATGGCCATAGGACGGTAGGAGCCGAACTCAAGCAGAGGATATAGTGGGTCAGGTGACGCCGCTGGGTCGCAGGGGGATTTTCAACCATCCTCAAGAGCAGTCTATTGGGTCATCATCGGGTCATCACCAGAGTGTCTGTTGTGGAGAGGAGATGAATGGTGAAGCAAAAGCGTGCTCCTTGGCTCGGGAATCCGGCCTCTGCCGCCATCAAAAAGGTTATTCCCCTGGGGTTGGGCCTCTTGGCCCTAGGGTTACTCAGTGGTTGTGGCGAGGGGACAACACCTTTGGCTCCTCTGGAGAACGTCTTTTTGCAGGCAGGGGATTTCGAGATTACCGGCGGATCCACAGCAGCAGGGGCAGTTGGCGCCTACCTGCAATTCAACATGCGCCGGCGCCGGGATAGCCAAATCCTGAACCGCCCCTTCAATGTCTATGTGGATAACTTGGGACTGGCTGCAGAACAACAACCCCTAGTGGATAACCAGAATCGCCCGATTCTCTTGCAGCGATCCGTAGCTTTTTTGGGGAATGGTCTTGATCTCAACGGGGATGGCCAGCCGGATCTGCCCCCCAAAGAGCCCCCCAGTCTCGAGAGTGGCCCCCTCCTGCCCTACGCTCCTCCCGGTCAATGGCAATCCCGCGCTGCTCTGGCCTACGTGCCCGGCCAAACCAGTATCCCCGGTCGCAGCCCCAGCGATCGCTTTGGCCTTTATTTTTCCTCCCTCCTGCCCTACACCGGTAGCCTGCGCTTTCAAGCCCGGGATGAGCTGGGCAATGCCTTTGGTTCCACCTTTGTAGTCACTTATCCACCGGCAGCCAGCCGAGCCAGTGTTACCGTTACTTTGGCCAACCTAAGCGCCAGTCCCCAAGAACCTGTCTTGATTGCCATCTGTAACCAACTGGGGGCAGCGGCGGTGGTCGGTCTGAGAAGTGGCACCTTTACCGAGCTGGTGGATCTTTTGCCTGCTCCTGAGCTACAGGTGGATCCCAGCTTGAGCGAGCCGATTCGCTACGTAGCAGAAGCTTATCAATTCAATCGGGATCGCACCGTCATTCGTGTCTCCCGCAACCCGGCGGATCCCAGCCGTTTGAGTGTCCCCCTCCTGGGATCCCCAGGGGCGACAGGACGGGCGGATTTAACAATGGTGGAAGCTACAGGCAATCCACTCACCTGCTTCAATGACCTCCTCTCGGATTTGCGCGACACCTTTGCCAACTTCTTTTGAGTGAAACTAAGAGGAAAAATCTGGAAAAAATCTGTTCATAACGAGCCGTTTCTTGTCCTTCTTGGGGTGTTTGCCCATCCCGAAACATTTTGTTACATCACTGGTCAAGTCTAACTCTGACATAGGGTTGTCCTCTTTTCCTATTGGATTGGATTGAGATATGCTGGTTTTCCACATGCAAACATGTGGGTTGATTCCAGACTGCTTCTATCCCTATGAATTTTCAGCATTCCCAAATGGCAGCCTCCATCCTCAATGAAAGCTGGCACTTTCAAGAGCGGGATGCCTGTGGTGTGGGTTTTTTGGTGGATCAACGGGGCAGGGCTAGCCATGAGCTGTTGCAAAGAACCCTAAGGGCCCTCACTTGCATGGAACATCGGGGCGGCTGTGGTGGCGATAACCAAACCGGGGATGGAGCAGGCATTGCAACGGCTATTCCCTGGGCATTGCTGCAAGCGGAGGTGGGATCCCTGGAGCCGGCCCACAGTGCAGTAGGCATGCTTTTCTTGCCTCAAGACCCAGATGAGTGTCAGGCGGTGCGGGAACAGATCACTACCTATTTGGCTGGCAGCGAATGGCAGCTGCTGGCTTGGCGGCAGGTACCGGTGGATCCCGATCGACTGGGGAGAATGGCTCGGCAAACCATGCCCTCCATCTGGCAACTGATCCTGACTCACCCCAGCTTGAGTGGGGATGCTCTGGAGCACCAACTGTATCTGTTGCGGCGACGTATTCGCCGGCGGGTGGAGGCGCAGTTTGGCTTTTATTCCCTCTACTTTGCCTCCTTCTCCTGTCGGGTGGTTGTCTACAAAGCCATGGTGCAATCGGCAGTCTTGGGCCAGTTTTACCGGGATCTGCAAAATCCCCTTTACACCACTGCCTATGCCACTTATCACCGCCGCTTTAGCACCAATACCCTGCCCCGCTGGCCTCTGGCACAACCCTTCCGCTACCTTTGCCACAACGGTGAAATCAACACCTACTTGGGTAATGTCAACTGGATGGCGGCTCGTGAGCAAACCCTTTCCCACCCGATTTGGGGTGAGCAAGTCGAAGACCTCAAGCCAATTATCGATCCAGGCACCAGCGATTCGGCAGGGCTAGATGCAGTGTTTGAGCTGTTGATTGAATCGGGTTACTCCAGCCAACAGGCAATGATGGTGCTGATTCCGGAAGCCTATCGCCATCAGCCGGAGTTGCAGGATCACCCAGAGGTTGTGGACTTTTACGAGTTCTTTGCCGGGTTGCAGGAACCCTGGGATGGCCCGGCAATGGTGGTCTTCTGCGACGGTAAAACCATCGGCGCTACTTTGGATCGCAATGGGCTGCGCCCGGCCCGCTATGTCCTTAGCCGAGATGGGTTGCTAGCGGTGGGTTCGGAAGCCGGAGTGGTGGATCTACCGGAGGCGGAGATTCTGGAAAAAGGGCGGCTAGGCCCAGGGCAAATGTTAGCGGTGGATCTAGAGAGTGGGCAAATTTGCAAAAACTGGGAGATCAAAACTCGGGTAGCTGCCCAACATCCCTACGGTGACTGGCTCAAGACCTACCGTGTCCATCTCAGTGCCCAAGACTTTGAGGAAACTCCCCACCTCTCGGAAGAGCAACTGCTGCAGGCCCAAACTGCCTTCGGCTACTCCCTAGAAGATGTGGAGATGATCATCGAGGAGATGGCAGCCACGGGCAAGGAGCCCACCTTTAGCATGGGGGATGATGCGCCATTGGCGGTGCTCTCTACCCAACCCCATCCCCTCTACGACTACTTTAAGCAACGCTTTGCCCAGGTTACCAACCCGGCCATTGACCCGCTGCGGGAAAGCTTGGTGATGTCTTTGGATGTCTATCTGGGATCCAAAGGCAACCTGCTGCAGATCTGCCCGCAGCATGCCCGTCTGCTGCAGCTGCGCAGTCCGGTTCTTAACGAAGCGGAGCTGGAGGCTCTTAAACATACCCCTTTCCCCTGTGAAACCCTGAAGATTCTCTACCCAGTTGCCGACGGCCCGGAAGGCTTAAAAGTTCGCCTGGGATCCCTGTGTGAGGAGGCGGTGGCAGCTGTCCGCTCTGGGGCAGAGATTCTCATCCTTTCGGATCGGGGCTTGAATGCTGAGCAGGCTTTGGTACCGCCCCTGTTGGCGGTGGGTGCCATCCATCACCATCTGATCCAGCAAGGGTTGCGCCTGCGAACCTCTCTGGTGGTGGAAACCGGCCAGTGCTGGAGTACGCATCATTTTGCCTGTTTGATCGGCTATGGGGCCAGTGCGGTTTGTCCCTACTTGGCCTATGAATCGGTGCGACAGTGGAGGCATAAACCCAAAACCCAGGCTCAGATGGAAGCCGGTAAATTGCCCCGTCTTTCTCTGAAGGAGGCACAGCTCAAGTATCGAGCTGGGATTGAAGCGGGGTTACTCAAGATTCTCTCCAAGATGGGTATTTCTCTGCTGTCTAGTTATCACGGCGCCCAAATCTTTGAGGCTATCGGTCTCAGCTCAGAGGTCATTGATATTGCCTTCCGAGGCACTGTGTCGCGGGTAGGGGGGATGACCTTGGCGGATCTGGCTCAGGAGGGCATGTTTAATCATCAGCGAGCTTTCCCCGAATTGAGTGTGAAGAAGCTGGAAAACTTTGGGTTTATCCAAGCTCGCCCTAAGGGGGAGTACCACATCAACAGTCCGGAAATGGCCAAACTGCTGCACAAAGCCATCGAATCCGGTCAACCCTCCCATTACGAAACCTACAGAGCTCACCTACGCAATCGCACACCTACGGCGCTACGGGATCTGTTGGACTTCAGGAGCGACCGGGATCCGATTCCTGTGCAGGAGGTGGAGCCGGCTTGCGAAATTTTCAAACGCTTCGCAACGGGGGGGATGTCTTTGGGGGCCCTCAGCCGTGAGGCCCACGAAACTCTAGCCATTGCTATGAACCGCATCGGTGGCAAATCCAACTCCGGTGAGGGAGGGGAGGATCCGGAGCGGTACCTAGTCATCACGGATGTGACTGCGGATGGCACTTCCCTACGCTTTCCCCATCTAAAGGGTCTGAAGCCGGGAGACAGTGCCAGCTCGGCCATCAAACAGGTGGCGTCCGGTCGCTTTGGGGTAACCCCGGAGTACTTAATCAATGCTCAGCAAATTGAAATTAAGGTAGCCCAGGGGGCCAAGCCAGGAGAAGGGGGACAACTGCCGGGCAAAAAGGTCAGCCCCTACATTGCCAAGCTGCGTCGTTCCAAGCCGGGGGTGACCTTGATCTCGCCGCCGCCCCACCATGATATTTATTCGATCGAAGATCTGGCGCAACTGATTTTTGACTTACACCAAATCAACCCCCAGGCCAAAGTTTCTGTGAAGCTGGTTTCGGAAATCGGCATCGGTACAGTGGCAGCCGGGGTGGCCAAAGCCAATGCCGATATTATTCAGATCTCCGGCCATGAGGGAGGGACGGGCGCTTCCCCCTTGAGTTCCATCAAGCATGCCGGGGTACCTTGGGAGCTGGGCCTGGCGGAGGTGCACAGCGCGCTTCTGGAGAATGGCCTGCGGCATCGTTCAATTTTGCGGGTAGATGGTGGCATTCGCACCGGTTGGGAGGTGGTGATGGCGGCCATGCTGGGGGCAGAGGAGTTTGGCTTCGGTACGGTGGCCATGATTGCCGAGGGCTGTATTATGGCGCGTGTCTGCCACACCAACAATTGTCCTGTTGGGGTAACCAGCCAGAAGGAGGAGCTGCGTAAGCGCTTCCCCGGTACACCGGAGCATGTGGTAACCTTCTTTACTTTTGTGGCCGAAGAGGTGCGGCAGATTTTGGCCCAACTGGGCTACCGCTCCCTGGCGGAGGTGATCGGGCGGGTGGACCTGCTCTGTCCACGGGCGGAGGCTGTGCTAACCAAAACCCATTCCTTGAGTTTGGATGGTTTGCTTGGGATCCCTGCTACCCCAGCTGGCACCCTGCCGGAGTGGTTAGCCCATGAGCCGGTGCATTCCAACGGTCCGGTGCTGGATGATGAGATTCTGGCTAGGCCGGAGATTCAGAAAGCCCTAGAGACCTGCGGGACAGCAACGCTCGAGATCTCGATTGTGAACACCGATCGCTGTGTGGGTGGACGGATTGCCGGAGTGATTGCCCGGCTGTACGGGGATACTGGCTTTGCCCAGCAGGGAGGGCAGTTGGATCTGCGCTTTGTTGGCAGTGCTGGCCAGAGCTTTGCAGCCTTTACCTTAGCGGGAATGCGTCTCACCTTGATCGGAGAAGCCAACGATTATGTGGGCAAGAGCATGTGTGGGGGTGAGATCATCCTGCTGGCGCCTAGAGAGGCGCAACGGGATCCCTCAGAGAACGTTATTCTCGGCAACACCTGTTTGTATGGGGCCACAGGAGGATACCTTTTTGCCAATGGGCAGGCAGGAGAACGCTTTGGGGTGCGCAACTCCGGGGCCCAGGCCGTGATCGAGGGGGCCGGCGATCATTGCTGCGAGTACATGACCGGTGGCGTGGTGGTGGTGCTAGGTCGTGTGGGTCGCAACTTGGGGGCCGGCATGACCGGGGGTTTGGCCTATGTGCTGGATGAACAGGGTAACTTCCCTGCCAAGGTGAATGGCGAGATTGTGCGTATTCAGCGGGTACAGACTGCGGCGGCAGAAGCGCAACTGAAGGGGCTGATCCAAGAGCACTATCGCTTCACCCATTCTCCGAAAGCGGAGGGGATCCTCCGGGATTGGGAGCGTTACCTACCGCAGTTCTGGCAGGTAATCCCGCCTTCAGAAGAGGGCACAGAACTGACGGATTCTGCTCAAGCCCAGACGGTGGCTTATCCTCCTAGTGCTCTGTAGGTAAAATAAGGGTGAAACAGCCAGCAAGCCCGGGAGGGCTTCGGTAGGTTTGTGCTGGGAAATCGATTCCTAGACCCCTGAGTAGCTACTGGGTCGCTGGCTGGGCCGTTTCAGCTGAAAGGGGAGTCAGAAGCATTTGATAAAGTTGCTGCTGCTGTTGAGGGGAGAGGTATTGCAGCCGGAGGAGTGGCCAATCCTGTAAAGTCAAAGCCTGCTGAGCTTGTAAAACCTCTTTTAGGTTCGAGTCAGGATCTAAGTACTCCTGCAAAACCTGTAAATCGTGGAAACGACCCAGTTGATCCTGTAGGGTTCTTAGGGCTTGCAGCCATTCTTGTACCCCTTTGCCGTAGCAATCTGCAAAGAACTCTAGCTGATAGCGCAGCTGTTTGCCGGCTTTGCGTAGCTCATGCAATTGCTTGGTTTCAGATCTCGTGTGGGGAACCGACGGGATCCGCCAGCCCGGTTGCAGTAGCCATTTGGCCAACAGTGGGGTGAGTAAATGAGGCAAACTTTCTTGCAGAGGAAGTTGGGCTTGCGGAGTGTAGCGGGGATGAGCGAGCCACTCTTCACAGGCGGCTTGCAACTTGAGAAAGGCAGGGTCTTGCAAAATCTGATGGGAGCGGTCTTCGGCTTTGGCCCGACGACGGGATAGGTTTGCCCTCAGCTGTTGCCATTCCACTTGCTGCGTTGGCCGGATCCCCTCCCAGCAGGGTTCTTGGAGGATCTCCAGCAGTACATCCAAATCCCGTTGCTGACCGAGGGCGCTAGCTAGCTTCTGGATCCGCTTGAAGGGTTTGGGTAGCTTCACAGATCCCTGAAAAACCTGCACCCAAGTACTCATGCGTCGTAGGGTCACCCGAATTTGATGGAGGGACTCGACCGCCTCTTCATGATGGCCCAGTACCCGGGCCACGTGCTTTTGCAGCCGTTGCCACTGCCGCTTTAAAAGGCAGTGGGCTTCTGAGGCCAAAGTGGGTGCCGCTGAGGATGAAAGTAAGATCCTCTGCTCAGTAATAATTGGAGTCACCGCCGGAATGTCCTTGTCAACCCATCACTTGCTTAACCTTAGGGCTGCTCCACCCAAGGGCTTTTATATCTTAACCCAAGCTTAACCTTGAGCCCAAGGGATGAGTAAGCGGAGCAGCGACCAAGACAGATGGCTCAGCCCTGGGCTAGGCGGCTCTTAACCACCGCCCAAATGCGCTCTGCTACCTCTTGAGGGGATCCCTGGGCATCGATGCGGACAATGCGCTGCGGTTCTGCGGCTGCCAGCTCTTGAAAACCCTGGTACAGCCGCTGGTGGAAAGACAGGTGGGCTTGCTCCATGCGGTCTCCAGGGAGAGAGGCTGGTCCAGCGGGGGAGGTGGTTCGGGAGCAGGCTCGCTTTAGGCCCAGTTGTGGGGGCAAATCCAGCCAAAGGGTGAGGTGGGGTTGCAAGTTGCCCGTGGCCAGTTGGTTCACCTGCCGAATCAGATTCAAGTCAAGGCCGCGCCCATAGCCCTGATAGGCCAGGGTGGAGTCGGTGAAGCGGTCACAAACCACCACCTGCCCTGCCGCTAAAGCGGGATGAATCCGGGTTTGCACATGCTCCGCCCGATCCGCTGCATACAGCAGCAACTCTGCCAGTGGCTCAATGGGATCCCCGTGTAGCAGCAGCGCTCGCAATTTTTGCCCGAGGACAGTCCCTCCCGGCTCACGGGTGCACAGACAGGTGTATCCCTCCTTTTGCAGCCGTCCTGCCAAAAGGGCTTGTTGCGTGGTTTTGCCCACCCCTTCTCCCCCTTCCAGGGTGATGAACAGGCCAGATCGGAGCTGCACGGAGGGGTTCAACGCAGGTTAAGTTGAGGTTGCAAATTAAAGGAGTGTCCCGGCACCATCACATACACATCCGGGATATTGGTAGCCTCCAGGCTTTGCAGAGCCAATCCTTCTACATTCGACCTGAGGGCAGTGTTGATGGCCGTTTCCAGTTGGGACAACACCTGCGCTTCGTTACCCTGGTTGGTCAAGATAGGGAACTGGTTGTAAATGGCCCGCGCCAAACCACTGGCCAGCGGGATCTGAATTAAGGTCAGATTGGAACCCCCCAATTGGGGGCCAAGGGTACTGGCTCGTCCGCGAATGCCAAGAGCTTGCAGGGCGTTGGCGGTTTGGCTAACCGGAATTGTGCAAGTGTCCATTTTGTAGATGGGCACCGAAGCCATGGTCAGGGCCGAGACACTGGTCAGCTCCACCACCGTAAAGGAGGCTGTGCCGTTGTAAGCAAAACAAAAGTCCCGAAAGGCTTCCGGCACATTGGCAGCCCGGATGGGGCGTTCATCATCAAAACCACCACTTTCGGCAAAGATGTTGCGAATGGCAAAGCCCCCGAAAAAAGCCAGCAGCGCCACCAAGGCCACCACCGTCAAGTTGGAGGGAGAAAGCCCCCCGCGGGCAGCACCGCCTCCTACCCCTGTGCCAGAACCGCCCCCACCAACATAGCTATAGCTAGAGGTGTATCCCGAAGCAACGGAACGGTTGTAGCTGCTGCCATAGCCGGATTCACTGCGGTAGGAGCCGGTATAAGCAGAACGGGTGGATCGGGATCGGGATCGGGATCGGGATCCCTCATAGCTACGGCTACCGGAGACAGGTCGGCGAGGCACCAAAGCTTGCCCGGCACGACCGGCGCTAGAACGTTCCCGCGGGGATGCGGATCCCACAGCAGCTTCTCGTGCTTCCCGGCTAGAGCGGCGGAAAGAGGACTGCGCCTGGTCAGAATCCAGCCAATCCTCAGAACGATTCTCGGCGGAGTCAGTAGGGCGGGGTGGAAGATCCTGATCAGGTAAGGGGGGCGGGGTGCGACGGCCCTCTCCAGAAGTCAAGCCATCCACACCAGGCCGGGATCCCTCTCCCGTAGCCTCGGCATTGCCTTCCTCTTCCCGATTGCCTGTCGGCATGTTCGCATCCCAAGTGGAATCTTGATCCCCAGCAAAGGTCATCTCTCAACTCCCAACGCAAAAGCGGCATCCCTACAAACTCTGCCTACACCAACCTAGCCCAGAGCGGTGCCCAACATAAGCAACTGTTCCTTCAGGGCTTGCAAGGCCCTGCCGCGATGGCCAATCTCCGCTTTCTGGGCCGGGCTCATTTCCGCAAAGGTCAGCCCTACCTCAGGTACCCAAAAGAGCGGGTCGTAGCCAAACCCTCCCTCACCCCGAGGCTGGGTTAAGATCTCGCCCTCACATACCCCCTCCACCTGAACCCGCACCTGCCCCTGCGTATCTGCCAGGGCGAGGGCACAGTGAAAAGTGGCTTGGCGATTGGGGATCCCCTCCATTTCCTTGAGCAATCGTTCAATCCGAGCAGCATCGGTGGCAGCGTAGCGGGCCGAGTGGATCCCGGGAGCACCGTTAAGGGCCTGAACCGATAACCCTGAATCATCGGCCAGGGTCCATTCTCCCAGGGTTTTTGCCACCGTTGTTGCTTTCAACCGGGCATTTTCTACAAAGGTTGTCCCCGTTTCCTCCACTTCCAACTCAGCCGGCTTCAAGTGCAGTGTCCAGCCGGGGATGTGATCCTGAAAGAAGGCGGCAAATTCCCGCAATTTCCCCAGGCTGCTGCTGGCCAAAATCAAAGGACGGGGCATGGACACAAAGCACAGATAAAGGCTTCATCAGTGTATCTCGAGCACCATATTGTGTAGAGCAGCATTGATCACCAGGGTGGGTCCACACCGCTCCACTTTCCCGCCATCCCAATGCATGTGCCCACACAGATAATAGCGAGGTTGCAGCCGATCCAGGAGTGGACGCAGTGTTGGCGTACGACGGTGATACCATTTTCCTGCTTCATCCAAAAGTCCCCGGGGCGGGGCATGGGTAATCAGCAGATCAATCGGGTAAGGAGGTTCTTCAAAAAGGGTGAGCAGCTGTTGCAAATGGCTAGAGGTGAGTGGCCAGCTCCAGCCACAGGGAGGGGTCCAGGGTACAGCCAAAACCCGTAGTCCTATCCATTCAAAACAGCAGGACTCAGTGATAGCTTTTCCGTAGGTTCCTGCCAAAGAGGCCAGAACCGACGCTGCTGGGTCATGGTTGCCAGGTAGAAAAAGCCAGGGCTTCTGGAGTTGATCCACAGCCTGGAGAAAAGAGTGCAACTGCTCAACTTCTGCTTGGGCAGCAGGATGAAATCCCTGAGTTGCTTTGCGGGAGGGTTTTCCGGCTTTTGAGCAAAAATCGCCACAGTTGATGTAGGCATCTACCTGAGGCAAATGAGCCAGAGCCTGCTGAACCAGCTTGGGGCAACCGTGGTAGTCGGATCCAAGAAGAAGTCTGATCCCCATGTGACGCAACTGAGTGCAACCAAACTGTCGGCCCTTCGGTCTCTCTCAACAGAGGCACTATGGCTGTGCCCTTGTCAGCTTTCGGTTAGAGGACTGAATGTGCGGTGATCCTGTCAGGTTTATTGATTGACATCTCCTAGATTCTGCTGGGATGTGGGCTGACCCGCCGTCATTTTAGCTTTGCTTTGGGGGCGCACCGGCTGCAAGAGGGCAGAAGAGGTAGGACAAAGATCCGCCAGAAAGCATTGCTCACACAGAGGCTTACGGGCATCGCAGATGGCCCGCCCATGGTCAATCAAGCGAATCGACCAGTTTTCCCAATCCGATTGGGGCAACAACTGCATCAAATCCTTTTCAATGCGCACGGGATCCTCATGCTCGGTGAGGCCAAGGCGGCGACTGAGGCGCTTAACATGGGTATCGACAGTGACCCCGGCATTGACACCAAAAGCATGGGCCAGAACCACATTGGCGGTTTTGCGAGCTACCCCCGGTAGGGTGAGCAACTCCGGCATGGTGCGCGGCAGTTCACCACCGAAATCCGTCAGGATCTTCCGACAGGCCTCCTGAATGTGCTTGGCCTTGTTGCGGTAGAAACCGGTGGAGTGGATCAAGGCCTCAATTTCTTCCCGCGGAGCAGAGGCCAAAGCCTGGGCATCCGGAAAGCGACGAAACAGTTCAGGGGTGACGCGGTTTACCCGCTCATCCGTGCATTGGGCAGAAAGAATGGTAGCCACCAGCAGTTGTAGTGGCGTCTGGTAGTGAAGGGCACAGGTAGAGTTAGGATAATGCCGCTTCAGCCGGATTAAAATCTCCAAAGCCCGTTGGCGTAGGGCACGCTTGCTAGCCATCTTGACCGTCACCTAGCCGGCCCCAGTCACAATGGCGATTGTGTCCTTGAAAATCAGGACAACCCCTAAGCCCAGTAGCAGCACCAAGCCAGTTTGCATGACGCGATCTTCCAAGGTTTTGGGCAAGCGTTTGCCGCGGATGGCCTCCAGAATCAGAAAAGCAATGTGACCGCCGTCCAAAGCAGGCAAAGGCAAAAGGTTGAGAATAGCAAGGTTAATGCTGATCAAGGCCGTGAAATTAAATAGGCTAGCCGCATCATCACGGGCCAAGTCAGCACCGATTTTGACAATGCCCACCGGGCCAGACACCTGGGTGGCTGTAGTTTGGAAGTTTTGCAGCAGCTGGCGCAAGCCATTGACATTCAGCATGACCACCCGCTGGTAGGCTGCTCCTGCTTCCGAGAAAACCTCCCCTAGGCTCTCGGCTCGACGCAACACCGTCTCCTGGTTGGGGGCCAAGTTAACCCCGATCACCACCGAGCCTTCACGAGCTTGAGGGATCACCGTTAGCTGTAGGCGATCCGCCTCTCCCCGCTCAATCTGCAGGGGGATAGGCTGACCTTCACTGCTGCGGATCAGCTCCTGAAACTGATTCAAAGCCGAAAGAGCGCTTGTCTCATCCGTTACCGTACTGTAATCCTGATCGGCAGCCTGCAGCACCACATCTCCTGGCTTTATCCCTGCTACTTCAGCCGGACTTCCAGGCATCACCTGAGGAACAAGAATACCGGGATGGATGCGCGCCACTGATGGGATCCCAATGGAGGCAAACATCAGCACCAACACCAGGTAGGCAAAAACCAAGTTGGCCATCACCCCAGCCCCCATCACCACCAACCGATCCAAAACGGGGCGATTTTTTAACAGGTCAGGGTCATCTTTCGGATAAGGACAATCCTCATCATCATCGGGAAAACCCACATAGCCCCCCAAAGGTAGGGCGCGGATGGCATACTCTGTCTCCTTGCCCCGGTAGCGCCACAGAACCGGCCCAAAACCTAGGGAGAAACGGTTGACATGGATCCCTTGCAACTTGGCTGCCGCGAAGTGACCTGCCTCATGGACCAGGATCAGCAGGGCAAGAATGGCGATGGAGATGAGGATGGACATGGGCTGAGGTTAGGAATCGAGAAATAGAACAGTCTGAGGGCCAAGCTAAGAAACCTACTTCAAAACACCTGTTCCACCTCTAAGATGTCGGGAATGCTCTCCCGTAGCTTTCGTTCAATACCCATTTTTAAGGTCATAGTGGAGCTAGGGCAGGCACCACAGGCGCCCTGTAGACGCAGCTTGACAACCGGGCCGTCGATTTCCACCAACTCCACGTTGCCTCCATCGGCCATTAGGTAAGGACGTAGCTCATCCAGCACTTTTTCGATGTTAGCCCGGTTCAGTTCCAATGCTTGTGCCATAGTTGCCTTCATCCTCCTTAGATTCTGATTGTAGCGATTTTTCCAAGCCACTCCAGCCAATGTGGGAAAGTGTTACACCCTGCTGACGCGATCGCTATTATTCAGCATAGTCTGCTTCTTCCTTGCGTCTGAAGGTTAGGGATCCCTTGAACACCAATGTCTAGAATAGGAAGCAGATTTGCCTATTGCTGGTAGCATCCCCAATTCATTCTGAGCAGGGCCACCTTCTTCCCTATGCTAGATGCCTTACTGATCACGATCTTTATGCTGGCCGGAGCCGGCCTCGGGTTTTACGGTCTGGATTTACTTCCCCCCACCGTTACCCAGGGTGCGAATATAGAGGGGGCACGCATTGTTACCAGCGGCTTTGGGGTCTTGGTCGGCCTGGTGACGGGCTCCATTGTGCGCTGGAGTTATCGACGCTTCGAGGCCAATGTGCGTTCGCTGCCGCCAGATATTTTGATTACTCGGTCAGTAGGGTTGGTGATCGGACTGGTGATTGCCAACTTGGCTATGGCTCCTGTCTATTTACTGCCTTTGCCCCAGCAGCTCAACAGCTTCATCGAGCCACTGGCCTCGGTCTTTTTCAGTTTGGCCTTCGCTTACTTGGGGGTGAGCTTGGCCGATACCCACGGCCCCTCACTATTGCGGCTGTTTAACCCCAACTATGCTCTGCAGGCGTGGGCAGAGGGCAATGTGGTGGCCGCCAGTCCCAAGGTTCTGGATACCAGCTCGATTATTGATGGTCGTGTCGCCCGGTTGATTGAGACCGGCTTTCTAGAGGGTACGTTGGTAGTACCTAAGTTTGTGCTGACGGAATTGCAAACCATCGCCGACAAAGCCGACCCTCAAAAAAGGGAGCGCGGACGTAAGGGTCTGGATACCCTACAGTCGCTCCGGCAAGACTATCCAGAACGGTTTGTGATTCACGAAGCCGATTATCCTGATCTCACTACTGTGGACGAGAAGTTGATCCGACTCACCCAAGCGGTTGGAGGAACACTGTTGACCACCGATTTCAGCCTGAAGAAGGTGGCCATGGTGCAGGATGTCAAGGTGCTGAATGTGAATGAGTTGGCGGAAGCTCTCCGACCTCTTTATATTGCCGGCGACAGCCTCGACATCAAGATCACACGCGAAGGAAAAGAACCGGGGCAGGGGGTGGGCTACCTGGAGGACGGCACGATGGTGGTGGTGGAAGAGGGGCAAGGTTCTCTGGGCAAAACCCGCTCTGTGGTGGTTACCAGTGCTATTCAGACCTCAGCGGGCCGAATGATCTTTGCCCGTCTCAATTCTACGGGTACTGCTGCTAATTCTGCTCCGTCTGTGAAAACCTGAGGCTTGGTTATGGCGGCATCCTCTTCCCTGAGCGTTCTGCGGCTTGATCCACTGTTTTACACCCAGGATCGGCAGAAGCGTTTCTGGAGCTTCTACTGGGAGGAGGCAGAAAAGTATGCCATTTACCCGCAGCAGATTTTGAGCGGACAGCAAGCCTGGGAGCTGGCCAATCCAGGAGAGTACGAGGCCAAGTTCAGGCAGGTACTTGAAACTGGGGATCCCCTCCAGTACCCATGTCAGGTGCTTTCTCCCCGCTACAAGCTACACCTTCACCTTTCTCTCAATCCTGTGCGGGATATGGAAGGGGAGGTGGTCGCCATCTCGGTAGTGGGCAAGTTGCTGGGCGCAACGCCTTTATCCATAGCTGGACGACCCAGCAGTCTGAGTAGCCAGCCGTATCCTATTCTGTCTGATCCGGTGCAGGGGATCACGACCCAGTTCATGCGCAATATCCGCCATTCCCTGGATATCCGCCAACTGTGTCAGCAGACGGTGGATCAGCTGGGACAACTGTTTGGGGTGGATCGCTGCCTGATGGCGCTCTATGAGGTGGGGCACGATTCTGTAACGGTTGCTGCGGAGTATTGCCAACATCCTGAAGCTGCTTCCCTGCTCCATCAAACCCTGCGGCTGGCGGATTACCCTCTCTTGTTACAGGCCCTTAAACAAGAAGAACCGGTCGAGGCGGGCCGCAACCTGGTGATTGCCATGTCTTACCAGGGGTATGCCAACAGCTTGCTGTGGTTGGAAATTCTCAACCCTGAGGTAGAGCCTATCTGGCAAGCGGGCCACATTCAGGTGCTGCAAAGCATTTCCACCTACTTGGGTACTGCCATTGCCCATGCCATTTTGCTGGATCAAAGTCGTCAGTTGGCCACCCGTCTGCAATTGGCCAACCAAACTCTGCGTCAGAAAAACAAAGAACTGGAACAGGCCCGCGCTCAGGCGGAATCGGCCAACCAACTGAAGAGCCAATTTCTAGCCAATACCTCCCACGAGTTGCGTACCCCTTTGAACGGCATTATTGGCTTCATTAAGTTGGTGCTAGACGGTATGGCTGAAGACCGAGAGGAAGAGCTGGATTTTTTACGGGAAGCCTATCGCTCCGCTTTGCACCTACTGGCTTTGATCAATGATGTCTTGGATATTGCCAAGATTGAAGCCGGGAAGATGCAGCTGGAATCCCAGCCCTGTGATTTGCGGCTCCTTTTTAAGGATGTAGAGGCTAAAACCAGTTTGCAGGCCAGTCAAAAGGGTTTAAAGTTGAGCTTTCATCTGCCCAATACACCGGATCAAATTTTGCTGTTGGGGGATTACCAACGTCTGTTGCAGGTGCTGCTGAATTTGGTGGGCAATGCCATTAAGTTTACACCGGCCGGCTCTGTAACCGTGCGAGCCGATATTATTCCTGGTAACCTCTTTTTTGCTCGCATTCGGGTGATCGATACAGGGATTGGCGTTTCTTTGGAAAAGCAGCAGCGGCTGTTTCAAGCCTTTACCCAGGTGGATGGCTCTACCACCCGCCAGTACGGCGGCACAGGCTTGGGGCTGGCGATCAGCCAACGGCTGGTGGAGGCCATGGGGGGGGAGATTAACTTCTACAGCTTGGGAGAAGGGCTGGGATCCACGGTTACGTTTACAGTGCCCCTTTACCGCAAGCCCCTGCTGAGTGGAGAAGAGGGCCAGTCTACCGCTGCTCCACCTGTTTCTGCGGTGGCGGAAGGGGAAAATACGGATCCCGCTCTGGTGTCCTCTCCCCATCGGCCTGTGCAGCAATGAGCTCCTATGCCCTACCCTCGCAAACGCTTTGGCCAACACTGGCTTCAAGATGCCTCGGTTCATGAGGCGATTCTACGGGCTGCCCATTTGGATCGGGCTCAAGCGGGTGGGGATCCGGTCTGGGTGCTGGAGATTGGCCCTGGTACGGGGCAGTTAACCCAGCGGTTGTTGGCCTGTGGGGTGGAGGTTTTGGCGGTGGAAATTGACCGGGATCTCTGTCGGTTGTTGCACAAACGCTTTGCCGATCAGCCTCGCTTTCATTTGCTGGAGGGAGACTTTCTACGGCTGCCTTTGCCCAAGGAACCTCGTCTTTTGGTGGCCAATATCCCCTACAACCTGACCAGTCCTATCCTGCAGAAGGTGCTGGGATCCCCGGCCCAGCCGGTGCGGCAATTTGAGCGGATGGTTCTGCTGGTGCAAAAGGAGCTGGCAGACCGTCTGCAGGCTACCCCCGGCAGCAAAGCCTATGGGGCCATGAGTTTGCGCACCCGCTACTTGGCCGAGTGTGAACAGATTTGTACCGTGCCTCCTGGTGCCTTTAAGCCCCCACCCAAGGTAGAGTCTGCTGTGATTCGCCTCAGTCCCCGTCCTGCTCCTACTCCTGCCCGGGATCCTCGCTGGTTTAACCGGTTGATTCAGCAGGGGTTTTCCACTCGCCGCAAGAAGCTGGTTAATGCTCTGCAAAGTCTGGTGGAACGGGATCTGGTGTTGGCGGCTCTGACCCAGCTTAACCTCAACCCAGATGCGCGCGCCGAGGAGCTGGATCTACCGGATTGGCTGGCCTTGAGTGATCTGGTGTTGGATTGGGTAAGAGAGCCTGCCGCTGCTGAGGAAAGAACCGCGCTAGGGTGAGGATTGGTTTTTTCTGAGGAACAGAGTGATGCAGGGCAAGCAGATTTTAGTAACGGGGGGTACTGGTGGTTTGGGGCTGGGGGTTATCCCGTCGGTGTTGGCTACGGGGGCAGAGCTGACTTTGACCTATCGCCAAGAGAAAAAACTCGCAGCCTTGCGGGAAATTCTGCCGGCCAATGCTTTGCAGCGGATGCGCTTTGTCCAGGTGGATTTGCAGGATGAAGCTGCAGTTATCCAAGTGATTGACAGTATGCGGCGGGTGGATGGGTTAATCCATTTGGTGGGAGGCTTTGCCCTGGGACCCACCCATGAATACCGCCTGGAGGATTGGTACAGAGATCTTGACCTCAACCTGACTACTACCTTTTTGGTCTGTAAGCACAGCCTGCGGAAAATGTGGCAGCAGGGCTACGGGCGGATTGTGACGGTGGGATCCCGGGGGGCGGTGGAACCCGGTGCCCAATTGGCTGCCTACTGTGCTTCTAAAGCAGGGGTGGTGGCTCTGACCCGTACCATTGCTGCCGAAACCAAGGGGACGGATATCACCGCCAATGTTGTTTTGCCGAGCATTATCGATACGCCGGCCAATCGAACCGCTATGGGGTCTGAACAAGCCGAGTTGTGGGTGAAGCCAGAGTCGCTAGGGCAAGTGCTGGCCTTTTTGGTCTCGGAAGCGGCGCGGGATCTGCGGGGGGCGGTGATCCCGGTGTATGGCAATGTCTAGGGCGATTCCGGCAGGGAACCTCTGCTTTGCTGGTAACGGCGGCTGATCCCCTGGGCCAGGAGCACAGACAAGACCAGGGATCCCTGAATCACCCCGGCTAAAGAAGATTCCAACTGTAACGAGAGGGGCAGTTGCAAGCTGCCGATATTGAGGCTGCTGAAGAAAAAAGCAATGGGCAAAATCAGCAGCGGGTTATAGCCCGCCAACATCACCACCAACAAAGCCAAAAAGCCCAAGTTGCTGGAGATATTTGGGATCAAACGGTGGAACAAGGCCAAAACCTGTAAAGCTCCGGCCAGCCCCGCCAGGGCTCCACAGCAGCCAAAGGCCATCATCAGCCGCTGTGTGGAAGGGATCCCCAGTCGAAAGGCAGCCAAAGGATTTTTCCCCACCGCCCGCAACTGCAAGCCAAAGCGGGTGTTGCGCACCACCATCACCGTTAAGACCAAGGCCAGCAGCGCCAGCAGCAACGCCACCGGACTGGCCTCAGAACGGCCCCAAGTGGGTAACCACAGGCTGGGATCCAGCAATTCTGTCCCACTCATGGAGGCTACCCCCGGTCGCTTCCAAGGCCCCAAAATTAGGTAGAGCACCCAGCCCTGAGCCACAAAGTTCAGCCCTAGGCCGGCAAAAATCTCGTTTACCCGCCCAAAGACATTTAGAATGCCGGCCAGCCAGCCCCAGCCTGCTCCTCCCAGGATCCCGGCTACAAGCGCCAAAGAGATAGCCAGAGCCGGTGGCAGATGGCTATTTGGCAATCGCAACAGGAACATCGCCGCAATTGCTCCGACGGTCATCTGCCCTTCAATTCCCAGGTTGTAGAGGCCGGCAATGAAGGTAAACACCAACCCGCAGCAGCAGAGAGAGAGGGGAGCCAAGGTGGCCAAAACCCGCCCCAACTGGGCTTGTGTGCCAAATGCCCCCCTCCACATGGTGTGGGCCACCTGCAGCGGTGAGGCCCCCGCCAAGAGAATCACCCCTGCTACAAACAGCAGCGCCACCAGCAAAGCCAATCCTTGCAGAATCCAGGTCCGTTGGCCCATTGACCTACCTCGCTCATTGGTAAGCTTTACTGTGGGGGAGCCGTGGTTTTTTCCTCCACCGCTTCAACGGCCTGATCCGGTTCGGGGCTAGAGCGGCGCATCAGTTGCCAGCCCTCTACCTGCGCCAAGGGTTGTAACCCCAAGGTCGCTAGCTCCACCTGCTCCGCTTGCACCGGCGAGACCCAAAGGTGGGCGCCATGCTCCCCTCGCCGTAAGGCTTGATCATCCACCCAAAGGCCAGGGTTAGGCGTATAAAAGGCAACTGCTTGAGCCTGACACACATCCGCTAAGCCGCTCCGCCCAATATCAACGGCTATCTCTTGGGATCCCGGCAACAGCTGTTCCCAGTCTATTCGGGCAAAAGCGGGGTTGAAATTGCCAAAATCCGGCCGCAGGACAATGGTAACCAAGGTAACAAGGCTGCCGGTCAAGAGGGTCCCCATCCACAATCCAGCGGCATAGTGCAGCACCCGCCGCCAACTCCAAATCACCGGCAGGAGGATGTACAGGAGGCCAACTGCCAGCAATGGCCCAGCATGGGGCTGCAGGAGTTCAAGCCCCTCCACCTCCAGGATCACCGTCACCCCCAGTCCGAGCAGCAACAGACCCACCGCTGCCAACCCCCAAGAGAGGATCCCGCTTAAGCGGGGCTGCTCCCGCATCTGCAGAGCTTGATCCAGGGTGACACCGGCCAAGAGCGCCAACCAGGGATAAAGCTGCACCGTGTAGTAGGGGGTTTTGGTGGGGTAAGCCTGCAACAGCAGCAGCAGCAGCAGCGGGAAAGACCAGATCAGCAGCGTGGAGCCGGGTTTCTGCCGCACCAACAAAACCCCACCCAGCAGACCCAAAACCGTCCAAGGAAAGCCATGCAGCGGAATATGCCAGAAGTAATACGGGCCGGTAGCATCAGCGTGAAAAGGCTCGGTGCCTAGATCTCGCACCTTGCCCACCAAGGTGGCCACAACCTGCAGGCCGTACACTTGCCAAGCCAAGCCCAACCACAGCCCAAACATCCCCACCCCTAACAACAGCGCCAGCCAAAACTGCGCTCTCCCCACCCAGTGGCGCCGTTGCTGGACCAGGTAGGGCAAGAGTGCTACTCCCGGTAGCAGGATCATGGCACTTTTCATCAGCAGACCTAAGCCCAAAGCCAGCCCCATCAGCCAAAACCAACGCTTGTGGCCGTGGATCCCGTTGACCAAAGCCAAGATCCCAATCAACTCCAGGCAGGTAAGAGGTACATCCTGACCCACTAAGCGCCCCTGCTGCACCCACAGGTAACACAAGGGCAGAGCGATCATACCTAACACGGCAGCCCGCACCGGCAGAAAAAACCGTCCAATCCAGCCGATGAGTGGGATCGAAATCAACGCCGCGAGGATCCCGGGCAGCCGAGCCGCCCACTCACTCACTCCATATAGGGCAAAGCTCAGGGCCACACTCCACGTCAGGAGGGGAGGTTTCTCAAAAAAGGGTTCTCCCAAGAAAGTCGGCCCCAGCCAGCTGCTCCCCCGCAACAGCTCACGGGCCATTTGGGCATAAAAGCTCTCATCACAGCCATCTAAGCTGGGATCCACCCCCGCAAGCACAAACAGAGGTATGGCCAACCCCATAATCAGCAGGCTCAAGGCCAAAAAGGGCAGCAAATGGGGATCCCGGCGAAACTGCATAAAATCGCTGGAGCCCGGCAGGTAACCCATTCCGAAGCGGGGGGAAGCATTGAGGCCGCTTTGGTTCTCAAAATGACGCATGGGACAACCCATCTGGAACGGCAACAAAAGAACGATCCATCAACTGCTCGCGTCTCCCACTCTAGACCCTAGACTTTTAACCCTTGCTGTGGGTTAGGGAAGCTCTAGGGATCCGGGAGGATACACTGGCTCCGGCCCAGCCTGGGAAAAGAGCAGCGGGAACCAGCCAAAGAACTGATCAACATAAGGGTGCAGCGTTGGATCCAGATAGTAGAAATTCTCGCCCCGATCCGTAAATTCCCAAAATTCGGCGGTGGTGGATTGCAATTCCTGCCGAATAATTTGCAAGCCTACCAAGGGCTCTTGGTGCATATCTAAGTCAATTCTAAGTCAATGAATTTGGCCAGCTCCTCACGTCCACAGCTGAGAAAATAGGCAGCCAGCCGCACCTAGGTTTTCGGATCCCACGCAAAGTGGTTTCCTGTGGCTCAGGTCTAGATCCAGACGGAGCAAGACTTGCAAAATGGCTTCTGTAGGATTTGAGCGAAGAGCACAGCTGAGCTGCACCAGTAAGCCTAGATCAAAACCAAGGGTTTCGGAGAGAAAAAATAGACCTGCTTTATAAGCAATCAAGCTGTAGTAACGAAAGTAACCGGCAACCTGCGGCACCAGAGCATCTTGACCGTTGCGGAGTGCAGCTTCAGCCAACAGGCGATACTGTTTAAGCAGGTTGTAGCCGGTGCGAATATTTTGGCTGTTGATCACTGCCCGTAGATAGGTGTTGAAAAACTTCACCACCCACCAGGCTATTGTTAAGTTTTGCGCTTGTAAGGCTTGGATCCCTAGCTCCCGGCTGTGAATGGCTACCAGGGTGCTCACCTGGCGCATGCCGTTGAGACCCTCACCGAGTTGCTACCACCCCAGCACTCCAGAATAAGGTTCGCTGTGTGCGGGCATATCCTGGCAGCCTGGGAAGAGCGCTAGGCATCTCGCCCATTCTCCGATGCAGAGGGAGTACCTCAATACTCACTCAAGAGGGCTTCCACAAACTCGTAACTGGAAAAAGGACGCAGATCCTCTAACCCTTCCCCAGCACCGATGAAGCGAATTGGTAGGTGCATCTGTTGAGTAATGGCCAGGGCAATCCCCCCTTTGGCGGTGCTATCCAGCTTGGTTAGGATCACCCCACTCAACTTGGCGGCCTCGGCAAACACCTGCGCTTGGCGCAAGCCATTTTGCCCTTGGGTTGCATCCAACACCAGCAACGCTTCCACAGTTGCTGCGGGAGCTTTCTTGTCGATGATGCGACGAATCTTGGCCAGCTCCTCCATCAGGTTCTTTTTGTTTTGCAGACGGCCTGCTGTGTCCACAAGCAGTAACTCTGTGCCCCGGGCTTGGGCTGCCAGCAGGGCATCAAACACCACCGCCGCCGGATCGGTATTCTGAGCAGGATTGGCAATCACCTCCACCCCGGCCCGCTCTCCCCAAACTTTCAGCTGCTCCACAGCAGCAGCCCGAAAGGTATCGGCAGCCGCAATGAGACATTTGTAGCCGGACTCACGGGCCACATGAGCAATTTTGCCAATGGTGGTGGTTTTGCCTGCCCCATTCACCCCGACGATCAACCACACATTGAGATGGTCTCGTTGAGGGGCAAAGGTAGGATCTCCAATCGTGAGCATTTCCCGCATTTGCTGTTTGAGGTATTTCACGGCTTCTTCTGGCGGCAACACCTCCTCTCGCATCCGTTTTTGCAAAGCTTGGATAATCCGCTCAGTGGCATCGATGCCCACATCTGCCTGCAGCAGCACCATCTCGATTTCTTCAACAGCCTCTTGGTCAATCGGGCCACGGCCCACCAGGGCTTTGAGTTGGTTGATCAGATTCA
Organism: uncultured cyanobacterium; assembly: GCA_937944885.1. Lineage (GTDB taxonomy): Bacteria > Cyanobacteriota > Cyanobacteriia > Thermostichales > Thermostichaceae > Thermostichus. The sequence goes on from CALFBB010000052.1 coordinate 37,104, forward strand.
GGCGGGTTTTGCCCAATCCTCGGCGTAACTTTTGCAACCAGGAGATTTCTTCCGCCGAGATTTCCTCGGGCCGACGCCCTTGTGCTGCCAGGATCTCGGCAGACCAGCGAAAGCCCTCATCAAAAACCAGTCCCTCCGTGCCACTAAGGGGAACGGTGGAAGGTTCTGGAGCTGCGGGTACAGGTTCCGGCTCGGCAATGGCAGTGGCTTCTAGTGCTTGCAGACGTTCGGCAGCACGAGGGGCAAGATCAAAAAAGGAAGGAGCCGCAACCGATTGAGCCGGGCCGGGTACTTCCTCCACGGTTGGGACAGCCGGAGATCCGGATTCCTCCGCTGCAGTAGAAGAGGAAGTGGCCTGTTCAGGGGTTGTTTCCGCGGCAGCTACTGGACTGGGGGTGTCTCCGGCAGAAGCAGATGGGGGAGCCGGGATCCCTTCTTTTGGGGCAGTAGGTTCTGAAGCCTGCGGCGTCTCAACGGCTGCAGAGGGGGTCGGAACAGAGGCACTGCGAGCCGCTTCGCGGGCTTTTAAGTTGGCATAGGCTGCCTTGGCGAAGGCCAAATAATCTTCTGGAGTGACTTGGGCCGGCTCTGCTGCTGGGGGTGAAGCAGTCTCTGGGGCCTCCTGTTGTGGAGAGTCTGCTGCACTGGCAGGGTCGGTATAGCGACGACGAAACCAATCAAAGGCCATAATCCAAGATCCAGCCTGACTACTGCTTTCCAGTTTGGCAGAGAGAGACAGCCTCTTTCCCGAGAGGAGGGTTAAAATTGCAACTTTGAGGCTGTTGATTGCCCTACACAGGTCTTCTTTTCCCTGCGGGGGGAGGATCCGGCAGGATTTTGCGTTCAGCAGTTTAGCAAGCCGGGTTGATGTTACCGAGGGTTACAGAGAGTGATAGGCTAATCGTAACAGCGAGATGGAGTCCTCAGGGCAGACATTCAAGCAAGCTGGATTTTACTGCCGGGATCCGGAGGTGAGATCCCTCCGTTTAATTCTTATCCATTCTTACACCCGACACTACTGAGCACATAAGGAAGGAGCTGAGCCTTAACAATGGTTACTGCCACCGCGACTGCCACCAATATCGGCTACATTACTCAGGTCATTGGGCCTGTGATCGATGCCGAGTTTCCCAGCGGCAAATTGCCTGAGATTTATAATGCTCTCAAGGTAGAGGGCACCACCGAAAGTGGTCTTCGGGTCAACGTCACCTTCGAGGTACAGCAGCTTTTGGGGGATAACCGTGTGCGTGCTGTGGCCATGTCCTCCACCGATGGCTTGGTGCGAGGGATGCCGGTGGTGGATACAGGTGCTCCCATCAGTGTACCGGTGGGGCAACCTACCCTGGGTCGAATTTTCAATGTGCTAGGGGATCCGGTGGATCAGGGGGAGCCGGTACAAGCTCAAGAGTTTTCCCCCATTCACCGCAGCGCGCCGGAATTTGTCGATCTAACCATTAAGCCAGAACCCTTTGAAACCGGGATCAAAGTGATTGATCTGCTGGCCCCCTTCAAAAAGGGTGGTAAGGTTGGCTTGTTCGGTGGTGCTGGGGTAGGCAAAACGGTGCTCATCCAGGAGCTGATCCACAACATCGCTGAGGAGCACTCTGGCCTGTCGGTGTTTGCCGGTGTAGGGGAACGCACCCGTGAGGGGAATGACCTCTACAACGAAATGAAAGAGTCGGGTGTGCTGGATAAGGTGGCGCTGGTGTATGGCCAGATGAATGAGCCCCCCGGTGCCCGTATGCGGGTGGGGCTGACGGCTCTGACTATGGCAGAGTACTTCCGGGACACCAATAAGCAGGATGTGCTCTTGTTTATCGACAACATCTTCCGCTTTGTGCAGGCGGGGTCGGAGGTCTCAGCTCTGCTGGGTCGCATGCCCTCTGCAGTGGGCTACCAACCCACTTTGGCCACTGAAATGGGCAACCTACAAGAGCGCATTACCTCTACCAAGCAGGGATCCATCACCTCTGTGCAAGCGGTGTATGTCCCTGCCGACGACTTAACTGATCCGGCGCCGGCGACAACTTTTGCTCACCTAGACTCGACGGTGGTGCTCTCCCGCAGTCTGGCAGCCAAAGGGATTTACCCGGCTGTGGATCCCCTGGATTCTGCCTCCACCATTTTGCAAGCGGATATTGTTGGAGAGGAGCACTACACCACTGCCCAGGCGGTGAAGCAGACGTTGCAGCGCTACAAAGAGCTGCAGGATATTATTGCCATCTTGGGTTTGGATGAGCTTTCAGAGGAAGACAAGCTGGTGGTAGCCCGGGCCCGCCGCATCGAGCGTTTCCTGTCGCAGCCGTTCTTTGTGGCGGAAGTGTTCACCGGCTCCCCTGGCAAGTACGTGAAGCTGGAGGATACCATCAAGGGCTTCCAGCGCATTTTGTCCGGGGAGCTGGATAGTCTGCCGGAGCAAGCCTTCTACTTGGTGGGCAGTATTGAGGAAGCGATTGAGAAGGCGGAGAAGCTCAAGTCTAAGTCTTAGTCTTAAGCTCCTACAAAACCTGAATCTGTTCCTAGGATCATGTTGCTTAGGGCCCCCGTAGGGGCCTTTTTTATTGGCTTTCCGCGGTTGGCCCAAAGCGATACCCCTTGCCATACACGGCATGGATCAGCTCTGGTGAACCGGACAGCCGTAGACGACGACGCAACAGCCGTACTTGGGCAGCCAAAACATTGCTGCTAGGGGGATCCTCTCCTGCCCACACCTGTTCATAAATCTGGTCATGGGTGAGCAACTGTCCGGGATGGGACATGAAATACTCCAGCAGACGAAACTCTTTTTGGGAGAGGTTAATCATCCGTCCCTGTCGATAGGCAACCTGGTTCTCCCTATCCAGCTGCAGATCTGCAATCTGCAAGCGTGGGATCCCTTCTCCTGAGTTGGTAGCCCGCCGTAGCAAAGCCCGTACCCGCGCCAACAGCTCCCGCAACTCAAAGGGTTTCACCAAGTAGTCATCTGCCCCTGCATCCAGTCCTTCTACTCGGTCATCCAGAGTATCTTTGGCGGTGAGAAACAAAATCGGCGTGCTGCGATCCACCTGTCGCACCTGCCGACAAAGGGAGAGACCTGATGAGCCCGGTAACATCCAATCCAGGATCAACAGATCGTAGGGTGCAGCTGTTGTACGGGTTTGGGTTGAGGACTGCAGCAGTTGCCAAGCTTGCCCACCGTCATAGGCCACATTCACCCTGTAGCCCTCGCGGGCCAGCTGCTGCGCCAGAGAATCCGCCAGTTCTACCTCGTCATCCACCACCAGAATCCGCATCATCCGCTTCCCAGTCTGATGAGATAGGTTCTGAACCTCTTGAATCGGATCCCTCCATTTGTAAAGACAACTGGTAAAGACGTCTGCGGCTCCAGCCGGGGGATCCCTGTAAACTTTGGGCCAATTGACGAGTGGCTGCCGAAGGAGATAGTCCCTCCGCCAGCAGTTGAGCCAGTTTTTGACGTACCTCAGCTTCCGAGAGAGACTGGTTCAAGTTCCTGTCCGACTCGGGGTATCCCTCGAGCAAGAGGGTGAATTCCCCCCGCGGCGGTTGAGTCTCGAGATGTTCTAGGGCGGCAGCCAGGGATCCCCGCCAAAAGCTTTCGTGTAGCTTGGTCAGTTCCCGCGCCAACACCACCTGTCGATGCGGGCCGCAGTAGGTGATTAGATCCTGTAGGGTTTGGCGGAGGCGGTGGGGTGCTTCGTAGAAGATGAGGGTACGCGGCTCCTGCACCAATTGTTGTAGATAAGCTTGCCGCTGGCTGGGTTTACCGGGCAAAAACCCTTCAAACACAAAGCGTCCTGTCGAGAGACCAGAGGCGATCAAAGCAGTAATGGCCGCTACCGGGCCAGGTACAGGCACCACTGGGATCCCTGCCTGGATACAGGCTCGCACTAGCTCCTCTCCGGGATCAGAAATGGCGGGTGTACCGGCATCGCTGATCAAGGCTCCCGGTTGCCCTGCCGATAGGTATGCCAGCAACTCCGGGATCCGTTGGGCCGCATTGTGCCGGTGGTAGCTGATTAAGCGGGTGGAAATCTGAAAATGGTGCAGCAACTGGCCGGAATGGCGAGTATCCTCTGCTGCTACCCAATCCACTTCTTTGAGGATGCGCAAGGCCCGCAGCGTAATATCTTCCCGGTTGCCGATCGGGGTGGCCACCAAATAGAGGCTGGCGGCAACATGCTCCATGCCAGTGCTCAAAAAGTTAAACCTACAATGAATCTCTACAGAAGAGATCTTAAAAGAGATCTTAATTCCAGATCTTCAAGGCCAGCCTGAACGGCTGTTCCTTGGCTCCTGTAGCCAAGGGATCCCTCTTTTTCGGTCAGTGTCCCTATGCCAGCTGTCAACCATCTGGGCATCAGTTGAATCGACCGTTGCAATTGCTGCTGCCGCTACTGCATGTGCAGAGTTAACCTGGCTGCCAACCCCGGAGCGCCTCACCGATGCCGAGATCCTCACCCTGATTCAAGAGGTGTTTTTGCCTCTGGGGATTGATCGCTTTCGCCTCACCGGCGGAGAACCCTGAATCTGGCCAGATCAACCTGCGGGCAGGGATCCCGGTCAAGCATCTCCAGCATCAGGTGCACACTGGAGATCAAATCAAACATCAACTTCAAATTGGGGGCTAGCCTAGTACCCCAACAGGGGGTCCACCTGCCCGAGTAAGGGTTCCCCCAAGGCAAAGCGACGCACATTTTCCCGAATCCGCTCTGAGAGGAGAGGGATGGCCATGGCCTCGGTATTGGCGGTGTGGGGGGTAATTAGGCAATTGGGTAAGCTCCACAGCGGGTGATCCTCCGGTAGAGGTTCAGGATCCGTCACATCCAAGCTGGCCCCTCGGATCTGACCTTGCTGCAGGGCCTTCACCAGATCTGCCGTCACGACATGTTGACCTCGCGCTACATTCACCAACCAGCTTTGGGATCCCATCACCTCCAATTCCGGTTGGGCAATAATTCCCTCAGTTTCTGGGGTTAGGGCCAGGGCCAAAATCACCGCATCGGCTCCCGTCAAGACCTGATGGCGTTCTGATAGGGCCACCACCCGGGTTGCACCCAGCACCGGCTTAGCCCGGCGGCGCACCACCTCAATTGTGCACTGAAACGGCTGCAACAACAGGATCAAGGCTTCGCTAATGCCCCCCGCCCCGAAAATGACCACGCGCCGCCCGAAGAGGCTCACTCCCGAGCCCTCCTGCCAGCTCTGGGCCAAAGCCCGGATTTTCAGATCTCGCAAACCCGCCAAGAGTAACGCCAAAGCATGTTCGGCCACCGGCTTGGCATACACTCCCTTGCCACAGGTCCACACATAGGCTGGATGCAAAACCCCTGCCCGGGCAAAAGGTTCAACCCCCGCCCAAGGCAACTGTACCCAACGGATCCCGGGGCCTTCCGCCAAACAGCGCTTTAGGTTCGCAACATCAAAAGCATCGGCCCAAACCAAAGCCTCTGCTTCTGCCACCGAGACAATTTGCCCGCCACCCGCCAAAACCGCTTCTCGGATCCAGGGGCGGATCCCGGTGGGTTCTACAGCAATGCGGGTGCCCTGTACGCCCATTGTGCTGCTGGTGCTGATCTCATCTTTTGCCAGGATACTGTGAGGATGACCCAATCCATCTGGATGAGCTGAACTCTCCAGTGAACCTGTAGGTGTTCAACAAGTGTTAAGGGATCCCAAAAGGCTGCTGCCTTTCTCAGGCGGCTCGATAGCGTAGATATACAAGACTTCATGAACGGGAGCACCGCTCGATGACCTCTTCTGAATTGCTGATCTTGGTAACGTTGCTGTTTCCCGGTATCTTGCTGTCGCTCATCTTGATGGCCACCTTTGCGGCAGGTGGGTAGCCTTTGTTTTTGGCCTCTTTCCCTCGGGGATTGACAACTGCTTCTCCCTTTGCTTGCGCCAGTATCTAAATCCCTACTCTGCTGGCGGATGAGGGGCGAAATCCTGGCGGTTCAGCCTTGATAACGCTGATACCCTGGGAAAAGCCTGCAGCTTTGGCCAGAATAGCGATCATCAAGATGGACATCCGGCCTAAAGTAAGTTCTGGGGCAGGGATCCCCTCTAAGGACAGGAAGACATGCTGAAAACAAAGCGGCACACGGGGTCTCTCGGTCGGAGAGTGGTCGGCGTAGCCCTGGTTTTCTTACCTCTCCTACACACCTTAGCTGCCCAAGCTCAGCTCAACCCTGTGCGTAGGGTGCAAGGGATCCCCCTGTACCAAGAGGAGGTTTGGGTAGGGGAGAAACGGATCCCAGTGTCGATGGTGATCCTGTCTCTTACTGCCGGGCGCATGCGCCCGATTTGGGCGGACCCCACAGGGTTGGTGGGCTTAGGGGAGTTGCCCTCCTTTGCTGCAGAACAGGGTGCCTTAGCTGCCATTAACGGGGGCTTCTTTAACCGCAACACCCGTCAACCTCTAGGAGCCATTCGCGTGGATGGCCGCTGGATTTCCAGCCCGATTTTGGGTCGTGGGGTCGTAGCTTGGTCGGATCAAGGAGCGGTACGCTTCGGGCGGCTGCACATGCAAGCGGAGCTGCGCAACGGGATTGGGGATCGGATCCCGCTCATGGGTATCAACACTGGCTACATCCTCCCTGGGATCTCCCAATTCACCCCCGATTGGGGAGCCACTTACACCACCCAAACCGACAATGAAACCCTGCTGCTGGTACAAGCAGACCGCGTACAGGCCATTCTGCCGGCGGGCTTGGCAGGTAGTGTCCGTGTGCCCATTCCGGTGGGGGGCTATGTGTTGGCAGCACGGGAGTTGCAGGGATCCCTGGAAGCCCAAAAACTGGTTGTCGGAGATCGTCTCAGCCTTCATTTGACTTTAGATCCGCCAGAGCTGGAAGTCTATCCTCATCTCCTCGGGGCTGGGCCTTTGTTGCTCTTGGATGGGCAGGTGGTGCTAGATGCCGAGCTGGAGCAGTTTCAACCTGTTTTTCGCACCCAGCGAGCTGCCCGTAGTGCTATTGGCTTGTTGAAGAACGGCCAGGTGGTATGGGTTACAGCAGGCAATGCCCAGGAAAATCAAGGGCTTACCCTGCCGGAGATGGCCCAACTGATGCTACAACTGGGCTGTCGCCATGCCTTAAATCTGGATGGGGGCAATTCTTCCACATTGGCGCTGGAGGGACAAGCTGTGAATAGGAAGCACTCCCTCCCAAGAATTAGCCAGCCCGAGAATGCAGTAGATCCTGAGGAATTGCCGAGCTCCCGGCCCATTCTACCAAGAGTACATAACGGTCTGGGCTTTTTCGTTTGTTCGTTTGTTTGTTTTCATTAATTCCACTTCCCTGAAGAGAAGCGACTCCTCCCGGTTATAACCCGCTCCCGGCAAGGGATCCAGGGTCGTCAAACGATAGGTTAACAGATAGGATTAACAGAAGAATCAGGGCTTGAGCCCGGCAGGCACCCTGTTGCTAAAATCATCAAAGTAGAGTCTCAGGGTCATCTTTTCACCTGGAGGGATCCCCTTAGGGCAAGGGTTCAGACCAGAACCATCACTAGGAAATAGGCCATACATTTACCCAGAAAAAACGTGTTAGCTCTGGACCGGTCGAGAGGCGCTGCCGTCCCAATTTCTTATCAAGGGGCCTAGTGTATGAATCTGATAAACGGTATTGCGTTCAGAAAAGTAAGTGCCGGTAGCGAGAGCCCATTTTGGTCAGTGGTGCAGCTATTCCTGTGACAGAGATGGACCAGACAGCAGGGTTGGGTAACTGCAGTAAATATTGAGAGATTCTCCATCGAATGAGGATTTTTAGGATCCGGATTATTCATATCAATTCAATTGAGTTTGCCGTTGCCAGGATAAGGAAGGATCCACCGGTTGTAAAGGTTGAATAGCAAAGAAAGTTTCGTAAATGCGATCCCCGACTTGGTTCATTTGCAGTTGTAAATTATTCAGAAACTCATGTAGGCCCTGCCCCATGATGTCATCAATGGTGAGGTAGTCTAGTTCCGAGCGCAAACGGCCCAAGGCTCGCTCGGCCGGATCCCGCCAGGTACCAGCTGGAGTACCGGTGATCTCGTGTAGGGAGCGATCCGCCTGAGTGAGACAAAACTGAATTGAGCGGGGAAATTGCCGATCCAAAATCAGGAAAGAAGTAATCTCCCGAGGGTTAATGCGATGTTGACGGCTGTATTTACGGTACATCTCATAAGCACTGGCGGATTTCAGCAGAGCAATCCACTGCAATTCATCCAAAGCTGTGCCCACGTATTGCACAGAAGGCAACAGAATATAGTACTTGACATCCAAAATCCGTGCTGTTTTGTCAGCTCGTTCCAGAAGACGACCGATCTGGCCAAAGTGCCATCCTTCCCCATGAGTCATGGTAGCATCCATTACACCGGCAAATAGGTGACTGGCCAGCTTGACTTCTGTGAAAAAATCATGCCATTGGCTTAATTTTCGTCCCTCTTGAGCTGCTTCTTTAACCATCAAATAAAATTGATTAACTCTCTCCCACATTTCCGAAGAAATCACTTCCCGCACAGAACGAGCATTTTCTCGTGCCCATTTCAGGCAAGAAAGAATGGAGTTAGGATAATCCTTATCAAAGGTTAGAAATTCGACAACCGTATCCTGTGTGGCTTCACCGTAGCGTTGGTAAAATAGCTCGTGATCCCCGGTGGTATAGATGATGGGCTCCCATTGTTGAGTAGTACCGCTGGGTGAGTCGAGGATCAGGTTCAAGTTGACATCGATAAAGCGGGCGATATTTTCTGCCCGCTCCACGTAACGGTTTAGCCAGTAGATCGAATCTGCCACCCGACTCAACATGCTTGGGTCTCCTCCATGGTTTCTCTTGCCAATTTAGGCTGTAACCCCAACAGCGCCATCAGCCACTGTAGCTTCAGCAGCAGCACCACCGTTAGGCTGGTCACCCCCCATCCCAGCCAATCGCTTGGGGTGCCCAGGTAGCGTACCTGGATTTGATGGACTCCGGGCGGGATCCGCACCTGCAGCTGCCCCCATTCTGCGGGTTCTGCTGCTCTCAGGCGGCCATCTATCTCTACCCACCAAGCGGGGTAATAAAAGGTGCGCAAAACTACCCATTGGTCCCGGTTGGTGGGGTTAACAGCGCGGAAACGCCGATAGCCGTAGCGCCATTGCTCCACCTCCAGTTCGGCTGGATGAGCTGGATTCACTTCAGCCTGTTCAGAAGCTTGCCTCCGTTTCTGATCTGCGGCAGAGTTGCCAAGAGGATCTTGCCAGCGCAGCAGCGGCTCCACACTCGGCGGTGGCATCGGCAAGGTCACTCCCCGGGCGCGATATTCCGGCACATCCACCAGGGCTAACCCATCCGGAAAAATCCAGTGCCAGTACAAGAAAGGGGTACCTGGCCGCTGCTGGGGTTCAGTGGGAAATTGCTTGGCCGCCGCCAAGCTATGAAAGGTCTGGATCACTTGCGGCTGAAAGTCAGTACGGCTTAGAACCTGCCACCCCAGCCTCAACTGGATCCCCATGGCTAAAGCCGTTGCCAGCAGAATAGCGTAGCGCCGACTTTTGGGCTGCCAACCCCAGCCGCATAGGGATCCCAGTAACCAGGGTACCGTCACTGCAGTAATGCCCATCCAGCGCCAGGAAAACTGAATCCGTTGCAACGGCAGAACCCAGTCGTAGACCCAGCTGAGCAGATCCGTCATCATCAGCAAAGGTACAAGGCTGGCCCCCAGGCTGTACAACAAAACTTCTCCAGGCGGGCAGGAGGAGGAGGATGGGGAAGGAGCCCCAGTGCTATGCCTAAGGCGGCAACCCAACAGCAGGAGGGCCACCCCAGCCACCACCGTCACCATCCAGATCCAGTATCCTCGTAAGCTGCTCTCAAACCAATGCTCCGTCAGCTGGGGTTGGAAGCGAGTTAGCCCGCTCAGCATCAAACGGTTCTGGGGTAGGTAATCTGCGGCAAAGTTAACCATCTCCACTTGAATCAGGCGTTGATCCCAAAAGGCAGGCAGCAAAAAGAAGGCTGACCACCCTAACCCCAGACCCAAGCCCAAGTAGCACCTTCCCAGCTTCGGCCAGAGGGGATCCCGCCACCCCACTACCCAAGGCAGGGGCAGCAGGATCAGCGTCGACAACAACAACGTTGGCAAATGGGAGAGCACCAACAGGCCATAACTGATAACCAAGGCCCAGATGGGCCAAAAGAACCTCGGTTGACTCAACACCTGCAGCGCCGCCCAGAGAACCCAGGGCAGCCAAGCAATGGCCCACACCTCCCCAATGGCTCCTCGCTGGTAAATATCCACCAGCCAATAGGGGCCGGCCATGCCCATCCCGGCCAAAATCAGGGCCAGAGGGCAGGGGGCCACTGTCCGGATCAAGGCATAGAGACCGGATCCCATCACCAGCAGAGCCAAGCCCATGCTCGCTACCAGGGAAGCAGGCATCTGCAACCCCAGCAGGCGGAACGGCAGGGTTGCCACCATACACAGGGGCGGGTAGAAGGCAAAGGTGGCATTGCCGAAGCCAAAGTTGGAAAACTCCAGCCAACGGGGGTAAAATTGCCCGCCGAAAAACTGCCGCTGATACTGAAAAGCCCAACTGAGGTTAAAGTGCGTGGAATGGGTCATGGGATAGCCCTGGCGCAGCATCGGCCAGAGCAGCAGAATCATTCCTGCCAACAACACGGCCCCAACCGGCCAGAAGGAGCCAACTCGACGCAGAACCTTCACCATGAGCGCTTCTCATCACCCCAAAGCTGAAGATCCGGATCCTCCCCGCTTCCCAAGCCCTCCCAATCTCTCATGAAGTGTTACCACTTGGCACGAAACCTCTTGCGAAGCAGAAGCAACCAACATGCATTGTTGCTACTGGAGTATCCGGACCCTCATCCCGAGCAGGGGTTTGCTGCTGTCAAAGCTCAAAAGGACCAGACTTGCCACCGTACTTGCGCAACAGGCGGATATTCTCAATCACCATGGTCTTTTCTAGGACCTTGGCCATGTCGTAGAGGGTGAGGGCAGCCACAGAAACCGCCGTTAGGGCCTCCATTTCTACGCCTTCTACGCCAGTTTGGGCGGGGGTTTTGACGGTGGCAGTGATGAGAAATCCGGGCAAATGGGGATCCGAGTCTAGATCAACATGGATACTGCTCAGGGGCAAAGGATGACACAGAGGGATCAAGTCGGCAGTGCGTTTAGCTGCCATGATCCCGGCTAAGCGAGCAGTTTCCACCCCATTTCCCTTCGGCCCTTGACCGGCCAATATGGCCTGCAAAGTGGCTTCACTCATACGCAACTGACCCTGAGCCGTAGCCATGCGTAGGGTCACTGACTTTTCTGGGACATCTACCATGCTCATTTGCCCAGGGTCATCCAGGTGGGTGAGGCCAAGATCGTGACAGGGATCCGACTGCACAGGCAAAGTCTCCCGCTAAAGTGAGCTACCAACTCGCTCCTCAGTAGCGAATCCAGGCATAAGCAGCATCGGAAAGAACAGGCACCTCAGGATAGCGGCTGCGGATGTTCTGTACCCAGGCGTAGACTGTAACAGCAATGACCCCCAACAAGGCGGTGGTGGCCAAGATCCCCATCACCGGCACAAGGCCAAAGCCGCCAAAGAGCATGCCCAACACCTGCATCAGCAACTGCACCAAGAACAAGACAATGTTTAGCAGCAGGGCCTGGATGGTATTGAAGCGAACAAAGTGGGCGACCTGGGTGTTGCGAATCACTAGGAATAGCAGCGCCAAAAATACCCCCATTCCTAACCAGCCGGTGGCAAAAGGGATCAACCGGAATAAAGGGGCAAAAATCGGTACCAAAGCCGGCACGGAGCTAAACAAACCCGAGGGCACAAAGCCAAAGGGCAAAGCCGATACCAAAGGCAATAGATAGGGAAGGGATCCCCATAGTCGATTGATGGGAGTAATTTCGCCGCGCCAGGTCATATCTGTCGATCCCCTTGGGTACAGTGATCTTGCCAGCTTGCCTGCAGACTCTCGTAGTTACCTGTTCGTTCAACCCAAGAGCCCATTTACAGTCGAAGCCTTAGGGACATTCTAGTCGATGGATTTTCGTAGGCTCAACGCGCTTAGGCGCAAGCTGGGTTGCTGCTTCAGGGTTGGGGAGATATCTGGGAGAAAGTTCAAAATGAGCAATTCACTCAATGGGTATTGGTATAATCAACAGCAATTTCTGACGGTACCGGGTTTTTGGGCCTTTATCATGAAGATTTTATCGTCTCCTCTTGCCTGTTTTGTCGGATCTTTCCTTTGGCAAGCTTGGTCTGGGTGGATTGGCTTTTTGAATGATCGGTTGTTGCCGCAGCGCTATCATGTGCAGCCTGAGGCATTACCCCGGTGGGTTGCCCAAGTCTGGGCCAATTACCTGCACTACCGAGAAGCCTCTCACCCAGGTGCAATCCAGTTTCGGGGATTGACGGTGGATCCCAGCCATGTCCGGGATCCCCGTTCGGTTCGCCTCGGATCCCGTCCGGTGCACTACCGCGGTTGCCCCATTGAGACAGTAGCCTATTCCGGTGAGCCGACCGCGATGAACACTGTCGAAAAAGCCTTTGTACCACCCTACTGGAAGCTTCTGAACAGCCTACGGCTGAAGCTGAACTTACCGGATCTGGATTGCTACCCGGTGGCCCCGCCATTGCAGCGAGTGTATCGCGGCCAAGAGTTTTGAGGGGGCTATAACCCTGCAGGTTTGTGGAGCAGAATACCCGCGGCGCTCTGTTACCAGGAACACCCTACGGTCTACACCCTGTTATTGGGACGGCGGGAACTGTACCTTGCCTGGCAAGATTGCCCTGCTGCCAGGGTTTGATGAGTGAGTTGGTTTGTGGTGCTAGGGATCCTAACTCGGTAGAGGATCCCTTTTTTGGGGTTGAGAACACCTGTTTGCGGGCCTAGAGGCTGGTGCACTGGTCTTTTTTATTTTTATCTCTAGCTTGATTGCCGCCACCGCTGGGAGCCGGGCTGTTTCCCTTGCACTGCAGATTTTCGTGAATCAGATTGTTGGTGAGGGTGAGGCCACCGCGATTTTTCCAAGCCTGTAGATTCCCTTTCACATCGTTGGCTGTAGCATTGAGGGCACCGCGATTCTCTTCAAATTGCAGATCCCCCTCGGGGATGACGGACAGGATTGATGCGGATCCCCCCTGTTGGATCTGGATGTTGCCGCCGACGCGGGAGTTGCTAGGGGTAACAGCTGCGGCTCCTTCTGCCTGGATATTGTCCTCAACGTGAGTTCCTGAGGCTCGTAAAGGGCCCCTCGACCCACTTTCACTTTAAGATTGCCCTGCAGACAGGACCCTTCAGCTGGCAACTGGCTCCATCCAGCACCATCAGGTCGTCTACCGTGGAGGCTCCCACAGCTGCGGTACAACGAAAGTCATCGGCCCGGGCGGTAGGGATCCCGCTTAACAATGGGAGAACTACTGTTCCCACCAGGGAAGTATACCCTTGAAGTTTCATGGGGGTCTCCCACCCAAGGGTTTGACCTTGCCTTCATCTTCTAAAGTCATCTTCTAAAGATTTTCTAAAATCGAGTAAAGAAGGATAGGCGGCAAGTGTCCAAACTCCTGTGCTCCTTCTCGTTGCCTCCTATGGCTATCTGGGATAGCTGGATCTAGGCTCAAGGATGAGCATCCCTCTGGGAGGATAGAAAAATGAGAAAGATGGCAAAAAAACTTAAGATGACTTTCCCGTCATGGGGTAAAACCTCCTACAGTGGATAAAGACTGAGGATTGAGATCTTGTTATGTCGAGAAGCGGAGTGCTCCTGCTTAACTTAGGGGGACCAGAGACCCAAGCTGATGTGCAGCCCTTCCTTTACAATCTGTTTGCCGACCCGGAGCTGATCCGCTTGCCCTTTCCTTTTTTGCAGCCGGTTTTTGCCTGGGCCATCTCTACGTTGCGGGCAGAAAAATCGCGGCGTAACTACGCGGCCATTGGAGGGGGATCCCCACTGCGGCGGATTACGGCCGAGCAAGCCCGGGAGTTGCAGGCACATTTGGTGGCGGAAGGGTTTGATGTGCCGGTGTATGTAGCCATGCGCTACTGGCATCCTTTGGTTGAATCGGTGGTGCAGCAGATTAAATCGGACGGGATCACCCGCTTGGTGGTACTGCCGCTGTACCCTCAGTACTCCATCAGCACAACTGGGTCTAGCTTTAAGCTGTTGGATCGGCTGTGGGCGGAGGATCCGGAGTTGGCCCGCATTGAGCGGCGTCTGATTGGTTCTTGGTACGATCAGCCAGACTATGTGCAAGCGATGGCTACCGGGATCCGCAATAGCCTGGATCAGTTTGAGCAGCCGGAGCAGGTGCATGTGCTCTTCAGTGCCCACGGCATTCCGGAAAGTTATGTGACCAAGGCTGGGGATCCCTATCAACAAGAAATGGAAGCCTGTGTGCGGTTGATTTGGCAGCAGGTGGGGTGCCCTAATGAATATACCCTTGCCTACCAAAGCCGGGTGGGTTCGGTGAAGTGGCTCCATCCCTACACAGAAACCGTGATTCCCGAGTTGGCAGCCCGTGGCGTTCGACACCTGTTGGTGGTACCGATTAGTTTTGTCTCGGAGCATATTGAGACACTGCAAGAGATTGACATTGAGTACCGAGAGTTAGCTCACCGGGCTGGGATCTCCGATTTTCGCCGTGTTCCTGCTTTGAATGCCGATCCCCAGTTTATTGCCGGCTTAGTGGCACTGGTCCGTCCACATTTGTGTACACCCGGTTTGGCTTCCAGTGCTTGGGCTACGGCGACAGCGCTTCACGCTTAGAGAAGCCATGCCAGGCCGATTGGGGATCTTGGCTCGGCAGGATCCCTAGAGGGGTTGAGGGGATAACCAGCATGAGCGAAACCCTACAGACAGAATGGCTGTTGCATTCTTTCTACCAATGGTTGCCCTTCCCCGCCGAATGGCTGCCGGAAAGCACTTATTGGGTCGGGGGATCCCTACGGGATGCTTGTTTGCAGCAGATGGGGATACCCGGTCAAGCTCCGAGAGCAGGTGGGGCAGATGAGTCCATTGACCTGGACCTGCTGCTGGGTGGTGAGGTGCATCAGCCTGTGGAGTGGGCAGCAGCAGTGGCGCGGCGGTTGAGGGCAGGATTTGTGGTGCTGGATGCAGAACGACAAATTGCCCGCATTGTGTTGCCCAAAGTAACTCTAGATATAGCCCAGCAGATGGGTTCCACCCCAGAATGCGATCTGTGGCAGCGGGATTTCACCTGTAACGCATTGGCCTTACATCTGCAAACCGGCCAGCTTTTGGATCCCACAGGTGGCCAGCTGGACATTCGCCGCCGCCAAATGCGTATGGTGCGCCCAGAAAACCTCAGTGCCGATCCGCTGCGGCTGTTGCGGGCCTACCGACAGGGGGCTCAACTGGGGTTTGAGCTGGAGACAGAAACCCAAAGGGCCATTCAGGCGCGGGCCGATCTGCTGGCAGCAGTGGCAGGAGAACGGGTGCGCACAGAAGTGGTAGCACTGCTGGAGGCAGGAAGCCGCGGTTTGGATTACCTACAGGCGGCAGTGGCGGCAGGGTTGCTGAGGGATTGGTTACCCCGCTTGCAGCTTCAAAAGGCAGGGTTTTCCCAAGCTGAGAGGGTGTGGCAGTGGGCCCATCCCTGGCAGCAGCAATACCCCCGCACGCTAGCGGAGCTGGCTCAACCCTTAGCGGATCGGCGCTCCGGCCTGTTGACGGTGGTGCTGGCGGCCCTGTTATGGGATCCCACTCAGGCTGCGGCTCCTCAGGCAGAGGCAGTGGCCCAAGATCTAGAAAGATTGCGCTTTAGCCGGGCAGAATTGCGAATGGTGCAGAAGCTGTATCACCTTTTGCCACAGCTACAGGAGTTGCTGCTGAACTCCCCCACCCCTGTGCAGCAGTGGCGGCTCTACCAACAGGCGGGATCCCTGTTTGGCGGCTTGGCCCTCTTGGCGGTAGCCAGTGGCGCTGATGGAAAAAAACTAGAGCCTTGGCTGAGGCGCTACGAAGACCTTGCGGATCCCCTGGCCCATCTGGTTCCTCTGCTGGATGGCAAGGATCTGCTGCACAGTTTGGGAGCCAAGCCCGGCCCCTGGGTAGGGCAGCTCCTACAAGCTCTGCAGGAGGCACAGGTTTGTAACCAGATTCAAAGCCGTGCTGAGGCTCTGGCCTTCGCCCACCGCTGGCATGAACAGGAGCAGCAAAATCAACCGAAGCGATAACCAAAACCCCGTACGGTTACCAGATACTCAGGGTTACTGGGATCCAGCTCCAGCTTCTCCCGTAGCCAGCGAATGTGGACATCCACCGTTTTACTATCCCCCATAAAGTCGGATCCCCAAACCCGCTCTAGCAACTGCTCTCGCGTCCAAACGCGGCGTGGATTACCCATGAACAATTCCAGCAGACGAAATTCCTTAGGGGAGAAATTCACCTCAATGCCCCGCACCAATACCCGGCACTCCTGGGTAAACAGGCACAGATCCCCATGGCGCAGCACGGTTGCATCACTGGTCTGAGAGTGCTGGTAGCGTCGCAATACAGAGCGGCAGCGGGCAATTAACTCCCGCATTCCAAAGGGCTTGGTTAGGTAATCATCAGCCCCCAGTTCCAAACCTACCACCCGGTCGGTTTCACTACTCTTGGCCGTCAACATCAAAATTGGGATGGTATTGCCCTCCCGTCGCAACAGGCGGCATAAATCCAACCCGTTCAGGCTGGGCAGCATCAAATCGAGAATCAACAAGTCCAGCCGCTCAGAGGTGTGCACCAGCTCCAGGGCTTGACGGCCATCAGCGGCCTGTAAAACAGAATACCCTTGTTCCTCTAAAGCGAGAGTAATCGTTTCTCGTATAGCGTCTTCATCGTCCACCACCAGGAGGGTTTCTGAGAGAGGAGAACCCTCCTTCACTTGGGAAAGTAGACTGGTAGGCGTCGGAAGGGTCGCTTGCATAATCAGCCTCACAGGGAAAGAAGTGCATACGCCACCACCTTCAACAGCAGCCCCCAGATAGGATATCAAACTTCCACAAGAGCAAGGTTGGGGGAACAAGCGGTAAAAGGGTGGGCAACTTTTCCCCTGACTGCATTTATGGCTAGAGAGATTCCAGCTGCCTCGGCCTGCCACAAATAGGGGATAGCCCTTTAGCAATGATTTAAGATGATCTAGGATGAGGATAGACGTCACTGCTTTTCAACTCACCGGTCCCCTCAACACTGTTTGACACATTTTGCCCATGTCTACCTCTGCACCATCCTTTTGGGCGACAGGTAGAGCAATTCTGCAGCTGCTGCGCTGGCATAAACCAGCAGGGCGACTGATCCTGATGGTTCCAGCTTTGTGGGGAGCCTTTTTGGCAGCCGATGGGATCCCCCCTTGGCGGTTGGTAGGGATCATCATTCTCGGTACCTTGGCCACCAGTGGTGCCGGCTGTGTGATCAACGACCTGTGGGATCGCGATTTGGATCCCTTGGTGGAGCGCACCCGCCATCGTCCTCTGGCCAGCCGGGAATTAACTGTGGGCGTGGGCATCCTGATGCTACTGGTGAGTTTGGCCTGTGCGGCAGGGCTAGCCCTGTTTCTCAACCCGGTGAGTTTTGCCCTCTGTGTGGCAGCAGTGCCAGTGATTTTGCTTTACCCGGGAGCCAAGCGGGTCTTTCCGGTACCCCAGTTGGTTTTGGCACTGGCCTGGGGGTTTGCCGTGTTGATCAGTTGGACTGCCGTCAGGGGTCAGGATGGCAATGCTCCCTTGTGGGATATGGGGTTAGCTTGGTTGTGGCTGGCTACGGTGCTGTGGACACTGGGGTTTGATACCGTTTATGCCCTTTCGGATCGCGAGGATGATGAACGGGCCGGGATCCATTCTAGTGCTCGTTTCTTTGGCAGGCTAACCCCGACAGCGGTGGGGCTTTTCTTCTTGGGTACCTCGATAGCCCTGTTGGGGGTAGGGGTAACCTTGAACTTGCACGGGGTTTACTTTGTCAGTTGGGGCATTGCCACCGCCCTCTGGGCCCGCCAAACCTGGCAACTGCATCAGGTGGATGCCCCCCCAAGCCTTTACCCTGCCATCTTTGGTCAGAATGTGGTGCAAGGATTTATTTTGCTGGCGGGCATGATCGCCGGATCCCTGGCTCGGTGAGCTTACCGAAAGATTGGGTCTAAAGCGCCATCCTACCGCTAGCGCGGAAGCAAGCTAATAGAACGGCTTTTATTATTCTATTAATTATTATTCCATAGTTTTATCCGTAGTTTTGTGCGATAAAATAAACCCATGTTAGTTGATCCATGTTAGTTAGAGAAGCCAAGCTACTAAATGGCTCTAAGGAGCAGTACCAAGCTCTTGACCAAGCCATTCGTACTGCACAGTTTATCAGGAACAAGTGCGTGCCCTACTGGATGGACAATCAAGGGGTAGGGAAAGCTGTTTTGTATTCCCTGTGCAAAGATTG
>CALFBB010000053.1 GCA_937944885.1 uncultured cyanobacterium
TCCCACACGTTGCTCGCAGAGCGACGTTGGATAACAGTAGTCATGATTTGATACGAACTTCCCGAAGGAAGCGCGAAGATTTACACCCTAAGATTAAGACATCCGTTAAGTTTCGTCAACTATCCCACCCCCAACTGAGAAAAGATTGGCTCTTGAGGAGGGGGCAGACGACGGTTGGATGGGGAGAAGAGCTCTTGCAGGGCTTGGTTGAGGGTGGATCCCATGACTACTCGGTCTTCATAAGCAGCTATCACTCGGGTCAGTTGGGGGAGGCGGCCCTGTTCAGCTTCGATGTAGAGGGGCTGCACATACAGCAACGAATTCTCAATGGGGATCACCAAGAGCGTGCCCAGATTGACTCGCGAGCCGTGTTGGTTCCAGAGGGCGATTTGTTCAGAGATGCCTGGATCCTGGTTGACGCGGGCTTCCACCTGCTCAGGGCCGTAGATCAATCGCTGCTTGGAAAACTCATACACCAAGAGTTTGCCGTAATGGTCGCCATCGCAGCGGGCTGCCATCCAACCCACCATGTTTTGCTTGTTGATAGGGGTAAAGGGAGAAAGCAAGACAAATTCGGGTTGATTACTGGATCCAGGCTGGGCCTGCCCATCCGGTAAGGTCAGGATCAGGTACTGAGGCTGCATGGGGATGCGGCGGCGATTGCGGAATTGATTGGGGATCTGCCATTGATCTTCGCGGTTGTAAAAGATACGGGGATCCGTCATGTGGTAGGTGGCAAACTGCTGGGCCTGCACCCGGAACAGATCTTGGGGGTAGCGGATGTGCTGCCGCAGCGCCTCAGGCATATCCTCTAGAGGATGAAACAGCGTGGGATAGATACGTGCATAGGCTTGGATCAAGGGATCCCTAGGCTCAGCAATATAGAGATCAAGGTTGCCGTTGTAGGCATCCATCACAGCCTTGATGGAGTTGCGAATGTAGTTGAAAGGGTGAAAAGGATCTGAATCTGAAGTAGTTGCATGCTCTGAGTAGGGATAACGGCTGCTGGTGGTGTAGGCATCGATAAACCAGTAGAGTTTTCCATCTGCGATAACCAGGTAGGGATCCTGGTCATACTGCAAAAAGGGCATGAGATGGCGGATACGCTCCCGAATCTGGCGCCGGTAAAGGAAGCGGCTGTTTTCTGAGAGCTCCCGGCTAATTAAGATGCGCAAATCGCCAAAATGCCAAGCAAAGAGGAAGCGTTGCCAAAGGTGAGGAATCGGAACTCCACCCCTACCTCGGTAATTGCCGTACACGTAGCGGTCTGCAGCTGGGTAGTCCAACTCTCTGGCCTCGGTGC
This sequence comes from uncultured cyanobacterium, assembly GCA_937944885.1. Lineage (GTDB taxonomy): Bacteria > Cyanobacteriota > Cyanobacteriia > Thermostichales > Thermostichaceae > Thermostichus. Next base: position 1,304 of record CALFBB010000053.1, read on the forward strand.
CCACAAAAACGTCGGTGGTGGTTAGTTCACCGTAGTAGAGAGCCGGTTGATCCACCCGTAAAATGGGGGCCACCTCAGGGTAACGGGGAGAGATGCGCGGCGGAATATCCGAGAGGAAAAAGTCGGGTAGCCCTTCCGGTGTGACTACATTCACCGGGCTGAGGGTAAGGCCATAGCCGTGGGTGTAGAAAAAGCGCTTGTTAATCCAGGTTTGGGCGGGTGGGGGCACTTGGCTAAAGTCCAGCTCGCGGGCAGCGTGCATCACCTGGCGCAGTTCACTGCCGATGCGGTAGCGATCCACATTGACATAGGGAAATTGGTAGTAGGGGCGAATCTCCTGTAACTGGCGGTAGGTGGCTAAGAGAGGCTCTGTATCCCAGAGACGAACGTTGGTCAGGGTGGGTTGATTTTGCTGCAGGGTTTCTAGGGTCAGGGATCCCTCTTCTGGGAAGGGTTGTACCTGAATATCGCTAAGGCCAAAGCCTGCCCGCGTCATGCGAATGTTGTGCTCGATGTAGGGCCGCTCCAACTCCAGCTCGTTGGGGGAAACCAGTAGGGTCTGGATGAGTTGGGGGTACAAGCCGGTGGTTACAGTTGCAAACCCCAAGTAAGCTCCCCAGAGGAGGGCAGGAGCCAATAGCGGACTCATCCAGGGGGCACAGAGCTGCTTGGGGAGCGGGAGGGTCAAGCGTATGCCCTGCCGAGCCAGGACAAAAAAGCCAATCGCCGTCAGGAGGGCCACTCCACTCATGAGGGTGGTGGCCGGCAATGTGGCATGAACATCCGTGAAGCCGGCCCCAAACACCACACCGCGCCTGGAATAAAGCAGTTCATAGCGATCCAGCCAGTGTCCCCAAGCCCGAATCACAAATAGGGATCCCCCTAAAATCAGCAGATGCCGCTGGGCAAATAGGGAGAGGGCCACAGTAAGCCGCTGTTCAGACAGGCCCAGTTCCACCAGATAAATGATTACCGTGGTTACCAGGGTCAGGAGCACCAGGTTAAAACACCACTGTTGCAGCGTTTCCCAAAAGGGCAAGCTGAATAGGTAGAAGCTGAGATCGCGGTTAAAGATGGGATCCGACTCCTCCACCGGCACCTGGTTAAGCCAGAGCAGCAGCGTAAACCACTGCTGGGAAAAAGACCCGGCAAAGAAGCCGCTCAAGCCCAGGGCAATCAGCCAAGCCCCGCTTGTGGTTGTCCCCCGCCAGCAGGAGCGAATGTTGGATCCCAGCACTGCCAGGGCAAAGCCAAAAGCGGCCAAGCCCAGCCCCCAACGGGCCAGAACCCGTGTCCACAACACTTGCAGGGCATGCAATTCGGCAAACCAAGCCAGATCCACATAAAACGCTGCCAAGCCGCTGATGGCCAGGATCCCCAGCCCAATCCAGAGCAGCAGGAGCAATCCTCGCCGCAAGGTCTGCATGTAACCCCTGACAGTTGGCTCAAAGTTGCTTCTGATCTTAGCGGCAGAGTCGGTTGGGTAGATCTAACTGCTCTGACACCGGCCCACGGGCTGAATACTCTGCCGGAGCCGGCCTGCTACCCGTTCTATCGCCTGTATCAATCCCGCCGGCCCACCCTCCACCGGCACCACCGGGATCCCCACTTGCTGTTGCAGCTCCTGCCAGGTGAGATCATCCAAAAAGCGCTCTCCATCCTTAAGGATGACCTGGGGTAGCAGCAGTACATCATAGTCAGCCACATTGGGGAGAGAGCGCAGCGCCTGCAACACATCTTGCCCGGTTAGCAGCCCGGTAACCGTTAGGGTTTGACCCCAAAATTGGCTGGCAATGGGCAGCAACGTGAGGTGTAGGTTGGAAATGCGGTTCATCCGTTCCACAACCGGTTGAAAGGCTTGCCCCACAGCGTTGCCTACCAGCCACAGGCCCTTCAGGGGAGCTGCCAAGCAGTCGGGTAAGCTGACCTGTTCAAACTGGCTCAAAAATAAGCGCAGGGATCCCACGCCGTTGCCCAGTTGTGGGTAATCTTCGTAGTGCTCGGCGGGGGGGAGTTCCCAACCTGCCAGCAGATACCACTCATCCGCCAACCAAGCAAAGGTGGATCCCAATTCCTGCCGAAATTGAGCTTGCAAGGCTTCCACTTGCCGGATCACTTCCTGGGCCTTGGCTGTATTCACCGGTTGGATCTCGTCATCAGGCGGACGAAAGCGGGTTAAGCCCACGGGGACTACGGCTGCCGAGAGGACCGTCGGGATCCCCTCCTGAGGCCGGTGAAAGTTGGCCAAATCGAAAAGAGTACGGGTTAGGTGCTCCCCATCATTCCAACCAGGGCAGACCACCACCTGCGTATGCAGCTGCAGACGATGGGCTCGAAACCAGGCCAGTTGTTCCAGAATCTGTCCTGCTCGTGGGTTTTTCAGCAAGCGACTACGCAGCTGCGGTTCGGTGGCATGCACCGACACATACAAGGGGGAAAGGCGCAGACGGGCGATGCGCTCCCATTCGGCAGCGGGCAGATTGGTTAAGGTAAGGTAGCTGCCGTAGAGAAAGCTAAGGCGATAGTCATCGTCCTTGAGGTGCAGGGTGGCCCGCATTTCGGGCGGTTGCTGGTCGATGAAGCAAAAAGGGCAGGCATTGGTGCACTGGATAAGGTCATCAAAGAGGGCCGTTTCAAACTCCAGGCCCAGATCTTCGTCGAGCTCTTTTTCCAGCTGGACTTGGCGCAGGAGCCCTTGGCTATCTAAGATTTCCAAAACCAGCTCCTCTTCAGCAATCAAAAAGCGGTAGTCGATCAAATCCCGGGGGCGCTCCCCGTTGATGCTGACCAGAGCATCCCCAGCTTGAATGCCCGCTGCTGCTGCCAGGGATCCGGGCAAAACGGCACTGATACGAGCGGGTTTGAGGCTGGCACGAGACATGGCGTGGTAGGAGAAAAGCTCCGGTTCAAGAGGGAAATCGAGTACAGAACACCGGCAGGGCTTATCCCAAACAGGAGAGAATCGCGGCTTCTAGCTCCGCTTGGCTAAGATCCGTTACCACAAACACCTCTTGCACACTGCTGCCTTTACGGGCAACCAGCTTATATCCACCCCGAATGGGCACAGAGACCCGCAACTGCAACTGCGGGATCCGCCCCCGACTGCGGGACAAAGCCCCTGGAGTGACTGTTTTAATGCCCCTCTGCTGGGTCAACCGTTCTAGGACAGGGATCAACCCTGAAATGTGGGTGGAGTGGTTCCAAACCAGGCGACC
>CALFBB010000054.1 GCA_937944885.1 uncultured cyanobacterium
CCCGAACGACTGAGGAGATAATTGCCTCTGCTATGGATGGGCAGCCTGAAATAGTAGCCTGAAATAGTAGCCTGAAATAGTAAGTAATGTCGTTGAATCAGTAACAAGAATCCTTTCCCTTTAGGAAGGGGAGTATGTCAACGATTGAGCAAACCTTTTGCCGGGGGCGCTTCCCGTTGCAGCAGGAAACCGGCACTGCACTGGGTCGGTGGCAGGTAGTTCACCCCAACAGCAGATCTACAATTCCATAGAGTTGCTGTACCTGAGGCACTGAGCTCCCAATGGCTTCCCAGAGAGGTGGTACTCCCCCTTACGATATCCTTATCCTCTCAAACGGCCCCGGTGAGCTGACCACCTGGGTTCGTCCGGTGGTAATGGAATTGCGCCAGCAACTGCCTCAGGCCCGCCTTTCTCTGGTGCTCTCCCCTTGTCCCCACGCATCGGGGCAGGAGGTGAGGATAGCGCATCAGTTTATTCAGGTTGATCGGGTGCAGGATCCAGATTTTTTTCTGGCTTTTTTACTCACCGGTCAAACGGAAGAAGCTTGGGATTGGGCTAAACGAGGGGTGGTACTCTTCCTAGGGGGGGATCAGTTTTTTGCCGTCTGCATTGCTCGGCGTTTGCGATATCGCCTGGTTGTTTATGCTGAGCATCGCCCCCGCTGGCAAGCTTGGGTGCATGCTTTTGCTCTGCGCACGGAGGAAAGCAAGCAACGCTACGATGGTGGGCGCCTGTTGGGCCACCGCTGGGCCAGCAAAATGCATGTAGTGGGGGATTTAATGGCGGATGGTGTAGCCAGTGCCATCTACCTGCCGGGGGTACCGGTTTGGCCTAGCAGCGGATCCCTCTCCACCCAGCCTCCTGCCAAACCGACGGCTGGTTTTTCTTCTCTCACCCAGATTTCAACTTTGATGGAAGATGTCCCCTCTGAGGGAACCCTGTCAGAGCCGCTACCGAGTCGCTTTGCTGAAGAAGAATTGCTACCGCGGGGCTGGCAACGCCTCAGTGATGGGGGGCGCACCCATTATCAGGTCGGGCTATTACCGGGATCCAAACCTGCCAAGCTCTCCTTGGGGGTACCTCTGTTGTTGGCGGTGGCCGATGAGCTGCGGCAACGCTTGCCCAACATTCGCTTTGTCATTCCCGTAGCCCCTGGCCAAACTCCCCAGTCTCTGGCGCGCTACGCCCACCCCAGGTTCAACCCCGATATGGCTTTGGTCTACGGAACATCGGCGGCTCTCGAGCAAACCAACTTGGGGGCCCAATTTATCACCCCCTTCGGTACCACCATTCAGTTATGGACAGCGTTTCCGGCCTATTCGGTGCTGGCCAATTGCGATCTCTGCTTGACAACCATTGGGGCCAATACAGCGGAGTTAGCCCGATTGGGGGTGCCGATGGTGGTGGTCATCCCCACCAATAAGTTGGAGGCGATGCGGGCTTGGGATGGGATCCTGGGTCTATTGGTGAATTTGCCCATTCTGGGTACTGGCTTGGCCCGTTACATCAACCGCTTGGCCCTACGTTGGTTAGGTTACTTGGCTTGGCCCAACATTTGGGCAGGCCGGGAGGTGGTGCCGGAGTTGCGCGGGCATTTGCGTCCGGTGGAGGTGGCAGAACAGGCGCGGCTTTTGCTCGAAGATCGGCAACGCCGTCAGCAGATGCAGATGGAGCTACAACAGCTGGGGGGAAAACCAGGGGCTGCTCAGGCGATCGTGCAGTTGGTGGCTCAGCAGTTGAGCAAAGGATGAGTTGGCCACCTACGAGGCTCTCCCCCCGGGATCCGCCTAGCCCTACAATGGGATCCATGCAAGTCACAACACCGATTCTGGTCATTGCCGGCTTAACAGGGGCAGGAAAAACCCTGGCCATTCAGCAATTGGAACAGTTAGGTTACGTGGGCCTAGAAGGGATCCCACCTGCCCATGTGGTTTCTTTAGTCGAGGCAATGCGCCCCCACCACGCTGCTTTGGCCATTAGCTTGAACCTGCGCCAGCCCCACTACCTGGAGCAGTTGCCCACCTTGGATAGGTGGTTACAAGAGCAAGGGATCCCCTTTTTGTTTTTGGAGGCCCGTCCTCAGGTTTTGCTCAACCGCCTTAGTGCCCACCGGCGTTCTCATCCCCGGTATTTGACCACCTGCGGACTGTTGGAGGCCATTGAGCAGGAGCATCTGGCGCTGCGCCCGGCCCGTGAGCGTTGCACCCATCTCCTGGATACCTCCGATCTCAACAGCCAACAGTTGCGGCAGCAGCTGGAAGCTCTCATTGAAGGGATCCCTCAGCCTCTGAACCTAAGCCTGGTCAGTTTCGGCTTCAAGTACGGTGTTCCCGCCGATGCCAACCTGATGTTTGATGTGCGCTTTTTGCCCAATCCTTTTTTTCAACCCCAGCTGCGTCACCTCACGGGTCAGGATCCCGTGTTGCAGGAGTTTCTTTTTGCCGATCCGGTTACCCAGTCCACCTACCGGCAGATTTTCTCCCTGATTCAGGAGTTTTGGCCCTATTACCAAGCGGAACGTCGCCCCCACCTCACCTTGGCCATTGGCTGCACCGGTGGCCAGCATCGCTCCGTGGCTTTGGTGGAACGGTTGGCCCAGGATCTGCGGGCTACTCTCCCCGGGCAAGGGTTACCCGATCTTAATATCCAAGTCCACCATCGCCATTTGCTGGATTCACAGCGGGAATTGGAGGCCCGCTTCGGCCCGCCCCCTGCGGTTAGGAGCCCGGATAGCCACGGCACCCTAGTGGCAACGGCTGCTATTCCTGTGGTCCCCCATGGTTAAGCCTGTTCCCAACAGTGGCGACAAATCCCCTCCCTCCCGTTGGAGGATGGGCCGTCGTGGTGGGTCGGGAGCCGGATGGAAATGGCTCTCCCCGGGGTTATCGGTGAAGCGCTGGCTCAGCTTGGCCATTGGCGGTGTGCTGTTGATGGTACTGGGTATTGCCATCTGGACGGAATTGACCCCTGTTTTTCGGCTGAAAAAGCTCATTGACCTCACCCTCCGCCTCATCACCACTTGGATCCCCAATAACATCAGTGGCCCTTTGGTAACCGCAACTGGCCTAGCCCTGGTGGTGTTGGGGTTCCGCAGCGCCATGCGCTCCATTGAGGATGTGCTGATTCCGGAGGGGGATGAAGCCCTGGTGGATAAGCTGCTGTCTCGCCGTCGCCTCAGCCGTGGGCCGCGCATCGTAGTCTTGGGAGGAGGCACCGGCCTATCCAATCTGCTGCGGGGCTTGAAACACTACAGCGCCAATATCACAGCGATAGTTACCGTAGCGGATGATGGCGGTTCTTCCGGCCGCTTGCGGCGAGAGATCGGCGTTTTACCCCCTGGGGATATTCGCAACTGCCTCACCGCCCTGGCCAACGAAGAAAAACTGCTCACCGAACTGTTTCAATACCGCTTCCAATCGGGGGATGGGCTAGCAGGACATAGCTTTGGCAACCTCTTTATTACCGCCCTGACCGCGGTGACCGGTGGTGATCTCATCCGCGCCATTACCGCCACCTCGCGGGTTTTGGCCATTCAGGGACGGGTGCTACCGGCTACCTTAGCGGATGTTACCCTCTGGGCCGAGCTGAGGGACGGCCGCCGCGTTGTTGGGGAATCCAACATTACCAAAGCCGGTGGGCGGATTGTGCGCATCGGTTGTGATCCACCCAACCCACCAGCGCTGCCGGAGGTTATCGAGGCCATCCAGGCGGCAGAGTTTTTAATTTTGGGGCCGGGTAGCCTCTACACCAGCATCATCCCCAACCTGTTGGTCCCGGAAATTGTGGAGGCCATTGCTCAAAATCTTGCCCCCCACATCTACGTATGCAACATCATGACGGAGCCAGGTGAAACCGATGGCTATACCGTCGGTGATCATGTCATGGCCCTGGATCGAGTAGCCGGCACCCGCCTTTTTGATGGGGTACTGGTGCAACGCGATCCTCCCTCGGCGCGGGCACTGGAGCATTACCGGCGTAACGGCTCAGAGTTTGTCCGCTTGGATCCGGATAAGCTAGCCTACCTGGGCTGTCGGGCGGTCCTGGCCAACGTCATGCAAGAGGATCCCGCAACCGGCCTGGTGCGCCATAACCCAGAACGCTTGGCGGCCATGCTGATGCGCTGGTTTGAACGACATCGCCCTCTCTAGGCTTGACACTCCTCAATCCGCTTACGCTGAGACTGAGGATTCTTGGTTCAGCAAGTCAACTTGCCCCCCAACACTAGCGTGCTCAAGGGTAGAGGTCGTCTCTCCCCAAGCGTTTTGGTTGTCTAGTAACCTTCCGTATGCCCTACGGTACACAACCCTTTACGCAGGATATTGATAGCAGCAGCATGCTCCCTCTGAAGCTTACACCCACAGGCACAAACGTGAGTCCGAGTCGAAAGCGACTTTTTAACAATCGCTCCACACTGCGGACACTCTTGTGATGTGTATGCCTGATGTGTATGCCTGATGTGTATGCCGGTGCTACCGCAACCGTTGCCGTCCCGTACTTTTGACCGAAATACTCCAACACAGCCGGAACTGATACCACCCCGCATCCTGAATTGCTTTCGCTAAACAATGGTTTTTCACCATATTACGGATACTGAGATCTTCGTAAGCGACCAAATCGTTAGATTGGATGACAGATTGGATGACAGATTGGATGACCCAGTACGCCAGTCGTTTGGCCTGCTCTTTACGTTGCCTACTGATCTTCAGTTCATGTTTAGCTAGGCGTTGACGGGCTTTCACCCGATTTTTTGAGCCTTTAACCTTCCTACTGAAGCGTCGTTGCCAGCGCTTCCGCTTGACTTGACTCTTTCTATAGAACTGCTGCTTAAGGTCATACTTACCCACGCCCTTATTATCCATCCAGAAGCGCAAACACTTATTCCTCACAAACTGAGCGGTGCGAATAGCTTCATTGATAGCAGTGACTTGGGCAGGTTTAACCCTGGCTTTGTATTCGAGGACTATCATAGATATCATAGATAGTATTATGCTAGCTAGCATAGTCAGGGTAAATTGTTCGCGTCTGGGGCATTGAACTCCGTACACTCACCGCTTTACATCCCCAATCCGCTTTGCTGTGGACCGCAGGTCGTTCCTGATTGGGGTCTTACAGCGACTCTGATAACCCTTTGTCCAAGGAAACCAACTCTGCTTGGGCCAACCCCAAAAAGACCCTAATCACCATTGACCTGGCTATAAGGTGCCATTCATGATACGAAATATGGACCTGATATTTATCTGACCAGATTTTCTCCATGCTGAAGCGTTTATTTTCGGGTGGCTTGCGGCGGCGAATTGGCCGTATTGAAGTAACCGGGGCTATTGAGAACAAAACCCGTGACCGGGTCTTAAAAGCCCTGAAAGAGGTGGAAGAAAAGCAGATTCCGGCTGTGGTCTTGCGGATTGATAGCCCGGGTGGCACCGTGGCCGATTCCCAGGAAATCTACAATGCCCTTGTCCGCTTACGGGAGCAAAAAGGTACCCGTATTGTTGCCAGCTTTGGCAATATCGCCGCTTCTGGAGGGATTTACATTGCCATGGGAGCCGAAAAGATTGTATCCAACCCAGGTACCATCACCGGCAGTATTGGTGTGATTATTCGCGGTAATAATATCGAGCGCCTCCTGGATAAAATAGGCATTTCCTTTAAGGTGATCAAGTCCGGCCCCTATAAAGATATTCTCTCTTTTGATCGGGAGCTGACCTCCGAGGAGCGCAACATCCTCCAAGAGCTGATCGACATTACCTATAGCCAGTTTGTCCAGACGGTGGCAACCGCCCGCAAGCTAAGCCTGAATGTGGTAAGAAGCTTCGCCGATGGGCGCATCTTTAGCGGCGAACAGGCCCTCCACCTGGGTGTGGTGGATCGGCTGGGTACAGAAGAAGATGCCCGCCTCTGGGCAGCAGAACTGGCAGGCCTAGATTCAAATACCCAATTTTATGACCTGATCCCGCGGCGCAGCGGCTGGGCACGGCTGCTCCCGGCAGGCGAAGCCCTGACCCGCCTACATTTTGATGTAGCAACCTCCGGCCTCCCCCTCTGGCTCTACACAGGGTTCTGAGGGACTATTCTTAAATTTTATTGGCACAGATATCAGGGAGAAAAGACTTCTAAAAGAGAGCTGATCTGTCCTACTACATCAAAACAAGCAGCTCAGGAAGAGCTTAAACTTGAAGCAATCTCAGCTTCAAGTTAATTGAATCTGTTTAGTTAGGTTGAACTTGTGTTACAACAATAGTTATATTCCCTACAGCAAGCTGTCCAGAGGCATCTTCTGCTGAAATTTGAAGATCATAGATTCCAGGAAAAATAAATGCAGCATTAATGAAAACCTGTCGATTGATAAAGTTGAAACTAAACGAAGCGTTAAAGGTGCCGTTTGGGTTAGTAATAGAAGGAGGAGTAGGAGTAGGATCGACTTGAACATCGATAGTAATTGGTTCGACACCGCCGGTAATTCTCGCAACAATTGCATTAACATTAGCTGTCCCTGATATCAAACCGGCACCAGGGCCACCTCCAGCACCCACAGGAATGTTGACATTAATTACATCTCGATTTGGCAAAATAGAGACTGCTAAGACTGGAGGAATTGGAGGAGGAGGAACAGGCCCCTCAGCAACAATTGGGGGAACAGCATCTGGAGTTGGGACAGGAGGAATGGTTGGCGCAGAAACCGGGCTAGGGATCCCGGCTGTAGGTTGGGCAACAGCTACAGGGGCAGATCCCACATTGCTTCCTCCTACTTCAACCGTTGGGTTTTGTACACCAATGATTGGCCCCGGCAAAAAGCTCGTGACATTCTTATCTTTGGCTTGCTGACAACCAACCAAAGCTATCGCGATTAGAAGCGAAGAAGTACCACCAAGTGCCAACATAAGAAACTTATTCATTGCCACACCCCTCACATTCACCGAAACTTAAAATTCAGCCTCAACTTTACCTATCAAGCCACTACCGACCGGTATTACCTTGTTCACAGCTTATAGGTTTCCACAAGCAGGAACCTGAGAACCACGAATCTCTGTACGACTTTCTTCTCCACTAAATATGGAATCATCGACTCTGAGCACCTGACCAAAACTATCACGAATAGTCAGGATAATAACTATGTCATCACCTGTTAATTCATTTTCAATGGTAACTTGTCCCTGTGCATCAACTTTACGCACACCACGAATACTCTTAGAGAGAATTCTGAGATCACGAAAAAATCGAGGATCTGTCGGAAAGGTAAAGCTAAAGTTGAATCCCCCTACATCTGTAAATGTGTTTCCTCTGCCAGTTAGCAAGTTCTTAAATTGCTCTAGAGCAGTTGGCAGAATGACATCTGTCACATCTGTTCCACAGGTGATATTCAGAACTTGTATATCAACATCAGCAATAACACCACGGACGATCAAATCGATAATGTCAACTTTGTAGGACAACGAGGCAAATTCCTGGTTGACCCTGAAGCCACTGTTATCATTCGTCGGATCAAACTGAGGTGGGTCGGGCAGGTTGGGTTGAACCGGAGGAGGTGTAACCGGAGCAAAGTCGGGGACAGGGCGAAGGGTGGTGGGTGGGCCGACCGGGGCGAGGGTAGGAGCAATGGCCACTGCTGGGGGAGTGGCAGGACTGGAACTCAATAAAGGTGGTACGCCACTGGTGGTCTCACTGCTACAGCCGCTAACCAGCACAAGAGAGGCACAGCTTGCCAAGAGAGAAAGGCCACCACGGCAAAGGGCCAAGCTAGAAAGTTGTCTCATTGAGATATGCTCCACTCACTCACACCAACACTCTCTTCAAAAAACCGGAGAAAAACCAGATAGCCCATGGCACAAGCCTCAGCTTGTACCCTAAGCCCACACCTAGCCCGCAAAACAGGCCGGTACCGGTCAGGATCCCGTTTCAAACAAGGGATTAAGGGATGGCCTGCTGTTATTTCTACTTCATCCTAGGGCGTTGTCAACCTACTAGCTAAGCAAATCAAAGGAATTTTCCGAAAACGGCCCATCCCCTACATATGGGGTATTATTACTTCGAGCAGGGGTGGGCAGCTTACCCGTAGCGTTTGTGGTCGAGTGCCTGTTGTCTCCTTTTGTGCATAGATTATGGTGTGTGAGGAAGTGCCGTATGAACTTCAAAGGTTGCTCATTGGCGGTTTTGTGTGGAGTATTGCTGCTAGCCAGTTGCGGTGAAGTTGATGAGTCCCCCGCGTTGCCTGGGCCTGTTCAAGTGGATCCCAGTGCCTTTGTCTCGGCTCAGGAGTATCGGTTTACCCCAGGCTCGGTTCTAGAAAC
>CALFBB010000055.1 GCA_937944885.1 uncultured cyanobacterium
ATACTCGTACCGGTGCGATCATCTTCCGTCAGCACCGTGGGACAACCGGGCGGAATGAGACTGGTCATTGGGGAAATCCTCGCAAAGAATGAACGCGATATAATCAGCCCTTCCCTTCTGTTGTACCGCGATTGCCAGGGATTTCCCGCCGAGTACAGAATCTCTTTACCAGCAAAAGGGGGCAAGCCCTTGCCTATTGATCTGGCGAAAACAGTTGGCAGGTGAGGTCTTCCTCAGGGTCTGAGGGGTCAGGGGGGGAGCTGCTGCCTAGGGGAGCCGCAGGGGCTTGGCTTTGTTGGCAGCGTTCATAAAGTGTACTCAGAAGTTTGAGCAGGCGATCGCCTCCACCGGCATAGAGGGGATCCTCGGGCAAACGCGCCAAAGCCCTAGGCATTTGTGTCTGTAGTATCTCTAAATCAGCGTAGCGACGAATCAGGCGTTGCAGTAAATCAATGAGGGTAAAGCGCTCTAGGCTCTGGGGATGAACCGCTTTGCCGGTCAACAGGGTAGCCACAAGAAGTTTTATATGCAGTGGGGTACAGTAACGGGTGACTTCCAAGCGCAAATTGTACAAATCTGCGGTACTGAGGGTTGGTGCCTCAAGGGTCAGTGTTGCCGTGCGGGATTGAGTGTACAGGGGCACCAAGATTTGCAGCAGTGCTGCTGAGAGCACCTGATAGGCCTGTGCTTTGTTGAGACTATTGATAATGGCGGTTAGGCGCTGTCCTAGGAGGGTGGGGGTTTTCAGCTGTTTAAGGATTTGGATGAGTACCTGTTCCACCTCGCTGACTGTCCACAGGGGCGCTTGGGTCGGCCACCGATTCTGCTGAAGAGCATACAGTAGCTTAAAAAGGCGGCTGTGCTGCGGGTGCTGGATGATTTGTTGGGCAGCAGTGGCAGTTGTAGAAGTCGTTGGGGTCACAGGTTTGCTAAAGATCCCTCCGGCGGTATTTTACCAATTTTCCTAGGCTACAATCAATTAATTGTAATCCAAGGGAGATTGTCAAGGCCTCTGCTAGGATTGGGGGAGTCTAGGAGCGACAGAATTGGCGTGAAAGAGCTTTTTCATAGCCTTCAGCAGCGTCTCAATGAGATTGTTGTCGGTCAAGGGGCGATCGCCCAAGGCTTAATTGTGGCGCTCCTCGCCGAAGGCCATGTCATCCTTGAGGGGGTGCCGGGAACCGCCAAAACCCTGCTTGTGAAGCTTCTCGCTCGTCTCATGGCAGCGGAATTTCGCCGTATCCAACTCACGCCCGATATCCTCCCCGCCGATATTCTCGGTACCAGCATCTTTGACTTTAACAGTCGCACATTTCGCCTGCGCAAGGGGCCGATTTTTACCCAAGTGCTGCTGGCGGATGAAATTAACCGCACACCGCCCAAAACCCAAGCAGCCCTCCTAGAAGCCATGGAAGAACGGCAGGTGACCCTAGACGGCACCACCCTCCCCCTCTCTGGTTTATTTTGGACGGTGGCTACCCAAAACCCCTTGGAATTTGAAGGCACCTATCCGCTGCCGGAAGCCCAACTTGATCGCTTCCTATTCAAATTAGTGGTGCCCTACCCGGAGGCGACCTCAGAACGGCGAATGCTGGAGAATGTCCTTGCGGGGTTTGAAGCTCGCAATCTCGATCAACTTAATTTGGAGCCATTAATTACCGTTGAGCAAGTCTTGGCAGCACGGCAACAAGTGCGGCAAGTCCATGTGGAGCCTGCGGTGCTCGATTACCTGTTGGCTTTAGTGCAGGCCACTCGTCAACATTCGGAACTGCTGTTGGGGGCTTCCCCACGAGCGGCGGTCGGCTGGTTACGGGCCACTCAAGCACAGGCCTGGTTAGAGGATCGCACTTACGTTACCCCTGAAGATGTGAAGGCGATCGCCACCCCACTCCTGCAACACCGTTTGATTCTCAAGCCCGAAGCTCAGTTAGACGGCATCACAATTTCCCAAGTCATCCAAAGTATTCTCACTAAAGTTGCTGTCCCTCGATGAAAGCACCTGCGAGTTACCAGTTTGGCCGCCATCGCCCCCGCTGGGTTCCCACGGTGGGTTTCTATGGCCTGTTGCTCCTAGGCATCCTCTTGCCTGTGCTGACCAGTTTCCTGCCGGCAGAACTGTGGCCGATCGCCGACGCAGTTCCCCCAGGAGCACTGCGGGAACGGTTGCACTCTTGGCCTTTGGGGCTAGGACTGGTGCTGATGGTGCTGTACGATCTGCTGCTTTTCGGCGTGTCTCTGTGGGACTACATCCGTATGGGTCGCTGGCAGATTACCCTAGAGCGCATCTGTGAGTCACGGCTCTCCATTGGTCGGCAAAACCCGATTCGCCTCAAACTACACACCCGTGGTGAGGTTTCCTTGAGTGAGCAGATCCGCATTGAACTCTACGACGATGTGCCTGCTGAGTTTACGGGCGATACTCCCTACTTTGCCTTTATGGCACTTCCCCAGAGTACTTTGGAATTTGTGTACCATGTGTTTCCACCACGACGCGGTGCCTTTCAATGGTCAGGCTGTGATGTGCGTCTGCGCAGTTCTTGGGGGTTGGCGTGGCGACGCTGGTTTGCACCGCTTGTCACTGAAGTGGAGGTCTATCCTGATTTGATCGGGTTGCGATCCCTCTCGATTCGCCTCAGTTTAGAGTCCAGTGGCAGCTTACGGCGGCGACGCTATGCCTTGGGGGGAACCGAGTTTGCGGAATTGCGGGAGTACCATTTGGGGGATGATCTGCGCCTCATGGATTGGAAAGCCAGTGCCCGCCGAGGACGACCGCTGGTGCGTGCCATGGAGCCAGAACGGGATCAACCCCTAATCATTCTCTTGGATCGGGGACGCATGATGACTGCTACTGTAGCGGGTTTGAAACGCTTTGACTGGGGCTTAAACGCGGCACTAGCACTGGCTCTGACGGGCTTACGACGGGGGGATAAGGTGGGCTTGGGGATTTTTGATCAGCAACTGCATATCTGGATTGCTCCCCAAAGTGGCAACTCGCATCTTGGGCGGATTCTCAATCAGGTCTATCGCTGTGAACCGGTATTTGAAGAATCCGACTATGTGGGAACAGTGAGTGCGATTTTAGGACACTATACCCGCCGTGCCCTTGTGGTGGTTCTCACGGAAGTGATTGATGAAGTGGCTTCCCAAGAACTGCTCGCGGCTATGGCTCGCCTCACCCCCCGTTTTTTACCCCTCTGCGTTGCTTTGCGCGATCGCCACATTGAAGCCCTTGCCCACCGCCCTTTGATGCCACAGTCATTGGCTCCCAGGGATCAAGTTGCCAGCCTCTATGAGCAGGCCGTAGCCCTCGATCTGCTGCATCAGCGACAGCGTGCTTTTGCCCACCTCGAACAACAGGGGGTGCTTGTGCTCGATGCGCCGGCCGATCAAATGAGTGAACGACTCGTGGATCGCTATCTGTTGCTGAAGGCCCGTGGCCAACTCTAGGTTTGGCTAGGCTCGATGACGCTCGTATCCCTCCTTTCCGGCAATAGCCGTAGGGGTGGGCGATCGCCCGTTGGTGTTGCCAGGGGGAGAGGGGTCGAGGCCTGCGTCAGCCCACAGGTTGCCCGCAAGCGTGCTTGCAGCAGTTGACCTACTACCCGGCGTCGAATTTTTGACCGTTCCCTACATTTATTGGGTAACGTCAGGACTTACAGGTTCGGTTGTACCTTGCCAAGCAGGTCTTATATCTGCCCAGGTCTCCAGAAGTCTTTTCTGGCGGGCAATAGTGCCATACTTGATTAGAAGAGTTATATCACATCCGCCCCTAACTAGCGAATGACGCTTCCCGTCCATTCGTGGGATGCGCGGTGGCGTTGCTCAACCGGTGTGAGAGGTTGGATTCGTCAAGCCAATGACCTGGGTATGAGCACCACGAGCTTGGGTTACACCAATGGTGCGTTCTGCCTTCTCAATCATGGGGCGACGCAGGCTCACCACCAAAAACTGGGCCTGGCGAGATTGTTGCCAGATCATGTTGGCCAACTTCTCCACATTGGCCCCATCCAAAAACATATCCACCTCATCGAAGGCATAAAAGCTGGAGGGCCGGAACCGTTGTAGGGCAAAAATAAAGCTCAGGGCAGTTAAGGATTTTTCTCCCCCCGACATAGCGCTGAGACGACGCACCGGCTTACCTTTGGGATGGGCCACCAAGGTTAGACCTCCGGCCAAAGGGTCGGCTGGATTTTCCAGCTCCAAGTGACCATCTCCATCCGAGAGCTGGGCAAAGATACTCCGGAAGTGGCCATCGACAGCCTGAAACGCATCCATAAAGGCTTGGCGGCGCAGAGTAGCAAAGTTTTCAATGCGCAACAACAACTCGGTGCGTTCTTGATTAAGGGTTTCTAATTTGCTGCTTAACTCCGTCAGGCGGGCTTGTGTTTCTTCATATTCGCTGATCGCCAGCATATTGACGGGTTCGAGGGAACGCAGCTTGTCCTCGGTTTTACGTTTTTGCCGTTGCACCTCATCCAAGGTCAGGCCGGTAGGCAAATCGGGGAGGGGATCCGGCAGGTCTTGGGCAGCAGCTTGCAATTGTGTTTGCAGTTGGGCTAGAAGAGCCTCTTTTTCTCGTTGCTGGTTAAGGGCGTTGTACCGTTCCCAGTCCAGGCGCTGGAGATGCTGTTGTTGGGCCCGTACCTGAAATTCTTGTTGATCTCGTTGTTGGCGCAGATGGGCTAGGCGGGCTTCAATTTGACTCATCTGTTGTCGCTGCTCGGCCAGGTGCTCCTGCAGTTGGCCAAGGGTGGCTTGGGCTTGCTCGATCTGCTCCTGCAGCTGTCTGTGCCGCTGCTGATGCTCTTGCAGGCGTTCTTGGGTTTGCTGGGCCTTGGCCCGATTCAACTGTTGTTGGGTGGCCTTCTCCTGTCGCTGCTGCTCCAGTTGGGCCAACTGTTGCTGGAGCGCTGCTAGATGACTTTCCTGCTGCTGAAGGGTCTGCTGCATTCGCTGCCAGTGCTGGTTCACTGGGGATCCCTCCAGTTGGCTGAGCTTGAGGGTGAGATCCGCTAGGCGCTGTTCCAGGGGATGCTGGTAGAGCTGGATCTGTTCTAGTCGCGCTTGCAGCTGTTGCTGCTCCTGCTGCAATTGCGCCAGGGATCCCTGCAGGTGTTGGAGGCGGGCCTGCTGCTGTTGGCAATCGGAGCGGTGCTGCTGCAGGTATTGTTGGGCTTGTAAGGTATCTTGGCGGGCGGACAAAAGAGCCTGCGCCAGTTGTTTTTCCCGGGCTTGGCCGGTTTGA
This sequence comes from uncultured cyanobacterium, assembly GCA_937944885.1. GTDB lineage: Bacteria > Cyanobacteriota > Cyanobacteriia > Thermostichales > Thermostichaceae > Thermostichus. Next base: position 5,246 of record CALFBB010000055.1, read on the forward strand.
AGACGGGGCGTCAGGGCAGCCAGCAGCGCTTCAATCTCTTCTAAGCGAGCCCGCAATTCATGGACTTCTGAGGGGTCCTTAGCCGAAAAGTGGATCCCGGCTCGTTGGGGATTGCTGCCGCCGGTGATTGCCCCGGAGGTTTCCAGCAGCTCTCCTTCCAGAGTGACGATGCGGTACTTGCCGATGTGGGCTTGGGCCAGTTGTAAACTCTCAAAAACCAGGGTAGAGCCGAGCACAAAGCCGAATACATCCCGGTAGCGCTCCTCAAAGCGTACCAGGCAAATGGCATAGTCGATCAGGCCCTTTAACTTCAGGGGGCTGGGTGGGCGGGTGACTTGGAGTTTATTCAGGGGCAAGAAGGTGGCCCGTCCTGCCTTTTCTCGTTTCAAAAAATTGACAGCACTGACAGCTACTGTGTCATCTTCCACCACCACAAACTGCAACCGGCTACCGGCAGCAATTTCTAAGGCCAGTTGATAGCGGGGATCCACCTCTCCCAGTTGGGCGACCAACCCCACTACGCCGGGCAAACGAGCACTCAATATCGCTTGCGTGGCCCGGGATCCCTGGGATTCTTGCAGCAGTTGATGATGGGTTTCCCACTTATCCAGTTGCCGCTGTTTGCTATGCAGCTCAGCAGTGAGGCGCTCGTGGGTGGCTCGATCCAACTCCAAGCCGGCTTGCAGCTGCGACAACTCTTGCGCCAAGGTTTGCACCTGGGCTTCCGCCTGGCGATAGGCCTGTTCCAAATTTGCAGTAAGGGCAAGATGGGATCCCAGCCAGTGCTCAATCTCGCTCATCTCCGCTTGCATATCTTGGCTTTGCCGTTGCAATTGCCGTTGCCGTTCTTGCAGGCGAATGTACTCCTGTTGCAGGGGCTCCTGCTCGGCACGAATCTCCTCCAGCTGACGGGTGAGATAGCGCTGTTGGTTCACCCAAGCTTCTGAAGATTGGGCGAGGGTGTGCAGTTGTTCCCGACTTTGCTCTAAGCTGGCTCGGACTTTTTGCTGCTGTTCCTGCAGGGAGGCTTGGGCTTGGCTAAGTTGGGCTTGCTCAGTTTGCAGCTGTTGCAGCTCTGCCTCCAAGCTGTGGAGGTGCTCTTGGCACTGTTGGCACAACTGCTGGCTTTGAGCCATCTGCTGCTGCCAAGTTACCATCTGTTGATTGACCTGGTGCCATTGGGCCTCGGCAGTAGCAATCTGAGCTTGCCGCTGCAGGTATTCCTCTTCCCCCAGAGCATGAATGCGGCTTTGCAAGTCGGCGAGGGTAGCTTCTGCTTGCTGTAACTTTTCCTGCCCTTGCGCCCATTCCGCAGTGGTCTTCTCCCGGGTATCGATCAGTCGTTGAATCGAGTCCTGAACTTGCTCCACTTGGGTTTGCAAATGTTGCCAGAGCAGCAGCCGTTGTTGGTGTTCCAGAGTTTCTAGGTACAGCCGCAGTTGTCGGTACTCTTGAGCCTTCTCACTTTCTTTCAGTAAGCGCTCCCCTTGGGCTTGCCATTCCTGTTCGATGAGCCGAAACCGTTCAATCTGTTCCCGCACCGCCTCCAACTTGGCATTGGCCTGAGCAATTTTGCGATCAAAAGTGGCCACCCCTGCCAATTCATCAATAATCTGCCGCCGCTCTTTGGGGTTCATGGAAATAATGCTGGTTACATCCCCCTGCAAAACGACGTTGTAGCCGTTGGGGTAGATGTGCATCGCCTCAAGCTGTTCGTGCAACTCACTCAGGGTGCAGGGGACATCATTGATATAGAACGTGCTGGTGTAGGCAGGTGCATCGGGATCCTCCTCCCGCCCAGGGCTAACCCGCAGACGACGGCTCACTTTCCATTCTCTTGCTCCTCCAGAGACGCTGATGGAGCCTCCCAAATCAAAGGTTACTGCAACATGGGTTTCCACCCGGCGATGACTGTTGAGGCTGCCCGAATGCACCAGATCCAGGAGCTTTTCCGCCCGCATCCCCCGTGAGGAGGATAATCCCAGCGCAAACAAGATTCCATCGAGAATGTTAGATTTGCCAGAGCCGTTTGGACCTGAAATGACCGTAAAACCCGGCAGCAACGGCAGTAGGGTTGTGCTACCAAACGACTTAAATCGGGTTAGCTCAATCTGCTTGATGTACATAACACCCTACATCTAGTGTGGCTACTGCCAAATGATGGCAATAGGCTAGCATGGGTAGCAAAACTTGCGCAGCAAACCAATCTATTCCAGCTGGGTTGCCGCATCAATTCTCATCCTGAGGCTGCATTTCCACCAGCAAACTTGCCCTTTGCAACAGCCGCTGCACCTCTGCTTGCAACTGGGCCCAACTACAGCCCAACAAACTGGCTTTGGCAATCAACAGTAGCCGGTAGCCAGGTTTGAGATTGGGACATAGAGACCGTAGGATTTCCCGCAACTGGCGCCGCAGACGATTCCGCCGGACCGCCGATTTGCTCACCCTCTTGCTGACCACCAAGCCCACCTGGCTGGGGATCCCTTTTTCTTCCAACGGCAAAAACAGAATCGTTAGCCCGGAAGTGGAGCGGCGCTGACCTTCCTGATAAAGTACTTGAAAGGCTCGACGATCGCGCAGCCGATGACGAGCAGGTAGCATGGGTCAGGCCAAGGTTATAAAGAAAAACTACAGCTCCTAGCTCAGTGGCTGAGCTGAACACAAGCTGTCTATCCCCTAGGAAGCAGCCAGACGATACCGACCCTTGGCTCGCCGCCGCCGCAAGACCTGCCGCCCGGTGGCAGTCCGCATCCTGGCACGGAACCCGGAGACTCGGATCCGTCTGCGATTGGTGCCGCGAAGAGTACGCTTGGTCATGGTGAGAAATCCGTGAGGTCAATCAATCCAATTCTGTGTTGACGCTGCTGACGAGACTGCTGAACCTTGCAAACTGAAGTTCAGTCCACTTGGTAGGTAGATAGTCACGGATAAACAAGTGTAGCAGACTTGTCTAGAATTGACCAGGCTGCCACCCCAGCTGCTACGGGGAAGCCAGCATCCCAAACTCATTCCGCTTCATTTGAGGGTGACTCCTGTTGGCCTTTTCCTCCCTTGGTAGCGCATTGAGGTTGAGTGTTGATCGAGTGTAGTGGGGATCCCGTTTGACTTCAGCCCTCTGGGTTCGGTAGGGTTTGGGTGCGCAACGAAGGAGTTAGAGCATGGCCAGCGTTACTTATGAGCATGTAACAAAACGATACGGGGACACCACCGCCGTGCATGATCTGAATATTGCCATCGAAGATGGGGAGTTTCTGGTCTTTGTTGGTCCTTCTGGCTGTGGTAAAACCACCTCCCTGCGCATGTTGGCCGGATTGGAAGAAGTGAGTGCCGGTTCCATTTATATCGGTGATCGCCTTGTCAACGATGTGCCCCCTAAGGATCGGGATATCGCTATGGTGTTCCAGTCCTATGCCCTTTATCCCCACATGACCGTAGCCGAGAACATGGCCTTTGGCCTGAAACTGCGCGGTTTGCCCAGGGTGGAGATTGAAAATCGCGTCAAGGGGGTGGCCAAGCGGCTGGGCATTGAGCACCTTCTCAACCGCAAGCCTAAGGAACTCTCCGGCGGGCAGCGGCAGCGGGTAGCTGTCGGTCGGGCGATTGTGCGCAACCCCGCCGTGTTTTTGATGGATGAACCTCTCTCCAATCTCGATGCCAAGCTGCGGGTGCAGGCACGTGCTGAAATCAGTAAGCTGCACATGCAACTGGGTACCACCTTCATCTACGTTACCCACGACCAGGTGGAAGCCATGACCATGGGCAGCCGTATTGCCGTCATGAAAGATGGCCATCTCCAGCAAGTTGATACCCCCTACAATCTCTACACCTATCCTGCCAATATGTTTGTGGCCGGGTTTATCGGCAGCCCCTCTATGAATTTCTTTGAGGCCAAGCTCCTAGAACAGGAGGGCAGATTGCTGGTGGATACCGGTGCTTTTCGGGTTCCTATTCCTCCCCACAAGGCGGATCCCTACCGGCAATACGTCGGTAAGTCAGTTGTCTTCGGCATCCGGCCGGAAAACATTCACGATCCCCAGTACCAGCCCCCTGGGATCCAACCTGCCCCTGTGCGAGCCAAAGTCTCGGTGACTGAGTTAATGGGCAATGAGGTGATCCTCTACCTGAGTACCAGCGACAAAGAAGGGATCCTGGCCGAACAAGATTTTGTGGCCCGCGTGGATCCCCGCAGTGAAATGCGTGTCAACCAGTGGGCTGAAGTGATCTTTGACATGGATCGCCTCCATTTGTTCGACAAAGAAAGCCAGCAGCGCTTGGGCTAGAGCCCTTGGTTGGGGTTTGTCTTGATCGAGCAGTTCGAAACTCCTGGGTACCTACGCCGATCAGGTGTCTATCAAAGACCCCAAGCTTCCGGTGACCGCCGTACAAAAGCCAGACAATGGCTGTGCGAGTATGTCAACATAAGCTCCAAAAGAAACAGGGATCCCTATGCCGGAGCAATCTATTCCCAGTTTGGTTCAGGCTCAGTTCGACGAATTTCCGTACCCAAATGTCCCGATTGAGCAAACGGTTACGGACAACTTTGCCCTTTTTGCCAATAGCATCACCACCGCTCGTTACCTACGGGATCGCCAGGTGGTGAAGCCCGAGGGCAAGATGATGCTCAACGCCGGCTGTGGTTCCGGCTGGGAAACCCTGGTGTTGGCCACCGCTAACCCTGGCGCCTACTACGTAGGAGTCGATATCTCCGCCGAATCCATCAAAATGGCTGAGCAGCGCTTCCAGTTCCACCAAATTGGGGATGCACGCTTTCAGGTCATGGACATCACCGACATGAGGGCCTTGGGGGAACAATTTGATTTCATCGCCTGTAACGATGTGCTCTACCTGTTGGATGATCCGGTGGCAGGGCTGAAGGGAATGCGCCAGGTGCTCAAACCGGAGGGCATCATCCGTACCAATGTCCATAGCCTCTACCAGCGCCAATTTATTTTTCACATGCAGGATGCCATGGAGCTGTTAGGGGTGATGGATGAACCTGCTGCTAAAGCTGTGCCTATTCTGCGGGAGTTGATGGAAGCTTTGAATGATGCCAGTTTTGTTAAAAGCCACTGGAATGGGGATGCCATCAAAACCACCACGGGTATATTGGCCAACTTCCTCTTGCGCAGTGACAAAGGCTTTACGGTGCCCCAGGTCTTTGAGATGTTGCGCCAAGCAGGGCTGCAATTCATCAGCATGGTGAACTGGCAGGCCTGGAAGTTGGAGCGGGTTCTCACCAAGCCCATCCCCTATGCCATGCGCCACATCAAAAAGCTCAGTCAAGAAGAACAGCTGCATTTCATCGAGCTGATTTTCCCCAACATGACCCGCCTCATTGATTTTTGGTGTGGTCACCCTTGCCCTACTCCAGCTGCGCCGTTTTCCCAAGAGGAATGGTGGCAGGGATCCGTACAAGCACATCCGCTATTGCTGCGGCTCAACGCCAGGGTTGCCTTTGAAAATGCCATCCGCGATAACGGCCCGGTGAATATCAATGGCTGGCCTGGAGCCGAAGGGAATATCGTGGTGGATCCCTTCTCAGTGCGCTGGTTGATTGATGTTTTTGGAGAAGAGCCTGTTCCAGTACAGGCTTTGGTCAAGAAAGCCGTTGATTTGATGGATTGGACGCAAGAAGAAGCTTTTGGTCAGGTATTGGCGAACCTCAAGTTTTTGGAGGAGCGCCTTGTGTTGCTTCTTAACTCTCCCCTGCGATAAGGGGGACCGGCCCGGAGAACTTGACCACAATCGATGGCCTATGACAATGCCTGCCAATACCTGGTAGAACAGTCTCCAGATCTGTTCGCCTGCTGGTTGTTGGGGGAGTCACTCCTTGCGCTGTTCCTCTAGCTTCACGCTGCGCCCCACCGCATGTTGAGACACTCTTAGCAGACTGCTCCCTATGGGCTGCGCCAAGGGTCACGCCGGTTCCCATGACCTAGGGTCTACACCACCCCCTAACCCCTTTGGGGTAGGGTGCTACGCACCGCTGTCGCGACAGGCGAAGCAGTGCGACGGATTGGGGTAGACTTACTCGCTTGGCTAGCGGAGCATTCTGTCTAGTCTTATCTAGTCTTATTTGTAAGCAAGCTGTAGGCTGCCCTTGACTGCTTCAACTGGAAGCCCGCAGAGATTGCGCCAGCTGTTGTGGGGTGAGTTGCTCGTAGGGTTCGAAGGGTTGATGGATCCAGGGATTATCTGGTAAATAATCCACATAGTAATCCGGCTGGTACACGGAAGCTGCTTTGTACCACAATACACCCGTGCGAATTTCTTCTATGTAGAAGCCATAGTGATGTTTGAGCCAGTGGACAGAGCGCTTGAGCGTCACACCGGAGTCGGCTAAGTCATCCACCAGCAATATCTGGCTCCCCAAGTTGGCAGTCGTCATCGCCAAATCCCGCGAGAAGGTTAGGGCCCCCCGTTGTCGGTTGCCGGGGCCAGAGTAAGAAGAAGCAGAAAGAATCGCCAGTGGCAAATCGAAGAGTCTTGCCAAAGTATCCCCAATGCGCAAGCCCCCTTTGGCAATACAGACGATTTGGTTAAATTCCCACTCGCTTTCGTACACTTTAACGGCCAACTCCTCGATCTTGCGGTGGTAGTCAGCCCAGGTGATGGAAATCTCGTGCAAGGGATCCCCCCTATAGCAGTCTGGAGTGCTTAATTCTACCCATATTCTGGAACAGCATCCAGATTAGGAGCGCACTGCCCGCACAAAAGCTACCCACCCAAAGCTGAGATACCGTTCTAGCCGCAGCCCCACCTGATGCAAATGCTCCTGTAGCTCCGATTCTGAGAAAAAGCGCAAGCCAGTTGCCCCCAGCCATTGCTGTAGGGTTTGTCCCCACCCTTGCATTTTTTGGCTATGCATCGATACAAAGACACCCCCTGGTTTCAAGATGCGGGCAATCTCCCGCAAAGAGGGATCCAGGGGCAACTCATTCAAGCTTGCTCCACTGATTACCGCCCCAAATGCTCCAGACACCAGAGGCATCTGCTCAGCCTGAGCCCGCACAAGGTGGTAGTGGTGCCAATGGGGTTGGGCCTGTTGAGCTGCTTCTCCCAATACCCCAGCCGCATTATCCAAGCCGATAACCGTCCGCTGTGGATCCGCTCTCAACAGTAATCGGCTCCAGTATCCCCCGGCAGTGCCCAAATCTAAGACGGGATCCGCTGTTCCTATCCACTCCATTAGCAGTTTGCCCTCCCGGTCAGGGCCAAAACTTTCCCCCGTTAACAGAGACAGTGCCCAGGGCCGCCATAGCCGGTCGTAACCCCAGGCAAACCCCGGGGAATGGGCAATTGCCTGGGCCAGGCTGAGAGGCAAATGGGATAGATGACCTATAAAGTCCACAGCGCCAGAGGCCAAGAGCGGGTAAACCTGACCGCAACGGGGACAATAGACCCGGTCCGGCCGTCCCTGTTCCCGACCCGGAGATTGGGCTAAACCTTCCCGGCCACAGCTCAGACAGCGGTAGAGGTGAACAGGCAGAGCGGAGGAAGAAGAAAGCATGGGTCCATCCAAGGAAGCAAAACCAAAATGATAGCCGGCACCTAGGAAGCCAGAAAATAAGGGCAGCCGCCAGGATAAAGCTCCCAACAACCACCCTTGCCGGTGAATCCATGCAGCAACTCCGTCAGAACCCCTAGGCCAACTTTGGATTGGGCAACCCAACCTTCTCTGGGATGGACACGTATTCCGCCACAATGGCTCGGAACTCATCACCATCTAGGGTTTCCCGTTCCACAAGGGTATCCGCCAGTCGATCCAGGAGGGCACGGTTTTCCATCAAGATCTGCTTAGCCTTCTGGTAGCAGCTCTCCAGCAGCTGCCGCACTTGCCGGTCGATCTTGGCTGCCACATCTTCCGAGTACTCGGTGCGGTTCATCCAACCGCCGCCCAAAAACACCTCATTATTGGGGGGATCCAACATCACCGGCCCCAACTCAGACATGCCAAAGCGGGTTACCATCTGGCGCACCAAGCTGGTATTTTGCTGCAGGTCGTTGCTGGCCCCGGTGGTGATTTCCGAGTAGCCAAAGACAATATCCTCCGCAGCTCGCCCCCCAAAGCCGACAACCACTCGATCCAATAACCAAGCGCGGCTGTAAAGACCGGAGTCAATTTGCTCCTCGTTGGGTAGCTGCTGAGCAAACCCACCAGCACCGCTAGAGCGGGGGATGATGGTTACTTTGTTCAGGGGATCCGCATGGGGCAAGAGAGTCATCAGCAGGGCATGACCACACTCATGGTAGGCAATCAAGCGCTTGCTCTTGCCGTCCAACAGGGGTGGCTTGGTAAGACCAATGGTGATGCGGTCAATAGCATCGTCAATATCTTGGTTGGTGATGGCCATGCGCTGGCGCCGGGCTGCCAAAATAGCTGCTTCGTTCAACAGGTTGGCCAAGTCTGCTCCGGCAAACCCAGGGGTACGGCGAGCAATAGCCTCCAAGTTGACATCTTCTGCCAGCTTCTTGTTGCGGGCATGCACCCTCAGAATCTCATAGCGTCCCTTGAAGCTAGGCCGATCCACCGTCACCTGGCGGTCAAAACGACCGGGACGGAGCAAGGCTGCATCCAGTACATCGGGGCGGTTGGTGGCCGCAATGATGATGATGCCGGTGTTCCCCTCAAAGCCATCCATTTCCGTGAGCAACTGGTTTAGGGTTTGCTCACGCTCGTCATTGCCACCGCCAATGCCGGCTCCCCTTTGCCGACCAACCGCATCAATCTCATCGATAAAAACAATACAAGGGGCATTTTCCTTGGCCTTCTTGAACAGGTCGCGTACCCGCGAAGCACCAACACCAACAAACATTTCTACAAACTCGGAGCCGGACAGACTGAAGAAGGGTACCCCCGCTTCCCCGGCAATTGCCTTGGCCAACAGGGTTTTACCGGTTCCTGGCGGGCCCACCAGGAGAACCCCCTTGGGAATTTTTGCCCCCACAGCCGTGAAGCGCTCCGGCTTCTTCAGGAAAGTAACCACTTCCTGCAGCTCCTCTTTGGCCTCTTCAATCCCGGCCACATCGTCGAATTTAACGCCGGTTTTGGCCTCCATCTGAAAACGGGCCCGTGACTTGCCGAAGTTCATCGCTTGCCCAGGACCACTAGCTCCACCGCCAGCCCGCCGCAGAAAGAAGAATAAGCCCCCCAACAGCAGCACCGGAATCAGCAGGTTGCCAAGAATGGCCCAGAAGGCACTGCCGTCGCGGGTAGGCACCACCCCTACTTCAATCCCCTGGGCAGTGAGGCGGTCCACCAGTTGGGGCACTGTGTTGGGCAGCAGATTAACCCGATAGCGGGTTGGATTTTGAGTCTGAGGATCAACAGCGATAACTTCCGCAACTTGGTTGTTGTCCATCAGGCGCACATCAGTAACACGCCCCTCCTCGACGTAGCGCAAAAAACGGTCATAGGTGAGGGCAGAGGCCAAGGCCGCATGGGCTGGCGCAGGATGCAGCATCAGTCCGGATCCCTGCCACAGACAAAAGCCGAGCATCAGGGCAAGCAGCCAGCGCCGGGGAAATTGAGGCTTGTTCATAAAAAGAGGAAACACCCGCTTGATTAAAAGTCCTTTAACAAACTTAACTTGTCCAGTTGGGGAGATACAACCCTGCCAGAGTGCTGATGCAAGTTCACCAAAGTTCAGATTTGGTGTTTGCATTCCCCCCCAGCCGGTCATGAGGCGGATTCAGGGGATCCCAGTTGATCCAGCTTATAGATGCGCCGCCACATTTGGTCTGCTAGGGCTGTCGGTAGCAGCCGCATCAAGCCCAGTGCCAGCTTGCCCCCGGTAAAGGCGGTGTAGCGATCGGAAGGATGGGGATCGGTCATGGCCCTCAGAATCGGCTGCACCACCTTATCCACCGGCCAGGCCATTTTTTCAAAGGAGCTGGCCATATCGGCGGTGTTTTCCAGAATGGCTTTGTAGGGGCCATTGGGGTTAACAACTGCCGCAAAGGCTTCCTCTGCAACGCGGCCAAACTCGGTAGCTACCGGCCCCGGCTCGATCAGGATCACCTGGATCCCGAAGGGGGCCACCTCCACCCGCAAAGCATCACTGAGGGCTTCCACGGCAAATTTGGTGGCGTTGTAAACCCCACTGAAGGGCATGGACATCTGACCGGCCACTGAGCTGATGTTAAGAATGCGACCTTTACGGCGCTCACGCATCTGCGGCAAGAGGGCACGGGTTAGGGTGTGCAACCCAAACACATTCACCTCAAATTGCCGCCGCATCGCTGCCACATCGACTTCTTCCACCGGCCCCATCTGACCGTAGCCGGCATTGTTCACCAGGATATCCACCCGTCCGAAGTGATCCAGGGCTTTTGCTGCCAGAGCTTCTACCTGGGCGGTATCGGCCATATCGGTAGGCACGATTAAGGTCTCCGCCCCGCAAGCCACCACCGAATCCTTGACGTTTTGCAGCAGACCTTCTCGACGGGCCGCCAGCACCAGGCGGGCTCCCTGTTTTGCAGCGGCTAAGGCAACCGCCTTCCCAATTCCGGCGGAGGCCCCTGTAATCAAGACAACCTGATTAGCTAGAGAGGGCATCGTTTTACCTCAATCATGCTTCTTCATCCTAAATGGCCTATCGGGATCCTTGAGGGTAGCCGCCGTGCATCCCACGAATGGACGGGAAGGGTCATTGGCTAGTTAGCGGTGGACGGGGCGGCGGAGGGGGTAGAAGTGTTCCAGTCAAGTACGGCACTATTGCCCACCAGACCAGAACTCTGGGCGTCTGGGTAGATCTAAGACCTCCTTGGCAAGGTACAACTCAACCTGCAAGTCCTGGCATCACCCGATTGATAAACCTAGGGAACAGGCCAAAAGTTGGCATGAACACTT
>CALFBB010000056.1 GCA_937944885.1 uncultured cyanobacterium
AAAAGTCTGATAGGTTAGGAAACAGTGGTTAAAGTTGCGAGGGATCCTCATGGTGCGTCGCCTCCCTGTCTGGATTGCTGTGGTTGCTTTGTGTGGAGGGGTAGCCTGTACTCAGGCAGCACCTGTGCAGCCACCTGAGCAGGTGGTGAGGACTTTCATTGCGGCTACGGAAAAGGGGGACTGGGGCACGGCAGATAGCTACTTAACGGAGCGCTTCAGCAATGCGCTGCGGCCTGGTTCTCTGCCTTCCATCTGGGCTTTGGTGGGGGAAAATGTGCAAGTGCGCAACCAGGAGGTAACCGGCAATACAGCCTATATCTGGGTGGAAGGCACCAGTTCGCTGGAGGAGGCCGGGCAACATTTGGGCTTGGATCCGCTGACGTTGCGTAATTACTTGACGCAGCCGGATTTTGCCGATCCGAATTACCAGCAGCTGAGGCCGCAACTGGTGGGGATGCGGCTGGAGGGGGAGACGGTGACTTCCCGTGTTAAACTTACCCTCTACCGGCAGGAGGCGGGCTGGCGGATTGAGGTGTGGCAACCGGATGCTCCTGCCAGGGGAGAGGCTACTCAAGAGGCTACCCAACAGGACACAACGCCGCAACTGCAAGAGTCGCAGCAGCCTGCTCCCGCCAACAGTCAGGAATCTCAGGACTCTAGGGAGAACCCAACAGGAAACCCCTAGGGTTGGGGAGGTGAGAGGGCAAGTGCTGTGGTTATCTCTAGGGTTGTGTCGACGTGAGACTCTGGTTCTTCGCAGTTGTGGCTCTACTGGTGAGCGGTTGCTGGCAGACGGGTAAAACCGCTGAGCAAACGTTGCAGGAGTTTGTGCAGGCTGCCAATGCACGGGACTTTGCCACGGCTGAGGCGCTGCTGACACCACGGCTAAGGCGAGGTATCCCGCCGGGGGCTTTGGATCGGTCTTGGGCCTCGGCGGAGCAGTCTACTCTGGGTCTGGTTCAGGAGGTGGGCAATACGGCTATCTACCAGGTGGATCTGGTGCTAAGCCCGGCAGCGGTTGTACCGACTTTGGGTTTCCAGTTCACGGCAGAAGAGTTACAGACCTTTCTGAAGCAGCCGGACCGGGAGGATCCCCGTTTTCGGACCTCAAGGTCTCAGTTGGCCTTCTATGAGCCTTTAGAAGATGGGCGCTTGCGCTCAGTTATGGAGGTTACTCTTTATCGCAAGCCACAAGGGTGGAGGGTGGAGCTAGCGCGGTTGCGTCCCTTGAATACTGAGGTTCTGAATGAGCCTGTAGAACTGGCCCAGGAGGGGCAACCTTTTCAGCTGACGGGGACGGTACGCTTGCTCAACCGCCAGGAAGGATGGATCGGGGTCAATTTGGAAGAGGTCAGCCCCAGTTTGGAACGCTACGCCGGTACCTGGGTGTCGGTGGTGCCGGCGGAGAATGCCCAAGTTACAGGTCTTGGTCCATCCGGCAGTTGGTTGGATCTCAAGCCAGGGGATAGGGTGGAGATGGAAGGCGAGGTTCGCTTTGCTGTGGTTGCGGATGCTGAGGGGCGGATCCCGGCGGCAATCACTGCCGAGCGGATTACTGTTATTGGTGGTGAGAATTGATCGGTAACTGGGTAACTGAGGTCGTGGATTCAGCTCCAGTGAGAAAGGGAGAAGGGACTAATCCACTATGATATCGGTGTGGACGTTTTCCAGTTGCTGAGAGAGTAGCTTGTGCAGGGACTTTTGGGCTTCCGGTAGGTGAGGGTTCAATTCCAAAGCACGGCGAAACTCCTCAATGGCCAGATCCAACTTACCCAAGCGAGCTTGCACAGAACCAAGGCGGTAATGAGCAAGGGCGTAGCTGTTGTTTAGCGTCAGTGCTTTTCGGTAAAACTGGGCAGCAAGGGAGAGGTTTCTTTTCACCCGCTGCAATTCGCCTAGGCCAAAGTAAACCTCAGGTATATCCGGATCCTGACGCAAGGCGCTTTCAAAATAAGCGGCTGCCACCTCTGCCTGGCTGCTGCTGATAAAGCGTCGACCAGAGGGATCCACTTGCTTCTGGGCCAGTTGCAACAGACCCAGAGCGGCCGTGGCCACATGAAGCTGCGGATCCCGCTCCAGTGCTTGTTGAAAACGCTGTTCGGCTTCGGCAAAACGCTCCCGGCTCATCCAAATAACCCCCATACCGTATATGGCCGGAGCAAAACCAGGCTCCTGTCGCAAGGCCTGGGACAACTGCCGCTCCGCTTGATCCCAATCTCCTGCTTGGATCAGGGCTAAGCCATGGTCTGTCAGCAATTCGGGGGTGGGCGGGGTTTGCCAAGTTTCTGCGGTGCGGTAGGCAGCTATTGCCGCCTTGAGGTGTCCCAGTCGGTAGAGGGCAATGCCCATCTGGTGATGAGCTTCCGGCAAATCCTCCTTAATGGCCAGGGCTTCCCAGCAACTGTCAATGGCAGGTTGATATTGCTTCTGCAGAATTTTCACCTTGGCGATGCTGACCAAGACCTCCGCTCGTTTAGGATCCAGCTGCCGGGCCCGGTCGAGGGCTTCCAGGGCTGCTGTTGTTTCCCCTTGGGCCGCCAGAGCCTCCCCCCGCAATTGCTGGACCTGAGCTTGGAATTCAGGAGATTCACTGGCTAGAGTAAGGGCCAGTTGTAAGGATTCTAGAGCTACCCCCGGCTGCCGTTGCGATAGCAGATGCTGAGATTGGGTCAGTAAAGTTCTGACAAGATGCGTGTTCATGCAGAGATCCAACTGGCAACTGATCTGGCCCAGTTACTCGGCTGGGATGAGCAGCTGGGATAGATGCAAGGGGGCAGGAGCATATTTATACATCATAAGATTAACCCTCAGAACCGACCTTGACATACCCCCTAGATGACTGGCCTGTAGCAGGAGAATGGGGATGGTGATGACCGGTTCAAAGAGATTCCGAGGAGATTCACGGTTATTCTTGTCAAGGAGGTGGCAGAACCAACACCGACGCCCTCTCTGTCGGTAGATAGCCAGCTCCTGGGGAGGCTGCTTTTGGCACCCAAGACTGCCCAAGTCCGCAACCTAGCCAAGGCCAATGCTCGGATCCGGGTTGATATAATTCAGAGCGATTATCCGCTTTGTTGGCGGTAGGTCGATTGAACTTAGTTCTGCAATTTCTGCAATTCCAGTGGTGTGCCCTTATGAATCTTTCCAGGCAACTGTGCCCTTGGCTTGCTCCGGCTCTCACCTGCGGAATGGTTCTGGGGGTAGGGCTGCCAACCTGGGCCCAATCGGCTCCTGAGGGGGGCACTCTGGATCTGCGCACCGGCGGCGATACCCCTGCTCAAACGGCTCCCACCCCTAGGGAACCGGAGGTGTTGGTGGCAGAAGTCGTGGTTCAAGGCACAGACGATCTACAGCTGATTGAGCGGGTGTACAGGGTTATTCGCACCCGCGCCGGCGAGGTCTCCACCCGTTCCCAATTGCGGGAAGATATCAATGCTGTATTTGCTACTGGATTTTTTGCCGATGTGCGGGCCATTCCTTCCGACACACCTCTGGGGGTGCGGGTTACCTTTGAGGTCAAGCCCAATCCGGTGGTTAAGGCGGTGCGCACGGAAGGGGCAAAAGTTTTGCCTCCGGAGGTATTGCGAGAGGCCTTTGCCGATCAAGAAGAGCGGGTTTTGAATTTTGGCGATCTGCAGGTGGCGGTGGCGGATATTGAGCAGTGGTATGCCGACAATGGTTATGTACTGGCTAAGGTGACCGATGTGCGTTCCTCGGAAGACGGCACCATCATCCTAGAAATTGCCGAAGGGGAAATTGAAGATATTCGTGTGCAGGGTAACAGCAAAACCCGCGACTTTATCATTACCCGTGAGCTGAGTACTAAGCCGGGGGATGTTTTTAACCGCAACCAAATCCAGGAAGACCTCCAGGCGGTTTTTAACCTCAACCTGTTTCAAGACGTGAATGTTGGCCTTAACCCCGGTCAGGATCCCGACAAGGTGGTGGTGGTGGTCAATGTAGAGGAACGGCGCACCGGTACCCTTGGGGGGACCTTAGGTGTTAGCTCAGCTACAGGGGTGTTTGCCGGTCTTAACCTCTCAGAGCAAAACCTCGGCGGTAATAACCAAAGTGCCAGCTTTAATGTACAAGTGGGTACCACCGAAACTCTCTTTGATCTGAACTTTACTGATCCGCAAATTGCCACGATGGAGATTCCCACTTCTTACAATGTCAGCGTGGCCAATCAACAGTCTTCCAGTTTTGTCTTTAATGAAGGCCTCACCTTACCCAATGGGGATCCCGTGCGCATCAACCGGCTAGGCGGTGGGGTAACCTTCTCGCGACCTATTGGGGAGAATTGGCGGGCCAGCTTGGGTACTCGTATCCAGTTTGTAGAAGCCCGCGATAGCAACGGTCAGCAGCAGCGGTTTGATGTGTTGGGGAACCCGATTACTTTTAGCGAAAGTGGCCAAGACAGCTACACCACTCTGCGTTTTGGTCTGGTGAATGATACCCGGGACAACAGCAACAGCCCCAGCCAGGGATCCATCTTTCGGATTTCCACGGAACAGTCGGTGCGCTTATTCCAAAACGGCCTCAATGCCAACCGTCTAGAGGCCAGCTACAGCCAGTTCATTCCTGTGGAGCTGTTTGAGACCCGCAGCGAACGGCCTCAGGTGCTGGCCTTTGATGTGCGTGCCGGCACCACCATTGGCGATTTGGCCCCTTATGATGCTTTTGCCATTGGCGGGGGTAACTCCGTGCGTGGCTTTTTTGAGGGAGGGGTGGGATCCGGTCGCAGCTTTGCCACTGCTACAGCTGAGTTGCGCTTTCCTATCTTTGACCCGGTGGGGGCGGTGGTTTTTGCCGACTATGGTACCGACTTGGGCAGTGGAGCAGCAGTCATCGGCAACCCGGCCTTGGCCCGCAACAAACCTGGCAGTGGCTTGGGGTTGGGGGCTGGCATTCGCATTCAATCTCCTCTGGGGCCGCTGCGGATCGACTACGCCATTGGTCAAGGGGATGCGGGTCAGGGGCAGTTGCACTTTAGCATTGGCGAGAAGTTCTAGCTTAAGACTGATCCTGGGGTTCTGAGCCTCACTCCTTGCTATGGTGGAGCAGTGCCGGTAATGGAGCATAACCCATGAAACAGCCCATACTTCAGCAATTTGGTCGGTTTTTCCGCGGTGGATCCCTGCTGATTGTCCTGTGCTTGAGCCTGGCTTTAGGGGGAGCAACCGGATGTGGACAACTGGCACGTCTAGGCATCGGTACAACCCCGATTGCGACGGTAGCCCGTGACCCAGCCCAGCATACCAATGTCTGGATTCGCGGTCAGGTGGTGAACCAGCTGGGTGCTTTTGGTCAGGGTATCTATCAGCTGCGGGACAACAGCGGCTCCATTTGGGTGATCACCGACAAAGGGATCCCGGCCATGAACAGTACGGTGACGGTGCGTGGTAAGGCCCAGGAGGGCATTACAGTTGGTGGCCGCACCTTTGGGGTCTCTCTGCTGGAAGAAGAGCGCTATTGAGGACAAATACCGGCATTACTGTGGTGCTCCCAGTGCCAGCATGGATACCCGCCCGGCTAGGGCTTTAGCTACCTGAACCAAGGCTTGAGCAGAAGCAGACTCGGGATGTCCCACCACAATGGGCTTGCCGATATCTCCCCCCTGGCGGAGGGCAATCTCGAGGGGGATCCGTCCTAGCAGGGGGATCCCCAATTCGCGGGCCGTAGTTTCCCCCCCTTTTGAGCCGAAGATATCGTACTGGCGATCTGGCAGGTCAGGCGGGATGAAATAGCTCATGTTTTCGACAATACCCAGGATAGGTACTTGTAACTGGCGGAACATATTCAGACCCTTACGGCTGTCCAGCAGTGCTACCGACTGCGGGGTTGTTACAATCACCGCGCCGGCCAGGGGTACTGCCTGGGTAAGGGTGAGCTGGGCATCCCCGGTGCCAGGGGGCATATCCACAATCAGGTAATCCAACTCTCCCCACTGCACCTGATAGAGAAACTGGCGGATCACTCCGTTCAGCATCGGGCCTCGCCAGATCACCGGCTGATCCCTGCCGATCAACAGGCCCATCGACACCATCTTCACACCGTAGTTTTCCAGCGGAAAGATATCCTCACCGCCATCCTCTCGTTTTTGTATAAATAGGGACTGATCCTGAAGCCCCAGCATCAGCGGCACATTGGGGCCGTAAATATCGGCATCCAGCAGCCCAACTTTGGCTCCGCTTTGGGCCAGGGCAACTGCCACATTCACAGAAACGGAAGTTTTGCCTACTCCCCCTTTACCGCTGGAAATGGCAATGATGTTGCGTACACCCTGGATCGACTGACGATCCGGCAGGGAAGGGGAGCGGGGGGTTTCTGCTGTCACCGTAACATCGATGGTTTCAATCGGGGCCAACTGGCGGATAGCGGCTTTGCACTCCTCCACAATCAATTCCCGCAACGGGCAAGCCGGTGTGGTCAACACCAGGGTGAAAGCCACCCGTTCTGGCTCCACCCGAATGTCCCGAATCATGTTTAGCTCCACCAAGCTGCGGCGCAGCTCTGGATCCTGAACGGGCCGTAGCACCTCTAAAATGGCGGCGGCATCAAGGGTGGAAGTTGTCATGGGGGAAGTAAAGACTAACGATATCGATCCACTCTTCACTCTAATCGGTTTTTCCACCGACTTTGTTGAATACCTAGGGGGACGGTTACGAAACTGGCCAACACCCTCGCCCGCTTGCAAAAGGCTGACCTAGGCTGGTTGCAGGGGAAAGATATCTGGTTCTGAAAGCAAGAGGAGCAGGGCAATGGTGCAACCACTAATTATGGGAATTGGCCTATGGCTGGGACTCACTTTTTTGGCCCAGTTGCTCCCCCTGCTAGACAAAGCGGGATCCCGCCGTCTGTCCACTTGGGACTACCGTACTCCCCAGCGCGCCTTACCAGAGGTCTCTTCTGGACAGTGGGATCCCTCTTGTCGATACTTTTCCCAGTCGATGTATTTGCCCTGTGCGATTAATCCCTGCGGCCCCTGCCGCTGCCCCGAGTATGCGCCGTTGCTAGAGGATACCTCCGGCGGGATCTCGCAAGATGGAGATTAAGAGGGGCAGCAGGTGCGACAGCAGAAAGATGCCAGCAAAGAGAGCCAGAGAACTCCGTCTGCTGATGCAAACGGCGGTTAGAAAGAAAAAATCACCTGGGATAACGCCCCTCCGCAAGGGTTGCCGCAGCTATGTCAGCAGCACTGCCGGTTCACCCTGGCCCATGCCCTGAAAAGCCCTGAGCTGGCCATAGCCAAAGTAGCGGTTCAACCGCAGGGACCCGATCTGTGTTTCGATCGATGTAAAGTAATGCTGCAACTGGAAAACCAAGGGGGTTTGCCCACCTACCCTAGCCCAAAAGCCCTGGAACGCCAGATGGTGGGGAGGTGGAGGTGCAAATGCCGGAGACCGCCGCGTTGGTGATCGGAATGGATAATCCGGGATCCGGGATCCAGGCTCCGGGCGGCGTCAGGATGTAAATTGCGGCTTAGGCAGAACGGGCCGGCACGGTGCAAACCGAGCCGAGGTTGAGGGATCCCTTGATCTCAACGCCTGAGGAAAGCGGGATCCCTGGTCTATAATCCTGCCAATCCTGCTGCTGTTGCTCCGATGACCATGACTGACGCTGCTGCTGCCCTACTGACTGTGGAGGGATTGCGGGTGCTCTTACCGAGCCGCACAGATTCCCCTGCAGGCAAGGCTCCCCAGGGATCCCGGCAAGCGGTGGTGGATGGACTGTCGTTTCAGTTGCGGGCCGGCCAAACCCTGGGCATTGTCGGGGAATCCGGATCCGGCAAAACTATGACCGCCCTGGCCTTGATCGGTCTTTTGCCCAACCAAGCTCAGGTGCAAGGCCGAATAGACTTTCAAGGGCCACAGGGGCCTGTGGATTGGCTGGCCTTGGATCCGCGTCAGCGGCGCGCCTATCGGGGATCCCAGATTGCTTTGATCTTCCAGGAGCCGAGCACCGCCCTCAATCCCCTTTACACCTGTGGCCAGCAGTTGCGGGAAACCCTGCAGGCCAACACCTCCCTAAGTGCAGCAGAAATTCGTGCGCAAGCGGCTCGCCTGTTTGAGGAGGTGCAACTTTCCCCTCAGCTGCTAGAGCGTTATCCCCATCAACTCTCCGGTGGGCAAATCCAGCGGGTGGCCATCGCCTGTGCTATTGCCTCCAACCCCAAGCTGTTGATTGCGGATGAGCCGACCACTGCTTTGGATGTCACGGTGCAAGCGGAGATTCTGCGTCTGCTGGCCCAGTTACAACAGCAGCGACAGATGGCCATTCTGTTTATTACTCATGATCTCAGCTTGGTGGCGGAGCTGGCGGATCAGGTGGTGGTCATGTACCGGGGCCAGGCGGTGGAACAGGGGGATGTGGAGCAGATTTTTCGGGATCCCCAGCACCCTTACACGCGGGGCCTGCTGGCCTGTCGCCCCGGATTGGAGCGGCGCTTACGGCGGCTACCTACCTTACAGGATTTTCAATCTGCACAGGAGAATGCAGCAGGCCGGCCGGGATCCCTCTTGGTGGAGCAACGCTGGCAACAGATGGAGATGACAGTGGCAGAAGAGGAGGAGCGGCTGCAGAGGTTACAGAGTCAGCCGCCCCTTTTGCAGGTACGGCAACTGAGAACCCACTATGCTGTACGGCAAGGACTGTTTCGTCGTCCGGTGAGGGAGCTGCGGGCCGTAGATGGGGTCAGCTTTGACCTGTATCCGGGAGAAACTCTAGGGCTGGTGGGCGAATCCGGCTGTGGCAAAACCACCCTGGGACGAACCCTTTTGCGCCTGGTGCGGCCTAGTTCCGGTCAGGTGCTCTACGATGGCGATGACTTGCTCCGTCTGCCCCCCCAGCGCCTACGGCGGTTGCGACGGGAGATTCAGCTGATCTTTCAAGACCCGATGGCCTCCCTAAATCCGCGCATGACGGTAGGAGCCAGCGTCATGGAGCCGATGTGGCTCCATAAAATTGGTGCCCATTCTGCAGAGCGCCGGCAACGGGCCCAACACCTGTTTCAACGGGTGGGGTTGGATCCAGAATCCTTGGATCGCCTGCCCCATCAGTTTTCCGGTGGACAGCGGCAGCGCATCTGTATTGCCCGTGCTTTGGCCTCTCAACCCCGCCTAATCGTTTGTGATGAAGCGGTTTCTTCTCTGGATGTTTCGGTGCAGGCGCAGGTGTTGAACCTGCTCAAGGATCTGCAGGAGGAACTGGGGCTGACCTACCTGTTTATCTCCCACGATCTAAGTGTGGTTAAGTTCATGAGCGACCGCATCATGGTCATGAACCGGGGCCGCATCGAGGAAATCGGCCCGGCTAGCCAGATCTACCTGTATCCGCAGCAGGACTACACCCGCCGCCTGATTGCTGCTATTCCCAAAGGAGCTCCAAAAAAGCGTACCCACTTACCCGGCTGACATTTCTCCATACATCTGGGCATCTGGACATCCACGCCGGATGACACCTGGATCCCAGCAGCGGCCAGGTGATTCCGACCATTCTTCTCTCTCTTACCTTCTGGCGGGATCCCTTGCAAACCCCTACAGGTGCATCTTCACCCCCCTACCCATTTACACCTCCAGTGGCAACCCCACCCGCGTAGGATAGAACACTGTAAATGCCTCTGGAGAGGTTCTGGTGGGGCATCTAAACGGGGAATCTCGGCTGCTTTGCAGCTGGCGCTCTTTGGGATAAGCCTCACCACGAGCTTCAGCTATTTGGCCTGCGTCCTCTCTACCAAGGTCTGTCACCAGGGATCCATAAGCCACAGCTGTGTTCATTGCTGGCCGAGCAGCCCACTTCACCAGGCAAGCTATAATCTCTAGGCTTG
Organism: uncultured cyanobacterium; assembly: GCA_937944885.1. Lineage (GTDB taxonomy): Bacteria > Cyanobacteriota > Cyanobacteriia > Thermostichales > Thermostichaceae > Thermostichus. Next base: position 9,827 of record CALFBB010000056.1, read on the forward strand.
CAAGAGTGGAAATCCTGGATGAGATGGTTAGAGAGAAGGTTATCAAACCACTCAACGCGTCTGCGATGGCAATGTTTTATCCTCCCAGTACTTATGATCCGGCTTGTCCGGTGGGCAGTTACTGGGATACCACCCTTGCGGATCTCAGTTGGCGGGATCCGCCTCCTCTGCAGCAGGAGGTGAGCTGTGAAGTAGCCATTTTGGGAGGAGGCTTAACGGGGTTATCGGCAGCTTTGCATCTGGCCCGTGATCATCACATTCAGGCCCATGTGCTGGAGGCGGGATCTCTAGGTTGGGGGGCCTCCGGGCGCAATGGCGGTTTTTGTGGCGTTGGGGCGAGCGATCTATCCCATGCCCAGATGGTAAAACGAGTGGGCCAGGAGGAAACCGAGCGCTACTATCAAGACCAACGGCAAGCGGTAGAGGGTGTACAAGCCCTGGCTGAGGCCGAGGGTTTCTCGCTGGATGCCCAAGGGCAGGGCTGCTATGTGGTGGCCCATCGTCCGCAGGCTTGGCGGGAATTGGAAGCAGAGTACGCCCTCTACACTCAGGTGGCAAAGTACCCGGCTCGGTTGCTCACTGCTGCCCAATTGCAAGCAGAGGGCTTCAACAGCCAAGAGAATCATGGGGCTCTGAATATCGGTGTTGGATTTGGCCTCAACCCCCTCAAGCTCACCCAAGGGCTGGCCCAATCGGCCCTACGGCGGGGGGCACAGCTGTATAGCCACAGCCCGGTGCTGGCCTGGGAAAAAGTCGGCTCCTGGCATTGTTGGCAAACCCCAGGCGGAAGGGTGCGGGCCCGACAGGTTATCGTGGCTACCAATGGTTACACCCCAGAAGCCCTGCACCCTGCTTTCAGGGGATCCCTGTTACCGGTACTCTCCAGCATCTTGGTAACCCGCCCCCTGACTCCAGCAGAACAGCAAGCCCAAGGCTGGTGGGATCCTACCCCTGTCTACGACACGCGGCGATTGGTGTTTTACTATCGGTTGCTGCCGGATGGACGCTTGTTGTTTGGGGGGCGAGGGGGGACACAGGATACTCCAGCGGAACGGGAACACCTAAGGCAGTGGATGACTCAGCGGTTGTACGGCCTCTTCCCGGCTTGGCAGGGGGTGGAGATTGAGTACTTTTGGAATGGATTGGCCTGCCTTTCCCGCCAGCTTCACCCCCACATCGGTTATTTCGGTGAGGATCCCAGCCTGTGGTACGGGTTGGCCTATCATGGCAGCGGGGTCGCTACTGCCGTTTGGGCCGGTCAAAAGCTGGCTCAAGAGATAGCCGGGATCCCTACCCAAATCAGTGCTTTGTTTCGTCAGCCCTTACAGCCTTTCCCCTGGCCATCTCTGCGTTTGCACTACCTGCGACTGGCTTACCATTGGGCGCAATGGACTGAGGGATAGAGAGCCTTAGGCATGCGCAGGATCCCCCTGCTGCGGAGCAAAGCAATGCCCTACCCTATGAAGTAAAGCTGCCGCGTCGGTTTCCGTCTATTTTGAGGTGCTAAAGTGCTGCCCACTGCTCCCTGCTGGCCAGAGTCTGACCGGTCTTCTCCGAAAGCAAGGCCCTTACAAGCGGGGCGGTGGTTAGGATTGGCGCTGCTGCTGAGCCTACCCACGATGTTTTTATCTTGGTCTGCCTTTGCTCAGGTTGCCGGAGCCCTGCTCAACCCTCTGGTGGCCGCCTGGATTCGCTCTGAAGTAGAGAGTGTGGAGAATCTGCAGGTGCAGATTGCCGGATCCGACTCGCAAATTCTCAGTGGCCGGATCCCTCAGGCTCAGGTAGCTGGGGAAAACCTCAGCTATCAGGGGTTTAAGGTGAGCCAACTCCAACTTCGCGGCCAGGATATTCGCCTCAATGTCAACGAAGCCGTACAAAGCCGTAGCCCCTTGCGCCTGCTAGCTCCTGTGCCTGTTTACGTCAGTATGCGCTTAACCGAGGCGGATCTCAACCAGACCTTGCAAGCACCCCTGATTCAGTCGCAGTTGGCCCAAGCCCAGGTTCAGCTGCCTTTCGGGAATCAGTCGGTCCCCTTTTTGATCGGCCAGCCCAGTGTCACCTTGGAAGCGGGGCGAGTGCGCATCCAGGCCAATTTAATTACTCCGGAGGGAACAGCGGTTCCGGTGACGGTACTGACAGGGTTGCAAGCCCAAAATCAAAACCAGCTGCTGCTGGTAAACCCGGTTTGGGTGAGTGAGGGCCAGGAGATCCCGATACCCGGCTTGGCGGATTTCCCGATTCAGCTGGATACAGGGGTGCGCATCGATCGCTTGGAATTGCAGGCCGGCCAAATTCTCTACGAGGGTATGCTGACCATCTACCCAGAAGCCATCGCGGTGCCACCCGGATAAGTCGGGATCCCCTTGGTGAGGGTGTGATCCAGATCAACCCCAAGCGGGGCTAGACCAGACATAACGGTGCTGATGGATAAGGTTTGCCAACCGATTGGGTCTACGTGGTGATGTGACTGAGGTGAAACCATGCAGGGATCTCAGGGATCAAATTCCAACCCCTTGGTCCGAAGACACTGGCAACTGCTGCTGATCCTTGCGGCCGGGATCCTGAGTGGCTGCTCAGAGGAACCGGTTTCTACCGTTCCTCTCGATGGCACTGCCGTTGGTACCCGCACGGCTACCCCTGAAGGCCAATCCTTTGCCGATATTCAACCCGGCCGGGATCCGCGTATCAAGCATCTCTGGGCCGGTTTTCTGATCACCCCTGAGCAGTTGCAGTCGGCCCAGCAAGCCCCCATCACCCTCAACCCCACAGCCATTTTGCCCTGCACCGACTGTGAGACTCTTCAGTGGCAGCCCGGCTCCCCGACCCCAACCCCTCCTTCCCGTGCCCTCGGCACCTATACCCCTGCCGACCTCAGTTTGATCCTGCAGATCAAACCTGGCGAGAACTCTACCCATTTCAGCGGTCGGTTTGAGTTGGACAGTACCACCCCGCTCATCCATCCCGGTGCAGGGGTACGCCTTACCTTCCAGCAAGCCTTCTGGAAAGACCTGCCCCTGGATCCCTTGCCCCAACCTCTCGACTTCACTGCCAGCCAGATTACCCGTGGCCGCTCGCAAGAACGAAGCTGGACCCTGCCTTTTGCCCTCCCTGCTGCCGATGAATTTACCTCCACCCTGCGGTTGGAGCTGCTCTTGACTTCCCCCATTCCACCGGCTTCTGCCCCCTTCCAACGGGGCAAACCGCTACCGCCACCTGCAGGCAAGCTGTACCACGCCGCCATCTGGCCGGGATCCCCAACTCGGGAGCAGCTTTTTGCCTACCGACAGACCATCGGTCAGCCCCCTGCCTGGGTGGAAGTGGAGCACCGCTGGGATCCCCATCAAGACTTTCCCCAGCAGTTGGCCAATCGGATTCGGGAAAGCGGTTCGGTGCCCTACCTGCGTTTGCAGTTGGCTCCTGACCAGCTCCCCTCCCTAGCCGCCGGGGAACAGGATGAGACCCTGCGTTCCTGGACACAAGGGATCCAACGCTTTGCTACCCCAGTGATCTTGGCCGTAGCGGTTGGGGATGGGGATCTGCAAACCCAGCAACAGGCTTACCGACACTTGATGCAAACCTTGCGCTCCCCTGGCAACTTGCTTTGGGTTGTGGAGCTGGATGAGCAAGATGTCGAAACAGGAGTCCCTTGGGCTGTATTTCCAGAGAAAGAGTGGTTAAAGGTACAACTGTCAGGGGATCCCTCTGGCTTTGCCCAGGTTTATCGTCGTTTAACCACCTTGGCTCCCCAAGTGCCCTTGCTCCTTGGTGGACTCGATCCCAGCTCGGAAGCAGCAGCAGCTTGGCTGCAAGGGCTAGAAACCCAACAGTGGCCCCAGGTAATTGGCTGGAGCTGGTCTTTGAACCCAGAAGGGATCCCATCCCCAGCAGCCCAAAGCTGGCGTCAGCATCTGCAGCAGAGTGCCCCTTGGTTGGGGGAGATACTTGTGCAACCTGCCTATTCTTCCCCAAGTCCGGCAGTATCTCCCACCCTCTGAGGGGAAAGTCCAGCAGCTCAGCTAGAAAAATTCCCTAGGAAAGGTTGATAATAGGCCAGCCTATTTCACCTTTTCTTCCCCATTGTGACCTCACCCAGCTCACTATTCTCTTCACGGTTCGGCCAAGCTATTCAACAAGGGGCATTTTTGCTCACCGCAGAGATTACCCCCCCCAAGGGAGCCGATACGGGCGCCATGCTAGACCTGGCCCAACAACTCAAAAGTCGGGTGCACGCCATCAATTTGACAGACTCCAATCGGGCCATGGCCCGTATGAGTCCCTTGGCAGCTTCTGTGCTGTTGCAGCAGGCAGGAGTAGAGCCAATTCTGCAGTTGGCCTGCCGGGATCGCAACCGTCTGGCTCTACAGGGAGACTTGCTAGGAGGAGCTGCTCTCGGCCTACGCAATGTGCTGGCCCTAACCGGGGATCCCATCCACGTGGGGGATTGTGCCGATGCCCGTGCCGTCTTTGACCTGGAATCGGTACGCCTGTTGCAGCTAATTCAACGGTTGAACAAGGGATTGGATTGCAACGGCAAACCCCTGCCGGATGGAGGTACGCAGTGGTTAGCAGGGGCTGCTGTCGAGCCTCAATGTAGGAGTTTCTCCGGGTTGGAACGGCGCTTCCACCGCAAGCTGGAAAGTGGGGCGGAATTTTTCCAAAGCCAGATGGTTACGGATTTTGAGCAACTGGAGCAGTTTATGGATAAGCTAGGCCGTCCAGCTGGTAAGCCAATCCTGGCCGGGATCTTTCTGCTTAAATCCGCGAAAAATGCTCAATTCATCAACCGTAACCTGCCGGGAGTCCAAATCCCCGACGAGATTATTCAACGCCTAGCCAAAGCCGACCATCCCCTGGAAGAAGGGATCCGCATCGCTGCCGAGCAGGTGAGACAAGCCCGCCAGATCTGTCAGGGGGTTCATCTGATGGCCGTCAAAGCCGAGCACCTGATCCCGCGCATTTTGGATGAAGCCGGCATCCCCCCTTTGAGCTGATCCCGGAACTTAAACTGCTGCAGACGGTTGCAAGAGCTATCCTCAACCCAAAGGAACCAACCAACCTGCCAAGCGCCTCAAGGGCAGACCCAAAGGGATCCCCCACCGGCGTGAACAACTCACTTCACAATAAGCAGGTGGAATTCGATAGACTAAAGGTCTTGATAACTTGGCCAAAGGTTTCTCATGCAGCTCCATCTCAGCAACCCGCCCCTCAGCCAAGGGGAATGTGCTTTGGTTTTCTGCTTTGCCCCTGTCGATAACACCGAGTCTTTTGCCTTGCCCAGTGAAATTGCCACTCGGGATGAAAAGATGTGGTCAGGACTGGTGGCTGAAGTGGTACAGGAGCAAAAGTTTCAAGGCAAGCCCAACAGCAGTGTTGCTCTGCGCCTACCGGCAGGGGAAATCCGCAAGTTGGTCTTGGTGGGGTTGGGGGATCCTGCTGCTCTTACCCTGGAAGGCCTGAGACGGGCAACGGCCAATGGATTGCGCCAAGCCCACATCTTAAAGGCCAAGCAGGTGATGCTTTCTTTACCGGAAACCGGCCTGGATCCGGTGCGGGCGGTGCAAGCCGTAGCCGAAGCTGCCCTGTTGGTGGCCCACCAGGATAACCGCTTCAAGTCCCAATCCAAATCCGAGGCAGAAACCGGCTTTTCAGTCCAGGAAGTGACCCTGTTGGTGCCAGGGTTGGAGCCAGCCCGTGCCGACTATGAAGCGGCTCTGCACCGGGCTACAGAAATGGCAGCAGGGACGATCTTGGCGCGGGAATTGGTGGCAGCTCCCGCCAACATTGTTACCCCGTTAACCTTAGCCGATACCGCCCGTCAAATTGCGCAGGAATACAGCCTAGAGGTGGAGATCTTGGGCCGGGAGGAATGTGAGGCGCTGGGTATGGGGGCCTTTTTGGGGGTGGCCAAAGCCTCGGATCTGCCTCCCCAGTTCATTCACCTCACCTACAAACCTGCAGAAGGGCAGCCCCTAGCCAAACTGGCCTTGGTAGGTAAAGGCCTCACTTTTGATTCCGGCGGCTTAAACCTCAAAACCGATTCCCGCAGCATCGCCATGATGAAAACCGATATGGGGGGAGCCGCCGCCGTCTTGGGAGCTGCACGCACCCTGGCCGCCCTCAAACCCCAGGTAGAACTTCATTTCATCGTCGCGGCCACCGAAAACATGATCAGCGGCCATGGCATGCACCCTGGTGATATCCTCACCGCCTCCAACCAGAAAACCATTGAGATTAACAACACCGATGCGGAAGGCCGCCTCACCTTAGCAGATGCACTGGTCTTTGCCGAGAAATTGGGGGTAGATGCCATTCTCGACCTGGCCACCTTGACGGGAGCTTGTGTGATTGCCTTAGGAGAAGAAATTGCCGGCTTATTTACCCAGGATGAGCACCTGGCCGAAGAACTGCACCAGGCGGCCAAGCTGTCTGGGGAGAAAATTTGGCGAATGCCGATGGAAGAAAGCTACTTGGAAGGACTTAATTCCATCGTGGCGGACCTGAAGAATACCGGCCCCCGTCCGGGTGGAGCAATCACTGCTTCCCTGTTCCTGAAGCAATTTGTGGAAAAAACCCCCTGGGCCCATTTGGATGTGGCTGGCCCCGTTTGGACGGAGCGGGATTCTGGCTACAACAATAAGGGGGCCACCGGCTATGGGGTACGCACCCTGGTGGAATGGGTCTTGGCACGGCAGGCAGCACATTCCCAAACCTAGCCAGTACCGCCCGGAAGAGCTGATTTGAGCCCTTGTTAGGAACGGAGAACCTCAAAGGGAAGGAGGAAATTGGCCATGATACTGCCCCGAGCTGTGAAGGATTTATTCAGCTCTGGCAATAAGCCGCTCCATCTCCATTTGTAAGTCTTGGGTCAGGTCTTGCACCGCCTGCCGGCGGTTGGCTTGGTAGCCAGGCCAGCGCTGCGAAACCGAGAGGGGATCCCCAATGGTGAACTGGGCCAGCCGTGGCCCCAAACTGGGGGGAGTTAACTCGATAACGTTTTCTCCCTTGATCCAGGCCAGGAGGCTCCAGAGGCGCAGGGTAATTTCTGCCAACCCTTGCTGGCTAGGCTGCTCTACGACCGGGCGCACCGCAAACGCCATTAGAGTTTCCACCAGGCGCATGTGCCAGAGGTGAAAATAGGCCTCAGAGGCTACCCGGTTGGCCAAACCTCGCTCCAGAGGAGAAAGGGAAGCAATATCGGCAATATCTTCTCGGTAAATCCAAGCCCAGCCCGCCTGCTCAACGCGATGTCGCCGCTCAATTAAGTCCCCCTGCGGCTCTAGGCCAAAACGCTGCTCTGCCACCCGCAGGGCCAAATCCGATAAGCTGCGCAGGTGTGTTGCCCAATCCGATTTCCCTTCTGGAAGCTCCTTTGCCCCTTTGCCCAAGGTAGGGACATAAAAACGCTCATAGAACCGTTGCATCACCTGCAGAAGATGCTCCCCCAAGCGCAGAATACGGGCCAGGAGGAACTCTTGCCCCCTGTGAACGGATTTGAGCGGCGAGAGCCGGCAATCCCTCTCCATGCGGCTGAGCAGCCGGGCCAAGGCCGGGCTGGGATCCCTCAGATACCGGTAGCGAATCCCTACCGGCAGGATCACCACTTCCTCTGGCCGCCCCGCTTTGCGCAGATCTTCTACGGCCCAAAAGCCCATTTGGGCTACCCCCGGTTCTAGAGGATTGAGCAGCCCACTCAGACCATTGATCGTTCCTTCGGGAGCCACCGCCAAAGGATACTGACCTGACACAAACTGCTCACGAGAACTTTTGAGGCCAGCCCGATCCAGCCGCCCTCGCAAAAGTGGTATCCCTCCCAAACGAGGTAACCCCCAGGCCGCCAGGGATCCCAGCCACAGAGGCAAACCCCGGTCGTAGACAAACAAAACATGAGGACGGTGCCGAAAGCGGATGCCCTGCTGTCTGGCCACCCGCGGCAAGAGATGGGCAAACAGATACATCAAGCAGGGAGGATCATCAAGGGTAGGGTGACGAAATGCCACCAATAAGCGAACCTTACCCGCCTCAAATTGCTCGTAGAGCTGAACTAAGCGCTCACCACCTTCTACCTCCACCCGAGGGATCCCTTTAGAGAATCGCAGCCAAAGGGGTAAACAAGTTTGGACAAAGCTAACCACCCACGGGGTTAATCGCGGGGGTAAGAATTGAAGGGGAGGCTGAACCTTTTGCTGCATAGGGACCCTCTCTAGGATCAACAAAGTGAATGAACCTAGTCTTTGGATCCAATCTTAGAGAAGGTGAAGAGTAAGGGAAGTAGCTCGGTGACAGTTTCCCATCTGACCCTACCCAGCTCAAAACGGGAGTTTAAGCTTCAGGCGTTTTCTTCTTGCGGCCTCGGGTCTTTTTGGGAGGAGCTTCTTCCGCTGTAGTTGCCTCCTCCATGACTTGACCGTTTAACACTTGCTTGAGGTGAATGTGCTTGTAGCCGAGCTGAATCTCAAACTCATCCCCAGGCTTAAGCTGCATTTTCTCGGTGTAGGCTGACCCGATGATCAGCTGCCCATTTTTGTGAACACTGACCCGAAAGGTAGGCTCACGGCCACGTTTATCACGACCCGAACCTGGACTGAGGCTCAGACCTTTTGCTGCCAACACCGCATCATAAAACTCATTTAAGTTGACACGAGGCTTGTTAGTCTTGGTTAGGGTGACGTAGCCACATCGCTTCGCCGTTTCTCGGCGTGAAAGATGCCCCAGAGCTTCCACCTTCTGAAGCAGAGCTTTGCCGGTTAAAGGTTGTGGTGGTATATCTGACATCTTTATAATGTCCTACATCCTTCTCTAAGATCATAGCCCCCAAATGTACTTCTGCAACCAAAGATCTGAAGGATTTTTTGAGGACAAGTTTTCTCGCTCTTACTTAGAGCACGAGATCGGAAGGGAAAGATTCTTGTAGGCTGGCCTTTCTGCTCTTTCCGAACGGCAACCTACCACAAAAGAGGCCAGCAGTTGAAGGCAGTGTCTGCTTTTATTGGCTTCAGGGTTGGGTAATCAGTATAACCTTTTGTTCTTCATAGCCGGTGGAGGGATCCACAGGATTGAGGGAAGAGCCTTCTGCAAACCGTTGTGGCAGGTCAGGATTGGCAATAAAAAGTCGCCCGAAGGAGACCAGATCTGCCTCTTGACAGGCCAAAACCCGAGTTGCTTTTTCGTAGTCATAGCCGCCATTCACCATCAAATTGCCTCGATAGAGGGGGCGAAAGATCCCAGTTGGGATCAGAGTGCCTCCGTGGCGTAAATCTGATTCGCCCGTCTCCATGATTTGCAAATGGGAGAGCGGAAAGTGATTCAGTTGCTCTACCACATAGCTAAAGATGCGAATCGGATCGGAATCCGCCATGTTGTGGTAGGTGTTGCTTGGTGACAATTTAATCCCCACCCGTCCAGCGCCCCAAACCCCGATCACAGCTTCTGTCACTTCCAGTAGAAAGCGAGCCCGATTTTCCAAAGAACCGCCATACAGATCGGTACGGTGATTGCTGTTATCTTGCAGAAACTGGTCAAAAAGATAGCCAAAAGCAGCATGAAGCTCAATACCATCAAACCCAGCCCGGCGCGCATTTTCAGCTCCTTTGCGAAAGTCTACAACGAGCTAGGCAATTTCTTCGGTTTCTAAGGGACGCGGGGGAACATAAGGATGCTGACTGCCCTCAGCCAAGGTGACGTGGCCTGTAGCGGCAATGGCGGAAGGAGCAACGGGCAATTAATTGTCCCTGTTCTTGCAAAAGAGGATGCGATAGCCGTCCCACATGCCACAGTTGCAAAAAGATGCGTCCCCCCGCTTGATGGACCGCTGTAGTCACCTGTTGCCACCCCGCCACTTGGGCATCGCTGTAGATACCTGGTGTGCGAGGATACCCCACTCCCTGGGGAGACACTTGAGTGGCCTCGGTAATGATCAATCCGGCGCTAGCCCGTTGGGTGTAGTAGAGGACGTTCAAGGGAGTGGGAACGGCAGCGTGTCAGGGCAGCCATGACGATGCGGTTGGGCAACGGTACGGCTCCCATCTGGAAGGGAGTAAACAGATCGGGGGTGACCATAAGGTGAACTCCTGAACCACAGCCCCGCAGTATAGAGGGCAACAGTCCAAAGAAGCTGTAGCAAAGGATCCCCTCTTTTCGGTTTCGCAGTCCATACCAAAGGGATCCCACTGGGATGCACCCCGGTACCAACACAAGTCTCCATCCCTTGGGGATCCCTATTTATTACTGAGTCGAAAATTATTCCCCTTGTCAGAAGCGCTCTTGAGGGAACCCCTGAGAGTGCTTAGTTACTGTTAAAAAATATGTTGATCCCATTCCACCTGTTGGGATCGATGTAGGAAGAAATCGGAACTTCTCACACAGGTTTAACTTTATGAACATTTTATGAACTTGTTCTGTGAGTGTCATCGGCTGCGCTTGGTCATTTGGGTATGGAGTCTACCTGTGTTAGGGAAGGTGTTCGGGGAGGCAGGAAAATGCTGTGCAGAAAACGATTTGCTTCCACTGTGTGCGGTGTTGTACTTGCTGCAGCGCTTGGCGGGTACACCTGGGAGGGGGGAGTGCAAAATCAAAGGCCTATCTTTTCACTGGCTTTTCTGACGGCGGCGGCTCTGGCCAATTCAGAACCGGTGCTTCTTATGGCTACAGAAGTTTCACTGGCAGTCAGGATAGCTCAGGCAGAAACAACCCAGCCTTTGGCAAGTAGCCCATCGCCTGGGCAAGCTGCTGAAGTCAAGGTTCCTGCCACCAATAGCTCTGCTTGCTCTGAGGCTAAGGATCGGCAGGTAGTCGAGGAGCTGCTCAAAGCCATGGGTCAGCCTAACTTGGCGGTAGATAAGGTGGCTATATTTGGTGGGGTGGGTACCGGTGAGTCCTGCATCGTCGAGTTAAACCTACGCTTTCGAGATCTGTCAGGGCCGATCCCAGCCCGGATTGCCCAACTGACCGGTCTGCGCAAGCTCTCCATGGGTGGTAACAAACTAACCGGTTCCATTCCGGTGGAGCTAGCCCAGCTTCAATCCCTGGAGCTTCTGGATCTGCGCGGCAATGATCTCAGTGGCGAGATCCCCCCGCAGCTAGGGGAGTTAACCGCTTTGAAGGAGCTGGATCTGGCCAGCAACCAGCTCACCGGCCAGATCCCGGTGGAACTGAGCAAGCTGCAACGTCTGCGTAAGCTAAATCTCCACATTAATGAACTGTCTGGCCCCATTCCGCCGGAGCTAGGAAATTTGACCAACCTCAAGCACCTGAGGTTGTACAATAACGCCCTCAGCGGATCGATCCCGCCGGAGCTAGGCAAGCTGACAGCCCTGGAAACGTTGGAGCTCTTCGATAACCAGCTCAGCGGTGAGGTTCCGCCGGAGTTGGGCAACTTGGTACGGCTGGAGCTTTTGGAGTTGCATCAAAATCAGCTTAGTGGCCCCTTGCCCGATAGCTTTGCCAATCTCACCAAGTTGGTCGGTCTGACCCTGGCCAGAAACAACGGCCTCTGTGCCCCTGCGGATAAGTTCAAAACTGCACGCTGGTACAGACCGGAGATGGTCTGCCCCTAGAATTGGCCAGAGCCAGTCAAGAAATAGCAGCCTTTGGGAGTGGCTAGAGCGGCTGCTGCAACCTGAGTCTTCAGTTGGGATCCACACGGTTGGCCACCACCGAGACAATGATCATTGGCAAGCTGACCAGCAAGCAGAAGCCCCACTGACCCCAAGATAGGGGATATGTATCGAATATAACATTGAACAAGCCCCACTGGCTAAAGAGAACCTGCAACAGCAGAGCTGCTCCGATACCGATGGCGATGGCTGCTGTATCCATCAGGCGTTCGTGGCGTTCCAGTTGGCTGGCCCGTCCGCG
>CALFBB010000057.1 GCA_937944885.1 uncultured cyanobacterium
TCCCACACGTTGCTCGCAGAGCGACGTTGGATAACAGTAGTCATGATTTGATACGAACTTCCCGAAGGAAGCGCGAAGATTTACACCCTAAGATTAAGACATCCGTTAAGTTTCGTCAACTATCCCACCCCCAACTGAGAACCTCTTGTGCCAACTGGCGATTGGATTTTAGGCATTCACACCACAACTCCCGTTTTGGGTCTAGCACTCTTGCCCGTTGAAGAGGGCCTTGGTCGAGGTCACAACCAATGTTGGCCTTTGGATCGGCAAATGGCAGCTCAGCTCCATCCTTGCTTAAAAGAGTTTTTAGCTTCTCAGGATCAGCCGCCGATTGCCGCCATTGCCGTGGCTGTAGGGCCGGGTAGCTTCACGGGCAGCCGGCTGGGGGTGACGGTAGCACGTGTATTGGGGCAGCAGTTGCAGGTGCCGGTGTTTGGCTACTCGGCTTTGGCAGCGATTGCCCGTCAGGTTTGGCATCTAGAGGGATCCCCGGCGGATCCTCTGACTGTGGCCGTGCAGATGGATGCCAAGCGGCAGGAATGGTACGGAGGTGTTTATCGAGTTGAGCGAGAACAAATTTCAGCCCTGTTGCCGGATCAAATTTGGTCTCTAGAAGCCTGGGAGGCAGCTCTGAAAAACTGGCCCGAAGCCAAGCAGGTGGACGCTGCTGCTTTTGCAAATCCGGTGCCAGTGGTGGCTTTAGCAGAATTGGCTCGGAGTGATTTTTGGGCCGGGTTGCGACCTTCGTGGCAGAAGGTGTTACCTGTTTATGGCCGTCAACCGCCGATTGATCCTAGGGTGCTGAATTAGAGTGGCCCATCGCCACGGTAAGATTGGTAAAGTCCACGCAACGGATCCCCCTGCTGACATGATCTCAAGCAACGATTTGCGCCCTGGTACCTCTGTCGAAATTGATGGAGCCCCTTACAAGGTGATTGATTTCTTGCACGTGAAGCCCGGCAAGGGAGCAGCCTTTGTGCGCACCAAACTCAAGAACATGCAGACTGGCAACGTTGTTGAGAAAACCTTTCGAGCCGGTGAAACTCTACCTGCTGCCACCATAGAAAAAGTGGACATGCAGTACCTCTATGCTGAAGGGGATAATTTGGTGTTCATGGATATGGAGACTTACGAACAAGCTCCAATCAGCGCCGCCCAAATTGGCAGCTCTGTGAAATACCTAAAGGAAAACATGGAAGTGGCAATCCTGCGGTGGAACGGGCAGATCATCGATGTAGAATTACCCAACACCGTCACGCTTGAGGTGGTGGAAACAGATCCGGGGGTTAAGGGAGATACTGCTACAGGTGGAACCAAGCCCGCCAAGCTGGAAACAGGTGCGGAAGTGCAGGTACCTTTGTTTATCAAAGTTGGGGAGCGGATTCGTGTCGATACTCGTACCGATACCTACTTGGGCCGTGAGTAGTTTCCTCGGCCTGGCTCTGGCTGTTGTGGATAGGTGATGAATCAGGAGTGAACTTTCCCTTGGATGCTGTCAATTGGCAGGAAATTCGGCTCTTACTCTCAGCCCTCGAAGAGAGTGCTGTTACTGAACTCACTCTTGAGCTCAAAGATTTTCGCCTCACTTTACGCAAAGGGATCCCACCTGCTGGGCTGACTCCTTTGGTCAGTTCTGCCCCGCCGCAGACTGCCTCTATTCCTTCTCCGCCACCGGCCCCGGCTGAGACAGTACCTGCTGCTCGTCAGTTTCCTCCTAGTCATTGGATTGATGTCACAGCGCCTATGGTGGGAACTTTTTACAGTGCACCGGCGCCGGGAGAGACAGACTTTGTCCGCAAGGGGGAACGGGTCAATAAGGGTCAAACCCTTTGCATCATCGAAGCTATGAAACTGATGAATGAGATAGAAGCTGAAACAGCAGGAGTCGTTACTGAAATTTTGGTTAGCAATGGGCAGCCGGTGGAATTTGGTCAAGTGTTAATGCGCCTGGATCCAACGGGGTAAAAGTTAGTAACAGCAGGAGGTTTCATTGGCCTCCTTTTTTGACCCTGAATAGAGCTCCCAGCGGTATTTATCCACCCTTAAGAAGGATGGGCTAGAGTACAGCTTAAATGCTGAGCTTAGGAGCCAGCCCCGATGTCCCCACGCTCTTCTTCCTCCTCCGGTTCTACCCCTTTTCCCTTTTTTGAGGCCAAGAATAGTGCGGCGGGTGATGAGCATGAATCTAGCTTACCTCTTGGGCAACGATTGGTGAAGGCCGGCTTGATTTCCCAATCTCAATTGGCCCAAGCGCTGCGGGAGCAGCAGCAAAACCACCTCAAGTTGGGAGAAATATGTTTGGAGCGGGGTTGGCTGCAGGTTGCGGATCTCTATCGCTTTCTTCCCAGCCACTCTCTCTCGCTGGGGGAGATCTTGGTGGCATTGGGCTACCTGAATTTTGAGCAGCTGCGGGTAGCTCTGGCGCAGCAACGGCGTTATGGTCGCAAGCTAGGGGAGATTTTGACTTGGAAAGGCTGGGTCCAGCAGGCAACCTTGGATCACGCCTTGGATGTACAGGTACAGTTGCAGCGGCTGGCTGCCCCCAACGCTTGGGAAGCCCTGCAACCCTTTCTGGCTGCTCCGAAGACAGCAGCAGTACCTCAGCCTGGGGATCCCTTACAGGTGATTCAAACTCAAGGGGAAACTCCCACCTCCTATAAAGCCTCAAGTCTGGAGAGGAAACTAGAAACAGCAGCAGAACCCCCGCTGGAGCTAATGGCACCTCTGTTGGATTTCCAGGATCCTGGCTCCTCTCTAGAGCCACAGATGACCCTTGCTGACTACCGCAAACAGGTGGAGGCTCTGAAATTACAGCTCCAGCTACAGGAGCAGGAGTGGGACAGGATCCTGGCCAACATGAACCGGCAAGTTGCTGATTTTCAGAGCCAGTACCAGCAGCGGATTCAAGAGTTGGAGGCCACCATCCGTTTACAACAGGCAGAACTTCAGCAACGGGCGAATTTACAGCAGGATTTGATGCTTTGGCGCGAGCAATTGCAACGGCTAGAAGCTGATCTGGTCAATGCCCGTGCCGCTGAACAAAGGGCCCAGCAACAGTTGCAAACTCAGCGGGATTGCCATCAATCAGAATTGGAACAATTGCAAGAGCAAATCCAGATTCTGCAGAAGGGGCAGTTGGATTCTCTGGGTGCTGTGGCTGATCTGGAAGCTCAGCTAGCCTCTACTCGACAGCAGATGCAGCAACTTGAGTTGGAACGGGATCAGTTAAAGTTGCAACTTTTGCAAGGGATCCCTCAGGTAGCAACTCCAGACTCGGAGTATTCCGCAGAGGGACAGATCTCAGAACTGGCCCATCTGCAAGCTCAGGTAACCCGCTTACAAGAGCAACTGGCCAACTCAGAAGCAGAGCTGCGCTCTTGGCAGGAGCGCTATGCCCAGTTGCAGCAGGAGTACAGCATGCAAGTAACCGAGCTCTCTCGGCGTCCCTCTCTAGAGCAAGTGGAGGTTTTACAAGCGCAACTGCAACAGCTACAGACAGAAATGACGTCGTTGCTCACGACCAATCGGGAGTACAAAGCACAAATTGCCCAGCAAGAAGAGCAACTGCGACAAAGCCAAGCTCAGATTGCTCAAATGACAGCAGAACGGGCGGAGATGGATCAGCGCCTAGCGGAACTGGAGGGATCCCTACAAGCTGGCCAGGAGGCATTGGAGCAGGCGCAGCAACAGCTCAAAAGTATGGGAGCTCGTCTCATTGCCATCCAAGAACAACGGGCTAAGCTGATGGTGGAGCTGCAACAAGCCCGGGAACTGCTGGCTGCCTATCGAGAGAGCCTGGAATCCTTACAAGAGAACCTAAGAATTCAGCAAGACCAGAATCGTCTGTTGCGGGCCAGTTATGAACAACAAAAACTGATTGCCGAAGCAGCACGAGCGGAATTGGAAGCTATTCGCGGTCCTGCCGGCTCCGGCGAGGAACAGAGGCCGGGCTTGAGCCCCCTGCTCAGCCGCCTAAGTCAGTTGGGAGGGGTGGAAGATGAGGAGGAGGAAAAGGATTGGCTTCCCGAGCCTGAGGAAAATGTCGATCCCTTGTTGGCGGACCTCACCCCTTGGGCAAGAAATCTTTTCCAAAACTTGCAGGAGGCAGGTTTGTTGCATCGACCCCAAATTGAGCAGATTCTCACCACTTGGCAACAGTCAGGGGGGAAGCTCACGACGGCGATTGGCGAATGTGCGGGTTTGAAGGAAACCACCATTAAGTTTTTTGCTGATGGCGGCTACTCTGCGCGTTTAGCCGGTTGCCGGCGGTTGGAGGAATTCCTCAGGGCTGCTGATTTGCTTGATCCCACGGTATGGGAGTCTTTACCCTGCATGGATGAGTCCAACCATTGGGGGGATCCCTTGATCGAACGGGGCCTGTTGCGGCCTGAAACGGTTGAGTATTTCCGCAGGCATTTTCTGCCTCCTCCCCTTAATAGGTGAGCTCTATGGCTGAGCTGAGCCGGTCGATTGCCAACCCAAGGGTTCTACCCCCCAATCATGTGGTTGGGCAGGAGATAGCGGTGCGTTTGCTGGTGGCAGCTCTGGAGAAAAGCCGCGTTACTTCTGCCTATTGCTTTTTGGGGCCAGAGGGGGTGGGGCGCAGTTTGCTGGCCCGCTGGTTTGCCCAAGCCCTTTTTTGCGAATCCAGCTCAGAGATCCCCTGTGGGCAGTGCTCCGGTTGTCACTGGCTGCTAACGGGCAGCCATCCTGACCTGCATTGGGTGAGTCCTACTTATTTGCATCAGGGCCGTCTCATTGCAGCCAACTCGGAAGAAGCGCAAACTTGGCAACGGCGATCCCCACCTCAGATTCGCTTGGAGCAAGTACAGGCTGTAACACGGTTTTGTGCCCGTAGACCTATTCGGGCCCAACGCTCGGTGGTGGTCATGGAAGGCTGTGAAACCTTGGCCGAAGGTGCTGCCAATGCACTGTTGAAAACGCTGGAGGAGCCGGGCTTGGCGCATATCATTCTCCTTGCTCCCCAGAGGACTTCTCTCCTGCCAACGCTTGTATCCCGTTGTCAGCTGGTGCCCTTTCGCCGCCTCACTCCAGAAGAGGTGAACCAGGTGTTAACTAGGTTGGGCTACGAGGAATTACCAGGGATCCCTAGGTCAGAATGGATTGCTTTGGCCCAGGGCAGCCCTGGATTGGCCCTGCTGGCCCACGAGCACTTGCAGCGGATCCCGCTGGATCTGCTTGGAAATCTCAAACGCTGGCCTCATTCTCTGCCACAAGCCTTGGAATTGGGCAGAGCCATAGCCACCCACTTGGATGTACCCTCACAACTGTGGTTGATTGACTACCTGCAGCAACACTTCTGGAGGCAGGGATCCCGTCAACCCATCCAGCACCTAGAACATATTCGTCGACAACTGTTGCAGTTTGTGCAACCTCGCCTCAGTTGGGAGATGAACCTGGCCGGGCTGGATGGAATAGCCGACCCCTAAACCGCAAGTTGTGCAACCTGTCACACCCGATATACCGGCAGGGTGAAATGAAAGCTGCTCCCCTTACCTAGAGTGGACTCTACCCAGATTTGTCCGTAGTGAGCTCGTACAATCTGCCGACACAGGGAAAGCCCAATGCCATACCCCTCCTGCTGCTGATCCCGCGACAGACGCACCAACTCTGAGAAGATGTTCTCTTGGTCGGCTTCCGGGATCCCTGGGCCCGTATCACTGACGGTGACTTGAACCTTTTGGCTGGTGCGGTGGACAACATCGAGGCGGATGGATCCCCCGGCAGGGGTGTATTTAATGGCATTGTCCAGCAGGTTAAACACCACCTGACGGATCTTATCGGGATCCACATGCACCGAGGGCAGATCTGTTGGAATATCCGACTGAAAGTGCAGTTGTTTGCCCTGGATACGAGGCCAAAGTTCCTCGATCACCGGCTGACACAGCTCAGGCAACCGGGTTTCTACAGCTCGAATCTGTAGCTCCGAGGCCGTACTACGAGCAGACTCCAGAATATCGGTGATCATGCTGTCCATCTTGCGCAGCTGCTGGCGGGCATGGTCAAACAATTGCCGCTCTAGCTCCTTGTCCAGGGATCCATTACGCCCCTGTTGTAGGGTTTCTACCGCCAGGGCTGTAGCAGTCAGTGGGCTACGCAAATCATGCACCAGCATCGCCAAAATGCGGTCCTTGAAATGAAGTTGTTCCCGCAGTTGTGTCCTTTCCTGTCGCAGCAGGAATAGTTCTTCCGACATTTGTAAGAGGGCTTCCGTCGTGGGTGGGGGAGTGGGATCCTGACCTGCCTGGCTGGAAGCCAAAGCAGCTTGTCTTTGCCAACGGGGCCACCATACCTCCAGTTGGGTAGCCAGATCTTCTCCAGCCAAAACCTGGGCAGGCAGGGGTTCTGCCTTCACCAATGCCGGGGTAGCGACTAGCTTGTAATGCTCCGCCAGGTAGGGGCGCTCCTCCAAGAGCACCACTTCCAAGCGGGCAGGGTGCTGACCTGTCAACCCTTGGATGTGCTGACGCAGCTGCTCGGCCAGCTCAGCAACACTGGCCCGACTGTTGGTAAACAACAACAGGCGAATCCCCGAGCGGGTAGAGGTACGATCTAGCGATGTCTGCATAGGCCAAAACCAAAGGGGCCAGGGGCAAATGAAAGAGCAACAGCTGCTTGCCAGGGATCCCTCTCCCTCAGACTATTCCCCTTCCTGTTAACCTTCGATCCTAGGAAAAACTTGAGAAGCATCATTAAATACAATAGAGAGAACACAATAGAGAAAACGATTTTTCCTCCGTCCGTTGTATCTTCCAGGTTGTATCTTCCAGAAAGTTAGTGGAATAGGTAGGCCAACCCGACCAAGAGGGCTACCAACCCAACGGACGTGAGCGCAAAGTGCACCAAGGAAGTCTTACCCTTGCGCACCATATTGCGCATGGCCAGACGGGTATAACTGAGTTGAGGAGCCGAGGTCTCTGCAACAGAGGGGGAATCTACAGAAGAAGGCTGCGACATTAGGATGCTCAGGGCAACAATTTAAGGTTACTTTCAGGTTAGCCTAAGCCCGCCCATCGGTGTGCTCTCTTTTGCTCAGAAGACGCCCCATCAAACCTAAGGAAACGGATCCGGCAACGTTTCTTGGAGCAATCTGGCCAATCAACGGTTCACCCCTTTTTCATAGCCTGGCAGGCAGCGGCTATCCACTGCCCCAACTGCTGGCGCTCCTGATTCAATCCCGCTGGCGGAATCCTCTGCCCAATCTCAGGACAGGTTCAGACAAAGCTACAAGGGATCCGGATGCACTCTTGCAACAGCTGTCGGTAAGCTGGGCCATCCATTTCAAAAGCACCGAAGCGGGCCAAATGAGGATTCATCAACTGGGCATCGAAGAGGCGAAACCCCCGCGCCTGCAAGTGCTGCACCAACTTCACCAGCGCCACCTTGGAACCATTGGGAATGCGATGAAACATCGACTCACCGATAAAGGCCGCTCCCATGGCGATGCCGAGGATCCCACCGGCCAGAGTTTCTCCCTGCCAGGTTTCAAAGCTGTGGGCAAACCCGGCCTGATGCAAAGACCTGTAGATGTGTTTGAGCTCCGGGCTAATCCAGGTTTGGGGACGGGCTGCACATCCCTCCACCACTTCCTGGAAAGCAGAATTAATCTTCACCTGGAAGCGCCCGCTGCGCACCAGGGGTCGCAAAGAACGGGGACAATGAAACCGCTCATCCAGAGGGATCACCGCATGCTGCTTCGTGCCATACCAATTCAGGGATCCCGTTTTTTCATCCGCCATCAAGAAGTAGCCCTGTGCATAGCCACCCAAAATGGCTGCCACCTCCATTGCCTGCCTCCTGCATATCCACCCAGTGGGCCCAACTCAAGATTGCCAATCGGGGGAGAGGCTGGCAAAATCTCCAAAATTCACCCGGGGATGACAATCTATACAACTACTCACCCGTACCGGGCTAGGGAACTCAACTTGCAGGTGCAAAGCCCGGAAGTAGCGAGAATCCGCCAAGCGATAGGGCACCTGTTCCCCTTGCCTCAAGGGACGCGAATTAGGCCGCAAGTATCCCCAGGCCAACTGTAGGGCTACCCCTGTCAAGGGTTGAATCTGCTGGCCGTAGTGGTTGGGATCCTGAAGAAGCCGCCTCCAGGTTTCGGTGGGCAAGACTTGCGCCGGCAAGGCCACATGGCAACCGCCACAACTGCGTACATACTGAGCCTGCTCCAGTTGGGCCTGAGTCAAGCTTGGCTGCGCTCCTGACTTCTGCCCCCATCCTGCCAGCAGGGATCCCGCCAGAACCGCGATCATCCCCCAAATCCAAAGCCGTCTGCGTCGTCCTCGTAAGCGAGGCATCCTCTCACACCCTGTAGCAGTGCTCTCCCAATCTAAACCAGGTTTAGCCCTTTCCCTAGTTTGACCCCGTAACCTCAAATCGGATCAGCCCTGAAGTCCCACCGGTAAGATTGACCACCACAACACCATTGGGGTTGGGGATCCCTCCACACTCAGCAGGCACAGGCAGGCCCGGTGCGATAAAAGCTCCCCTATCCCCATCTTGGGCATCACTCAGGTTGGTAACAGGCTGACCGGTGAAGCCAAGCGATAAACTACCCGGCACATAGCTAAACCCCGCAGCCAGAGGATCACACAGCGAAGCCGTCGCCGCAGGTGAATTCAACAAAAAGTAAATAGAGAACTCAACCCGCGAACCGGATCGCACCGCCTGGCTGACGGATCCCTGGAGGAAGGATTCTGCTCCCCCCGGCCAAGGGATCCCAGCCTCATCATTCGGATCCCCCGGCAGGTTTACATAGCCGGGAATGGGGCTGCCATTGATGGCGGTGATCCTCTTTACTAGCCGCACTTCAACCGTACCCGGATCCGGTGTCGGTGTCGGTGTTGGGGTAGGTGTTGGTGTTGGGGTAGGTGTTGGGGTAGGTGTTGGTGTTGGGGTAGGTGTCGGTGTTGGTGTTGGGGTAGGTGTTGGTGTTGGGGTAGGTGTTGGTGTTGGGGTAGGTGTTGGTGTCGGTGTCGGTATCGGGCCTGTAACCGTCACCGTAATCGTGGCAATGTTCGAGGTATTGCCTTCAGTATCATTGACTGTGTAGCTGATGGTTGAAGTTCCTGTGAATGTGGGCAGCGGCGTAAAGGTCACTACCCCTGACGCATTCACCGTGTAAGTCCCCTGTCCCGCGACTGTGAATGTAGTCTGGATCCCAGGTGTACTCGGGTCTAAGTCCACCGTCGCCGGGTCAATGGCAAAGGTACCCGCCGTATCATTGGCCAGCACCGGAATCGTCACCGGGGTATTGGCCGGTGTGGTCGCAGTGTCATTGTTGGCAGTTGGCGGTACTGCTGCATCCACCGTCACCGTAATCGTGGCAATGTTCGAGGTATTGCCTTCAGTATCATTGACTGTGTAGTTAATCGGCGTAGCTATCCCGGTGAATGTGGGCAGCGGCGTAAAGGTCACTACCCCTGCCGCATTCACCGTGTAAGTCCCCTGTCCCGCGACTGTGAATGTAGTCTGGATCCCAGGTGTACTCGGGTCTAAGTCCACCGTCGCCGGGTCAATGGCAAAGGTACCCGCCGTGTCATTGGCCAGCACCGAAATCGTCACCGGGGTATTGGCCGGTGTGGTCGCAGTGTCGTTGTTGGCCGTCGGTGGGGCAAGCGCCACATTTACCGTGACAGTAGCCTCGCTACAGGTGGGCTGAATGCCCCCTAGTGGGAAACCTTGGTCACAAACCTTGTAAACAAAGGTATCCATACCAGTAAATGAGGCATTCGGGGTGTAAGTAACCTCTCCAGTTAACGGATTAACGCTGACCGTACCATTGCTCGGGCCCGTAACAACGTCCACGCTAGCTGGATCCAAATCAAAAGTAACACCCTCATCATTGCCCAGCACATTAATAACAACAGGTGTAACCCCTGAAGTGTTGGCGATGTCATCCTTTGCAATGGGGTTGAAGGTAATGATGGCACCAGCAGCAACAAGATCAATCCCTCCCTCGCCATCAGAAGTGTTTGTCGGGAAAGTATTCACATTAGCAAAGTTAGTCGGATTAGTCGGTGCATCTTGGGCCGCTACAGAAAACCCAAAAAAGGTTTGACTGGCAGCAATGCCCAAATCCTGGTAGCTGACAAAAACCCCCGAAAGTTTTTGGTTTGTAACTGTAGAATTTGACGGGCCAGTTCCTATGAAAGGACCTGGCGACTGGTAGACCTTAACAGAAGGGAACACAGTCCCTTTACCCCAGAGCGTAGAACCCACGGTAATCACAGAGCTGTAGGTTGGGGCTAATGGATTACTGTCAATTGCAGAGATTGTAAACGGATCATTTCCTCCTCGATCCAAAATTAGAAACCCAATTTTATCTAATTTTGCAGGTGGAGCTAGAAGCCCTCCAGCATTAATGTAATCAACTCTTTCAATATTGTTTGAGTTAATACTACCAATATTGGTAAACAAATTATCTGAGCCGGCCTTAATAACCAATGTTGGTTTGATTAAGAGCACATCCTCCATTGTCCCTGTATCCAGGCCTAGCGATAGCGGAGTATCAGGTTGAAGTACCCAAACAATTTGGCGAGAACCTTTTACATTTGCATTATCAACTCGATTAATTTTAACCTGGTTAATCACAACTAAGGGTGTAGCTTTTAGACCACCCACCGAAACATCCACCAGGACACTATTGGCATCAAGAGTTGGCGTGGCAGCCGTTTGTAGGGTATGTTGATAGGCTTGTTGAACACCATCCTGAATGACAATAGTTGAGGCAACTTCACGGCCAGCAGTGACCTCTAGAATCCAGTCGCCATCCAAATCTGCATGACCTGTCGCATTATTCGATGCTGCAATATCAGCTTGGGTCCAATGAGCAAGCTGCTCAATCAACAATTCCCCCGCCAATCCAGCGGCAACATGGCAGCCATAAATCAAAATATCAGCATTAGGAGCCAAAGCCTTTTGCCATGCCCGCAGCTGCCGGGCATAGGTGCCTACGTTGCTCAGAGAGAGTGTGGCGCTCCCCAGCTCAATGGTTCCCGGGCTGCCATGGGAAAGAATGTGAATAGCCTGGATCCCTTGGCGAGTACTTAAGGCCTCTGTAATTTGCTGGATCCCGTCTTGATCCCTATCCAGCAAGATCACCTCAGCACCGGGATGGATCCCTGCCAATAGGATGGCCAAATCCGACAGATTGGGATCCACAAAAACTAGTTCCTGTCCAGCAGTAATATCCGCAATCCTGCCAGGATCCCTTTGGGCTGCGTTGATCTCAGCCGAAGCAGATATCAGCAGCAAGAGTGCAGTTGCGACACTTCCCAAGCCCAACCTAGGGAGCCAGCACTTGGTTGTTAGCCCTTTGGCTTGAATAGCTTGAGATCGGTTAGATTTTTGGGCTGACATACTGACGCTCCTGCACACAGAATCTTGAGTCTGCTTCTACAAAACGTGAGGGAAATTAGGGGAATGTAATCGTTATAGAAACAGCATTGGAAGATTGCGTTACCCCGTTAACTGTAACAAAGGCCCTGTTGATCAAAACCAGCCGCGGCTGCTCTGGAGTGGGAGTAGGATCGGCCGTAGTGGGGGATGGCACCGGAGTGGGAACCGCCGGAGTAGGCAATGGAGCTACAGGCAGATCCGGAATGGGCGATGGCAGCCGAATGGGAATCTCTACCCGACAGCGCTCATCTGATTGATTGCCCTCAGGAGCGTAGCAAACCCGAATCAGATCTTCTACAAAGCGCAAATTGCCAAAACGGAGACGATCCGCCCGGTCGATTAAATCTGAGACGAGCTCTTCAAAAGTTCTGACCGTCCCTGACAAAGGCACCTGCGTAAAGAGGATATTCTCCAGATCCCGTAGCTCGGCAGCCGTCAAGTTTGTCCAGACAATTCTGCCTTGATTTCGCTCCCGCAGAAGTATCCGGTAGAGGGCTTCACTCCAAGGACTAACATCTACCGCTGCGCTGAAGACAAACCCTCGCAAAATACTGCCATCACCAGCAGTGACTTGCACCAGTTGCCCTGCAGGATTGGTAATCTCACCTTGAAATGAAAAGCCAAACCGTCCTCCTGCTTCCAGAGAGGTGGTATCCCGTGCTGGCAGGAGAAGATCCCCTCGCGAGCTGAGGTTAAAAAGTTGTACGAGGCTACCTGGCCCAAAAATAACGCTCCTGCTTCTACACAAGGCTACTTCTGAATTGCCAGGGCAGCCCAGTAGGACAAAAGGATCCAGCACTCGCCCGACAATGGCTACTGGGATCCCTGCCGTTGGCCTGTCTCCGCCAGCGGGTAGTGGGGTTGTGGTCAAGCTGGAGCTGCCCCCGCTACAGCTTTTCAGCAAGACTGCCGCCAGCAATCCAGCTATGGCGACTAAGGATCGGATTGCCTTGTCTCGAGTTGCCATTAGCGCACCACCAATACTGCATCACGGAACTCTGTGGTTAAGCTCAGTCCACCGCGACTGATCTGTAAGCTACCGCTCAGTAGATAGTTGCCAGCTGCCAAGGGCGATGTTGTCTCAACCCTTACAGCCACCCGATTTTCCCCAATTGCTGCCGGAAAGAGATTGGCAAAAGGAGGCCCCAAGTCTTCTGCTACTTTGGCCAAAGCAAAGGTTCCTTGGGTGGCCTCCGCCAACTGCTGCAGCTCAAACAGATCCAAATCCGTTCCCAAGCCGATGATGTAGGTCGGGATCCCCTGCCGAGAGCCATTGGGCAGCTGTTGCACTTGGCGGGCTACTTCTGTCAAGCTAAGAAGACTTTCGTTGTCGATCCCATCGGTGAAAACCACTAGCCGCCGGTTGAGATTCTCACTCTGCCGGAAATCACTGAGAAACTGAGCCGTCTCTAGAGTGGCATCGTAGAGAGCTGTATTACCTCCGGGGGCGCTCAGCAGAATACCTCGACGTAGCGCCGCTTGGTCGTTGGTGAAGTCTTGTAGAAGTTGGGCCGTTCGCAAAGGTCGGCCCAGAGCTGTTACCCCAAAGCCGGTTCCCTGGTTGTCAAACCGTAAAATGGCCCCAACATCCAAGGGAGAAGAACGAAACTGCTCCAGTAGCCCGAATGCTGCCAGAAACCTGCGATCCTGACGGTCAGTGACAAACAAACTACCTGAGCCGTCCATCAAAATGGCCATCGCCAAGGGCTGCTGCGACAGGTCAGGACGGGGATTTTGGACCCGGCTGGGAGTTAGCCTCAAAGACACCGACTGCGGGATCCCTACCAGATCTGTAACCCTGTCAACCCTAAAGCCAATTTCATTCGCCGCCAGCTGAGTTACAGGCTGAGGGGGATCCCTGCGCTCAAGCAGAGAGAGGTTAAACTCCATCTCCCCTTGAGTGCCGACAAAGAAACGCGTAAAAGCCCCGTTAAAAGTGAGACGCTGCCCGCTTGCTCCCGGATCCCCTACCCCGACCAACGTACCGGATGACGAGGAGCCACAACCGGTCACCGCCCAAAGAAACAGGAGGCTAAGCCAACGCAGCCAATAGAAAACACTGGTGCTAGCAGTGCTAGACCTAGGATAAACACCAGCCAAGGGAATAGACTCCTCTCTTACGGGTCTCTTACGGGTTTCTTCTTACAGGTTTATACTGGTAAGGTTGATTACCTGCTCGCCCCATAGTGTACCACACGTCTTTCCCCGAGAGGCTACATCGTAAAAAAACAAATCCTTAAAAAATTAATCCTCGTGTAAAGATTAGCTCATCAGAGCTTTGCGGGTCTTTTCCATCCTTTAGCCCTGAGCCACGGCTTACCCTCAGCTGGCCAGTGCCTCTGAGCGATCCTCAATCACGCGATCCACCAATCCGTATGCTTGCGCTTCTGTGGCGGAAAGGTAAAAGTCCCGCTCCACATCCCGCTCAATTTTCTCCAGTGGCTGACCGGTGGTCTGGGCCAGGATCTCGTTCATGCGTTTTTTCACCCGCAAGGTCTCACGGGCACGAATTTCGATATCACTGGCCTGGCCTTGAATGGTGCCAAGGGAAGGTTGGTGAATCATAATGCGCGAGTGAGGTAAAGCAAAGCGTTTCCCTTTAGTACCGGCAGCCAGCAAAAAAGCTCCCATAGAGGCAGCCTGACCTATACAAACCGTGACAATATCCGGCTTGATGTGGTTCATCGTGTCGTAAATGGCCATACCCGCCGTCACAGACCCACCAGGGGAATTGATGTACATGACAATATCTTTTTGCTGATCTTGAGAGTTCAAATACAGCATCACCCCGACAATGGTATTGGCCAGGCTATCGTCAATGGGTTCGCCTATAAAAAGAATTCGCTCTTGATACAAGCGATCATCCAAACTGATCCACTGGCTGTAGGGCTCACCTGGTAAGCGGTAAGGAACACGGGGTACTCCGATCGGCATAACCAACTCCTTAAAAATCAAAGCAAAGCTCAGAAACTCTTCTCAGTCTTCCCGCAAAGGGAAAAACCCAGTTGACCCACCTGTCAGCTATCTTTCGCATTCGGATCTCGAACCAAGCCGGGGCAGACCTCGGTTAGGGGTCCCCTTTTACTTCCTCCTGATCCTTTCTCCTGATCCAGGCCTAAGGTGAACCTAATCTGTACATCTAGAACCTGATGCCCGAAAGTGGGGCTTGTCAGCTTTTGGACGCTGCCAAAGTAGGTTGAGACTTGCTACTGGTCAGTACCTGATCAATCAGGCCGTAGGCTTTAGCCTCCTCTGGGGTCATGAAAAACAGCCGCTCTGTATCCCGCTTAATCCGCTCTATCGGTTGCCCGGTGCTGCGGGACAGTTGCTCCAGCATCATGTTACGTATTATTAACACTTCGCGGGTACGAATCTCAATATCGCTGGCTTGACCACGGGTGCCCCCGTAGGGTTGGTGCAACACAATCGTGGCATTGGGCAGACTGGCCCGGAACCCCTTGGCTCCTGCTGCTAGCAACATAGCAGCCATGCCGATAGCGTTGCCGATGCAGATGGTGTGCACCGGCGGCTTGATGTAATTCATCGTATCCAGAATGGCAAAGGCTGCCGTGTCATAGCTATAGGTGCCGGTAGAGTTGATATACATCTTGATCGGCTTTTCCCGATCCTCGTACTGCAGATACAGCAGTTGCTCCACAATCAACTTCGTAACATTGGCATTGGCTTCTTCTGCCAAAGGCAAGCCAAGATAGACGATTCGCTCTTGCAACAGCAATGAGGCTAGATCAGGGGGAGGGGTACGGACCGGGGCGCCACCACTGTAGTAGTAGGTCGATTGCACCATACCTAAAGTTCTCCTGTAGGGAAATCAAAACACAAGACACAAAGCATGGTGGATAAGAAAGGGATCCGCAGCAGCACTGGCCAAACGGATCCCTTACATGAGAGAGGGTAAGACCAGATACGGGGCAGAGTTTATTCCGCTCCTTGGGATAACAAGACTCGCTCCGGCTCGGTAATCAGCACCTTCGGCTTACGATCTTCATCCACATCGATGATCGCCTCAGATCCTTCCTTCACCCGTCCGGTGAGGATCTCCTCCGCCAGGATGTCCTCCAAGAGGCGCTGGATGGCGCGGCGCAAAGGACGTGCCCCATAGCTGGGATTGTACCCTTCATCCACCACCAACTCCTTAAAGCGATCGGTGACCGTAAGGCGAATTTTCTTCTCCGTCATGCGGTCAAACACTTCTTTGAGGAGAATATCGGCAATTTGCTTGACTTCCTCTTTGTTCAGTTGCCGGAAGACAATGATCTCGTCCAAACGGTTCAGGAACTCAGGACGGAAGTACTGCTTCAACTCTTCGTTCACCAGGTTGCGGATGCGGTTGTAGTTGGCATCCTCGTCATTGCTGTTGAACTCAAAGCCTAGGCTGCCGCCCCCTTTCTCAATCACCTTCGAGCCAATGTTGGAGGTCATCACCAGCAGAGTGTTCTTGAAGTCTACCGTGCGGCCCTTGGCATCTGTCAGACGACCGTCCTCCAAGATCTGCAACAGCAGATTAAATACATCCGGGTGGGCTTTCTCAATTTCATCAAAGAGCACCACGGTGTAGGGTCGGCGACGCACCGCCTCCGTCAGCTGACCTCCCTCGTTGTAGCCCACATAACCTGGAGGGGATCCGATCAACTTGCTGACGGTATGCCGCTCCATGTACTCCGACATGTCCAGCCGGATCATGGCTGACTCTGAGCCAAAGAAGTAGGCTGCCAAGGCTTTGGTCAGCTCAGTTTTACCTACCCCCGTGGGACCGGAGAAGATGAAGCTGGCAATCGGACGGTTGGGGTTTTTCAACCCAACACGGGCACGGCGAATAGCCCGGGAGATGGCCCGTACCGCTTCTTCTTGGCCAATGATGCGCTGATGCAGCGTCTCTTCCATGTGCAGCAGCTTTGCCGATTCGCTTTCGGTTAGCTTCGCCACCGGCACCCCTGTCCAGGCGCTCACCACTTGAGCAATATCCTCTTCCGTCACCTCCGGCATCTCGTCGCGGTTGCTTTCTTCCGCTTTTTTGGCAGCGGCAATGGCGCGGATCTGCTGCTTGATCTCCATTTCTCGATCCCGCAGTTTGCCCGCCTTATCGAAATCCTGAGCCCGCACAGCTGCATCCTTATCTCGCAGAACTCGCCGTAGCTCTTGATCCAGTTCGCGGGCTGCTGGCGGTAATTGCGAGTTGATCAAGCGCACGCGTGAGGCAGCTTCATCCACCAAGTCAATCGCTTTATCGGGCAAGAAGCGATCAGAGATGTACTGATCGGCCAACTTGGCAGCTGCATCGAGGGCAGCATCTGAGATCTTCAGTTTGTGGTGCTGCTCGTAGCGCTCCCGCAATCCGAAGAGGATCTCGATGGTCTCTGAAACGGTGGGCTCCCCTACCATGATCGGCTGGAAGCGCCGCTCTAGAGCAGCATCGCGCTCAATATGCTTGCGATACTCATCGAGAGTGGTGGCGCCGATGCACTGCAACTCACCGCGGGCCAAAGCCGGCTTGAGGATGTTGGCCGCATCGATGGCTCCCTCCGCAGCACCGGCCCCAATCAAGGTGTGCACTTCGTCGATGACGAGAATGACATTACCCGCCCCGCGAATCTCATCCATGATTTTCTTGAGGCGCTCTTCAAACTCGCCGCGATACTTGGTTCCGGCCACTAGCAAGCCAATGTCAAGGCTAACTACGCGCTTGTCAGCAAGGATGTCAGGCACATCCCCTTGAACAATGCGTTGGGCCAAACCCTCAGCAATGGCGGTTTTACCAACCCCAGGTTCACCGATGAGCACCGGGTTGTTCTTAGTGCGGCGACCGAGAATTTGAATCACCCGCTCGATCTCCCGCATCCGACCCACCACGGGATCCAGCTTGCCCTCCTGAGCCAACTGGGTGAGGTTAGAGCCAAACTCATCCAAGGTGGGCGTTTTGGTGCGTCCGGAGGAGGGGCCGCCAGCCGTGACTTCGGCAGTTTCTCCCAACATGCGAATCACCTGGGTGCGTACCTTGGAGAGATCCACCCCTAGGTTTTCCAGCACACGCGCTGCCACCCCTTCTCCCTCACGGATCAGGCCAAGGAGCAGGTGCTCGGTACCGATGTAGTTGTGGCCCAGCTGACGGGCCTCTTCTAGCGAAAGTTCCAGCACTCGTTTGGCGCGGGGAGTGAAAGGGATCTCCACGGCTACAAAGCCCGATCCACGGCCAATGATTTTCTCAACTTCAATACGGGCATCCTTCAAGTTCACTCCCATGGACTTGAGAACTTTGGCGGCGACCCCAGTGCCCTCGCCGATTAACCCCAATAGAATTTGCTCGGTGCCAACAAAATTGTGACCCAATCGCCTGGCTTCTTCTTGCGCCAGCATGATCACCTTGATGGCTTTTTCTGTAAAGCGTTCAAACATGATCTCCTAGGCTCCCTCTGCCTGCATCAAGGCGGACTTGATAGGCCTAATCCTAACACAGGATTTGGGTAGACCAAGGGACGGTAAATACCCCAGACGGAGTATGTCTGGGGGCAAAGCGCGCCTGGAGAGATTTGAACTCCCGACACCGTGGTCCGTAGCCACGTGCTCTAGTCCACTGAGCTACAGGCGCAAACAGCCCAACTTGATGGGACAACCACGGTTGAATGCTTGTCCGTGATGGACTCCTATCAATCTGGCTCAGGTATTCTAACACAAGTAGGGAACTTGGAAAGTTCACCGGAAGTGTGGATATCCGCCTCAGTACCCGTCAGCATTCCCCCAGCCATGGCCGGGAGATCTCTCCCCCTACTTCTAGGCCGGACTGGTGACTTTCAGTGGCAAGAACCTGTTGCCATACTTGACCTTTCCGTTGCCAGAGCTTGAGCTGCAGGTGGCCAGCCAAGGTATCTCGACAGTTGCGCTGCATACCTTCTGGGCCGGGGGTAAAAACTGTCTGTCCAGGTTCTTGGGTGTAACCTTCCAGCTGAATGGCCCAGGCAGAACTTTGCCCTGTGACCCTCCAGAATCCCCAGGGATCCACTTGCCAAGTGAGTCGGGCCTGCCCAGGGCGCCACTCCAGGAAAGGTTGAGATTCCCATCCATGTAGGCTAATCAAAGCCACTTCCTCAAAGCGTCCAAGCACTTGCCGCTCTGCTCCGGCGCAGGTGAGGCTAAGGCCGGGATGGGTGGGGAAAGCGTTGCACTGCATCCAAAACCAGCGCTGAGGAAAACTTTGCCCCCAGTTTTTTTCCGCATAGGCGGGGGCTTGCTGAAACTCGTATCGTTTACCACCCCATTCCACCCAGCCGCTGGCCAAACCATGGGCCATCAAAATTTGCCAGCCTGGCTCAAAAATCGGCAAGTAAGACCCGATCCCCATGGTGGCTTGGGGCGGGATCCCGTAGGCCAACTGAGGTTGGATGCGATAGAGCCAACGCACCGGCTCGGAAGAGAGGGGATCCGGCAAAATCCCCTGGTTGAGGTAAGCAGTGAATTGGTAGCCACTGGAGCAAGTTTGAAAGAAAGTGAGGGGATCCTGAAGTCCGGTGGGGTTGTGCGGGTTTCTCCTTGTGAGAAAGGTACCCCAGTGGCTGAGAGCAAGATCATCTTGCTTTGCCCAAAACCTTTGGGGGTTAGGAAACGTGCGCCAACAGAGCTGATCCTGTGGCCCCAACATCTGTGCCATACCCCCCTGCTGTGGGTCGATGGCGTACATAAAAGAAAAACTAACGGGCTGCGAATCCGCTGAATCAGATGCACAGGGCAAAGTCACGCGGGTGTACCAGCCTTCAAAAAATGGCTTGGCCCGCCCATCCCAGTGGTAACCGGCATGGGGCAGGGATCCCTTGACACCCCAATCGACTGATGGGATTGGCCAGGTGGCCGAAAAACAAGGAGAATTTGACCTGTACATAGATTTTTATTTATGTTCACCAAATAAACAATTATATTGCATCTATATCTCTCTACCTTTACGATGGCAAACAAGCTAAGGGTTTAAGGATTCCTTGAGGTTTTGCATTGAGTATCTGCCGTTAGCTTTTTTCAAGTTTGCACTACCCCATCTTTCACACGAGGTGAGCATGAGATCACGTCGCAGCTTTTTGCTGTCTGCTGGTGCGACTACAGCAGGGATTTTCTTCAGTAGCAGCCTAGCACGGGCCAATTCAGGTTACCGAATTGCTCAAGCTGGTGGTCCCGAGACTCCGAATATCAGGTTGGGATTTATTCCGATTGTGGAATCTGCTCCTCTGATCATTGCTAAGGAGAAGGGTTTCTTTGCCAAGCATGGCATGACAGGAGTGGAGGTACTGAAGCAAGCTAGCTGGCCTGCCGCTCGGGACAATGTGGTGATTGGATCCGCCGGTGGGGGCATTGATGGCGGTCAGTGGCAGATGCCCATGCCCCACCTGATTCATGCCGGGATCATCACCAATGGCAACCCGGTGCCGATGGCCCTACTGTGTCAGCTCAACACTCAGGGCAACGGCATCGCCATCGCCGGCATCCATACAGGCAAGGGGCTGGGATTAGATATTTCTGAGGCAGCAGACTACATCAAATCTTTTCCAGAAACCAATGGGCGGCGCTTCAGAGCAGCCCATACTTTTCCGAATGTGAACCAAGACTTTTGGATCCGCTACTGGTTGGCGGCAGGAGGAGTGGATCCGGACAAGGATATTGACCTCTTGGCAGTACCTCCGGCAGAGACTGTACAGGGGATGCGCAACGGCACCATGGATGCTTTCAGCACCGGGGATCCCTGGCCTTACCGAATTGTGGCGGATGAAATTGGCTTTATGGCAGCCCTCACCCATGAGATTTGGCCCTTCCATCCAGAAGAGTATCTGGCCATTCGAGCCGATTGGGTGGAACAAAATCCCCGCGCTACCCAAGCGATTTTGATGGCAGTGATGGAAGCTCAGCAATGGTGCGACGATCCTGCCAACCGAGAGGAGTTGGTTCGCATTTGCTCAAGCCGCACCTACTTCAATGTGCCGATTGATGTGCTCACTCCTCCCTATCAGGGCAATTACGAAATGGGAGATGGCAAACCGGCCATCCAGGACTTCAACGCCGGGCCACTCTATTGGGAGGATGGTCGCGGCAGTGTCTCCTATCCCTACAAAAGCCATGATCTGTGGTTTCTGACGGAAAGCCTGCGCTGGGGTTTCCATGCCCGATCGCTTCCTGATTTGGATACGGTACGTCGCTTAGTGGATGAAGTGAACCGGGAGGACCTCTGGCGGGAAGCGGCCCAAGCCTTGGGGGTGAGCAACATCCCCAGCCAAACTTCGCGGGGTACTGAGCGCTTCTTTGATGGGACGGTGTTTGATCCTCAGGATCCGCAAGCCTACCTGAACAGCTTAAAAATCAAGAGGATCTAAATGCCTTAAGTCTGGCGGGTTGGAGAAGTCTTCGGTCTTTTCCAATCCAATTACACTGATCTTTTACTTGCTTTACTGTGGATCCGTCATGTTGGCTTTAATCCATGTTCCTCATGAATATTCCAGGAATCCGTTCTATGAAAAGCCGAAGCAGGCTGATTTGACTAAGCTACTTTTGTCTATAGGAATTGGACTGCTCGGCTGTGTGATTGCAATCAAGATTTTACTGAGCTTGGAAGCCCTGTGTATGCCTAGCAAGTCAATAGGAAAAGCAGACCAAAACTCGTGTCTTGCGTCTCGAATCCTGTAAAACCTGACCCAACTCTAGAGCGCTTCAAAAATTGACCGTCCTCTATCTGTCACCAATCTATGACTGCCACACTTTCTTCTCCTGCTTCTAAGTCCAGAACTGCGAAAGTTAATCTGGCAAAGTATCGAGATCAGGTCCTGCCGCCGCTAGTGGGGATTATTGGATTTTTGCTGGTCTGGCAGCTCTGTGCGAGTACTAACCTTGTTCGATTACCAGGGCCGTGGGATGTTTGGATGGATGAACGGAGTCGCTATCTCATTCTTCATCCCTGGTACCGCAACAGTGATCTGGATCAAGGTCTATTGCGGCAAACCTTGGCCAGCTTACAACGGGTGGCCATTGGTTACTGTAGTGCTGGGTTGGTGGGTATTGCCGTAGGCATTTTGGTGGGCAGTAGCGTTTGGATCAATCGCGCTTTGGATCCCATTTTTCAGTTTTTGCGGATGGTAGCTCCCCTGGCCTGGGTACCGATTGCCTTGGCTGCTCTGCAACGCAATGAACCGGCTGCTCTTTTTGTGATTTTTATTACCTCAATTTGGCCTATCTTAATCAACACTGCTGTGGGTGTTCAGCAGATTCCGGAGGACTACATTAATGTTTCTAAGGTGCTGAAGCTCTCCAAGATGGATTTCTTCTTTAAGGTCTTGTTACCCTCTGCCTTACCTTATATGTTCACCGGTTTGCGAATTGGTATTGGCTTATCCTGGCTAGCGATTATTGCGGCAGAGATTGTCATGTCCGGTGTTCCTGGAATTGGTTTCTTCATTTGGGATGCCTATCAGCAAAACTATGTGACGGAGATCATTGTTGCCGTCATCTACATTGGAGCAGTAGGGTTACTTCTGGATCGTCTGATGGCACTCCTGCAGTCAAAAATAGCCAGTCGCTAGATCTTTATCCATTCACTTCTGGCCCATTTCAGTAAGGAGATTGTGTTGTGTCCACATTGGTGAATTTGGAGCAGGTAGAAAAGTCTTTTGCCTTACCCGGTGGACAAGAGTACCTTGCTCTTAAAGGCATTGACTTACAAATCCATCAGGGAGAATTTGTTGCCCTCATCGGACATTCTGGCTGCGGTAAATCCACCCTTTTGAATATGGTGGCAGGGTTGTCTTTGCCTACAGGTGGAATTGTGGCCTTGGATGGGCAAACTATTACGGCTCCCGGTCCCGATCGCATGGTGGTGTTTCAGCATTATTCTCTCTTGCCCTGGCTAACCGTTCGGCAAAATATTGCTTTGGCGGTGAACACTGTTTTAAGAAATTATTCTCCAGCAGAACGTCAGCAGATTATCGAAGAGCATATAGACTTAGTGGGTTTACGCCATGCTGCCGATAAGCTACCAGCCCAGCTATCCGGAGGCATGAAACAGCGGGTGGCCATTGCCCGTGCCCTGGCTCTGCGGCCCAAGGTACTGTTACTAGACGAGCCATTTGGCGCTCTCGATGCCCTCACGCGAGGCAATTTACAAGAGCAGTTGATGCGCATTTGTGAAGAACATCAAATGACCACCATTATGGTCACCCATGATGTGGATGAAGCAGTGTTGTTGTCAGATCGGGTGGTCATGCTCACCAATGGGCCGGGATCCCAAATTGGCAATATCTTGAACATTGATATTCCTCGCCCACGGCGACGGCTAGAGGTGGTTAATCACCCCAGTTACTACAGCTACCGCAGTGAAATTATCTACTTCCTTAACCAACAAAAACGGATTAAGCAATGGCGTGCCCGCAAGGCAGCTGTGATTGCTAGGCACGGCCTAGAAAAAATCAACTTAGATATTGGTTTTGTGCCCTTGACGGCTTGTGCTCCCTTGGTGGTGGCTCAGGAGAAGGGCTTCTTTGCCAAACATGGCTTAGAGGAAGTCAACTTGGTGCGGGAAACCAGTTGGCGAGGGATCCAAGATGGCATCAGCGGGGGCTATTTGGATGCGGCCCAAATGCCTGCTGGCATGCCGGTATGGATGTCCTTAGGTGGAGGGGACAATCCGCCACAGCCGGTGGTGACGGCGCTCACCCTAACCCGCAACGGCAACGCCATTACTCTGCACAAGCGGTTCTATGAAAAAGGGATCCACACTCTTGGTCAGTTGAAAGCTCATATTCTGGATAGCCCCAGCCAGCAACTCACCTTTGGAGTGGTCCATCCTAGTTCCATGCACAACCTGTTGTTGCGCTACTGGCTGGCAGCAGGCGGGATCCACCCCGACCGCGACGTAACCTTAAAAACTTTACCTCCGGCTCAAATGGTAGCCAATCTAACGGCGGGCAACATTGATGGCTACTGTGTGGGGGAACCCTGGAATTTGCGGGCGGCCTTGGAAGGCAGTGGCTTTACAGTTGCCACAGATTTGGAAATTTGGCTGGGTCACCCTGGCAAGGTATTGGGGGTGCGGGAGGACTGGGCCAAGGCTTATCCAAATACCCATATTGCTTTGGTGAAAGCTCTGCTAGAGGCCTGTCGCTACTGTGAGGATCCGGCTCACCAAGAGGAAATTCGCGAGCTCCTCAGTCAGCGCGCCTACCTAAGCACCGACAAAAGCTACATCCATCTGGGGGATCCCCATCGCATCACCTGTGATCTGGATACTCCGATGCGGGAATATGCGCACCATCAATTCTTTTTGGGGGCTGGTAACCGCCCTAGCCGCACGGAGCATCTCTGGATGATGACCCAAATGGCCCGTTGGGGGGATTTGCCCTTCCCCCGCAACTGGGTGGAGATCCTAGAGCGGGTCTGTCAAGTGGGAGTTTTTAGTACAGCAGCCCGTGAATTGGGAATTGATGTTTCCTACCAGCGGCAGCCGATTCAATTGTTTGATGGGATCCCGTTTCAGGGTGAAGATCCGGTAGCTTACCTGAATAGCCTATCCATCAAGCATGATATCTATATGGCGGAGGTGGCTTTGGATCGTCGTCCTGTGTTGCTTTAGATATTCCTAATGTCCTTTACAGCTTTTTCAAATGCTGGGTAAGGCACTTAGACAGCTCTATGTTTTGCATGAACTCGAGAAAAGCTGTTCTCTCCTCAGACCTTGTTGAAACTCCAAGTTGGAGCATCCAGAAATGACAAATCTTATGACGGTCTCTAGCCAAATCCAAGTCAATAGAGAACCTTACTTACGCATCGAGAATCTCAGTAAAACTTACTCTACACCCAAGGGAGAGTATCCTGTCTTACGAGATATTAACCTCGATATCAGTGAGGGGGAGTTTGTCTGTTTGATCGGACATTCTGGCTGTGGCAAGACTACTCTAATCAACATGGTTTCCGGCTTTGCACAGCCTACTGGTGGGTCTGTTCAAATAAAAGGGCAGACCATTACAGCCCCTGGACCGGATCGGATGGTCGTGTTTCAGGGCTATGCCCTCATGCCTTGGCTAACGGTTTTTGAAAATGTTTACTTGGCTGTTCAGGCTGTCTTTCCCCAAAAGGGACAGTCAGAAAAACATCAGATTGTGGAGGAACATCTACGCCTAGTGGGGCTATGGGAAGCTGCTCAAAAATATCCTCCCCAAATTTCAGGAGGGATGAAGCAGCGGGTGGCCATTGCTCGGGCTCTGGCGATCCGTCCGGAAGTGTTGATCTTAGATGAACCCTTTGGTGCCCTTGATGCCATTACCAAAGAAGAGTTGCAGGAGGAACTGCTGCGAATTTGGAATGATCACAGGTGTACGGTTTTGATGATTACCCACGATATTGATGAGGCCCTCTTTTTGGCCGATCGGTTGGTGCTCATGACCAATGGCCCCGCGGCTACAATTGGCCAGGTAATTGACATTCCCTTTGCTCGTCCCCGTGACCGAGAGCGCATTCTGGAGGATCCCCAGTATTACCGCTTGCGCAATCAGGTGTTGGCCTATCTCTACGGATCGGAAGCCAATCCAGAGGCTCACCCCTAAATCCCCCATTCAAGATCATTCAAGTGGAGATCAAGCAGCCATCGAGGGGTTCTCTTGGGTCTGGGGATGAACCATCGGCAAGGTGAAATGAAAAGCACTACCTTGATTTAGCCCAGCAGATTCTGCCCAGATCCGCCCCCCCATTGCTTCGATGATCAGCCGGCAAATGGCCAATCCCAAGCCGGTTCCTCCCACCGAACGGCGCAGGGATCCCTCCACCTGGTAAAACCGCTCAAAGATGGCCTGCAACCGCTCCGGTTCAATACCTCGCCCGCTATCGGCGATGGTGAACTTCACCATCCCTGAAGACCCGGCGGTGGCTTCCACAACCTCAACCCGGATCCAGATCCGCCCACTGGCAGGGGTAAACTTACAGGCATTATCCAGCAGCTTGCGCAACACTTCCACCAGCCATTCCCCATCTGCCCTCACCATCGGTAGCCGCTTAGGCATCACTTGCTCAATGGCAGGTAGTGCCTCATGCCGCCGCCGGACTTTGATGTTGCTCAGGGCTAGATCCACACATTCTTGGGCAGAGAGGGGTTCGATGTGCCAACGGATGCGGCCACTTTCCAGCTTGGAGAGGGTGAGAAAATCCTGCACCAATTCCCGTAAGCGACCGGCATCCTGGAGCGCCGTATTTAGCATCTCCTGGCGCATCTCCCAGGGCATATCTGGGTCGCTGGCCAGGGATTCCAAGCACACTTGAATGGTGGAAAGGGGGGTACGCAGCTCATGACCTGTAACCGCAATCAGCTCCGACTTGGCCTGATCCAGGGCTTCTAGTTGTCGGTTTAGCTCCTCTAGGTGTTGATAGGCTTCTGCCTGCAAAAGGGCAACCCCCACTTGGTTGGCAATTGCTTCTGCCAGCTCCAGGGTGGCTGCTTGCCAGCGATGGGGATGCTCACGGTGTAGCTCCAGGATGCCCAGCAGCCGACCTTGATAAAGAATGGGCATAGCCACCCAAGCGCGAATCTGAGCGGCTTGCCACAGCTGCGGCATCCGACATAAGCGTGGATCGCTCTGGCTGTCTTCACAGCACACCGGCTGCTCTGTTTGCATTGCCTCTTGCAATAGGGGATTGGCCTGAATCGGCCAAAGGGATCCCTTAAGGCTGCCCATGGTTAGGGTACGATACTCGTGCTCAACCTGTACCTCAGGTGTACGGCCATCATAACGGTAAATGAGACAACGCCCCACTGCCGCCACCTGTCCTAACTCCTGGACAGCAATGGCCAGAATATCGTTAGGATGCAAAGACTGACGGATAGCGTTACTGATGCGGTTAATGAGGCGCTCCTTGCGCTCTTGGGCTTGAATGGTGCGGTAAGCCCGCTGCAGCTTATATTGCCCTGCCTGTAGGTAGGTAATCAGACGTTCTGTAAACGGGCCGGGGTTAAGTTGGCTGGTGCCGTCCGCTAGGGATCCCTCTAGGTATTGGCGGATCGGCTCAAGGCGAGGGGCCAGATCCGGCCGATAGC
The DNA here is from genome assembly GCA_937944885.1 of uncultured cyanobacterium. Taxonomy (GTDB): domain Bacteria; phylum Cyanobacteriota; class Cyanobacteriia; order Thermostichales; family Thermostichaceae; genus Thermostichus. The sequence continues at coordinate 26,489 of CALFBB010000057.1, forward strand.
TGAGGATCTTGGGTAGCAGAGCCAAAGCTGCTTGTCTGGTTATGAGGCGATCAAAAGACCAAACCCCATCAAACTGGCGGGCAGTATCCATATCATTGCTCCCCCAGGAGGAGTTGGGCTTGACTCGGGTTCGCTCTCGGCAAACCAAGCAGGTGCTGTAGCTGGCATCAATCACGATGACATGCCACTCCTGGGCCAAGGGATCCGTCGGATCCAGGGGAACGGTGTGATAAGGCAGCCCTGCTTGAGTAAAATCAGTCTCCGGCGTGGCTAAGACAAACACATCTCGGGCAATGGCGCTGATGCGACGGTAACGACGGGCCTCCTGGCGGTAGTAACGTTCTTTTTGAAAATTGGCAAACACCCACGGGGATCCCTGCCCTTGTAACACTTGATCTTCAATGGCATGGCTGAGGGCTACCAGAGAGGATTTGAAATACAACTGCGGGCGCAGATGCGGCAAAGTCTCCAACAGATCGCCCAGTAGGGAAGTACGACTCTGACGGCTCTGGCGAGAAGGGGGTCGAGAGCGGGTAGAAGTCATAGCCCTAGTGGCAAAATGAGCAGGTCATCGGTCACAAACATAGGGATATCCAAACCCTAGGGAGCAAGCTCACTGCTAGTTTAACGGCTGGGATCCCAGAAAACCGGGAGCTTAACGAGCTGCAAGATTGAGCTGTCTTAAACTAAGGATTATAAAGTTGTGTGTGGAGCACATGTCGGGATCTCGGTATAGCCAAGAAGATGTGCAGCAGATTTTACAACGGGCCATCGCCCGCCAGCCGCGCCTGGGAGAGTTTAGCCGTCCTCAGCTGCAAGAAATGGCTGCCGAATTGGGGATTTCCGCTCAGGAGCTGGAGCTGGCCGAACGGGAATGGCAGGCTTGGCAGCAGCTAAACAGCCAACAGCAGGAATTTCAACGCTACCGCCGTCGCCATTTTTACCATCTGCTGGGTCGCTATGGGATTGTCAATGCCTTTCTGGTGGGGCTGGATCTACTCTCCGGTGGGGGGCTGTCTTGGTCTTTGTACGTGTTGATGGGTTGGGGTCTAGGGGTTGCCCTCAAAGGCTGGAATACTTACCACACCGAGGGAGAAGGCTACGAGAAAGAGTTCCACAAGTGGCAGCAAAAACGTTTCAAGCAGAAACATTCCAATTGAGCCCTGCTGCTCCGCACAGAAGTGGAGATGCTATTATAAGCGTTTAGTGCGGGCGTAGTTTAATGGTAAAACTACAGTCTTCCAAACTGTTGTTGTCGGTTCGATTCCGTCCGCCCGCTTCCACAAAATCCTCGCCGCTCTTGGTTTTTGGGAGTTGGGCCACAGCGAATTGGGCCACAGCGAAAAGTTGTAGGGAGAATTTGGATAAGTTTGCTGGGATAGCTGGCAAGGAGGCCACAGAAGCCGGCCGGAGAGGGCCTCAAGCAGCTGGGTCGGTGCTGATGAGGTACTGATGATATCAGATGATATCAATGGAGCGTGCACAGCCAACCGGTAGGCTAGGGTTAACCTCCTCAAGTCCAGGTCTGCCTACAGCGCGCAAGGGCGGCACTGGGTCCTGCTTGAGTCCCTTTGGTGGGTTCGCTCTCTGCTTCTAACCGCTTTGCAGTTCTCTTCACAGGGATGTGCTCTGCCCCTAGCTTTGGCATCCCGCGAGCAAGGAGGCCGAGCGCACTGACTCCACGGGCATTTGCGATGCAACAACAGAGTGCCTACCTCCTCCTCTAGGGCTTGGATTTGGCGGCTAATGGCCGATTGGGTTAAGCCACTGACGCAGGCAGTAGCCAAAAAACTGCCCGTTTCCACCACTTTCAAAAAAGTTTGCAACAGCTCAATGCGCACCGGGGATCCTCTCGCGGCCAAACCCATTTCGTGGTGGCATCCTAGCTAGGGAATCCACAGGCTTTTGTAAGCGCTGTTACAAGACCCGCAAGCCAGAAACAAACCAGATACAAACGGGAGATGAAAGCCGGTGCACTGGGATCCTACACCTTTAGAAACCGTGATCGATGCTGCAATACCGAGACTTTTTCCGGCAGCGCAAGTGGCGATTCGGCAAGGGGGAGAATCTCTATTTGCCCGTACCTTTGGCTATCTGGAGGTAGCAGTCAACCAACAACCTGTACAGCTAGACACCTATTTTGATCTAGCCTCCCTGACCAAGCTCTATACTGCCACCGCTTGCATGACCCTGGTGGAAGCGGGAGTGGCGCACCTGGATCAACCGGTCAGCACCCTTTTGCCGGAGCTGCAGGGATCCCGCCCGATTCGCCCTTATGAGGATCCCTTGCAGCCGGGGCAATGGATTGCCTTGGAACCGGAAAGGGGCAGTCTGGTTGCTGCAGAACAGGTAACCCTACGGCAGCTGCTCAGCCACAGCAGCGGCTTACCGGCCTGGCGGCCCCTGTTTCGGGAGCCGGATGCTGCCTCGGCTCGACAGATGGCTTTGCACACCTTTTTTTCCTACCGGCCTGGCTCCCGCGTGGTTTATAGCGATATCGGCTTTATCCTCTTGGGGCTGGGCTTAGAACGCCTGCTGGGAAAAAGTCTGGATCTCATTGTGCAAGAGCAAGTGTTGCACCCTCTGCAGTTGCGCAACACCCAGTTTTACCCAGGGGATCCCTTCTCCCCTCCCACCCCCCCACCCCCCTGTGTGCCGACGGAGTGGTGCCTTTGGCGCCGGCGCCGCCTGATCGGACAGGTACACGATGAGAATGCAGCTCGCCTGGGGGGGATTGCCGGGCATGCCGGGCTGTTTGCCACGGCTGAGGAGGTGGCCGCCTTTGGGGAAAGTTTTCTCCAGGGATCCCTGCTGCAGCCGGAAACCGTGGCCGAAATGACCCGCGAGCAGATGGGAGGGCGGGGCTTGGGGTTTGCCTTGCGCTCTGGGGATCCCTTGGCCAGTAGCTTCCCCTTTAGCCCTGGTACCTTTGGCCATACCGGCTTTACCGGCACCTCCTTGTGGATCGATCCGCAGCGGCAGCTGGTGGTGGCGTTACTTACCAATGCCGTCTATCACGGTCGGGCAGATCAGGGGTTTCAGGCTTTCCGGGTAGCGGCCCATCAGGCCATTCTAGAGGGGTTTGCTTGAGTAGCTTGAAGTGGAAGAGTCGTTTTATCAACCCAGCCCAGATGCTTCTGGTGCGGCTGGTCATGGTTGCTATTGGCAGTTGCTATTGTGATCCGCACCCAGGGATCCGTACTGCGGCAGGTGGAGGCAAAACTGGCGCTGGGATGCGATGGCCGTCTGTTGAGCACCATTGGCGGTGGAGCCCTAGTAGAACTCCTCACCCCTTCCCCGACCCTGCTGGTGGTGGGAGCCGGCCACTGTGGGATGCCGTTGGCCCAAATTGCCCATTGGGCGGGGTTTCGCCTCTGGGTTCAGGATAACCGGCCCAGCTACATGACCCCAGACCGCTTTCTTCCCCCTGCCGAACCCGGCAGCCCTTTTTAGAGCTGATCCCGGAGCTCAGCTGCTGCTTAGAACTCTACAGGGCTCTGCTGACCCATGGCTACAGCCTCAATTGTCACATTTTGCGGGCCATCTCCCAGGCCAAGCTCTCTTTACCGTTCCTTGGGCACGATCGGCAGCCGGCAACGGGTAAAAACCGTGTTGCCAACCTTGACCCCGGAAGGGATCCCGGAAACTGCCTCTGCCCCCCTCTACGCCCCGGTTGGACCGGAGATCCACGCCGAACTCCTGTCAAAATTGCTACAGTACCACCGCCCAACTGATCCAGGTTGGGCAAGAAGCGTCACTCCGCTTGCAGCAATCTAGAGGAAAGGTTAGCCTAGATGAGCGGCGCGGGGTAGAGCAGCCTGGTAGCTCGTCGGGCTCATAACCCGAAGGTCACTGGTTCAAATCCAGTCCCCGCTATTTCTTAAGATGATGGCCCCGATGATGACCTCTATGGCCTTCTCCGACCAGGTGGTTAGCCAGGTTTGGGAAACCCTTTGGGTAATCTTCTGTTTTGATGGATTCTCCTTGCTCCAGACTGGCAGCGAGAGGGGTTCTCCCCGAAAGAGGCGATGCATCAGTTTTGCCTCCAGCCTCCTCGCCGGCGAAGGTGCAGCAACATCTGCACAACCCAGCTTAAAACCGGTAGCTCAATCAGTGGCCCCACCACCAAAGCCAGCACAATTAGCGGGCGCTCCGGAAAGGCAGCAGCAGCAACGGCCAAAGCCAGCGGCGAATTGCGTGCCAAGGTCGTACAGGTGAGGCAAGCCAGCTGTGGGTAGGTCAGATCCAACCATCGCCCCACCCGCTGGGCCAGCCAGAAATTGACAACAAAAAACAGCAGAACCGGGGCCAGCAGCCTGAAGAACAAGGCCGGATTTTGCATGAGAAGACGGCCCTCCGCTGTAAAAATACAGACAATAGCCAAATTCAGACTCAATAGCTGAAGGGCACTCAGCAGAGTAGGGGATCCCAGCCAGCCCAGCTTCTCCCGAAGGTAGGGGCCGCAAAACTGGGTCAGGAGGGCTGCCAAAAAGGGCAACCCCAGCACCCAGAGCAACCCCGTCAAGAGCTCCCCAGGCTGCAGCTGCACCAGATCCCCCACCAAAAGCAACAGATAAACCGGCAACAGCAGCAGTTGTAGAACCCAGTTGAGGGGCAAGAGGGCGGTGGCCAAGACCCCATCCCCGCCGGCTAGGCCGGTAAACACCAAGTACCAGTCAGTGCAAGGGGTAACCATGAGCATGATCAGGCCAACCCATAGATCCGGCAAATCCGACAGGAAAAGCGCCCCCAACCCCCAAGCCAGCAGCGGAGTCCACAAAAAGTTGATGCACAGACTGGCCCACACCACGCGGGAAGCACAAGAGAGCTGCCTAAACTGCTGAATTGGGATCCCCAGAAAAGTCAAGTAAAGCAGCAGAGCCAGCAGCGGCTGAACCCAATGCCCTAGCACCTCGCCAGCACTTGATCCCTGAGCCAGGGTCAGGCCCAGCCCAACCGATACCAGGACCCACACCGGTTGGGCCTTTTCCAGCAGCTGCATGGAATGATTCTCGCTCACCGTGTCCTGGGTTAGGTTGTCTTTGACTGCAGTTTCTCATCCCCTGTGGCTGGGGGATCCCATCTTACAAGGGTCAAGGAAACGGCTAAAGTAACCAGAAAGTGTTCCCCTCCTTTGTGCTATGACTCAGCAACTGACTCTCGACGGATTGGGATCCGACTCCAACGGCAGATCCCGTCTAGGGCGGGTGATTACGACCGATCTGCAGGGGGAGATGCAACGCTCCTACCTAGAGTACGCCATGAGCGTCATTGTCGGGCGGGCACTACCGGATGTGCGGGATGGGCTGAAGCCGGTGCACCGCCGCATTCTCTACGCCATGCACGAGTTGGGCCTAACGCCGGAGCGGCCCTATCGCAAATGTGCCCGGGTGGTGGGGGATGTACTGGGGAAATACCACCCCCATGGGGATCAGGCGGTTTACGATGCCCTGGTGCGCATGGTACAGGAGTTTTCCAGTCGTTACCCCCTAGTGGCGGGGCACGGTAACTTTGGCTCGGTGGACGATGATCCGCCGGCGGCCATGCGCTACACCGAGTGCCGGCTGGCGCAGCTCAGCCATACGGCGCTTCTGGAGCAGGTGGGGGAAGAAAGCGTTGATTTCATGCCCAATTTCGATGGATCCCAGGCGGAACCGACGGTGCTGCCGGCTCGCTTGCCTATCTTGCTCCTCAACGGTTCCTCCGGCATTGCTGTCGGTATGGCCACCAATATCCCGCCCCACAACCTGGGGGAACTGGTGGATGGTTTGCTCGCTCTAATCGATCATCCTGACCTAGAAGCGGAACAGCTACTGCAGTGGATCCCGGGGCCAGATTTTCCCACCGGCGGTCAAATTGTCGATAGCCAAGGGATCCGCGAAGCCTACCTAAATGGACGTGGCTCCATCTCGATGCGGGGGGTAGCCCGTTTTGAAGAAATTCAACCGGGTAAAGGTCGCCATCGACGGCCTGCCCTCATCATCACAGAGTTTCCCTATCAGGTGAACAAAGCCGCCTGGATCGAGAAAGTGGCGGAACTGGTGAGTCAAGATCGGATCACCGGCATTGCCGATCTGCGGGATGAATCGGATCGCAGCGGTATCCGGGTGGTGGTGGAGCTGAAGCGGGAGGCCAATCCCCAGGAGGTTTTGCAGCAGCTGTACAAGCTCACCCCTTTACAGACCAACTTTGGGGTGATTTTGCTGGCCCTGGTGAACGGGGAACCCCAACAACTGACCCTTAAGCAGATCCTGCAACACTTTCTCCAGTTTCGGGAGGCCACCCTCAACCGCATTTTTCGCGCCGAGCTGCAACGGGTGGTGGGTAAAGCGGCAGAGGTGGAGGGGATGCTCCTGGCCCTAGCGGACCTGGATGGGGTGATCCAGCTGTTGCGCCAAGCCCCGGATGGTACGACCGCCAAAGAACAACTCCAAGCCCGCCTAAGTTGTACCTCACAACAGGCGGATACCATTTTGGCCATGCCCCTGCGCCGCCTAACCGGCTTAGAACAAGAACGACTGCGCCAGGAGCAGCAGCAGTTGCAAGCCCGCATCGAAGAATTGCAAGGGCTACTGGCGGATCGCCGCAAACTGTTGAACTACCTGAAAAAAGAGCTGCGCCACTTGAAGAAAACCTTTGCCGATCCTCGGCGTACGCAAATTGTGTCCGCCGAGCAATTGGAAGGGGAGCTGGCCCAAATTCCCACCGGTGAGGAAAGAGAGGACAGCAGCTTTTTGCTGCAATTGACCCGCAAAGGCTATGTGCGGCGCCTGCCCATCCCTGGTTCTCGCTCCCGCAGCAACCCTACTCAACGGGAACTGGGGGAAGATACCTTGATGGAGTTGGAAGAGGTGACCTTACACCAGGAAATCTTGGTGCTGACGGCTCCTGGTCGTGCCTTCACCGTGCCCATCGAAGGGATCCCCCTCAGCACCGGACAATCCCGCGGTGTACCCTTGCTAACCCTGTTGCCTGCCCCAGAACCCATCATCGCCACTTTCACTTTGGATCCCCAACAGGTGGATGCAGCCCTGGTGTTACTCACTCGGCAGGGGCGAATCAAACGGGTAGCTGTGGCGGATTTTGTCGGTCTCACCCAGCGGGGATCCACAGCCATCAAACTCAAGCAAGGAGATGAGCTGGGTTGGGCTGCTCTTCAGGATCCCAGTCAGCAAGACTGGAGCCTTATTTTGGCCACCTCGGGGGGGCGACTGCTGCGGCTGGATGGAGAACAGGTTCCCCTGATGGGGCGAGTGGCTATCGGCCAGCTGGCCCTGCGCTTGAGCCGTAAAGAACAGATTGTTGGCATGACCTTGCTGCCCCCCGACGGGATCCTAGTCTTGGCCAGTCAAGCGGGGTACCTGAAGCGGCTGGCTCTGAAGGAGATTACGCCAATGGAGCGAGGCCAGGTGGGGGTACAGGCCTTTCAGTTTGTCAGCCGAGGTGATGTGTTGGTGGGCTTAGTGGGCCTAGCGCCGGACCCCAATCGGTCAGGACAGCCCCAGATAGATCTGTTCACCAAGTCAGAACGGATTCACTCGTTTTTGCCGGAGGAGATCCCTCTACAAAATCGGAGCGGCGGTGGCTCTTTGGTGCTGAAGTCAGAGCAGGCTACCGGCCTGCATTTGTTTTGGCCGCAGTGGGCATTAGAGCAGTAATGGGCTCAGTCCCAGGCGGGAGCTTTACCCGGGAGCTTTACCCGGGAGCTTTACCTAGGGCGCGGGCTCTTGCCCAGGCGGCGTGGGAGCGGCCGGAGCAGACAGATGCTCATCCTGGGGCACTTCTGGATGGCCTATTGGCTCAGGAACGGTGCCGCCTGCTTTTAGGACGAGATATTGCAGGGTTTGGTGCAGTTGTTCCAGCAGGGCACGGATGGCATGGCGAAAATCGGTGTGATCCGCTTTCATCTGTTCCAGCAGGGCGCGGGTCACCTCCTGAAAGTTCCTCAGAAGCTCTTGCTGTTGGGCAACGATTTGCACCAGTTGGCGTTGATCCACAACCACATCCCGCAGACAGGAGCGTAGCTCATCCAGCTGGCTCTGCCAAAGGGCTTGCCCCTCCCGCAACTCCATCACACTGATCCGCAAATCAGCAGTCGAATCCCGCAGAGCTTCATAGTGGCGGCGTTCTGCTTCCAGCTGTCGCTGCTGCTCCTCCTGTTGCCGGCGCAACTCGGAGTTGGCTTGTAAGTTGGCTTCCACTGCTCTGAGCAGTTGATCCAGCCTGGCTTCGGTGAGGGCCCAGCCCTCTTGCGCCAGAGAAGGCTGCCCTTGGCTAACCCGCTTGCGGAAATACTTCACAGTTGCTACACCCTACATCTATAACATCTATACATCCGCAGCTGTATTCCGATCATATCCCGAAGCTGAGGCAATGACGGATCACCCGTGAACGCAACTAGCGATGATTCACTGCTTCGCAATTAAATCCTAGCTTCCCAATCCTGTTGCCAGAGAGGGAGGCGGCGCTCTCGCCTACTGCCAGGAACTTTTGCCTTTGCAGCACCCCAGGTCATTTCTGCCTGTGGGTTTTGGGTTGAAAGTGTTCATGCCAACTT
>CALFBB010000058.1 GCA_937944885.1 uncultured cyanobacterium
GGCTTGAAGTCGTTGTATGGTTTGACCATACCAGCAGACGCCAGGCTGAAAAACCAAAGACAAGGACGGCTACGCTGTCCGCGCTATCCTTCCTCGCCCTGTTAGCTTGCTCCCGCGCAGCGGTAGAGCGGGGCTTGCCGCGCACCGGGTCAATCCGCCTCCTGCACATGGGATCCCCGTAGACAGCTGTGACTGAGATCGGCATAGCTGAGGATGGCTCCACTCAACCGAGCACGCCACAGGTTAGCCTGACGCAAGTTGGCTCGATAGAGATGGGCTTCCCAGAGGATGGTTCTTACCAAAACAGCCCGGTAGAGGACAGCCTTCCACAGACAGACGTACCCCTGAGAGATCGGCTCCACTCAGGTTGATCTCGTGCAGATCGGATCCTTTTAAGCTTGGTTGGCTCAAGTCCCAGCGCTTGAAATCTCGCTTCCCCTGAGCGTAGTGGTGCAGCAGTTGCTGAGCAGAGCTGAACATAGTCAGGGGGCGACCAAGGGATCCCAGCAGCGGTCGCAAATGGGATAAGCAGACCGGTACAAGGTATCTCGGCGGCCAAACCAGGCGTAGCGGTGATCGCGGATTTGTGCGTAGCCTCGATCCGCCAAGGTTTTCAAGCCCGGCAAGCCACGGTAGAAGGCCAACCCCAGGTCTCCACCAGGTAGGAGAGCAGCGATCTGTTCAGCAGCGGCGGCTCCCTGCCAGCGTCGTTCCGGTTGCTGCAAGTCGATCAAAATCATACCTAGCTCCACGTCCGCCGGTTGGATCCCCCACCGGGATAAGACAGAGACATCTTGCATAGGGGCATAACAAAACCGTTGTCCCCGATCCAGTTGTTCTAGCAGCTTCACCCCATTGGCGCAGAGGTTGCACAGCCCATCGTAGATGATCAAATAATTCACGGTGCGGATCCCTATGCGGCAATGACGGGTTGACCCAAAATTTGCACTTGATACTCAGCTTCCGAAAGCAGCTGCTGCGGATGCCGCTGCAAAAACACTTGACCGTTCAGGTGATCATACTCATGCTGAAAAATCCGCGCCGGAAAATCCTGCCAAACCACTCTCTCTCGGGATCCCTGTGGTGTGTGGTACTCCACTTCCACTGCCTGCGCCCGGGCCACCAAACCGCGCCGATCCGGCACACTCAAACAGCCCTCCCACCCCAGCACCTGTTCAGGACTGGCGGCCACTAGGCGTGGGTTGATCATCACCAAAGGTTGCATCTGCGGTGCATCCGGATAGCGGAGGTTGGGACGAGAAGCCACAATCAGCACCTGCAGCAGGGATCCCACCTGCGGAGCGGCCAACCCGACCCCGTTAGATTTCTTCAAGATGCTCAACATGCCCTCGATCAGGTGGTCTAGAGTGGGATCCCGGAAGTCACTGACCGGTTTGGCCACCTGAGTCAGGATGGGATCCCCTATCTGCCGTAAGCTCAAGGTCATCTGGGCCATCGCAGGAGACGTATTTTCAGTGTAGCTTTTCAGTGTAGCTGGGAGGAGGAGCGGCGTCCTGTTGGTGACGGTGGAGTAGCCTTCTCATCTAACGCTTCTTGCCGGCAGCAGCCGGTTCGAGCATCAGTTTGGAGCGTTTTAAGCCTTCTGGGATCGGGATGGGATAGTTACCGGTAAAACAGGCAGAACAAAAAGAATCGGGATCCCGACCGGTAGCAGCCAGCATACCTTCCCAACTTAAGTAAGCCAAAGAATCGACACCAATTTTCTGGGCAATTTCTTCCACAGAATGGTGAGCCGCAATCAACTGATCTTGAGTATCCGTATCGATGCCATAGAAGCAAGGATGGGTAACCGGGGGGCTAGAAATGCGCATGTGCACCTCAGTGGCCCCCGCTTGACGTAGGGCTTTAACAATTTTCTGGCTGGTGGTACCCCGCACAATCGAGTCATCCACAATTACCACCCGCTTACCCCGCAAGATATCACTCAAGGGGTTCAGCTTCATGCGAATGCCCCGCTCCCGCATCGACTGGGTAGGCTGAATAAACGTACGGCCTACATAACGATTTTTGATTAACCCCTCCGTGTAAGGGATCCCCGATTGGCGAGAAAACCCAATCGCTGCCGGTGTACCAGAATCCGGAACCGACATCACCCAGTCCACCTCCGCCGGAGCTTCTTTGGCCAGTTGTTCCCCGAGGCGTACTCGGTAAGCATAGAGGCTTTCCTCCTGCATCCAGCTATCGGGGCGAGCAAAGTAAATCATCTCAAAAATGCAAAGCTTGGGGGTTGCTTCCGCCCAGCGCTGGACTTGCAGCCCCTGTCGAGTAATCCACACCAGTTCCCCTGGCTCCACCTGCCGCAGATAGTCGGCCCCGATAATGTCGAGCGCACAGGTTTCTGAAGCCAAAACGTAATGGAGGGGACCTGCTTCTGGGTGACTCAGGGTGCCATCACTACAGATGATCTCCCGTTGCAACAGGTCATCGAGGGCAGGGTTGTTGCTCAATAAACCCAACACCAAGGGCCGTACCCCATGGGGATCCCGTGCCCCAATTAGCCCTTCTGGAGTACCGATCACCAGGCTAAAAGCGCCCCGACACCGCTGGAGAGCCTGTCGAGTTGCCCCAATCCAATCCAGCCCTTGATTCACAGCCTGGGCAATGGCATGGGCAATACACTCAGAGTCGGTACTACTAACCAGATGGCGATCCTCAGCCTCCAATTCTTGCCGCAGTTGCTCAGCATTCACCAGATTGCCATTGTGAGCTAAAGCCAAGGGCCCCAGACGGGTTTCGACAATCACCGGTTGAGCATTGGCTACGCGGCTGCTGCCAGTAGTGGAATAGCGGGTATGGCCAACCGCCAAATCCCCTGTCAGTTGAGCCAGATTCACTTCATCAAACACCTGGGAAACCAAGCCCATTGCCTTGTGCACTCGGCAAAATGCTCCCTCGAAGGTGGCAATTCCAGCCGATTCCTGGCCGCGATGCTGCAGCGCAAACAGGCCAAAATAAGCTAGCTTAGCCACATTTTCCCCTGGAGCTAGGGTGCCGAATACTCCACAAGCTTCCTGTGGCCCTTCCTGAGCAGACCAAAATTCAGCAGGTTGCGCCTGGCCTCTGCCGTTGGGGGGTTCTGCTGCTGCCCTTGCTGCCATAGCTCCCCTCGTCGGTCTCCTGATTAACAGTTTAACTTGACAGGCTAGCCGATACCTGGATCTCTGAACGGGATCCCACAGGGGATCCCCAAAGCAAGGATCAAGACGGCACGCCGACAACAGGCAACAACCTGCAGTCGAGATCTCTAGAGACTCTCCAGAGAGCCTAAAGATCGCCAGAGATTTTAGAGATTTTCACATAACCTCCTACCCCGAGGGGAAGCCATCGGGGATCCCTAAGCAAATCGACCAAGCAAGACAAACACTAGCCCCAGTGTTTACAAAGAGCTAATGCTCTATCTATAGTGTTAGCAGCCCATTCAAGCCATCTGCTTTCCAGAAAGCAGGAGGTTGTTGTTTTGAGATCAGCCAAGGCTAGCGCAGCAGCCCGAGCAACCCCAGCCAAACTGTGAGGAGTCAGAACCGATGAAACTGCAGCCTTTTCAACTTTTTCAACGGCACCCACGCAAAACGTTGATCATCTCTTGCATCAAAGCCAGTGTAGCCGCTCTTGTGCCCTTATCACTCCTGGCCTGTCAAGAAGATGCGCGTGAACAGCCCACCGTTACCATCACGCCTGTACCGATAGTGGCACCACCGCCGACCCCAATTTTGACCCCCAACCCGGTACCTTCCGCAACACCGACCCCCTTTCCTACCCTCAGTCCCTCTCCTTCCCCTAGCCCCTCCCCTACTCCGGCAGAACCCCCCTCCATTGCCATTGTGGCTCTGACAGATGCTCGGCAGACCGTACCCTTCAATGTGTTGGCAGCCGTTACAACTCCTGCCGGCTTAGGCACCGGGATCAGCTTCCGGGTTGAGATCAGACAGAGCCCCATCACCCTGACATTTGATTTCACTGCAGCTGCCGTTGGCTGTCAGGCCAATAGCAAAACCTGCATCGGTACCATTCCAGTGACGATTCCTACTTCAGTGCCGACGGGAGCCTATGAAGTTACAGTTATGGTAGCCGACACCCAGGGCAGAATTGCCTCGGCCAAAGCTCCCCTGACAGTGTTACCAGCCCCGAGTGCTGCCCCAACCCCCACCAGTACCGGCACCCCCAATCCCTTTCCTGTGGTGTCGCCTTCTCCTAGACCCAGTCCTACAATCAGTCCTTCTCCGACGCCTCGCCCAAACCCTTAGGTTGCCGGCTGGTCTGGTTTTTGCGCGAAATTGGGTAGCCTATGAAAGTAAAGTCATGACTCTAAATCAACTACTCCAGCGGGAGTCCCGGGCTCTACTTGCCCAAAATTTGCCATCTGAGCTATGAGCAATGTTCATCACTACCTGTCTTGTGGCTGGGTGGGAGATGCTGATCTAAATGGGGCTACCAACACCGCTACATTGAGGCGACTTGTCAACTCGCCTGTAGGTTCGGGAAGAATGTCTTGTTCTTTCAAAACGTTGTTTTCAGGGCTGTTGCAAGCCCGCTCTGTATTGCGTAGCAATCACAGTTGGTAGTCTACTTTCTGCCTCGATCTCCTGCCCAAAGCCAGCTCAGCTGTAAGCAACGGCAACATCCTGCGCAGATAGGATCCCCCTCATTATGGAATCTCCTCATTCACCTGTTCTGCACTGATCGGGGCCAGTTGGCGTAGCTCCGCATCGAACAAGCCAAACTGCGGCTGAGCTGATAGGTATGGGTAATGATATCCCCCGAGCGCAGACGATCCAACCAACACTCCGTCCATCGGGAAAGGACCTAAGTGAATCGTAATTGGCAGGTGATACTCCTCCGCCCGAATGAAATGGGGGTCGGGCTTGACGGTGGGGCGAGTCTCGAGCCAGTAATGAAGGGATAGTCTTCAATAGCCTGACGCACCCAATCCAAGTCTTGATTTTTTGGATCCACCGCAAAGCCAAGACAAGGGGCAATGAAATCTGAAGTAGCAACGTAAACCAGGGAAGGAAGGATCCAGCAGAGCCTATACCCCTGTGCGAGTAGTTTGCGCCGCCGTTTCTCGAAGGGCCAGGAAAGTAAGGGCGCCAGCTGCATCCACCACCATTGTTACACCGGATTCGGTGCCAACCTCATCGGCAGGTAGACAACAATTCCCTAATGCCGCGAAGGCGTGGGTATGGATATCGAACCAGCCAGGGGTGAGCAGCCGTTCTTAGGAAATCGACCACCTTCGCTCCTGCTACAGGCAACCGGCGGCCAAGGGCAGCAATCTTTCCCTCTTCAACTTGTCTTTGTCCCAGCTCATTCAAACCTTGGGCCAGATCCAGTCAATGGGCATTGACGAAAAGTGGGGCAGCCACTTGTAAACCCACAATCCAACCGTAATGCCGACTACATCTGCTGTCCCGGCGAACAGGCTCTAATATTGGGATGGTTGTTCCAGGAGCTACCTTCATGACCTCTTCTCCTCGCCTGACTACCCCAAAACGGACTGTGAGTCCTGCCAACGGGCTGGAGGAGACTCCCCTGCTTGTCAAGCGGGATCCCTTCGTTCAACCGGTTACAGCCCTCAACCCAGAAGGAGGAGATGGCCTTTTGGGTCGGCGGCTGCAATTGGTGGAAGAACTGTGGGAGTCGGTGCTGTTACAGGAGTGTGGCCAGTCGTTGGTGGATTTGCTGCAACGGCTGCGCTCCATGTGTTCCCCAGAAGGGCAGGCTCTGGAGTACCCGGTGCCGGAGGTACTGCAGATCGTTGAGTCCCTCAGCCTCGATGCTGCCATCCAAACCGCCCGCGCCTTTGCCCTATTTTTCCAACTGATCAACATTGTGGAGCAGCACTACGAACGTGCAGAACCCTCCGACATGCGTATGGTGGATAGCCAACAGCGAACCGTGCGGGAAAACGAAAAGTTTGAGCGACTGTTTCCCTATCTGCGGGCCCAGGGAGTGCCACCGGGGCTGTTGCGCCGGTTGCTGAATCGACTGCACATTCGCATGGTCTTCACTGCCCATCCCACCGAGATTGTCCGCCACACCATTCGGGAAAAGCAGCGGGCCTTCTCCCATCTGCTCAGTCAACTGGACTTGGCGGAGCAGTCTTCGCCTGTGCAGGCTGCCATTCTAAAGGAGCAAATGGCAGAAGAAGTCTTACTTTGGTGGCGCACCGACGAGCTACACCAGGCCAAACCCACGGTTCTCAACGAGGTGGACTATACTCTGCACTATTTTCAGGAAGTGTTGTTTCAAGCCATTCCTTTGCTGCAGGAGTACCTGAGCCGTAGCCTCAAAAATTCCTTCCCAGAGCTGGATCCCCCGCCGGCCAGTTTTTGTAATTTCGGCTCTTGGGTGGGAGCCGACCGCGATGGCAACCCTTCTGTAACCGCGGATGTAACCTGGCAAACAGCCCGTTACCAACGCAATTTGATCCTGGGCAAGTACATTGAATCGGTAAAATCGTTAACCAAAACCCTGAGTATCTCCTTGCACTGGGGAGATGTGGATAGCCAACTGCTGGATGCCTTGGAACAGGATCACCGCCTGTTACCGGAAGTGTACGAGTCCTTCTCAGTGCAATATCGTCAGGAACCCTATCGCTTGAAGCTGAGCTATATTCAGCGGCGGCTGGAGTTGACCCGCGAGCGCAACCGTCAACTGGCCGATTCTGCCTGCCTGCCCAGCCCCTTGCCTTTGGCCAATGCCTATGCCAATGCCGAGGAGTTTTTGGCGGATCTGAGATTGATCCAAAGCAGCCTGAAAAACAGTGGCTTGGCTTGTCGGCAACTGAACCACCTGATCCACCAAGTGGAGGTCTTTGGTTTTCACCTGGCCCACTTGGATATTCGCCAAGACAGCGGCTACCACGAAGCAGCCCTCACGGAAATCTTTGAGTATTTGCGCATTTTGCCTCGCCCCTATAGCGAAATGACCGAGGAGGAGAAAACAGCCTTTCTACTCCAGGAGTTGCAAACCCGTCGCCCGCTCTTGCCTTTGGAGGCCCCCTTTTCGGAGAAAACAGCAGAATTGATCGCCACTTTCCGTACCCTCCGCCGCTTGCAGCAGGAATTTGGTCTGTCCATCTGCCAAACCTATGTCATCAGCATGAGCCAGCAGCTCAGTGATCTGCTGGAGGTGCTGTTGATGGCCAAGGAGGTCGGCCTTTACGACCCAATCAGCGGCCAGGGATCCCTGGCGGTGGTGCCCTTGTTTGAAACGGTAGAAGACCTAAAGCGAGCCCCGGAAGTTCTGCAGGCAGTGTTGCAGATCCCGTTTTATCGGCAGTACCTCAGCCAGCAGGAGGATCTGCAGGAGGTGATGCTAGGCTACTCCGACAGCAACAAGGATTCTGGCTTCTTAAGTAGCAACTGGGAGATTTACAAGGCGCAACAGAGGTTGCAACAGGTGGCGGAGTCCTTTGGGGTTAAGCTGCAGATCTTTCACGGACGCGGTGGATCGGTTGGGCGTGGGGGTGGACCGGCCTACGAGGCAATCCTGGCCCAACCGGGGCGCAGTGTGGGGGGGCGCATCAAAATTACTGAGCAAGGGGAGGTGTTGGCTTCTAAGTATTCTCTTCAGGATCTGGCCATTTTTAACCTGGAAACGGTAAC
Organism: uncultured cyanobacterium; assembly: GCA_937944885.1. Lineage (GTDB taxonomy): Bacteria > Cyanobacteriota > Cyanobacteriia > Thermostichales > Thermostichaceae > Thermostichus. Next base: position 7,629 of record CALFBB010000058.1, read on the forward strand.
CAGTGCTGTGATCCAGGCCAGTTTGTTGCGCACCTACCCCAATGACTTGCATGAGTGGTCGCGCCTGATGGAATCTTTGGCGGATCGTTCCCGCCAGGTGTATCGCAGCTTGGTTTATGAGCAGGAGGGCTTTGTAGAGTTTTTCCACGAGGTCACCCCGATTGAAGAGATCAGCCAGCTGCAGATCAGTTCCCGCCCGGCTCGCCGCAACGGCAGCAACAAAGATATTGGATCCCTACGGGCCATCCCTTGGGTTTTTAGCTGGACCCAGAGTCGCTTTTTGTTACCGGCTTGGTATGGGGTGGGCACTGCCCTACAAGAGTATGCGGCCGAAGGGGAGCACAACCTCGACCACCTCCAACATCTGTACCGCGAGTGGCCTTTCTTCCGCATGGTGATCTCAAAAGTCGAGATGACCCTGGCTAAGGTGGATCTGCAAATCGCGCGCCACTACGTGCGGGAGATGAGCTCTCCCAAAAACCTAGAGCGAGCAATGGAATTGTTCGAGTGCATTGCCCAGGAGATGTACCGCACTCGTGAGATGGTGCTGAAAATTACAGGGCACAGCGAGCTACTGGAAAATGATCCCTACCTGAAGCGCTCTGTACAGCTGCGCAACCGCTCAATTGTGCCGCTCGGCTTTATTCAGGTTTCCCTGCTGAAGCGGCTACGAAAAAATCAGGGATCCCGAACGGGACGGACGCGCTACAGTCGTGCCGAGCTCTTGCGGGGGGCCATGCTCACCATTAACGGTATTGCTGCTGGGATGCGCAACACCGGCTGAGGCAAAGGTCAATTGGTCAACTCCTTCACCTCAGTACTGCGTTACATCAAGTCATCTTCGTACTCATCGGCATCCACTTCCTCAACCTCTACGGATTCCACTTCCACAACTCGGCGAGGGGGACGAGGGGGTGGCTCCTGCCTGTAATCCTCCTCTCGGGGCAACCGCGGTGGGCGGCGGGTAGCGATACCGGTGCTGCTGCGGTCTTGGGGCTCATCCTCGGAGTAGCTATCGGTAGGACGACGGGGGCGGCGCGGGGGCGGTGGAGCCGACTCCTCCGAATAGTCATCGTAGTCCTCTGCTTCCGGTCGACGGCGGGGACGGGTATCACTGGTCAATTGCGGCCTCGAGCGGCGAGCTGATCCGGGGTCAGGCTCTTCACTGCGCCCGGGAATCGACCGGCTGTAACTAGAAGTATCGCGGATCCGGGATCCGGCAGTACGAGTGGCAACCCGGCGCCCTGGCTCGTATTCATCCGGTTGATAGGTACGCGTAAAACCCTGCCGACGGGTGGTTGGACGAACACCCCCTACTTGCCGTGCCTTCTCACTCAAAAGAATGCGCAAGCGAAAGGTTTCTATGGCAAACCAACCTGCCATTACCGCCAAGAGCACTTGGGCAAAAAACAGCAGGGGAATGAGACGCTGACCCTCTAGCAGTAGGCAGAGGGAGTAAATCAGGCCCATCGTTGCGAAAATTACATCGTACTCGGCGGAAGCTTCTCGCTTGATGAACCGGACTGCAAAAATAGCTCCACTGGCAATAGCCACCAGCGCTGCCATCAAAAAATAAGGGCTTTGGGTGAGAAACATGCCAGGGATCCCTACAACAATAAAAACGGGAGAGGGTCAGTCACCGCCCATTTCAAAGCCGATCCTAACACTGATTCCCTCCCTCAGTCCCCCCAAATTGGGTAAAAGAGCAGGAGCAGGATCCCTTGAGGCCATGCTAAGATCCCACTGCTTCTTCCACTATCTTCATGCTGTACTTAGCACGGGTACACAAGAAAGGGCTATTTGGTCAAGCGGAGCTGCAACTGTTGGCATACCAAACTCCGGATCGGGTTTGGTCTGCGGTTCGTAGGCCAGAGCTCCTAACCTGCAAAGAGGCCAGTGCTTACAATGTCGGGGTGTTGCTCCTGGTGGAAGTCTCAGAGGAGCGCCAGGTGCAACATCTGGAAGAAGCAGCCATTAAACTGGTAGAGATGCTCCATAGCTTATCCCAGGCGGGCAGCCTAATCGATTTATCAGAAATTGAGAGCTGGCGGCAATCCTTAACCCGGCAAAGTCAGGAGCTCAGCCGCCGGGAAGCTGAGATAGCTGCTCGCCAAGATCAGTTGGAACAGTGGGAACTCAAGCTGCGACAACAAAAGGGATCCCTTTAGCTCCCCGTCACCTGCTTTTTTTGAATATCCCCGGTCAGAAGGCTAACCTAGCCTGTCTTGACAGTGGCTACTCCCTTTAGACTCACATAGCTTAGCCTCACACAGTCACCGCCTTTCTGCTTTGAGTTGGGATCCCTGCCCCTAGCGGAGCAAAATAGGCATAAGCAGAGGATCCAATCCAAGACTCAACCCTCTCTGGGCTACCCAACTGGACTGAGATCCGGTCTCAGTTCCCGTGCCCCTCCCAAGTAAACATGCTGTATGTCGGTTTGATTCAAAGGCGTATTCAGCTGGATTAACACCCGAATGCAGCGAGGCAAGTCACCCGTCACCTCCATTTGCTGGACATCCAGCAGTGGTACCAACTCCCAGCCTGGACGACGACGAGCAAATTGAGCTGGAAAAGCCGCATTCAGATCGGGTGTAGCAGAAAACACAACACTGACCAGATCTGCCGGGTCAAAAGCATTACGATGTTCCAGGGCATCCAGTAACTCGGTAACCGCGGCGCAAATCGCCTCGGCACTGTTGCAGGGAACGGTTATGGCTCCGCGAATTGCTCTGACACGCCACCCCAATGACCACAACCTCGCTCGCTTGAGCTCATCTGGCTTTCAGAAGATTATACAGATTCATCCTCCCTTTTGTGAGCTCCCGGCAGGATTACCCAGCTTGGTTGGGTTGCAACAGCTTCTCCAGGACTTGATCATGGCTGAGGCCGGAGTCCACCCAAGCTTCTCCATCTTTAAGGCGGGCAGCAGAGGAGACAACAAACAAATTGCTTTTGGCTCCTAAAGCCTCACTGGTGGTCTGTACACAAAGTAGGTCCTGACCGGTTAACTGGCTAAACCAAGCACCTAGCAACCCCGCCTCCAAAAAGCCCATTGGACGCTTAAAATGAGCCGGTGTTAACGCAGCAAAGGGGGAGTTGCGAATGGACACCACCAAAACCCCTTGATCCTTGTAGGTCCAGTCAATCTCGATCAATCCCCAACCATGGGTCTTCCAAGCTTGCTTCAGATTTTGCAAAAAAATACCCATCTCCAGTTCAGCTAGGGGCTTTTGGTAGTAATCCGAAAGCTCCTGGGCAAACCGGCGAAAAAACTCTTTCCCCCACATGCGGCCACAGTTGCGCAACACCAAGCGAGCTGCCTGCCCAGTCTCGTATTCCAGGCCACTGTAAATCCCCCGCAGCAATGCCTCAGGCAGGGCAAGGAGACGCTCACCATGACGACTTTGCAGCAGGCCTGATTCTAGATCACCCTGGAGATAAGCACTGGGGGTGTAGTAGTTAGCCAAAACTGGGGTGTAAGGGTCAAAGCTGACTGAGGGACTGGAGGCAGAGGTAACCATAAGAGCGTTTGTAGCGTTTGTGAGTTGGTTGTGTTTCTAGATCGATGGTGTTCAAGGATAGATAGGGAGAGCAACCGGCTAACCCCCTAAAACAGCAAAGCCACCTGAACCTGAGTAATCAAGGGGCGAATGAACTCCAACTCCCCAGGAGCAAGGTGCTCTCTAAGTTCCTGCTGAAAGATCCGGTAGGCAATTTCGTAAACGCTCTGTAGCCCATACAGCTGTACCTCTTCTTCCACCCACTCGATCAACCGCTCCTTGAGTAGCTCTTCATCCTGAAGCAACATGGCCATGGCGCTGTGGCGCAACAACAACAGCAGATGCCGCTGACAAAGCTCCAGCACCTGTCCTGAAAGGCTAGGCATCTCCTGCTTGAGGGTGTTCAAGGTGCGGCTGACGATCTGGCTTTCCCGTTCCCGCAGAACCTGGTAAACATGCTTCCGCTTTGGCCAGCCGAGAACATAAGACTTCAATTGCCTCAGTTCATCTGGCTTGAGGTAGCGTGCTTCCGCTTCAATGAGCATCTGTTCAAGAGCACTAGCCATTCTCGCTTCTCCCGATGATCCTGCAAGGGGTCAAAACATACTGAAGAGATCTGCTAGGGTGATTGGGTCTTCTTCTGGTGGAGGTTCTGCTCCTGCCGACAGGGATCCCAAAGAACGCGCCACCAAAGCCGAGGGATCCCCGGCCCAAGGGATGGAGCCGAATTGCTCTCGCACCAACAGGAAGGGCATAGGCAACGACCGAACGTCGAGAGAGCGATTATCCCAATTCAGACGGGCAAAAAAGCCCTGCACGGATTCTTCTAAAGGAATCTCTAAGCTCATGCTTTGGGTACTCCCTCGCCAGAACGCAACTTTTGGGTAATTTCGGCAGCACTGGCCCCTTCATTGAGCCAGAAGGCAGCAGCATCAATGCGATCCTTGCTACCAAGCAAAAACTTACAGTAGCTCTCCCCCATGGAGTAGCACTGGATCTCAATACAGTTAAGCTGCCGTTCTACCATGCCACTAAAAAAACCGGCAAACAACCCCGCATAAAGATGACAAACAGGCTTGCCCACGTCTCCCAGGGTGCGCGCTACAGCTGAGTCAAACAGGTTGATGAAAATAAATCCCTGCCGCCGACTTTCGGTATCTACTTCCCAGCGCCCCCATCCTTGGGAGGTTAAGGGCCACCACCAGGTTTCCAGCAGAAACATGAGGTTGCTTTGCTTCGTCTTACGCCGATATTCTTCCTCATACCAACGGGAAAAGTGAGCGGCATCAGCACGGCCCCACTCTTTACCGATGGTGTACATCAAAGAGGCAGAAGCATCCCCCACTTCCTCCTCTAGACCCTGCTGTAAACCCAGGATAAAGTCTTCACTCACTAGGACATTGCGTCCCCCGGTCCAATCCACAAGGGAGCCCTGTTGGCGGTTGAAGCGGAAAAAGTCTTCCCGGCTGTAGTGATTGTGCCGCTGGGCAGCAGGCTGAAGGGGTAACTCGATAGGGGTAGCTGTCATGGTTGTATGAGGAGAGAGTACGTTTTTTAACACTCTTTAATCATACTCTTCTCCTCAGGCGCTTTTACCGGAAGTCAACTGCCTGTGGAGTCGAGCAGGGGGATCTCTTTAGGTTTTGCAAACAGAGGAAGGCCCAAAGGCCGATCCTCACCGGGTTCTACGGATGCGATTTGACCTTGATAAAAGCAATGGCAGAGCGCCACAGGAGGGATTCTTGCCCGCCAGAATCCACCAGACAGAGGCAATCAGGATCCTGCCAGCGCAACTGACCCACGAAAGTATCCCCTGTAGTCAGCTTGATCTCAAAGGTTTCGCGATCTTTAATCCCCTTTTGCAAGCGGCGCACGCTCGGGATCCCGGTATTCAAATCGGCCACAGTAGCTCCACAGGTGGGCAAGTAGGGTATAGCTGAAACAGGATGGCTCTAGTATAAGGGATCCCTGCTGATGGGCTCACTGCCCTTACCGGTTCAGTCCGGGAAACCATTTCACCAGTTTTTCCCGATTAAGAATCCAAATACTACGGTTGTAGGGGCTGGCTGCTGCAAAAAAATGTTTGACCTGTCTGACTTTAAGCATATCTACGGATGATTTTGTGAAAAAGGGTATCAGAATGAGATTTGGGGTGGCAAAAAGTACGGTTCGTCACCTGGCCAGAAATGGATTTGATTGGGACCCTTTCTGAGCAGTTTTTGCTTCCCGCTTACTTGTCCTTCTGAACTTGCATTCTATTAGGAGTCGTTGTCATGGCAGTTGAGAAAGTAAACTCTTCCTCGAGCTTGGCTGAGGTGATCGATCGCATCTTGGATAAAGGGATCGTTGTCGATGCCTGGGTGCGGGTTTCTTTGGTCGGGATCGAGCTGTTGGCGATTGAGGCTCGTGTTGTTGTCGCTTCTGTGGAAACCTACCTGAAGTATGCTGAGGCTGTGGGTCTGACGGCTACTGCGGCTGCTCCTGCTGCCTAAACCGGAGGTTCTTCGTTAAGAGCTGCATCGACTCATTGTTGCCCGATGAGGTCGTGAGTATCTGAGACTCATGCCTGTTGGGTTAGGGTTCCGGTGCAGCTGCACAAGGGAAGCTCCTGTGGAATCGGGCAGGGGTCCGTTTGGGCTTCTGCCTTGTTCTAGACCAGTCCAGTTGGTATAGCTACTTTGTCTTCAAGGATTGGGTCTACTGGTTACTTGCTGCGAGATCAGGCTTGCTCGACCTAGGCACTCACCTTCTCTAGATTGAATACAAGGGGTTGAACACCATGAGTTTGCAGGAACAATGGGTTATGGCCCGAACCCAACGGGCGGCTCAAAACCAAAGTCTACTAAGTCGATCCCGTCAGCAACGCCTTGAGTGTCATCAAGCGCTGATGGCCGAGTTGAGCCAGCAACGTCAACAGCGGCAGCAGACGATGCAGCAGCAGAGGGAGCAAACCCGGAACCATCTGCGCAAGTTGGAGCAGGCACGGGCGGCACAGCGGGCCTTAGATGAATACTCGCGGACAGAAATTGCTCGGCAGCGGGCCCAATCGGTGACAGACCTTCTTTCCAGTTTGGGGCAGGAACGGGCTGCTCAGTCTGAAGCAATGCAGCAGCAACTGCAGGCTTTTCGGGCCAATCTGGAGTTGGAGGTGGAGAGTTTGCTGGCATCCTACAGCCAAGTGCAGCAGAACCTGGCCAATGCTGCCCGGCAAGTGCGGCAGGCATTTTATGCTGAACTTCGCCAACAAGTACAAACCTTGCAACAGCTGGCTCGGCAGGAGCTGGCCCAAATGGCGGAGGAACGACAGGTTATGGCCCAAAGGCTGCAAAGTGAACTGATCGCTTTCCGAGCCCGCCTATGTGAGCAGGTGTGGGGCAACGGCAAGCCGGTCCCAGAGCCGCCGAAACCCATCGAGTCTGAAACTGGCTCCGCTCCAGAACCGGCCCCACCGACGCCACCCTCTAAGCCATCCTCTACAGAAGAAAAGAAAATACCCCCTGTTGAGCCTACTAAACCTGTTGAGCCTACTGAAGAAGAATCAGGTCGTATTCTTGCTTATGTGAACAAGTACGTGGAGGCTTTACAGGTACAGGACCCGGGTTTAACGCTGTTGCAGGTGATTGGTAATCGCGAACAGGTGCGGGATCTGTTGGCCCGGGGGGCAGTGGAGCTAGGGGTGGATCCCTCGGAGATCCTGAGCACATTGCGGCAGATGGTTTCAGAAACCGTTGCAGTTTAGGGTGGGCTCGAGCCGCCAGGTAAGGATCCCGGTTATAGTCAAGGCAAAAGAGGTTGAGTACTCCCATGGCCACTGTTTTGCAGGCGCGTCCACGCCAGTTTGTCAATACTGCCTACACGGAGCGAATTGTCCGCCGGGCTTTGCGTTACTTGCAATCGGGCTTTGCGGTTCACCTGCGCGGCCCTTCTGGCACAGGCAAGACCACCTTGGCTATGCATCTGGCGAGTTTGATGGGCCGCCCAATCATGTTGATCTATGGGGATGACCGGTTTGATTCCTCTGACTTAATTGGGGGACGCACCGGCTTTACCCATCGGCGGGTGGTGGATAACTACATTCACTCGGTGGTGAAGACGGAAGAGGATGTGCAACAACGCTGGGTAGATGCTCGATTGACCTTGGCTTGCCGGGAAGGGTTTACCCTGATCTACGACGAGTTCAATCGCTCTCGCCCTGAGGCCAACAATGCTTTGCTCAGTGCTTTAGAAGAGAAGCTATTGGTCATGCCGCCGGACAGCAACCGGTCGGAATATTTGCGGGTGCATCCTCAATTTCGCGCTATTTTTACCTCCAACCCGGAGGAGTACACGGGGGTTCACAAAGCTCAAGATGCACTGCTTGACCGGATGATTACCATTGATATCGGAGAGCCGGACATTGAAACCGAAAAAGAGATCCTCACTTCACGGGTGGGCTTATCCACGCCGGATGCTCTCAAAATTGTCCGTTTGGTACGGGCCTTCCGCCGCAAGTTGGAGCTCACTCAGCATCCCAGTCTGCGCAGTTGTCTGATGATTGGTCGCATTGTTAAGGAGCATGAGCTGGCCGTCAGCAAAGAAAATGCTGATTTTCGTGCCCTCTGTGCAGATGTCTTGCTGGCTCGTGCCGGCAAGCGTCAAGAGGAGGAGGCAGCTCAAGTGCTCAATTATTTGCTAGACCAACTGCCTAGCTAGTGCCTAGGTCTCTGTTTTGTCCCCTTGCCAGTTTAGGAGCGTTATCCACCCTGTGCCTATTACCTCTCAACCTTTAACCACAGCTACCCACGGCTCCTCCTTAGCGGATGTGCTGGAGCGCGTGTTGGATAAGGGCATTGTGATTGCGGGGGATATCACCGTTTCTGTGGGCAATGTGGAGTTGCTGAATGTACGAATTCGCCTGTTGATCTCTTCGGTGGATAAGGCTAAAGAAATCGGTATTAACTGGTGGGAGTCGGATCCCTATTTGAATAGTCAAGCGCGAGAACTGTTGCAGGCCAACCGGGAACTGATGCAGCGGGTGGCCTACTTAGAGGGTCAGTTGGCCCAAGTCTTGCCCAAAGGGGGAAATGGAACGGCGGCCACAGGCTAGACTGGCTGCTGTGGTGGTTTGGTTGGGTGGTGGGGCATGACGTTAGCCAAAAAATGCTGCCGGAACCCTTTGGGTGGGCTGCTGGTACTGGGTTTGCTGTTTGCAGGGATCCCGGCTTGGGGTGAGAATCCTCGTGCTATTAGCATTAATGCCGATGCGCAGGAGGCCAACGCTAATACTGGGGTGTTTACGGCTATCGGCAATGTCACCCTCAATTTTCCTGCCGAACGCATTACTGCTCGTGCCCAGAGGGCGGTTTACTACAGCCGGGAACAGCGCATTGAACTGGAGGGTCAAGTTGTTATCCATCAAGGGGAGAATCGACTGCAGGCGGAAAAGGTTATCTACCACATCGACCAAGGCACAATCCAAGCTGTTCCGGTGGCGGGGCAACAGGTGGAGTCCATTTATGTTTTGCCGGAACCTGTCCCAAACCCTTAGTTGCAAGCGTGAGTTCTACACTACGGACTTGTGAGGATTCGGTTTAGACGGACAAAAGTAGTTGCTCTTGTTGGCCGTCCTGACCGGTTGAGGCTTGTTGGATGCTACCGGTGAGCCAGTCTGAAGCTTGCTTCCACGTCTGTGTTGCGTCCTGCCTGGCTGTATCCATGGCTTGCCCACTCCCAACTTTGCTCCCTGGAAAATAGAAGCTTTTGAGCTTGATTGGTACCGGTAGCGGCATTCCCATCCCGAGTGGCTCTGCACTGGGAGCACCTTTGCTAGCCCTGTTTGTTGGCTGAATCTTGCTATGGCCTGGTTCGCCCACAGGAGGAGATGTAGGCTCAAAACTCTTGGCTGCTTTGGCTCAAAGCTCGTTGGATGTCGAGGTCTAATCCTTTCACCGATTCCAAGACCGAACGGGTGATTAACTTGCCTTCCTGCACTAGGGTCACCCCCGTTACAGGGTGCAACAATGGCTGCTCTGCCCGCCGGCCAATAAGAGCTTCAATATCCTTGAAGGCATTGATGTACATCCCTGCTGGCAGTTCCACCACTACCCCTTCTCCTAGGACACGCGCTTGACAGGCAAGGCGAGAATTGGGCTTGCAGGTGGTGATCACCTCTAGGGTGCGTTCTTCCCGCTTAGTTATGGGTGATAAAGATTCCATCCCTTCTTTGACGTAGACGTGACAGGTAGCACAGAGACCGCGCCCGCCACATTCTTTCAGGACATTCAGCTCCTCCTGCAGAAGCACCGAGAGCAAGTTGCTATTGGTGGCAATCTCCGATACCTGAGCAATCGGATCCAACCGCACGCGTTTGACCATCATCCCTCCTCTGTGATGTTTCTTAACATTAGCTTGCCCATGGGTAGGGATCCCGTTAGCCTTCGCCTCGTATTATTGACTACTCTAATTTGGCCTGTTTTCTGGGGATCTTGACGGGGAGCAAGCTAAGTTGGAGTTCTCTGTTGATTGTTCATGGCACCATGACGGCTATTCAGTGGTATCCCGGCCATATTGCCAAGGCAATCGGCCAGTTGCGGGAGCAGTTGCAGCGGGTGGATGTGGTCATTGAGGTGCTGGATGGGCGGATCCCGTTGGCCAGTCGTCACCCTGAGTTGCAGCAGTGGATAGGGGAAAAACCCTGTCTCCTGGCCTTAAACAAGGTGGATTGTATTGGCGCAAAGGATTTGAGGGCTTGGCAAGATTGGTTTTTGCAGCAAGGGATCCCGGTGTATCCCACCCAAGGTCAGTCGGGAGAAGGGGTGAATCACCTCAGGCAGGCGGCTCTGGAATTGGGAAAATCGGTTAACGAACGGCGCAAGCAGCGGGGGATGCGACCGCGGGCGATTCGGGCTGTGGTGGTGGGCTTCCCCAATGTCGGTAAATCCGCCCTGCTCAACCGGCTGTTGGGACGGCGGGTGGTGGAAAGTGCGGCTCGACCGGGGGTAACACGACAGCTGCGCTGGGTGCGTCTGGGGGGAGAGCTGGATCTTCTGGATTCGCCGGGCATTATCCCTCCTGTTCTGCCGGATCAGCAAGCAGCCTTTCTCCTGGCCATTTGTGATGATATTGGTGAGGCAGCCTATAGGCCAGAGCGGGTGGCCGCCTATTTTTTGGATCAGGTGCGGGCGGTGCAACCGCAAGCTGAGGGGATTTTGCAAAAGCGCTACGGCTGGTCGACAGGGATCCCAAGCGGAGAAATGGCCCTGCAGGAGTTGGCAGAACGTCAGTATCAAGGGGATCCCGAGCGAGCAGGACGACAAATTCTCAATGATTACCGCAAGGGTCTGTTGGGATCCCTAGCGCTCCAACTCCCTCCGGATGCTTAGGTAGATAATGCCCTTCCGCCTAGTGCCAGGTGGGAAGTCGAGCCCGAGGCTTGTGCAAGCAGGGGCTGTACCGTGAGTAACAGCTCTAGAATAGAGATTGAGACTATCTTGGGATCCTTCATGCTCCCTTTGCACATTCCTGCCCTTTCATCTGCTCTTGACTTGGATCAAGGCAAGTGCCAATCCGACCGATGGGATGTTGAGGTGGCAATCGTTGGGGCCGGTATGGTGGGATGCACCCTGGCAGTTGCCCTGGGACAAGCTGGTATTCGAGTTGCCTTGATCGAGAGCCGCGATCTGAGTCAAGGTGTCAGGCCGGATGAGCGGGCTAGTGCTTTGGCCTTAGGTACAGCGCGTATTTTGCAGCGGATTGGAGCTTGGCCCCTGATGCAATCTTGGGGGGTTGCGCCGGTGCACCGCATTCAGATTTCGGATGGGGAGAGCCTGCTGCGGGTGCAGTTGTGCCGGGAAAGGCTGCAAGCGCCAGCCCTGGGTTACATCGTAGAAAACCAGATCACCCAAAAAGCGCTATGGCAACGGGTTCGGGAGTGCCCTTCCGTCCAGGTTTTCAGCCCTGTTCAGGTACAAGGGTTTTCTGCCCACCCCGATCACATGCAGGTGGAGCTGGCTTGGCAGGGATCCCGGCAAACGTTGCGCACAGCGCTGCTGGTGGGAGCAGATGGAGCCCGTTCCCGCTTACGAGAATGGGCAGGGATCCGTTCCTCTGGCTGGGGGTACGGTCAGGTGTGTATTGTTTCCACCCTCACCCACGAGTACCCCCATGCCCAGGTAGCCTACGAACGTTTTCATGCTAGGGGGCCCTTGGCCATTTTGCCCACCACCCATCCTTACCGTAGCTGCGTGGTTTGGACCGTTCCCCAAACGGAGCAAGACCGGGTGATGGCCCTATCGGAGGTGGAGTTTTTAGGAGCCATTTACCCCTTCTTCGGAGCCCAGTTGGGGGCTCTGCTAGCGGCTTCTCCCAGAACCTGTTATGAACCGCAGCGTTCCCATGCCCACACCTACATTGCCCCTAGGTTGGCCCTGATTGGGGATGCCGCCCATACCACTCACCCTTTGGGAGGGCAGGGGGCAAACATGGGTATGCGGGATGCGGCGGCTTTAGCAACCCTGCTGATTGAGGCGAAAGCTGCAGGTCGGGATCCCGGTGCTCTGGATCTTTTGCAAACCTATGAGCGCTGTCGCCGCCCAGATAACGCGCTGGTCCTATTCGGAACAAATCTTGCGAATCGCCTCTTCTCCAACCAGGTCTGGCCACTGCTGATTCTGCGTCGCCTGGCCTTGTGGAGTTTAGAAACTTTGCCTTTACTCAAGCCGGCGTTGATGCGTCAGGCCATGGGGATCCGCTCTCAACACCCGCAATTGCAGGCTCTCCCCCTCTGCAAGGAGCCCCTGCCCACACTTGTCTAACCCCGCCTGCTTAAAGGCCCGGAGCGACAAGCCAGTCCTCCAAAAAACCGCCTCATCATCCTTCCCCAGCATTTTGGGTCAGAAGTGGGGTTAAGCCGCAAAGTTGGGAAAGCCATGGATCCCTGATACAACAGAAACAGTCTTGAGAAACAGTTTTTCCACCCTCCTCCATGCCGGCTATTCTTTTGCTCTCGGGTAGTCCTAACGCCAACTCTCGTTCAGAAGCCATTTTGCACCATGCTGCCGGACTCCTACCCGGTCAGGACTTTACCACTTCATTTGTCTCAGCACGAGATCTCCCCCCTGAGGATCTGGTGCTAGCTAAGTTTGATAGCCCACAGCTTAAGCAGATTCAGGCCCAGGTGGCCCAAGCCGACGGGATTCTGATTGCCACCCCAGTTTACAAAGCTTCTTACCCCGGTGTGTTTAAGGCCTTGCTGGATCTGCTTGATCAAGATGCTCTAACAGAAAAAGTGATCCTACCAATCGCTACGGGGGGAACCTTGGCCCATTTGCTGGCCATTGACTTTGCCATGAAGCCTGTGCTCTCGGTGATGGGAGCAACTACAATCTTGAAGGGGATTTATATTCTCAGTGCCCAAGTTCAGTTTGGGACAGACGGAAAGCTACAGTTGGAAGCAGAAGTTGAGGAACGGCTGCAGGCAGGCATCCAATCTTTGGTGGAAGCACTGCAGCGGAATAAAACCGCTCGGTAGCCCCGAGTACGGAGCGGAAAATCTTACCTCACAACGGCTGCTTTTACCTGGAGTATGTGTACGAAACAACTGGCGCAGGTTGATCTACAGCCCTTGGGATTGACCGCGGCATTGGTAATTGGCTAACTTACATTAATAATGTAGGGACATCAATAATGTAGGGACTGGCTCTAGATAGGCGGCATTTGAAGTTGAACAATCCGTGGTACAACAGGAGAGTAGCTATTCTTAGGGAAGGGCAACCCCAAGGTTTTGGGTCAAAACAACTGGCGGCAATCACTGAAAAACGCAACTGCCAAATGCGGGATGCTACCCACAAAGCAGCAAGATTTATTGTCAACCACTGCTTGGAGCACTCAATCGGCGCACAAATCGGCACAATTGTCTTTGGTTGGAATCCCCGGCAAAAAGATGGTGCAAATATAGAAGCCAAAACCAATCAGCAGTTTGTTCAGATTCCGACCCGTCGGCTAAAGGAACGGATCTGGCAACTCCGCCAGCAATACGGAATCCGGTTTATTGAAACGGAAGAATCTTACACTTCCCAAGCCAGTTTTCTCGATAACGATGTTCTTCCCAAATGCAGTAAAAGATCCGACGGATGGAAACCATCAGGTTGTCAAGAAAAACAAGAGTTGTATCTTACTTGCTGGGGTTGGCCTATCAACGCTGATGCCAACAGGGCAGCCAATATCTTGAGGAAAGTAACAGCAATGCAGAGTCATTAGAGGCGCATTGACAGGGCCTTTGAAGGTCCATCTTGGGTCTGTTCAAGAATCCTCGGCACTTTAGTGCGGGGAGTGTTAAGTTCTTTCCACCACACCAGTGGAGTTCCGATCGATATTACCCACTCACCGAGATTAACGACAGCCTGTGCAAATTCAAATTCGTCACCGACTCGAATATCGCTACAGCAGCCCAGTCCAGTTGGAACCGCACACACTGCGACTGCGACCTCGCTGCGACGGGATCCAAACCCTCTTGGCCTTTGAATTGCAAGTGGATCCCCTCCCTGTTGGTCGATCTGCACTGGTGGATTTAGAGGGTAACAGTACCGACCAAGTTTGGTTTGGGTATCCGACGGAATACCTGTGTATCCAGGCCCAGGCTGCCGTCCAAACTTGGCGACACAATCCCTTTGACTACCTGCTGTTGGACTGGGCCACCCACCTGCCCATCGACTACCCAAGTACCCTGGTAGCTCAGCTACAGCCCTATCTCATCCGGCCAACTGAGGCGACTGTGCAAGCCCTTGCCTGGGAAGTTTGGGATCAGGTGCAGGGAAACAGCACCGCTTTTTTGCAGCAGTTGAACCAACGTATCCACGGCGAGTGCCGCTATATTCTGCGGGAAAAAGGGGATCCCTGGCCGGCTAGCCTCACCTGGCAGCGGAGAACCGGCTCCTGTCGCGATTTGACCCTGCTGTTTATGGAAGTATGCCGCACGGTAGGCTTGGCAGCCCGATTTGTCAGTGGCTATGTTGCTACGCAACAGCAGCCCAGCCAAGCAAGCGGGCCAGAGTTGACCGAAGACGCTGATCAAACCCAATCGGATCCTACTTCTGGTCATCTCCATGCTTGGGCAGAAGTGTATTTGCCAGGGGCAGGATGGCGAGGGTTTGACCCCACTCAGGGGTTAGCGGTTGCCGATCAACACATCGCCTTGGCTGCCAGTGCTTATCCCGCTGGTGCGGCCCCCATCAGTGGTCATTGGTTAGGACGGGGCATTCAAAGCAACCTGCACTACAGCATCGACCTGAAAGTTAACAGCAATGCTCATAGCCAAGTCCAACCGGCTTCCAGAAGTGGTTTACCTCCAGCTTAATTTAATAAAGCATAGAAAAATTGGAGCCTGACCGGAGGTTTTATCTGAAAAAGTGTCTGGCTGGATCCCAAAGCGACGGTGTAAGATAACGAAGTTTAGTCAAGCTTTAGAGAGTTTGTCGAGGGATCCCGTTGACGCCGTCTATTGATGTTTTTCCCAGTGTCGATACGTTTTTACAGGAGCTGGCTGCTATTCAGCAGGTGGGGCCGAAGCGAATTGCCATCCTGGGCAGTCGTCATGTGCCCATTACCCACCAGTATTTGATTGAGACCCTTAGCTATGCTCTTGCCCTGACCGGTAATCACATCCTTACCTCGGGGGCAATTGGCACCAATCTGGCAGTGATCCGTGGGGCAATGCGAGCGGATACGAAGTCCCTAACCGTAATCCTGCCCCAGAGTTTGGAACGTCAGCCGGCGGAGTCGCGGGCCAGCCTAGAGCAGGTGCTGCACCTAGTAGAGCATCCAGAGAATGACCATCTGCCTTTGGCAGAGGCCAGTCACCTGTGCAATCTCGAGATCATCAGCAAGTGTCAGCAGTTGATTTGCTTTGTTTTCCACGACAGTGTCACCCTGTTGGAGGCCTGTAAGCATGCAGAAGATCAACACAAGTTGGTAACCCTTTTTTATTTCGATTGATAAGACTGCTGCTGTGGGGGAGGAAAGTGCTTCTTAACCCAGTTTTCTGCCTCTGCCGGGGTGGTCAGCCGCCCATCTAGGGTGTGGTAGCGCAGCTGATCCAGCATCTCTTGGAAATGCTGACCTGGTGGATACCCCAGCCGACGCAGATCATGGCCATTGAGCAAGGGCTTCACCCCCTGCCACCGGCGCAAGTAGCAATAGATCAACCGCCGCACCGATTTGGGGGCAATCCCGACCAGTAGAAGGAGCGCCGGGATCCGCAGCGGCTGCAGGATCTGCACCACTTGACTGGGGGACAGTTCCGGATGAAGCTGAGCCAATACCTTTTGGTAGTACGGGTAGTGGCTAAGGCGTTCAATGCCTGCCTGAGTCAGGTGCAGTTGGCTGGCCACTTGTGGGGCTTGCGGCAAGGTCAATAGCAGAGCTTCTAGGCGCAGCTGCCAGATCTCATGGGATCCCAGCTCCGGATAAAAGCGGCGAAAGTGATGGGCCCAAGCCCCAACCCGTTGTAGCCGCTGCTGCAGGGAGGGATCCCACTCCAAATCGGGGTGAATACAACGCAAGGCTCCCCATTCCGATAGCTGCTGAAAGGCTGTGGGCCAATCCCGGGATTTGAGAATATAGGCCAACTCCTGCTTAAGGCGATCCCCTCCCACCGCATCATGCAAGCCACTGGCCACAGCCGCACGGATACGCTCCTCGGTGCTTGGCTCCAGCGAAAAGCCCAGGCGCACGGCAAAGCGTACCGCCCGGTAGATGCGGGTGGGATCCTCAATAAAGCTGTTGGGATGTAACACCCGGATCAAGCCCTGTCGCAAATCCGCTTGGCCGCCAAAAAAATCCAGCAATTGTCCCCGCTGGGAGCCGTTTAGGCGCAGGGCAAGGGCATTGATGGTAAAGTCCCGCCGATACAAATCCTGCTGGATGGATCCTATGGCCACCTCCGGGGGGGAGGCCGGATAGGGGTAGAACTCCGTACGGGCACTGGCTATATCCACACAGAACCCCCCCGGCCAGATGAGGGCAGCCGTCTGAAACTTGCCGTGGATTTGTAGACGGGCTTCTGGGAAGTGCTGGTGGAGAGCCTGCCCTAAAACCAATCCCCAGCCGGTTGTGTCTGCTCCTGGAGGGTAAGGGCCATCCACCACCAAGTCCAGATCCAGCCGCTGCAAATCTGGCAACGGCTGTCGACCCCACTGCCACAAAAGCAGATCCCGTACCGCTCCCCCCACTAAGTACAGCTTCAGACCCCGTTCATCGGCAATTTGGGTAGCCCGTTGCAGCAGCTGCCGGTGTTGCTCCGATAAGTTAGCAAAGTTGAGATCCAAGCTGGCAGAGGGATCCCCCTTGAGGGCGGGCCCTGAGGAAAAGGAGGGCAACTCATGCAAGTGACGCAGCACATCGGTGCGGGTAACAATGCCTACCAGTTGGCCATCTTTGAGCACCGGCAGCCGACCGATATCCCAATTCACCATCATCTGCTGGATTTGAGGTAGGGGTGTATCGGGCGAGAGGGTTTTCACATCCTTGGTCATGTAGCCCTTGACAGGGGCATGGCCAAAACCGTGGTGCAGGGCAATGTCAATATCCCGCCGCGAGATCACCCCCACCGGTTTGGCTTCTGCTTCCACCACCACCAAGCCGGAGTGGCCGTAGCGCAACAACACCCGCTGCGCCTCATCAATCGTGGTATCGGGACGAATCGTCCGCACCGGGCTGGACATCAAATCTTGGGCAGTAACCGGCGCCGGGATCCGCTTTTCTAGGGCGCTCATCAGCTCTTGGGCCACCTCCTCTGGGTTGGGTAGAGGCTGCTCTGGGGTAGCTTTTAGGGTGGCCGCTGCTGCACAATCATGACCACCCCCCCCATAGCGGCTCATCAGTTGACCCAGCTGAGCAAAATCCTGCCTGGCTCGCCCAATGATACTCAGCCGTTCCCCCTGCCGCGCCACCAGGATCAAGACATCCACATCCGTTAGATCCATCAGCCGCATCACCAAACCGGCCAGACCCGGCACAAACTCTGGTAAATCCAGCCGCCACTCTGCTAACCGATAACCCCTTACCTGGCGCACCTGCATCTGGGTTAGGCCCTGGCCGAGCAACTCCCGCATCTCTGGGGTAAGGCCATCCCCCAAAAAGCGCCGCAACAGGATCAAATTCACCCCCTGTCCCAGCAACCAAGCCAGAGCCTCAGCATCCCGCACCGTGGTCTCCGGAAAGGTCAGGGATCCTGTATCCATGTGAATGCCCAAGGCCAAGGCCAAGCGCTCGAACGGACTGAGTGGGATCCCGGCAGCTCGGATCCGCTCCACCAGCAACGTACAGGTTGCCCCTACCGCTTCCATGTGGCTAAGCACCGTTTGATGGGGCCAGAAAGCTTCTGGGGGAGTTGTTGGATCCCCGACATGGTGGTCGAAAATCTCAATCACCGCTCCAGGAGCACTTAACCAGGAGGCAACTTTGCCCAGACGATCCGGATCATGACAATCCACCAAAATCCAGCGTCGCACCTGCTGCGGATCCAGGGAACGCAGCTCAATGAGGGGAAATTCATCCCGGTGTAAAGCTAAGAACTCTTGCACCCCCGGCAGGGATCCCCCAGTCAAGGCAATCCGCGCCCCTGGAAACAGCCGCGCTGCCCCCACTGCCGCTCCCAGAGTATCGAAATCCGCCGACTGATGGCAGAGGATCAAGTCCATAGATAACAAACTCATGGTGATCTCGCTCTCCATCCTGACTCACCGGAGGAGATTTCCAGCCCAGGCAAGCCTTCAGCAAGAGCCTCCCCTTCAAGGCTTGCCCTTGGATCCGTTACATGGCTCTGCCCATGCCTATGAGGGGGTGTGGTAGCAGCAGTCTGGCCTCAGGAAATAGAAGAATTGAGCAGGAACTGGCTGAGAAACACTTCACACGTTGGAAGGGCACAAATGGATTTTGCCAGCCGGGATCCCGAGTCCCCTAAGACCGGCAGCGCCAGGAGAAGATGGCAGTGTACCACTGAGTGATCGGCGTTGGAGCTCGCTGACCGGGAGGCAGGAAATTGGCCGGAGGAGCTGCCCAAAAGGACAAACGCTGGAGAAGATCAGCTCCGCCCACCCCCCTCTTTAGCTGCCGGCAAAACATCCCCAATCCATAAGCCACCGCTTGCCGCTCACCTGGCAAGCTCTCCAGAACCCTGCTCCCCGCCTTAACAGAGCCAGCCCCGGGAGCAAGCTGGGAAAAATGGAGCTTAGCGGACTCGAACCGCTGACCCCTTCAATGCCATTGAAGTGCTCTACCAGCTGAGCTAAAGCCCCAAAAACCTCGCCCAAGAACAGCCCCTCTTGGCTACTGCCACAGAAACTACCTTGGGGAAAGCACTGGATATTCATCCTAAGAAGGTGTTGCGTTCCTGTCAATAGCCCAGATCAGGGGCGGAAAAGCCGAATCTTGGCCACCAACCTGTTTGCTACCGGAAGGACCCAGCCGGTGGTAGAACAGAGTCAGTAGCCGGCGAGGGGATCATGACACAAGAGAACCAGCTCAACCGCATCTTGGCAGCCTCTTTGGTGGTGATCTGCTTGATTGCAACTATTGTCGGGGGAACCCAACCGCTGCGGGGGAGTATCCGCATGGAAGCAGCGCGGGGAGGGGAGCGCATCCAGGTAGTGAGCCTAGAAGGAACTATAGGGGCAGCTCGTGGCTCAGGGTTGGTTGGTTTACCTGCCTCCCCTTTGGAGCAACTCCGGGATGCAGTGGAGGATAGCTCCGTGAAAGCAGTGCTACTGCGCATCAACAGTCCAGGTGGGACGGTGGGATCCAGTCAAGAACTGTATCGAGCCATCACAGCCTTGCATGCGGTGGACAAGCCGGTGATTGCCATCCTGGAGGATGTTGCCGCCAGTGGTGGCTACTATGTGGCCAGTGCTGCCGATAAAATCTATGCCAATCCTGGTACCCTTACCGGCAGCATTGGGGTGATCATCAGTGGCCTCAGCTTTGGCGAATTGCTGGAAAGATACGGTGTGGAGCCCCAAACCTTCAAAACCGGCGAATTTAAGGATATTCTTTCTCCTTTCCGCAGTCCTACGCCTCAGGAGCGACAGCTGCTGCAAGAGTTGGTGGACAGCACCTTGGATCAGTTTATTCAGGATGTGGCCCGAGGCCGGCAGCATTTGCCGGAAGCAGGAGCAGAGGAGATTCTGGATGCCCAGATGATTGCCCGGCGGCAAAGCTTGGATGAAGCACGGGTACGACAACTGGCCGATGGCCGCATCTTTACCGGGGCGCAGGCCTTGGAAGTGGGTTTGGTGGATGCTTTGGGAGGCTACAGCGAAGCGGTGGAGGATTTGCGGTTGATGACCGGGGATCCCTCTCTGTCTCCGGAGGGGGAGGCAGATACCTTCCAACGGGCACTGCGGCGGTTGCTCAGTCAGGGGGTAGCGACAGCAGGGCAAGGCTTGGGTTTAGCTAGGTGGTTTGAGGGTCAGGAGGCAAGGGGGATCCCTGCTGTGCCCCTGTTGTGGATGGCGCCGGAGTGGGCTTTGCGCTAGCCTCACTGAAGGGTGTTTGGATGTGAGGGGTGACAGGTGAATCAAGTGGGGGTGGTGGCAGATGCAGGGGTGCAGAGCAAGGGGGCAAGGCTGGCTACAGAGGCCTCGGCAGATGCCTCCGTGGCCCAAGCTGGCTCAGAGAGCAAGGGCCACAAGGGGTCAGATACACAGCCATTCCGTCTCAACCAGTCTGATTTATCCGATCTGCCGCAACTACCTAGCTCTGATCTGCTCACCAGTCGAGCCTGGGTAGAGGTTGATGGGGCCCAGTTGCGAGAAAATCTCCGCCGCTTGCAAGCTCGTCTTTCTCCAGGCACAGAGATTTGGGCAGTAGTCAAGGCCAATGCCTATGGCCATGGGGCAAGGTTGGTGGCGCCCCTGGTCATTGCCGCTGGAGCAAAGGGCCTTTGTGTGGCAACCCTAGCAGAAGGGATGGAGTTGCGCCAGCTAGGGCTGCAAGCTCCGATTCTGGTGTTGGGAGCTTTGAACACTTGGGCCGAATTACGCCAGGCACTGGCAGCTCAACTGGAGATTAGCCTCACTTGCTCGCAACAAATCCCTCTTCTGTGTCAGGTAGCCCGCTTGGCGGGGCGGCCTGTGCCGGTGCATGTAAATGTGGATACAGGCATGACCCGGCTGGGGATCCCTTGGACAGAAGCAGCACGGCTGTGGGGAGAGATTTGTCGGATCCCTGAGTTGCAAGCATGTAGCTTGTTTTCTCATCTGGCCACAGCCGATGAACCCGGCTCACCGGCTCTGGAGCAGCAACGGACTCGCTTTGCTCAGGTGGTTGCCCAGATTCAACAGGCAGGGGATCCCTTGCCAATCCTGCATCTGGACAACTCTGCTGGGGCATTGAGCCACTTGCAGGGCCACTATACCCGGGTGCGGCTGGGCTTAGCCCTCTACGGCTTACCCCCCGCTCCCCATCTGCAGGTGCCGGGGTTGCGACCCATCCTGCGGCTTAAGGCCCGATTGACCCATATTCAAACCGTTCCGGCCCAAACCGGGGTGAGCTATGGACATCGCTATGTAACCCATCGAACCAGCCGCATTGCCACTCTGGCGATTGGTTACGCCGACGGGATCCCACGGCGGTTGTCCGGCCGGCTGCAGGGATGGGTGGGTGGTGGTCTCATCCCTCAAGTGGGAACAATTACCATGGACCAGTGCATGTGGGATGTAACGGAAAGACCGGATATTCAGGTGGGAGATGTGGTAGAGCTGCTGGGTCCCCACCTGGATGCAGCCCTCTCCGGTTTACAAGTCCAAGCCTGGGCCGATCAACTGGGCACCATCCCCTATGAGTTGCTGTGTGGCCTTTCTGCCCGCTTGCCCCGCTTGCTGGTGAATCCTGGGGTGTAGGGGTTGATTCACAGCTGTCCCCCTCTGTTTTGATGCTCCTTCATCTTCCGGCTCTCGGCTCGGGTCAGGTTGGCTTGACGGCGGGGTGAAGATGGCGCAGCATCAGAGTTAATTATCTACAGCAGTGGTTAGGATTGAGTGCAGTTGAGGACTTAGTTCAGGGTAGGAGACAGAAATGGAGGCTCGTAAATCTCTAAAAGGCCTGGAAAATCAGATGGAGCGGGCTGTTTTGGAGATGGTGAATGAAATTTCGCTAATGGAAACCCAGCAGCGCTACTGCATCTGTGAGAAATTCTGTAACGATGCCGCCGCTTTGGCCTTAAACAATCTCCAGCCCCGTTACACCACGAGCCTGCAAGGTTCTCTTTACACGCTAGAAGCCATCCAAGCCGATCAAGAGCTCCAGACCTTGATCCGATTGCAGGTGGTCAAAGCAATGGAGACGGTGGCGGCGGATCCCCGTTGCTCAGAACCGGAGTGTCCCTTAAAACTCCGCCAGCTGGAAACGGTAGAGTTAGAGTTGGCCCCCAACAAGGATTGAAGGAATGACCTTCCTCTCTCCATCTTCTCCAATTGCTTTCCTCGGCCCTGTTGGAACCTATACGGAATTGGCAGCTCTTTTGGCTTGCCCGGAGCACCCCCATCTGCACAGCCAAAGATCCCATCCCTTGGTGGCCTACCCGACGATTAGCGCCTGCTTGGAAGCAGTGGCTGCCGGTCAGCAGCAGTGGGCGGTGGTACCGGTGGAAAACTCGGTGGAGGGAGGGGTCTCCATGACCCTAGATGCCCTCTGGCAGTTGGAGGGGTTGAGCATCCGCCAAGCCCTGATCCTGCCGATTCGCCATGCTTTGATCGGACGTGCCCCCCAGTTGGCGCAGATTGAGCAGGTGTATTCTCATCCACAGGCTTTGGCCCAGTGTCAAGTTTGGTTGCGCTCCTATCTGCCCCAGGCTACTTTAATCCCCACACGCTCCACCACCGAAGAATTGGAGCGGGTGCAAACACAACCAACGGCTGCGGTGATTGCCTCAGAACGAGCCGCTGCCCTCTACAACCTGCCGATTCTGGCCTGCCCGATTAATGATCACCCCGATAACTGTACCCGCTTTTGGGTAATTGGCCGCAGCCAAGCTGGCGCTGACTTAGCTTCGCCAGGGGGATCCCACACCTCTTTGGCCTTCAGTCTGCCGGAGAATGTGCCAGGGGCCCTGCTCAAACCCTTACAGGTGTTTGCGGAGCAGGGCTTGAATATGTCCCGCATTGAGTCCCGCCCCACCAAAAAATCTGCCGGTACCTATGTATTTTTTGTGGATTTGGAAAATGCTCCCACACAGCCCTATCTCAGCCCAACAGTGATTGCCTCCATTGAACGGATTGCAGAAACCTTTAAGTTGCTCGGTAGCTACCCTGTTCATGATCTCTCCAAACAGGGGGGCATCCTCTTGCCTAACTAAGCTACAGACAAGGAACACTTCCCCTTGGGCGATCCCACGCTAGCTTTCCTGAACAGAAAATCCTCCTTTTGCATGGCTAAGAGGATGACCCCATCAGCCTCCTGCCAACCCGCCTCCATACCCGGTAACACATGGCCATCCACCAGACGAAACTGCCTCTCCGAGTTAACAGAGAAGAGCAGGCCGCTCATCTCTACACCTGACAAGTGGGCACCGTCGGCTGCCGGCAGTATATCTCAGGCGCTGCAGGGATTGAGAGGGATTACCTGACCCGGATCCCAAGCAGGTTCAGGGCTGAGCCCGATCCAAACTACGGTATTGAATGGCCTCGGCAAGGTGGGCGGGGGCAATTGCTTCAGCCCCTGCTAGATCGGCAATGGTACGTGCCACTTTCAGAATGCGGTCACTGCCCCGGGCAGATAGGCCCAGCTTGCGAATGGCTTCCTCCAGTAATCTACGACAGGGATCCGACAGCTGACACCACTGCCGCAAATGGCGAGGTTGCATCTGGGCATTGCAATGCAGCCCTGGCTCCTGCTGAAACCGCTGCCGTTGGTATTGACGGGCTTGTTCTACCCGTTGTTGCACCCGCTGGGAAGATTCTCCCGTTTGGGCTTGCAGAATTTCTTCCGGCTTGAGGCGGTTCACCCGCACTTGTAAATCGATGCGATCCAGCAGTGGGCCTGAGAGTTTGGCCCAGTAGCGCTCCCGTTGTTGCGGGGTACAGCTACAAGGCTTGACCGGATCCCCGTAGAAGCCGCAGGGGCAGGGGTTGGTGGAAGCCACCAGCGTGGTTTGGGCCGGAAACTCCAGCGTAACGCGGGCGCGGGAAATGGTTACCTTGCCATCTTCAAGCGGCTGGCGCAACACCTCTAGCACCTCGCGGCGAAATTCCGTCAGCTCATCCAGGTAGAGAATGCCGTGATGGGCCAGTGAGATCTCCCCCGGTTTGGGATAGGGCCCCCCGCCTACCAAGGCCACAGAAGAAGCCGAGTGATGAGGAGCGCGAAAGGGGCGCTGGGTGATCAAGGCGGTTTGTCCGCCTAGGTGCAAATTTTGTCGTAATAGGCCGGCTGCAGAATAAATGCGGGTAATCTCTAAAATTTCCTCCCACTGCAGAGCCGGTAGGATCCCTGGCAACCGCCGCGCTAACATGGTTTTACCGGCTCCGGGACTACCCACCAGCAACAAGTTGTGCCCACCTGCCGCTGCCACTTCTAGAGCCCGACGGGCATGCTCCTGCCCCTTGATATCTGCTAAATCCAAGATGGATGTCGGGTTTGTCCTCTGTATCTGCTCCGGTTGTAGCTGTACTGGCTTAACTGTTTGTGGATTTTGCAGCCAGTTCACCACTGCTGGCAAAGAAGGTAACCCATACACCTGGATGCCAGACACCACAGCTCCTTCCAGGCTATTCTCTTGCGGCACCACCAAGCGGCGGATCCCCAACTCCGCTGCCGCAGCGGCAATTGGCAAGACCCCTGCCACGGGGCGTAGCTTTCCATCCAGAGCCAATTCCCCAACCACAAGGGTTTCCGGCAAGACTGCAGGATTGATCACCCCTGAGGCAGCCAAGATCCCGAGGGCAATCGGCAGATCAAAACTAGGACCTTCCTTGCGCAGATCGGCAGGGGCCAAGTTAATGATGATCCGCCCCTGGGGCAAGGCAAAGCCAGAGTTTTTAATCGCCGCCCGCACCCTTTCTTTGGCTTCTGTTACCGCTGTATCGGGTAAACCGACAAGAGTAATCTGGGGCAATCCACCGCCAACATCTACCTCCACCGTGACCCGTACCGCCTTTAGTCCCAGGAGGGCAGCCGAAAAAACTTGGGCAAACATAAAAAAGCCGCTGGTCTCTGTTATCTGCTCCGCTTATCTATCCTGACAAACCCTTGAGGAGGGGAGGACTCAGAAAAATTAACCGCTCCATCCTCAGCCAATAGAACCCAGCAACTCCCCTGAAAAGAGCCCATCAAGCAGTAAAGACCCTGGGCAACCAATTCAAAATTAACGGATTAACTATCTCTGGCCGTTCATCATGGGGGCAGTGACCGGTCTCAGGGATGGGCAGAAATTCGTAGTCGATCCCGCCGTTGACATGGTTTTGAAAGCCCCAACCCCGTTGAATCGGTGTCCAAGGATCTGCCTCTCCCCAGAGCACCAAAAGTGGGCAGCGCACCTGAGGTAACAGAGATTCAGGAGTCGGGCCGGCAGGGGCAGTGAGAATCGAGGCAAACACTTGCTGAGCGCCGACATCGCAGGAAGGAACGTAGAGAATGTCCACCAGCTCATCGGTAATGGCAGTAGGATTGCGGTACACCTGTTTGAGGGTTGCCCGAATGCGCTGGCGCTGACGCAGGCGATCAAATAAAAATGGCCCGGTAACCGGGGAGGCTGCCAGAGCCGTAAAGGTGCCCATAATCAACCGAAATAGGGGGTTGAGCTCGTGAGAACGGTGGTTCAACCCTCCAGCACAGTTAAGCAATACGGCTCCTGCTGTCAGATCCGGATGTTGAGCCGCCATCATCAAGCTGAGGAGGGCACCAATGGAATTGCCAATAAACACAGCCGGTTGCTGAATGTGCTGCTGCCAAAAATCCACCAGCAACTCCACCCACAAATCCAAAGAGTAAGGCAAATTGGGTTTGGCAGAGCCACCAAACCCCAGCAAATCAAGGGCATAAACCCGATACCCTGCTGCCGCCAGAACGGGGATGTTGTGCCGCCAGTGGCCAATCGAAGCCCCAAACCCATGGACCAGCACCAACGGGGATCCGGAACCTTGTACGACATAACGAATGAAATGTCCGCGCCAGCTCCAGGTCTGGGGAGCAAAAGGAGCAATGGCATTAGTCGCCAAGCCAGCAGGAGAAGCAGTGAACACAGTCAAAAGATGTAGAAATGTTGCAAGGTCAGTATCTTCATCTTACTGCTTCTCTCTCGAAGGGTCTTGTTGGTGCACCGCTGCTGTTGCAATTTCCTCCTGTGACCTGCAATCTGCATCCGCTCACCCTCTGTTGAAGGAAGACCCACTCCTAACTCGAAGCACTGGTGTAAAACCGCAGGGCAAAGCGCCAAAAAGCACAGGATGCCCAGAATAGCCCTACTGCCAACAAAGTGGATCCCAGTAACCATTCCCACTGCACCCGGCCGAGCAAGGTTTCCGCAGGGATTGTTGTTAAAAAGGCTACGGGCACGATGAACGTAAAAAACACACGGTAGGCTGCCGGGTAGGCAACAATTGGGAATCGCCCTGCCTCCACCAAGCCCCGTAACACCTCCGTGACATTGTAGATTTTTACAAACCAAACGCTAGTTGCCCCCAACATAAACCAAAGGCTATAGAGAATTACCAGCCCCGACCCCAGCGGCAGCAGACCTAGCCCATAGGCCCAAATCGGTAACTCCAGCTGGATCCCTGCGTATAGAATCACCAGCAGCCCGAAGCCAATATCCGTCAGCCCCCAAGGGGAGAAGACCCTTGCCGAAAGCCAGAACTGGCTGCTCATTGGCTTGAGCAAGACAAAATCCAGAGTGCCTTCTTGAACCTGTTGCACAATACGGTTCAAGTTGACGTTGAAACTGCTGGCTGCTACCCCCTGTAGGATCGTGAATATCCCCAACACCATCAGGGCTTCCGGCCAACTCCAGCCGCCCAACTGATGCTCCTGCTGATAAAACAGTGACAAACCCAACAGGGCTGCTGCCAATCCGCCGATACTGCTGAGGCTGGCAAAAAGAAAATTGGCTCGGTATTCCATTTCAGCGGCCATCGAGGTGCTCCAAAATAACCCCAATACCTGCCAGTAGCGCCTCATGGCCCATCTTCCCGCAACGAAGCAGACAACTTACGGTAGCAGCGGCTGGTGATTAAGTAGGGGTGAAACACCTCTAAAAACCAGCTCTGCAACACCTGAAAAAACCTCTCGATCACCTGGGGGTCATCCAGATGAAAGGGAAACTCCCCCTGGAAACCCTTGAAAAAGTACCAATTGATCAAAAGCTTGCCCTCCGGTCTAAGCCACTCGTGAAACTGCCGCAACTGCCCCACCGGATCCGACAGATGTTCCATCACATCCAAACAAACCAGCGTGTCGAAGGAGATCCCTTGCGGGAAAGTATCTGGGCACCAGATCCGTTCGGTCAAACCCAGCTTTTCTGCTCGCAGCTTCATCAACTGCCGATGGATCGGGTTGAGATCCCAGAAGATCACCTGTTCTACGTCCGGACACAAGGCTGCCCCGATCGCATGGGTACCGATACCACCGCCGAAATCCAACACCACTCCCTGTGCATGATCTGCCAGTAGGCGCAATGTATCGCCGATGTAGTCTCTGCTGCTCAGATGCCAGGCTGCCAAATCCAGCAGATAGGCGGATCCCACCTGATCACGATAAAACTGCTCCGCTTGATCCCAACGAAAGTCCCGCCGACCCAACTCTGCTAGCTGTTGTTGTCCTAGCTTAAGCTTCTCCTGCAAATCTGCCGCCTCAAGGCCAAGAAAGGATCCCAGGTGGGCTTCCAAGTCAAAAGCGTTTTCCCAAAAGGGGCGCAGAGCAGGTGGGATTGGGGACACAGCTATCTGCGAGAACTCGACATATTCCATTCATAGATGCATAGCATAGATAGAGATCTGAATCAGATCCGAGTCCTTGCGGGTAAACCCTTGCTGGAGCAAATCAAGCAGCTGTAAACCCTTTGGCTTCTTTGGTATCCTTAGCTTCCTCCAAAGCTGTACTCCCCGTTAGAGAAGGCGGCTGCAACAGATTTGCCAAGGTTTCTGGGCTAAGGCGGTCGGTGGTTTCCACGATGGCTGTTACATTCGGGCCAAAGCCGATCTTATCAAACGGCTTGAGGCGGTGAGACAAAACCGCTTTGCCATTGACAAACAAACCGTTGGTGCTGCGGCGGGATCCAGGACTGCCATCAAATACCATGTAACTGTACCCCGCCTGACTTTCTCCCGGAATGCGAATGATCAGAGCATGTTCCCGAGAGACACAGGAATCGTAGAGGCGAATGTGGTTGGTTGGGGAACGCCCTACCGAGTAGTAGATATTATTTAGCACCACACCGCGCTGGCCCAGCTGATCCGTGAAGATCAACACCAAACGAACAGGGCTAGAGTGAACAGAAGCATCCATAATATTCGGGCAGCCAACGCGCCAGGTAGGGGCAAAGATGGTGTCCTGAAGTCAATAGTCCAGCAATTGAACCAGCAATTCCAGTAGACAATCGCAACAGAATGCAGGAGTAACCGCCCTTCTCCCTTGAAACCTATTATATGCAGCCCTACCCCTGCTAAGTGTTTTCAGAGGTACTGTTCCGGTGGGGAGAGGCTTTTTCGGAGCTGGTTGTTGCAGAACTGGCAACCGTCCAACCTCAGCCTGCCCCTTCTTTTAGGTTGGGAATCAGGGCAGTAGCGGCAGCCAAGAGGTACAAGACGATGATGAGTGCCTGTAAATCTGGGGGAGGGTACAAGATGCTTTTCCCAGAAAGGGGACAGGTTGCGAGTTTAGCTCAGACAGGAGATCATAGAGTTTTGTCGAAACACAATGCTCCCTTTGACAGCGTGACGGTGGAACACAAGCACACTCTTTTGGACAATGGGCCCGATGGTCTGAGCGCAGCCACCGGTACCATCAAAGCTCACTTGGATTTGTTACTGCTGGGGTTGGAATCCCTCAGTGGGGAAAGCTCCGAGGCGGTTTTGGCTGCTGCCCAAGCTCTCAACTTGCAAGACCGAATTGCAGATCGGGTGGCCCTGTGGCGGCTTCGCAATGCTAACCCCTTACGCCGCAGTAGCGGTGGGCGCAAAAAGGTAGATATCGAGGAAGCCCGTGCTTTGGTACTGGTGATCGGTCACTTGGCTGCTCAGCAACAGGCCCGTATCCGCAGTACCCTCGAACAGCTGGAGGCTGCTGTTGAACAGGAGCGCAACCCTTTCCGTCAACCCCTTGTGGGAGACTACTTGGATGAATTTCTCTCCCACTACCGCAGCCGTATGGTGGATGGAGATGTGCGAGATGAAAACAGCATCACAGAATTGGCCCTGCGCATTCTGATCGAGCTGATGTTTTACAGCAGTCCTAGGGGTACCCAGCGGCTGTGGACGGCCTTGCTCAACCGCCCGGCCATGGATTTTCCCCCCAATAGCGAGCTGCAAGAGGAAGATGTGGCCCAAGCTGCCAATTCCGGTTCCGATACCTTCCCGGCTTCCTAAATGTCTTTGCATGTCTAATCATTGACTGATTGTTTCTTGTTAGGTCTGTACCGCCGTCATGCCCAGTATTAGTCATACTTATCAGCAACCCACCTCTACCCTCACGGTGCAGGGGGAAACATCCAATCCCATTGAGGACAGTACCACTCCACCTGTACGAGCCATCCAGCGTGGGTTTGAATGCCAGTTGGAAATCCGCCAGGGGGAAACCAGCAAAATCCTGCGGGGGGATAGCGTTTGGTTGAGCGACTTGATCACTGTGGTGGAGCGCTATGTGGGATCCCAGTTGCAGGGTGAGCCGAAGGGAACTTTTAGCGGTAAAGCTGCCATTCGTCCGCTTGACTTTATTTCCCATCGTCTTACCGTTCGGCAAGGAGAAGAAGGGATTGCTCAGGTGGATCTGTCCATGACGCAGTTGTACGACCTCCTGGAGAACCTGACCCAGGTGGCGGCGGACATACCCCATCTCAGCAGCCTGAAACGCCAAGTGGTGCGGGCTTGGTATCGTCAACCTGCTGGCATTGCTGCCCTGCTGGTAGGTGGCATTGTGGTTGTGGCCGGTGTGGGGGTCTGGGTCACCCGAACTCCTGAAGCTGAGGAGCAACTAACCAATCGGGTGCAAGAGCAGCTCACTACCCCTGCACAACCCCTAACTGCTGCTCCACCCCAAACAACCGACCAGGCGGATTTGGATTTGCTTAGCCGTTTGCAGGAGCAATTGGCGGAGCAGTGGCAATCCCCTCCTGATTTACAGGAGAGCCTGATCTATCAAGTGACAGTGGATGCAACCGGATCCCTGCTGGCTGCCCAACCGACCAATGTGTTGGCCCAGGAGCGGATCGGGCAAACCCCCCTAGCGGATCTGCCCCAATTGCCGCCGGATCCCTTGCCAGAAGGTGCGCAGCAGTTTCGTGTCAGCCTAGAGCCGGATAACCGGTTGGAAGTGACCCAAGAGTAATACCTCCCTTTCGTGGCTTGCACCCTAGCTCCCCGGGACATACCTCTGTCCCTCAAGCAAAAGTCCCTAGCGGGATGGGCCTTGCCCCAAGGTGGCGCCACCGCATTTGAGGGTAAGTCAATGCCGCAGGCCCACTTCACCGCTACAGAAAAGCGCTGCAAAGCCCCTCTCTACCGCTGTGCGGAAGCAAACAAGTCGAGTGGGGAGTCTGTCAATCTACAGTGGAGGCAAATAAATTAAGAAAGACGCGGGCCTTCCCGCCCCGTTGCTAATCCAAGCGAATCACCTTCACCCAATGGGGATAGTCGGGATCCCGGTTTTCTGTAATCGCCGTCAATTTTTGCCGCAGCTGCTCGGTAATAGGGCGGCTGGCAGGCATCTGGTATTGCTCGATTTGTCGAATCGGCGTGATCTTGGCAGCTGTACCGCTTAGAAATGCCTCATCGGCAATCAACAATTCCGACTTGTCAATGGGGCGTTCTTGGGTCGGGATGCCCAAGTCGCGGGCCAGCGTCAGGATGCTGTCGCGGGTGATCCCTTCCAGAATGTCTTGATCAAAGCTGGGCGTGATCAGAACACCCCTGCGCACGATGAAAACATTCATGCCGGAGGCTTCACTCACTTTGCCCTGGGAATTCATCAGAATGGCTTCGTCGTAGCCAGACTGGATGGCCTCTGTTTTAGCCAGGGAGGAAGTAATGTAAGCGCCGCTGATTTTGCCCCGCAAGGGCAGGCTGCGATCCTCTTGCCGGGCCCAGGAGCTGATGCGACAACTCACCCCTTCTGGCGAGAGATAATCCCCTAGTTCTAGGCCGTAAACAAAGAAGTCTTTCTCAATGTTGTGCAGACGAGGTGAGATACCCAAGTCTGAAGTGTAGACCAGGGGTCGGATGTAAAAGGAAACAGAAGGGCGGTTCTTTCGGATCAGCTCCACAATTACCTGCTCAATCCGCTCGGCAGGCAGATCAAAACAGAGCAGACGGGCACTTTGGCTCAGCCGTTGGCAATGGCGATCCAGGCGGAACACCAGAACCTGGTCAGGATTCTGTGGATCTGGGATGCCGCGCAAGCCGCCAAATGCTGCCGTCCCGTAATGCAAAGCATGGGTGGCAATGGAGATCTTCGCCTCAGCAAAAGGGACAATCTGGCCCTGAAAATAGGCATAGGGCAGAAAATCTGGCATGGTCGGC
Source organism: uncultured cyanobacterium (assembly GCA_937944885.1). GTDB lineage: Bacteria > Cyanobacteriota > Cyanobacteriia > Thermostichales > Thermostichaceae > Thermostichus. The sequence goes on from CALFBB010000058.1 coordinate 38,827, forward strand.
ACCCATTACGGTAGGAACAACGAGTAAAAACATTATCCCTGCAAACCCTACCCTGCGCATCAGTCCCCCCAAAGCGTCCTATACTGTTGCGGCTGTTGAAATGATTCAGGAACCTGCTGCTTATGTCTGAGCTTCTCCCCTTGCCTTCCTTGCAAAACCAAGTGGTGGTGGTTACAGGGGCCAGTCGGGGTATTGGCCGCGCCATCGCGCTTCACTTGGCAGCCATTGGGGCAAAAGTGGTGATTAACTACGCCCGCTCTGGAGCTGAGGCTGAGTCTTTGCTGGAGGAGATGGCAGCACTGGGATCCCCAGGGCTAGCTCTCCCTGCCGATGTTTCGCAGCCAGAAGCGGTAGAGGGTCTTTTTGCTCAGGTCATGGAGCGCTGGGGCCGGGTGGATGTGTTGGTGAATAATGCCGGCATCACCCGTGACACGCTGCTGCTGCGCATGAAGCTGGAAGATTGGCAGACGGTGCTGGATCTCAACCTAACGGGGGTTTTCCTCTGTTTGAAGGCAGCTGCCAAGATCATGGTGAAACAACGGCAGGGTCGCATCATCAACATCACTTCTGTCATAGGGTTGGTGGGGAACGCCGGGCAAGCCAACTACAGCGCTGCCAAAGCAGGGGTGGTGGGTCTGACCAAGTCTGCCGCCCGCGAACTGGCCAGCCGCAACATCACTGTTAATGCTGTTGCTCCTGGGTTTATCGTGACCCAGATGACGGAGAAACTAGACCCCACCCCGATTCTGGCCCAAATTCCCCTGGGCCGACTGGGATCCGCAGCAGAAGTGGCAGGACTGGTGCGTTTTCTAGCCGCTGACCCGGCTGCTGCCTACATTACGGGACAGGTGTTCAACATTGATGGGGGCATGGTGATGTGCTGACAGCCCACAACCGGCTGAGAACAGGAGCAACCCTCAACCCGCCGGGATGCTAGCCCAATAACTGGGAACTGTTGGGAAACCTACTCAACTTTTCTTGATTTTCTCAGGTAAGGAGGCGGAAACTTTGCTGTGCTCAGAGATCTGGCCTTGGGAATTGCCCTGCATCGGTTCGGATCCCCTGTCTGTGGATACAGCTTCTTGAGGTAGCAACGGCAGGTTGAGAATCAGCTCGTACATGCGCAGGTACTCCCGAGCCGATTGCTGCCAACTGAAGTTGGTGGCCATAGCCCGCTTCTGGAGCGCTTGCCAAGTTTCTTTGTGTTGAAAGGCCTCCCAAGCCCGCGCCAGGCAAGTATAAAAATCCAGGGCTTCGTAGCGATCAAAACAATAGCCGGTACCAATGCCCTTGCTGGGTATATGATGGCTCACGGTATCCACCAGCCCACCGGTGCGCCGTACAATCGGCACACAACCGTAGCGCATGGCAATCATCTGACTGATGCCACAGGGCTCAAAACGGCTGGGCATGAGAAACGCGTCTGCTCCCCCGTAGATCAATTGCGCCAGCTTGGGTTGATACCCCTGCTGATAGGACATTCTGCCGGGATGCCGCTCGGCTATTTCCCGGATCCGCCCCTCATAATAGGCTTCACCACTACCTAGGACCACACATTGAGCATCGCTGTAGAGTAAGAAGCGATCCAAAGTTTGAATGAACAGATCAATCCCTTTTTGTTCCACCAAACGGGCCACCATACCCAGCAGGAATACATCCGGGTTGGTCGGTAAACCCGTACGGGCTTGTAGGGCTGCTTTATTCACAGCTCGTCCCCTTAGATCCCTGCTGCTAAAAGGAGCTTCCAAAGCTTGATCGGTGCTCGGATCCAACTTTTCCAAGTCGATGCCGTTCAGAATACCCCGCAGACGATCCCCTTTCCAGGCCAGCAATTCGTGTAAGCCCTCCCCATGTAATGGGGTGCGAATCTCCATCGCATAGGTGGGAGACACTGTGTTCACCTGGTCAGCGTAGAGGATCCCGGCAGCCATGACGTTGTGGGCCGAGAAATACCAGGGCACCCAGGTCATGCGCTCCAGTTGCCAGCGCCAAGGCCCTTGATAGGCTAGGTTGTGAATGGTGAAGACCGTGCCAATATCAGAGGTCTGGTGCATCCAGGCCGGGATCATGCCTGTGTGCCAATCGTGGCAGTGGATAATATTGGGTTTCCAGGGGTAGTAGGTCCAAGCAAATTCGGCCACCGCATTGGCAAAAAAGGTGAAGCGCCAAAACTCATCCTCACCGTAGTAAATGCGATGGGGAGCAAAGCAATAATGGCTGACTAAATATAAAGGCACATCTGTTCCTGGCAGAACGCTTTCATAGATTTCTGCCACTTGGCCCATCACCACTTTGGCCCAAATCGGCTCCTTAGAACGCCGGTACTGCCCCGGCTCTTCGCCAAACTGCTCCCAGAGAAAGCCATAGAAAGGCATGATGATGCGCACATCCTGGCCCAAACCCCGCAACACAGAGGGCAGGGCTCCCACTACATCCGCCATCCCCCCCACCTTGGCTAGTGGTGCTGCCTCTGCTGACGCAAACAAAATCTTGGCTTGAACCACAATGACCTCCGTGTTGTTGCGGATCCTAGCTCAGTTGCCTGCAGCCAAAACCTTTCCTATCCTAAAACAGAAGGGATCCCTACACCGGTTGGGCTACTACAAGGCACAATTCTGAGATTGTGTTGTAATTTCTTGATATTTCGTAAGATAGAAAAAGGGCATTGCCTGCATGGGTATTGTCTGATTGCACTTTATCCGTTGTTATTTCGGAGAGATTCATTCTATGACCATAGCGGTAGGACGCGTGCGTCAGGAGCGGGGATGGTTTGACATCGTCGACGACTGGCTCAAGCGGGACAGATTCGTGTTTATTGGTTGGTCGGGGTTGTTGCTGTTTCCCTGCGCCTTTTTGGCCTTGGGGGGC
>CALFBB010000059.1 GCA_937944885.1 uncultured cyanobacterium
ATCGAATGGGCAACCTCGGTATTCAGTTTCTGCAGCCGCTCAAACTCAAACATCTCTGTCTTCGACCGGTTGAGCCGAAGGAACGGCAGCTTGAGCGTCTTGGTGAGTGTTGCCATGCAAATCAGAATAATTTTGCCTCACTATGAAAGATGCGCCTTATCTCCCCGCCCTATTGGCTTGCTTCCGCGCAGCGGTACGGCGGGACTTTACGGCGCGGAGAGGTAAGATGATTGTTATTGGCTTAATGTCAGGAACTTCCGCAGATGGGATCGATGTAGCCGTTGTGGAACTTGAGAGCAGGGATCCCTTAACTTGGAAGCTTCTTCATCATGAAACCATCCCTTATCCGGATCAGCTGAGAAAAGAAATCTTGCAAGCTTCAGATGCGAAAACCGGCAGCGTTGATCACATCTGTGTGCTAAACTTTCGCCTAGGTCGAGCTTTTGCCGAGGCGGCTTTACGGGGGATCCATTCTGCAAACCTAACCCCGGCCCAGGTTGACCTAATCGGCAGTCATGGTCAAACCCTTTGGCATATTCCCACTGGTCCCAAGGCTTCTACCTTACAGATTGGTGAAGCAGCTGTTATTGCCGAATTAACCGGGATCCCTGTTGTCAACAATTTTCGGGCCCGAGATATGGCTGCCGGTGGTCAGGGAGCCCCTTTGGTGGCCTTTGTAGACCAACTGCTATTCAGTGACCCTGATTTGAATCGTGTGGCCCAAAACATCGGTGGTATTGCCAATCTCACCTATCTGCCCAAAGCTTCTGGGCCGGGATCCCCTTTGGCCTTCGATACTGGGCCTGGCAATATCTTGTTGGATTTGGCCGTAATGCAAGCTACCCAAGGCCAACAAAGGTTTGATCGGGATGGACGCTGGGCTGCCCAAGGTCAGGTGGATTGGGAAAGGGTGACCGAATGGATGCGGGATCCCTATTTTCACTTGCCTCCACCCAAAACCACCGGCAGAGACTATTTTGGAGCGGCCTACTTAGAACGGATCTGGCCCCACTTCAGTTCAGCTGCCGATTGCATCGCTACCCTCACAGCATGGACAGCTTGTTCCATTGCCCATGCTTACAGAACCTTTTTGCCCCATTTACCTGAGCAGGCCATCGTCAGCGGGGGTGGCGCACAAAACCCAACTCTGATCAAGATGTTGCAGATGCAGCTGCCGGAAGTAACCTTGCTAACTAGCGAACAGGTGGGGATCCCGTCGCAGGCCAAAGAAGCTCTAGCCTTTGCTATCTTGGCCTACCGAACTTGGCAGGGTGAGATCAATACTTTGCCAGCAGCAACCGGGGCCGATCGAGCTGTGGTTTCGGGTCAAATAACCCCAGGGAATACCCCCTTTTCAAGGCGGTAGACGCTGAAAGGCTCCATCCTGCACCTCATCTTTTCAGGGAATCCACTTCTGGGATCCCTGGCAGAGAGGGGTGAAATGCGCTTGGTTTTCATCCTGCTGCTGCTGAGAGAGGGGAGCAAAGCTTCTTGCCTGGTCAATAAAGCAATCCATCCTTTAGGCGAGCTTGAAAGGCCTGGTAAGCTGCTGCGTAGGCATCCACCCAAGCCGGCTGCGGTTGAACATAGCTTTTGATTTGCACCAGTCGTTCCACTGCTTGTTGGACAGAACAACACCAATAGGCGGAGGCAGCCAAAATAGCTGCCCCCACAGCCGCCTCTGGATGTTTAACCAAGGCAAGGGAGCGATTGAGTAGACTGGCGCGAATGCTGAGCCAAAGCGGACTGCGACTGCCACCCCCAGTGGTGAAAATGGGCCCCTGGACAGGGATCCCTTGCGCAGCCAAGGTGTCTAGGCCCAGCCGTTCCACCATGGCCACTCCTTCTAGCAGGGCAGCATAAAAACGGGGGGATCCCTTCTCGGCTGCCGGCAAGAAGCCGGTAAAGCTTGGATCCAGGATGGGAAAGCGTTCCCCCGGCTGCACAAGCGGGTAACTGACCAGCCCGGTGGGAACACAGGCTTGGGCCTTTTGATCCAGAGCTGGAAAGTCGCCGCTCGGGAAGCAATAGGGCAGGATCCGGCCCCCACAGAAAGAGGCTGCCCCCGGCCACCAGCCAGTTTTGTCAGGGTGTAAGTGAGAGTAGAGGCTTGGGGTTTGAATGGGCCTAGTACTATTGGCCTTGAAAATCAGAGTTGTACCCAAGCTGGTGGAGATCTGCCCAATTCGACTGGCCCCTGTGGCCAATTGTCCTGCCCCCCCATCTGTGATACCGGCAGCAATCAGCACCTCCTGCCCCAGATCCCACTCGGATCCCACGGTTCCCAAGACCGTTCCCGGGGCAACCACCTCAGGAAAGTGCTTTGGATTTAATCCCTGGCGGGCCAGCCACTCTTTTGGCCAAGTGTAGGTTTCCAGATCAAAGCCGCTTTTTAAGGCGTGGGTGTGATCCGTAACCTGCTTGCGCCCCCCCAACTGAGCCAGCAAAAAATCCGCCGGATGGGCCAGATAACTCTCTCGATACCGCTCTGGATGAGATTCTGCCCACCACAACCAGCGACTTAGCCCCCAACTGCTGGGGATCCCCAGTTGCTTTGCCTGCGCCTCTCCCCGCCTATCCGAATAAAGCCATGCCTGTTCCATTGGTATCCCCCGCCCATCTACCGGTAGTACCGTTCCTGAAGTACTGCAGGCGCTCAGAGCAACAATCCTGTGGTCAGGGTTCAGCTCCCTTTTCAGTTGTCCCAGGAGAGCTTTCAGGGTACGTAACCAGCGCCCCGGGTTGGTCTCGGGCGAATCCCATTGGCGCTCGGCTCTGCCCACAAGCTCCCCTTCCTCCAAGAGGGCCACCACCCGCATCCCGGAAGTTCCCAAATCAATGCCCACAAAAACTGCTTGCATCCTGTCTTTGCCCCTCGTCATCACCCTGAGAAGTCCTCAGCCCCCATGGGGCAAGCGTTTCTCTCGTCAACCGTAACAGCCCGGGAAAGGGTTTGCATCAAGTTTTGCAGCTGTAGACCTGGGTTCAATAGCTGCCTATTGCTGGCCACAGTCTGGGAGTCATTTCTCAGCAGGGCCGAGTTTGATGCTTATGTCTCGGTCAGCGTCTGCCAGAGTTGCCTGCGGACAGCGAAGCTCGGCAAATCTACCGGTCGGAGCCTCTCTTCCGGTGTGACTTCCTTAGACTCCGTTAATCTCAAGAATGTGAGGTTTTGTTTCAACTTCTGTTGCAATTGATGTGCGGATCCTGAAGGGATCCGGTAGAGGCTGCCGAAACAGGGGTAATCTAGGTGTCGATTCAAACCAGTTGAGGAGTCAACTATGATGCCTGTTGTTGTACCGTTGGCCTTGACCGCCCAAACCAGCCCTTGGTCACCCTTAAGTGCAGTAGTCATTCTTCTGTGTACAGGGCTTTCTTACTTGATTTTCAAATCCACATCAGGAGCCACAGCAGAATCCGGCCCGGTGTTGGGTATGGATTGGCCTGAGGTGATTGGCGTCGCCAGTTTCGGCCACCTACTGGGGGTAGGGGTGATTCTCGGCCTCTCTAGCATGGGCGTATTTTAAGGTGCACCACCCTCTGCATCAGACTGCCAGTTTACATTTCTTGATGTCCGTCAGGATCCGTCCCTGGCAATGTTACACTCTATTGCAATTCTGAAAAAAGCGATCTTTCCTACTGTATTTTCTCTGAGGTTTGTTGTCATGCCAGCGATGCTCTTCCTAGCCAGTTTGCCGGAAGGCTACGAATTGTTTGATCCCTTGGTGGATTTGTTGCCGATCATTCCTGTTCTGTTTTTCCTGCTGGCTTTTGTCTGGCAGGCAGCAGTGGGCTTTAAGTAGGTTCTGACTTCAAGAATGGGTAAGATTCCTTACCTAAGGGAAGCTGGGCTTAAGTCCCCCTACTAACATCGTGGGATCCCTAGTTAAAGGGATCCCTCTTTTGGGTTCAATCGGCGGAGAGAAACGAGCCTCAGCAGGATTGGAGGGTTTCACATTTGTTTCACATTTTTGTTCTGCTAGAGGAAGTTCCCAAGCAGGATCCCGAGTTTAAGGCTCGCGGTCAAGTGCACCCGTGATCCAGAGCACGCCCGCCAAACAGACAAAATGGGCAAAGGTCACGTTGATATTGGCTGCCAACAACAGAACCCCTGTCACTTGATTGGCCTGGGTGCGAGAAAACATCCGGGCCAACAGTTCTCCCACCTGAGCTTCCATCCCGATCAAGGCCAAGAAAGCACCGATCAAGCTGACATAGGTAACCAGCTGCAGCTGCTTGGGTAAATCCAACTGACTGAGAGAATCAGCAGAAGCTTGGCGACGGTCGGCATGCAAAAGGTAGCGCCAGTTAAAAAATAATCCTGCCGCCAGCGTCAGCAACGTAAAGAGTGTGAACCAAAAGGCAATAACAGCCCCGGCGGAGTCATCCCGATAGACAGTGTTTTGGCCAATGAGGAAGCCAAGCCAAAGCAGGAGGGCCGTTGCCCCCAAGACCGCCTGAAACCAAAACCCAAAGCGACGAGTCAGACGCAACCGAGATTTCATCCGCTCAACAGCCGCACGTACCGATGGCGACATGGGCTCATTCATCCCTTTCTCCCCCGCCTTACTGAATAGACACTGACCTGCACTCCCAACCTATCCTCATCCCTTAGGCTCAGTCACCTCAGCTAGGGATCCTCACTCTGTAGACGCAGAATTTCAGCTTCGATACGTTGTTGCAAGGCTTGCCCTTCTGGCGAACGAATCAAGAGGGTAATGCGATTGTACTCAGGCACACTCATGCCATGGCGGGTAATAATTTCGCTGGCAGTGCGAATAAAGTCTCGCCGAATCTCATCTTTGCTGGCCGGATCATCAGTAGCCTGAGAGCGTTGTTGAGATTCTTGACGGTAAGGCTCCATTTCCAGAACAATACGAGCGTAGGCCGTTATCTGTTCATCCGCGAGAACTGCTGGTGTTGGAGTTTGGGCAACCGCTAGAGGAACTGACAACCAAGGGATCCAGGTGCAGACCCAGATCAATCCAATCAACCCCTTTTGGGCCATGTGTTGAACTGAGAGTTTCATCCAGCTTGTCCTGTCTGCTTTCTCTGCCACCGTTAACGTCTCCCCACCCCGCTCCGATTGTGCGTTTGCCTTGGGCCAGCCGCCGGTTACTGACAAACCGCTTAGGCTTCGATGCTACCTGGCTACCTGCTTCTCCCACTAAAAGTCTAGAGCATGCATGCCGGCAGCCCAGGCTTACTTCTTTGACCCAAAACCAGCCTTTGGGTTCCTTACCTGTGCAGCATTGAAGCGCGAAATGGAACAGTCTCAAAATATGCCCAATATCTCCATTTGCAGATGCCCTGAACCCAACTGCAGCGGGCTTGGGTTCTATGAATGCCCATACATACCTGTCGAGATAGGAACTCAACCTCTGCTACGGGACTAGAGCGAACAAAGTCTCTTGAGTTAAGCACCGGCTGAAGGGCTTGAGAGGGTTGCTACCCGAAAGCAGAACCCTACCTGCAGAGGACCTTCTGTCTGCAGTGGGGCGTACTGTAGAGGGTAATCACATCGGCCCAGAATTCAAGGCTCGCTTGACCAGCTATTTAGACTAGCCATCCCGACTGCTGAGGAGGAGAGCCACAACCAAGTAGATAATCCCCAGCGCTACTGCTGCCTCTTCTGACCAAGGTACCAAACGCCACCTCAGCCAATAGGAGAGACTGCTCAGGGCTGAGGATAGCCAATACAAAAACCAGTACAGAAAGCGGAACACCAGATAACTGATGGCTGCCACTGCCACCGATTGCATAAAGAGACTAGCTCTAAATCGCATCTGCCACTCCTGAGTAGTAGCTTATTAAACAATAGGGTTGTAGCATGAAAGACTCTCACTAGATCATTTATTTAACCATTTATTTAAAATTTATAATTTAACAGAATACTTGGCAAAATACCGGCCCAGGATCGGGAGGGATTCCTGAAGTTAGCTTCCAGATCTAGGCTCCCTCTAGACTATGGGCCAAAGCCAGCAAATCAGCGCCTGTAACACGGTTTAAGATCCACTCCGGGTGTTGTTTGGCCCCCATTCGTTTGTAAAACTCAATGGCCGGTTGATTCCAATCCAACACCATCCATTCCAGTCGCCCATAGCCTTTAGCTACAGCCTCCTGAGCCAACCGCACCAGCAGAGCTTTACCAATCCCACGACCGCGAAACTCAGGCAACACAAATAGGTCTTCCAGGTAGATCCCCGGGCGGGTGAGAAAGGTGGAAAAGCTGCGAAAATAAAGGGCAAAGCCAACAGGGGATCCGGGACATTCTGCTACTTCTGCTAGCAACGCAGCTGCCACCGGCTCAGGCCCGAACAGGTGTTGTGTCAACTCTGCCGCAGAGCCACTGACTTGATGACTCAGCTGCTCGTACTCCGCCAAAGCTTGGATCAGCTGAAAAATGGCAGGCACATCGGCAGGAGTTGCGGGTCTAATCTGCATGGTAGGGCTGGATGCAAGAGTTGGATGCAAAACAATCGGTAAGCTGAAGAAGAAAAGCACCTTAGAACCATTAATGGCATTAACGGCGACTGGTGCGCAGAGCTTTACTTCGATTATTCACCTGCTTCAAAAATAAGGGTAAAAGTTGCTCCTGAATATGGAGAAAGGCAGCTTGCAATCCCTCACTTTCATAAACTAAGCCAATTTCCGCCTCAACACGTGTCGGATCCCCGAAAGCAGACAAAAACTGATTGGAGGTGATCCAGGTAAAGAGCTCCGCTCGAGTAAACTCACCCTCTGGAGGGACAGGGATTTGTCCTTTTCGCAGCAAGCCTAGTAGCCATTGGCGGGCAAACAAACTCAAGACCGCATCCCCCAACCAGGCTTTATCCCGACAGGGCCCTTCGTCTAGCTGTGCCACCTGTTGTTTGAGGGTAGAAGGAGAAGAAGAGCCTGTGGACATGAGCTTTAAATCCAAATTGAGCTATTGAGCTGATTTGATTTTGAGTTGATCAAGTAGACTGACCTAGGAAGAATTGCTATTTTGCCACCGATTATTTCTATGTTGCTCGACTATCTCCTCCCTGGTGTTGTGAACTCACTTTCGATGCCTGTGTGAGTTGATATTGTGGCTGTGCCCAAAGATTCCACCAAAGTAGGCAGCTCTCTCACCACTCCACCTCAGGAGCAGGCCCAAAGCTACCGAGGTAGGGGGTACATAGTTCATGATTTCAGTTTGATGAAGTCATTTGCAAAAAAGAAAATAAAGACCGCATGGCCCAAGAACCGAGCGAAAAGGCGCTGCAGCCTCATTTTAAGATAGGGTTTGGCCTACCCTCTATCGGGTTGCAGACTGATTTAGACATGGAGAGGATCCCGGAGCATGTTGTTGGAGCTAACCCCAGAAGAGTGTGAAGCCGTGATCCCGGTGGTGCCAACCCGCCTTCAGTATGCGGAGTACTGGAGTGATGCCCTCAAGAGTACGGGCCGCATCATCACTGCCATTTTGGTCGGTGTGGCACTGCTGGTGCTTTCCCGTGCCTTTGGGGAGGGATCCTTCCTAGGGGCTGTTTGTTTTCTGGCTGGGATCCTTTCTTTGTTGTATCCCTTCTTGTGGGGACCCCTTTACGTGATTTCCCGCCGCCAACTGGCCTTTCGCGAGATTCCCTACGGAGGGCTGTTTTTTGGGCAGGTGTTGCGCACGCGCCGGGTGAATGTGGTGGTGGAGGAACGGGAGAAGCTGGACGAAAACGGTGAGCTGTACATCGAAGAGGTGCGGGAGCGGCAGTTTGAGATGGAAATCGGGGACGAAACCGGACTCACCTACCGACTACGGGCTAAGGACGATCCCCGCTACAGACGAATTGTCAAAAAACAATCGGTGATTGGATTGGTGAAAGCCTATTCCCGTGATCTGCGGCGCCGCCCTAGCCTGAGCGAGGTTTACGTAGTCAAGCTGGGGGAATGGGTGGGAGATATCTCCTACCTGGATCGGGAGGCTTTTTTGGATATGGCCGATGAGTTGCTGGAGCTACACGCGCAAGGTCTGGTCTAATCCCTGCCTTAGTCTTGTGTCGCTACTTCCTGGAGGGGCCCTTGTCGGCCCCTTTCTGTCGCCTGTTCTAGGGCACTCAGCAGGGAAGCAATAGGCTGAAATACAGAAAAATTACAAAACACTTGTACTTCACTCCCAACTAAGTTATCCTCCTTCTTGGAACACCAGTTTTCCTATGTGTTTACCGTAGATTGTTTAGAGTCCTTAGCGGTGCTGGTTGTGGCGATTACACCAATTCTGGTTCGGTTCAGGGCAAATTCGATGTTGAGGGGACGGTAGTGGCATATGGGCAGCTCAGGCGTTTGGGCAGAAGGAGGGTCGGTTTGGGTGGGGTCTGTGATTCTTTCTAGTGAAGGAGGACTGAGTTGGATGGCCAAGGTAAGTCGGAATTGTTCAGCAAATTGAGAACAGTGCCCGTTATGTCCTGGACTTATCGTTCGCTTTTGGCAGCCACTGCAGTTGTAATGGGTTTGGCTTTGGGGCAATGCTTGACTGCTTGTACCCAGGTGCAAAACCGGCTGCGCTTCACTTTGGTGAGCTATGCCGTGACCCGTGCTGCTTACAACAACATCATTCCTCAGTTTGTTGAGGAGTGGAAAGCCAAAACCGGCCAGGACGTGAGGGTTGAGGCCAGCTACGGCGGATCCGCAAGCCAAGCGCGGGCCGTGATTGATGGGTTGGATGCCGATGTCGTTTCTTTAGCCTTAGCCCTGGACACCCACCGTATTGAAGAAGCGGGCCTGATTCAGCCGGGCTGGGAGCAAGAAGCTCCGAACAATGGCATTGTGACCCGTTCGGTGGTGGTGATGGTTACCCGTCCAGGCAATCCCAGGAACATTCAGGGCTGGGATGACTTGGCCAAGGAGGGTATCGATGTGGTGACTGCCAACCCGAAAACTTCTGGAGGGGCACGCTGGAACTTCCTCACTTTGTGGGGATACAAAACGCTGGTGCAGGGTGTAGATGATGCGGCAGCTTTTGATTTCACCACCCGTGTCTATCAAAACGTGGGGGTTCTGCCGCGGGATGCCCGGGAAGCCACTGATGTCTTTTTCCAAAAAGGGCAGGGAGATGCTCTCATCACCTACGAGCATGAGGTGCTGCTGGCGCGGTTACGCGGCCATGATTTGCCTTATATCCTGCCGGATGCCAGCATTTCCATCGATAATCCCGTAGCGGTGGTGGATGCAGTTGTGGATAAGAAGGGCACTCGTGCAGTGGCTGAGGCCTTTGTGGAGTTTTTGTTTAGCCCTGCAGCGCAGCGGGAGTTTGCCAAAGTGGGTTTTCGCCCGGTGAATCCAGAGGTGGCGGCTGAGTTTGCCAGCCAGTATCCCGCTGTTGCAAACCTGTTCACCGTTGAGGATCTGGGCGGCTGGCATGCCGTTCAAAAGCGGTTCTTCGCAGATCAAGCCATCTTTGATAAGATTCAGGCGCAATTGTAAAACATCTGCAGGCTAATCTAAACGCAATTGCAGTTTGCTTGTATTTCATCATCAGTGTACGCAAGGTAAGGCAGGGACATGGGTATCACCATCGAAGGGGTCTCGAAACGGTTTGGGGATTTTCAGGCTCTATACTCTACAAGCTTGACTATTGAAACCGGATCCTTGGTTGCTTTGCTCGGGCCCTCGGGATCCGGTAAATCCACGTTGCTGCGCTTGATCGCCGGGCTGGAGCTACCGGATACGGGGCGCATCTGGCTCACCGGACGGGATGCCACCTATGCCAGCGTGCAGGAGCGCAACATCGGCTTTGTCTTTCAGCACTATGCGCTGTTTAAGCACATGACGGTGCGACAGAACATTGCCTTTGGCCTAGAAATTCGTAAAGCATCGCGGGCCGAGATTCGGGCTAGGGTGGATGAGCTGTTGGAGTTGGTACAGCTTTCCGGTTTTGGGGATCGCTACCCCTCGCAGCTTTCGGGCGGGCAACGGCAACGGGTGGCGCTGGCCCGGGCTTTGGCGGTAGAGCCCCAGGTCTTGCTGTTGGATGAACCCTTTGGCGCACTGGATGCCAAGGTGCGCAAAGAGTTACGAGCATGGCTGCGGCGGTTACACGATGAGGTGCAGGTTACCACCGTGTTTGTTACTCATGACCAAGAGGAGGCCATGGAGGTGGCGGATCAGATTGTGGTTATGAACCAGGGTCGGATTGAACAGGTGGGATCCCCGGCAGAAATCTATGACCATCCGGCCACCCCTTTTGTCATGAGCTTTGTGGGGCAGGTGAATGTTTTGCATCCGGAGTCTGTGTTGTCCTGTCAGTTGCCAGGGATCCAGGGATCCCAGCAGGTGTTCTTCCGCCCCCATGATGTTGTGATTGAGACGGATCCCTGTAGTGGGGGGATGGCGGCGCAGGTGCAGACTGTGCTGCATTTGGGGCGAGAGATTCAGGCGGAATTGCTCCTTCAGGATGGGGGATCCCTGTGGGTACACCTCAGCCGTGAGCAGTACGCCAAAACCCCCATTCAGCGGGGGCAATGGGTGTATGTACGGCCCAAAGCCATCAAGGCCTTCCCCCCGGCTGACAAACATCGGGCAGTGCGGAACAGCTCTGTTTTTGTCTGAGTCCGTCTTATCTGGGCCAAAAATCAGCTTTAGCAGCTGACCCAGGTTCATGCAGCTTGACATGCAGTTTGATTTTGTCTTGCTTGTGAATCTGAATGGCATCTGAATCAGCTGAAGGTCATCTCAGAAGCCGATAGAGCTAACTCCATCACTCTGGCAAAACTCGACCCTCAACTGGATGGATGGCTCATCTGCAGTCTGCTCACACCCTTTCTCTCCCTCTCCATGACGCTATCTGCTGCTTCACCCTCCATCAACCCCCTCAAGGCTTTGGCCCAGCTTTCCTGGCCGTGGCGGGTCACCTTTATCTATTTACTTTTCATGTTGCTGTTGCCCCTAACGGCCTTGGTGCTGCGGGCCAGCACCGTAGAGCCTGGGGAGTTCTGGCGGATTGCCACGGATCCGGTGGCTGTGTCTACCTATGAAGTTACCTTCGGAACGGCCTTGATTGCTGCCTTGATCAACGGTGTTTTGGGCACCCTGGCAGCTTGGGTCCTGGTGCGCTACCGCTTCCCATTCCAGAAAGGGCTTGAGGGGCTCATCGACTTACCCTTTGCCTTACCCACAGCTGTAGCCGGGTTAACTCTGGCAACAGTCTATAGCGACAACGGCTGGATTGGATCCCTGCTGGCTCCTCTTGGGATCCGCATCTCCTTCACCCGCTTGGGGGTAGGGGTAGCGATGCTTTTCATCTCCTTCTCCTTTGTGGTGCGAACGGTGCAGCCGGTGTTGCAGGAGATTGAGAAGGAAGTAGAAGAGGCCGCTTGGAGCCTGGGGGCTTCTCGCTGGCAGACCTTTTGGAAGGTGCTTTTGCCGCAGTTGATGACCGCCATTTTGACGGGGGTAGCCTTGGGCTTTTCGCGGGCAGTAGGGGAATATGGCTCTATTGTCATCATTGCCTCCAGCATTCCCTTCCGAGATCTGATTTCGGCAGTTTTGGTGATTCAACGATTAGAGCAATACGACTATACAGGCGCAACAGTAATTGGCACAGTGTTGCTCTTGATCTCGCTGGTTTCTCTGATTGCTATTAACCTTTTACAAGCTTGGGGCCGTCGCCATGAAGCTTGAGCGCCACAGCCAAACCGGTATCCTCCCACCCTCTCAACCGGAGCGGCCAACACCCTCTCAAGGGGCTTGGGTACAGTGGGTATTGATTGGCATTGTATTGGTGTACATTGCCCTGCTGCTAGGGATCCCGGCAGTGAACATTTTCTATCAAGCCTTTAAGGATGGCATTAGCCCTTTTTTCGAGACTCTCATTCAACCAGATTTTGTCAGCGCCCTGTGGCTGACGGTGCTAACAGCGTTGATTGTAGTGCCTCTGAATACCTTTTTCGGCATCTACGCTGCTTTGGCCATTGCCCACAAAAAGTTTCGTGGACGCACCTTTTTGTTGAGTTTAATTGATCTGCCCTTTTCCATCTCGCCGGTAGTGGCAGGGCTGATGTTTGTGTTGATCTTTGGTCGCCAAGGGTGGCTTGGGGATTGGTTACAAGCCTGGAATATCCAGGTGATCTTTGCTTTCCCTGGAATCGTCATGGTTACGGCTTTCATCACCATCCCTTTTGTAGCGCGGGAAGTGTTACCCGTTTTGGAAGAAGCAGGCACCGATCAAGAAGAAGCAGCCAAAACCTTGGGAGCCAATCCTTGGCAGATCTTTTGGCGGGTGACCTTGCCCAACATTCGCTGGGGTTTGCTCTATGGGGTAATCCTCACCAATGCACGGGCTATGGGTGAGTTTGGCGCAGTGGCGGTGGTTTCCGGCAACATTATCGGCCGCACCCAAACCCTGCCGCTGTTTGTGGAGGATGCCTACAAGAGCTATGCCACCCCCTCGGCCTACGGTGCAGCAGTATTGCTGTCTTTGTTGGCACTGGTCACGATTTTTGCTAAAGAAGTTCTGGAGCGAAGAACTTCGTTTCGATAAGACTCTAGCTATAGAAACAGCCGACTCTATACCCATCTTTTTGATGGCCGAAGCACAAGTTCACATCAACCTTAAAACACTCGACTTCTCTAAGAAAATCAAGAACAGCACTTCATTGATTATAGAATCATGGTACTTCTTGATTAAATTTCACAGTTTAGGCTATTCAAAGCCATCCTTGAGGTTTAATCTCATGTTTAATCTCATATCTGAATCAAAATACCTTTTTAGGATTGATAGGCTAGCTTCAGAGATTTTCCAGAAAAAGAGATGATAACTTTCTATCTTTGTTCCTTACCTACCAGGAATTCTCCGATTTGTGAAGGCTTGCTTGTTCCTCTTGGTTCAGGACAAGATCTGAGGTTAGGCTATTCCCATCCTGGTTAATGCGTCGGATAACAACCTAGCTGTAGGTGAGGTAAGGCTAAGGTGAAGCGGAAACTTGTCTGCCTAAGTGCTGTGCTATTGTCTGTTCTGGACACCCCAACCTGGGCCGGAGAGTATTTCACCGAGGAAGTGACCAGTCCCAGCCTAGAGATCATTCATGGCTGGCGACAGGAGGTTTACGGCATTACGGTCACCGTCACCAATACCAACCTGGGATCCTTTCAGGTGCCCCTGGAGATTGACCTGGATGACCGGAGTGAGTGCAAGAGTGCCGACTTGGTGCTGACCAACAACCGCATCATGCCGATGGGATCCTTTCAGGAATGCATTCTGAACATCTTTCCCTATCTGGATAAATTTATTAACCAAGAAGTAGCCAGCATTCGAGTCACCCTAAGCGGCGCTGCTCCGCTGCTGGAGATTCCGGTCGAGGAGTCGGATCGGCTGATTTTGGCCCAGGTGGCCAACCAATCACGGGAGACCTTTGTTTTCTTTCAGCAGGAGTTGGCGCGAGTTTTGCAGCTGCTGCGGCAATCGGATCCCGAGGTAGGCAAGACCGCTCAACAGCCACCTTCGCCTGAACCTACTGCAACCCCAGCGGCATCTGCTGCCAATCCGGGCGATTTTGTTATCGTTGGGTCAATTCGGGAAGAACGGGTAGGGGCCGGTAGCCGCCTCAGTGTGGAGGCCATCAACCGTAGTACCCGCACGGTGCTGAATGCTCAGGCTCGCTTTAGCTTTTACCAGGGAGAAGAGGTGGTAGACACCCGTGTGGCAAGTTTTGAGCCCAGCGATGTCCCTGCTGGGGAACGGGCCTTTGCCAATGTACTAAAAACAGATGCTAACTGGGATCGTGTCACCGTCACTTTCCAGTGGCAGTAGATTTGAATAGGGTAGAACTGGATCTATTCTTTTCCTTAAGCTTGTCCTTAAGCTTGGAGATTTAAGCTATGGAGATAGCTTGGAGACAGCTTCAGATTCAGTCGGTATCACGGGGTCAGGATCTGTGTCTAGATCTGGCCGCGGGGCACTACTCTTCCTCTTCCCCAATAGCTTCCCCTTTGAGTTAGCGATGAAGCGTGTACTGGTTGTAGATGACGATCCCCTGTCACTAAAGGTGCTGAGTCGCCACCTCACTCAGCAGGGCTATCAGGTTTACACAGGTACTTCAGGGGTAGAAGGCCTACGTTTGTTTGCCCAGGAGCAGCCGGACGTGATCGTCTCCGATGTGGTCATGCCGGAGATGGATGGCTTTGAATTCTGTCGCCAGTTGCGTCAGCAGCGGGGCGGAGAACTGGTTCCCTTTATTTTTCTGTCCTCGCGAGGGGAGGTGGATGACCGCGTACAAGGCTATGAGTGGGGGGCAGATGACTACATCATTAAGCCCTTTGAGCCGCTGGAATTGGTGGCCAAAATCGAAGCTCAGATTGAACGTTCCCGCCGTACCCAATTGGAAATTTTACGGCTCATTCAACAGCAAGCCCAAACAAAACCCAAAGTAACTCCACGCCCTACTCCGGCTGAGCTACCCCTGACTGCTGCCGAGGAACGGGTGTTTCGCGAGGTTATCCGTGGCTGCACCAACAAGCAAATTGGTGAGAAACTCTTCATCAGCCCGCGCACAGTCCAAACTCACCTGACCAATATTTTGAGCAAGCTTTCTCTGGAGAACCGCTCCCAGTTGGTCCGTTTTGCCTATGAACGCGGCTATAGTGCAGAGGAAGAACCAGAAGACTAGCAAACCCAGACCGGTCTTAAAGCTTCTGAGCTGGGATCAGGCCAAATGTAAGTTCAGAACGGCCCGCGGTGCTTTGCGAACCCGGCAAGGGATCCGCTCTTTACCCAAGCGAGCAAAGGCCTCGTAGCGGTGACAACCGGAAAATCCGTAGTACTCTCCTTCCACTTCTAGAACTTCAATGGGCTCTTGCAGACCAATGGCCTCAATGGAGGCCATCAACGCCTGTACCTTAGCGGGATCCGTCTGACGGGGCAGGGGTCGACGAATTTGCGCAAGGGGAATCTCCCGAATCTGGGCCATGTCTAGCCTTCTCCTAGATAAAAACACAGTTCTTTAATCATACTCGTTATGACTTCAACTTATCAACCCTTAGCAGGGGATAGATTCTCAAGTCAGGGCATGGCAGGATAGCACTATTGGCAACCGTAATCCTTCACTTAGGAGCCAACACGGTCATGTGGAAAGCCCTCAAAGCTTTGTTGGGGAAGATCGCTGGTCAAGCTCCGCCGGTACCTGCCCCTGTGCGTAAACCCGTCCCTCCGATATCTCCTCTATCCAAGCAGTCTCTCGGCCAGGATCGGCTCACTCCTGCCAGGACATCTATTCCAGAACCTCTTCCCCAGGCGGCTATCTCCCGTCGGGATCCCTTGTGGTCAGTTGCCGGCCAACCCCTCACCGTCTCTGGTGAAACCAAGGAGCAAGGCCCACCAGAGCCTGTCTTTCAATCTTCCCGGCCAGGGATCTCTTGGGATAGTTTCAGGCCGTCTGTAGGCGGGGGAGTTTTCTCCGTTCAGGTGGTGGAAAAACCCTTGCAAACAGGCAGAGGGCTTACCGAGACTGGTCAGTTCTCCGGTCCTAGACCTACTCCCACTGCCAAGAGCATCAACAGCTTCGGGGCCAAGAATGAGATCGGACCCCGTATTGCCAGTATTGCCTCCTCCACCAGCAGCAGTCGAGCTGTCAGCTCCATTGCTCCTGCCCAAATTCGTCAATTCAAGGCAAAGCCAAGATGAAGGCTGCAAGCCAAAAAGAGAACCCACCCTTACTTGCAAGGTGCTTGCCGGCCCTTGCTGCGGGCAGAGGCTGGTATGTCTTGGTCAAGAGAGCCTCTCCACTGATGTATTCATTTTCATAAGTGAAAGTTCGTGAAAAAGCATCCGTACCTGTTTGGTCTGTTTGGTTTTGCTTTGGATAGTATGTCTGAGTTGATCCCACCTCGTCGCCGTGCCCTGGAGCAGCTTCTGAACCGGCTTGGGTTTAAGAATTCTGAGTGGCTGAAGCAACTGCGCTGGGACTTGTTGGATCAAGCCCTCATTCATCCCTCCCTAGACAGTCAGCGCAACAACGATCGGCTGGAATTGCTGGGGGATGCTGTCCTACGGATTTTGGTGACTGAATTTTTGTTTGAGGCTTACCCAAATTTGTTGGTGGGGGAGTTGACCGCGATTCGCTCCGATTTGATCAGCGATGCCTATTTGGCAGAGCTGGCGGATCTGCATGGTTTGGAGCGCTACCTAGAGTTGGGAGCCAGCTCCCTAAGGGATCCAGCCGGACGGGAGCGCCGCTTGGCCGATGCTTTTGAAGCGCTCCTGGGATCCTTTTATCTCAGTTGGGGGAGGCACACACTACCTAGGCTGCATCCCTGGTTGGATCCCCATTTGCGTCAACGGGTAGAGACCTGGTTTCGGGATCCCACTCGGCGTAATCCCAAGGCCGCTTTACAGGAGCTGACCCAGCGACTTTGGAGGGATCTGCCGGAATATCGCTTAGTGGCTGCTGAAGAGCATCCTCCCCATTTCACCATGGAGGTTTGGGGTCAAGGGCAATGCTGGGGTCGGGGGGAGGGGCGCTCGAAAAAAGCGGCTGAAATGGCTGCGGCTGCCGAAGCCTATCAGCACCTGCAGTCGGAGGTAACATGAGAGGCCCCCGAGCAGGGAATCTTCGCTATGAATGGGCCAGTTGGCTGTTTTTGGTAGGCAGTAGCCTGTTCGGGGTAAGCGAGCTGATGAACCTGGGAGCCGGCATGCAGCTTTGGCAAACCCTACTCGGCCTTACAGCCAGCCTACTCTTCACTTTAGGCAGCGCCCTGTTTGTGATCGACGCCCGCCAGACCCGCCACAAACCTGGGGGATCCCCCTAGCTAAACCTCTTGTTCCAGTGCATGATGGATTTATAAGAACTTGAAATACTTCTTAACATTAGATCTCGGTATTCGTGCATCTGTTTAGGGAGAGGTTAGAGATGAGCAAGGGATGGCAATGGGTGCTCCGCATTGGGGTAAGTCTTTGTCTGGGGATGCTGATTTGGGTGGGGGGGGGATCCCTCACCTGGGGGCAGCCTGCCTTGCCGGTGGTGCAGATGGACTTGCCTCAGCCAGCTTTGCCTGTCTTGGATTTGGCAGATCAGCTGACTCAAAATCAGGAGGCTCAGCTGGTACAACAGCTAACCAAGCTGGAACAGGATACAGGCTGGAAGCTGCGGGTACTGACTCAGTTTGACCAAACACCGGGTCGGCAAGTGAAAGATTACTGGGGCCTCAATGAGCGCAGCGTGCTGATGGTGGCCGATCCGAGAGGGGGAAACCTCCTGGCTTTTAATGTGGGGGATGCGGTACGGGAGATTTTACCGCGTACCTTTTGGATTGAGTTGCAATCCCGCTTTGGCAACCAGTTTTACGTACGGGAGCATGGCAGTCACCGGGCCATCATGGAAACCGTGAACACCTTGGATCGCTGCTTTCACCAGGGCGGATGTCGAGTGGTACCGGGCTTACCTCAAGAGCAGTGGATTCTTACCCTAATCACTTCCATTCTAGGTGGTTTTGTCTTTGGGTTTGCCGGTAAACCCCGTCATGCTGAGGAGCTGTTTAACTGGCGCTGGGCCTTGTTAATTTCCCCGCTCTGGTTCATTTTGTTTGGTGCTTTTGGTATTGGTCCGGTGGTAACCCGCACCACGGATTGGGTTCCCTTGCTGCGCAATGTTATGGGGTTTGCCGCTGGAGCTCTGTTGATTTACCTGGTCCCCATTTCTCGCCCGGTACAGGATCCCCAGTAGGTTTGGCTGATCAATAGGTGGCCCTGAGGGCTTTAGTCCGGTGGGTTCGGTTGCGGATCGGCCACAGCTCCCATAAAGAGTACGGCCTGGGTTTGCGAGTCCTTAATAGCAAACCAAAAGGGTCGATCCGCTACGAATTGGAAGGGTTCCTCCCGGTCAAGGGAGGTACGGGAAAGAATGACGCCGGTGGCTGCGGCTGCTTCGGATCCCTCCTCGTTGACCTCAATCACAGCCTTGTGAACCACCCGGCTGAGGCGGACGGGTTCAGGGGTCAGGGCAGTAAAGTCTGCTTGGTTGGAAAAGGCAATGCCCATGCCCAACTGTTCCAGAACAGGCACAAGATCTGTTTCGTAAGCAAGGCTAAAGCGGGGGAGCTGTACTGAACCGGCCCGCTCCGGCAGGGATCCCGTCCACTCAGCCCAAGTTTCTGGGGTAAGATCTGCTCTCAGGGTTTCTGGATCCACCCCCTGCCGTGGCAGCAAGACCACCATTTCCAGTTCCCCTTGGCCGTAGGGCAGGCGCACCACCTGAACTTGCTCGGTTTCCAGATAACCGTAGCGGCCAGACCGGGCCATCATCGGCACTTCCACCTGGCTGCCATCGGCGCGGGTAAAAGGCTGCATCTGGGTGCGAGCAGGATCAAACGGTTGGCTCCACTCTCCCTTGAAGTAAATAGCATTCAGCAACACCATCAGATCCTCCCGGCTCAGACGCTCCACAAGGCGGTCGATCTTACCCTCGGTACGATCTGCTACCCAAGTGTTAATATCCTCCACGGTTTGTTGGGATCCCAGATCCACCCGGTTCACCAGTGCCTGGTAGTAGCTAGCGGAAGCCTGCAAAAACTGAGGTTGCAAGGTCAGGGATTGATCTACCCAAAGGCCATTGGCAATGCGCACCTGCACCTGAGGCTGTTTCTCCTGGGATCCCGGAATCGGGAGAGGGTGAGATGGTTCTATTAGCCTGTGCATCTGTTGGGCATTGGCCCAGTTCAACTGGGTGAGGGAAAGCTCCTCGACCGCCAGAACCTTGGCCATAGCCGCTTGGGTATCCCCAGAAGCACCGTTGTAAACCATGCTCAGGGCCAGGTGAATACTCAAGGGAGAGAAAAGGAGATTCTCCTGTGGCCGTTGCTGCAGCAGTTGATCCAACAGCTTGAGATGGAGATGCCTCTGGGCTGCCATGGCTTCTGCTCCATACCCTTCCCCATAGGTTACTGTCGGTTCAAACGGGATCCGCAGCGGAGCCTCCTGTGCCCCAGAACGGGATCCCCGCAGGAGAAGGCTAAGCAAAACCAAAAGTGGGATGCGGCTGACAACTCGGTAGGGCCAGTTCAAGGGGTTGATCAAGGGCATGGGCACTTTCCTCGCCAGGATAGAACTGTCGTCATGTTATCCAGTGAGCTGCAGATTTCCTTTGCCTGGTGTGGTCATTTCTGCTGCGCTTGAAGACCGCAGGGGATGGGTCTAGCTCCACTGACTGCGCAAGCAACTAGCCCAAAGGAAGCATCAGCAACTCCTAGCTCAGCGAAGCGGCTAGGAATAGTTCATAACTGCTGTAAGGGTCATTGCTTGGGTCTTGCCAGTCCGGCAAATGGAGAGAGCTAGTCACAAATAGTCACAAATCTCTGGGCCGCCTTATACCCGCTCCAAAAAGGCAACTCCCTCCACATGCCCTGTTTGTGGAAAGAAGTCGGCTGCTCGCCATTGGGTGAGTCGATAGGATCCTTCTGCCAGGAGAATCTGCAGATCACGGGCGAGAGTAGCCGGATGACAACTGATATAAACGAGCCGCTGTGGCTGCCGCAGCAACAAGGTATCCAACACTTGCCGATCACAGCCGCGGCGAGGGGGATCCAGCACCACAATATCGGTGGGTGGCAAGGTGGGCAGCACCTGTTCGACAGTACCCTGGAAAAATTGTACCGAGGTGATGTTATTAAACTGGGCATTGTAGCGAGCTTGGAGCACAGCTGCCGGTAGAGATTCCACCCCGATCACCCGTTTGGCCCCTTGTGCCAAGAGCAGCGTAAGAGTGCCGATACCGCAGTAGGCATCGAGGATGGTTTCTTCTCCTTGCAAGTGCAATTGATCGGCTATCCAGGTAAAAAAGGCTTCCGCTTGCTCAGTATTGACCTGAAAGAAAGAGGTGCTGTCGATCCAGAGGGAAAGGCCGGCAAACTCCTCTCGCAAAGCACCCCGACCGGCGATGACTTCGGTGTGGGGGCCAAAAATGACGTTGGTGCGGGTGGGGTTGAGATTGAGGCAAACTCCCACTAAGTCGGGATAGCGCTCCAGCCAGCGCCGGGCCCAAGTTTCCAACCCAGGTAGCCGGTGACTGCAGCTGACCAAGGTCAACAACACCTCGCGGGTGCGACGACCAATGCGCAAGCTCAAATGGCGCAGATCTCCTTGATGCCGACTTTCTTCGTAAACACTCCAGCCTGTTTCTTGCAAGTCTTGCTTAATTTCTTTAAGAAACACATCTAGCCGCTCATCTTGGACAGGGCATTGATTGAGATTGACGAGGCGGTGGCTACCGGTTTGGTAGTAACCCATGCGCAAGGGCTGCCCTGCCGGCTTGGCGATAGGGTAGGTGACTTTGTTGCGGTAGCGGAGCGGTTGCAGGGATCCCAAAATGGGCACCGGCTCCGGCAAAGGGATGCCGCCAATGCGTTGCAGGGCATCGGCCAGGATCTGCTGTTTGATAGCCAGTTGCATGGGGTAGCTGACGTGCTGCCACTGACAGCCACCACACTTATCGGCCACGATGCAAGCCGGTCGTACCCGCTCGGGGGAAGGAACCTGGATCGATTGAATCCGCCCGATCAGGTAGTTGCGCCTGCTCTCAATCACCCGCACCTCTACAACATCCCCAGGGATCCCTTGGGGTACGAAGATCACCTGCCCTTTACCGGGAGCGACGGTGTGACCAATGCCATCCCCTTGAGGCGTTAGCCCAGTAATTTGTAGCGAGAGAATGTCTCCTGGTTTCACCGGAGCGTCGGAAAGAGAGGGAACGGTCATGGTCAGGGCGAGGAGGGGCTTTCTATTGTGGCATGGTGCTGAGGTTGAGGATCCCTCTCTTGGCTAGCCCCCAAGACTGCTCCCAGAAGCAAGGTCACCAACAGATGGATGCGGCCATCCAAGATCACCACATCCAGCAACCCCGAGGCCAAGAAAGCTGCCAGCGCCAGGAGGATCCCCAGCAGCACCCCCTCTTGGCTTCGGCGCCAAGCCTTGAGGCCCCGCCACAAAATCCATCCCCCCAGCAGTAGGTAACCCAATAGGAGGGGGATCCCTCCCTCAGCCGCCAGATGCAGGTACATATTGTGACAGTGACCCAGCAGTTCCGGTGGATGCTGAGCATGGTAAAGATCTGCAAAGCTCTGCCATCCCCAACCGGTTAGGGGGCGTTCTCGCACCATCTGTAGAGCGAACCGCCAGGCATGCAGCCGATTGGCGGTGGAACTGAAATAGGTAGCCTGTGGGTCAAAGGTATCGGCCAGGCGGCTCCAAATCAAGCGAGGCACAACAGCTCGCCAACCGGGCCAATCCCAAGCGGCGGCCAAACCGGCCATACCGGTACCCATGAGGAGACCTATTCCCCACCAACAGCGGCGGATCCCCAGCCCCAGCAGCAAGGCCAAGGCTCCTACCCCCCATCCATTGCGGGAGGCCGTCAGGATAAGCAACAGGGATCCCAGCCCTAAGGTCAGCCAGAGGCCGACCCCAGTGAGCCAAGGCTGTGGCCTATCCTCAGCCCGGTCTATCCACAGACCCGCCGCCAAACAGAGGATCATCACCAAATAGATAGCCAGAATATTGGCTGAGGTAAAAGCTGCTGCTGGTCGCTCCCCACCGGCAACCCCTGTGATCCACAGCGGCCCCAGAACCAGCTCCCCTTGCCAACCCCACAAGACCTCTCCCCAACCCAGAAGCAGCATCAGCCAACTGCCTAGCACCAGCACCTGGGCCAGCCGCCTGCGCCTCTTTGCCTCCACCAGCACCCCGGCAAAAACCGGCAGCATCAACAGGAAGGGCCAATAATTAAACATGCCTGGCAAACTTAGCCGCCAATCCTGCCCCAGCAGCGCCACTGCCACCGTGCCAAGGCTCAACCCCAAGGCCAACCGATGCAAGGGATCCCGAAACAGCTGCCAACCGCAGAGGCAATAGCTGCGACCCAGGCCAAATAGCACCAACAGCAAACTGGGGGCCAAATTCACCGAGATCAGCGCTGCTGCCCCCAAAAGCCACCCTTGCCGGGGTAGGGTTTGGCTTCCTTGAGAAGACTCCACCGCCAAGGACATCACTCATCCTCAATCGGCAGCCCTGGTCTGACCCGTCCCTTGCCGAAGTAGCGCCCAAATTGCAGCTCATACACCTCATCTTCATCCTGGGTTTCCACCCATAGCTCCGAGCGGGCATAGCCCACACACAACAGTCCGTAGCCCTGCTCCTTAAGCTCCCGTGAGATGCCCATCGCCTCGGGTTGATAAAGGGATCCCGCTCGCACCCGCACCGCACAGGTGGTACAGGCTCCATTGCGACAGGCAAACGGCAGCGAGATCCCTTGGGCTTCTGCACTGGTCAAGATGTACTGGTCGGCGGGTACCTCAATTAGATAGTGCTGATCCCGTTGCCGATCATGAATGTGAACCGGATAGGAAGGAACAGCCTGAGGGGAAGTCATAGAAAACAATAGGGTTATCCCGAAGCTAAACACTCTTTCATGATCCCACAGGATTTTATGTTCAAGAGGTAACCTTCATTGGGGATCCCGAAAGAGCTGGGATAATCTGGGGAGTATACTCCTGAGGAGGGCACCTTCATGCTGGACACCCCAGAGCCAAATCTGGCTGCACCAGAGAAACTTCCTATCTCTCTTTCTGCCGACACTTTGGCCCAGCTGGTCGAGAGCAACACCGAAACTCGGCCCTGGGGCACCTTTACCGTGCTGGAGGAGGGTCCCGGCTACAAAATCAAGCGGATCGTGGTGTTGCCCAAGCATCGTCTCAGCTTACAAATGCACTACCACCGCAGCGAACATTGGATCGTTGTTGCCGGCACCGCCAAGGTAACCTGTGGTAATGAAGAAAAAATTATCACCTCCAACCAATCTACTTACGTACCTCCCTGCACTGTCCATCGCCTAGAAAATCCGGGTGTTATTCCTCTGGTGATCATCGAGGTACAAAACGGCCAGTATTTGGGTGAGGATGACATCATTCGCTTTAGTGATGACTACGCTCGCACCAATGGCAGTCAACCCCAAAAAGCTTAAGCCTTCTGCTTTGCCTTTTATCTCTGGGCTAGAGCCCAGAATTTTGGCGGAGTGCAACTGACGACCTAATTGCCGCTGCTCAGCTGAAGGAACGAGCTTCTTAACATACTCCCCTTCCCAAAGGGAGAGGATTCTTGTTACTGATTCAACGACATTACTTACTATTTCAGGCTACTATTTCAGGCTGCTCATCCATAGCAGAGGCAATTATCTCCTCAGTCGTTCGGGATTTCTCCCCAGTTCCCCAATGCCCTTGGGTACTGTTTTGCCAATCTATACCTAGAGTAGCCATGCCCTTTTTGAGGATGTTTAATG
>CALFBB010000060.1 GCA_937944885.1 uncultured cyanobacterium
TTGGCCTCCACATAGCCGGCCCAGCGCTGCAGTTGGGGGAAGGGAGGTTGTAAGGTACGGATCCCTTCTGAAATGGGCATATCCGGGAGCAACACCGTCCAGATGGTGGCAGAGATCGAAAGCTTGACCATCAGCTCGGCAATGGCCCAGTTCACCTGTGGATTCAGGGTCATGATCAACAGGGTTTCCGCATGCTCAATATCGGCTTTCAACAGGGCCGACTCATTGAGAACTGCCTCCTGCAGGGATCCGGGGGCCGACTCTGATCTGGGGGACTCTTCCGGCGGTTTGCCATTGCTGGGTAGAGCTTTGGCCTCGGTGGCGCCCCCTTTTTTGCCGGAGAAGCCATCGACCTCTGGGTCGGCAGCCGCACGATTGGACTTGTGGCCGTTTTGCCCGTTTTTGAAGGATCCCTGGGCCGACAGTAGCGGAATCACCTCCACCGTTTGATTGAGGGAGCGCATCAACTGGGCCAACTGGCCGGTGAGGGGGTGATCCCCAATGATCACGGTGGAGCTGCCCTGATCCAACCCCAACCAACGGGCCACCCAGGCTGCTGTTAGCCCCTGGACCGTCACCGTCAGAGAAATTGTCAAGAACACCAGCGCCTTGAGGGCATCCCCCCCGGTAATACCCCGCTCCGTTAGGAGAATGGCAAATAGAGAGGCCACAGAAGCTGCCACAATGCCCCGTGGGGCCAACCAGGCCACGAAGAGTTTCTGCCGCCAATTCAGGTCGCTGTTTAGGGTACATAGCCAAACGCTCAAGGGGCGAATCAAGAGCATCAAACACAGCACCGTGGCCAGGGATCCCCAACCCAAAGCAAACACCGCCTTGATAGAGAGGGTGGAGGTAAGCAGAATAAACAACACCGAAACCGCTACCACCACCAGCTGGCCGTGAAACTGCCGCACCCCCCGCTCGGCAATGGCCGCCTTCTGCCGCACCACCAGCCCCGCCAGCACCACAGCCATCAGGCCCGCCTCCGAGCGCAACGACTGCGCCAAAACAAAGACCCCTAGCGCCCCCGCCAGCACCACCGAGTTGCGCAACTCCTCGGTGAGAAACTGCCGCGACCAGAGCAGGAAGGATCCCATCAGCCAGCCCCCCAGTGCCCCTACCGCCGATCCAATGGCTATGCGGCTAGACAGCTGTTCTAGGGCCATTAAAAAGCTGGGATGTCCGGAGAGCACCACCTGCAGCACCACCACCGCCAGGATGGCCCCCACCGGGTCGATCAGTACCCCTTCTCCCTCCAGGAGCGTACTCACGGCTGAATCCACCCGCACCCGTTTCAGGATAGGGTTAATCACCGTTGGCCCCGTGACCACCACCAGCGATCCAAACAAAAAAGCCAAGCGCCAGGGAAATTCCCCCAAATAGTGGGCGGCCACCGCCCCCCCCACCAAAGTCAGCAGGGATCCAAACAGCACCAGATTGCGCAGGCTCTCGGAAACCTGGTTCAGCCGCTGCAACCTGAGGTTAAGCCCCCCCTCAAACAAAATCAGGGCCACCGCCAAGGATACCAGCGCCTCCAGCCCGGATCCCATGACTTGCGGATGGACCAAGCTCAAACCATCTGGCCCCAGCAACAGGCCAAACAAGAGCAGGAAAACAATGCTCGGTACCCCCACAAAATTGGCCAGCACCTGAGCCCCGATCCCGGCCACCAAGGCCAGCGTAAACAGGATCGTTAGCTCAAATGAATTTTCCATGCTGAGGCTCAACCTCCCTTACCGAGGACTCCGTCTTAACGACCTACCGCAGTTGCATGAGCGGCGCTTAACAGGGACGGCTTAACGACTGGAGGATTTAGTTGCGGAAGACTCCAGAGCTGGCCAAACCAAGGTGGGAGCGAAGAAAGAACATCTTTCAAAATCTAACGGGATAGTGCTGTTGCACTTCATTACAAGGTAACTCAGGCAGAGAATAGCCTCAACTGCAGATCACCGGAACACCGGGAGGGGATCCTGTTAAGCCCGCTCCCCTTCCGGCTGGCTGAGGCTGACCTGCAAAGGTTTGACACGGCGAATGGGTAAGTTGGCAATGAGAGCGGTCGTCCCTTCTTCCGTGGCCAAACTAAATTGCAGCCCCTCCGAATCCAGCTCCACGTAGCGGGACACCACCGCCAGTATTTCCAGGCGCATTGACTCCAGAGCTGCCGGGGTGAGATCGGCGCGGTCATGGGCCAGGATCAGCTTCAGTCGTTGCTTGGCCTGATCACGGCTGCTGCCGGTGTGTCGAGAAAACCACTGATCTAAAAAATCGAGGAGCATAGGCTTGCGTACAAGGTCACTAATAGGTCAAACTCGCCATTCAATCGAGGTAATTGAGAGAACCAAGACAATCTAGAGGACATTCCTTAAAAAACACTAGAGAAAATCAGGTGCACAGCTATCAGAAAAGAAAGCTGCTCAAATCACTCTCTGGTTTAAAAATCGTTTGGCCCGTTCCCAAAACGACTCCCCTAAACTAGCCACATTTGGGAAGTCCACGGTTTCTCCCTCCAACCGGCGGGCAATGCGCTGTAATGCCTGAGCGGCCAAGGGTGGGTGGGAAGAGAGCACCAGCGGTTCACCCTTGTTGGTGGAAACAATCACCTCCCGATCCTCCGGCACAATTCCCACCAACGGGATCGCCAGTACCTCCACCACATCTTCCACCGACATCATCTGGTTGGCCGATACCATATCCGGGCGCAGACGGTTGATGATTAGCCTTGTCGGTCGAACTTCAGCAGCTTCCAACAATCCCACCACCCGATCCGCATCCCGTACCGCCGCTAGCTCAGGCGTGGTGATGATAATGGCTTCGGTGGCTCCAGCAATGGCATTGCGAAACCCCTGTTCAATCCCGGCCGGAGAGTCGATGAGCACATAATCGTGGTTGTCAGAAAGCTGACTGACCAGTTGGCGCATCTGCTCCGGCTTCACCGCCGTTTTGTTACGGGTTTGGGCAGCCGGCAACAGGGCAAGATTGGAGGTGCGTTTGTCCTTCACCAAGGCTTGTTCGAGGCGACATTCCCCGGCAATCACCTCTAGGGCTGTGTAAACTACCCGGTTTTCCAAGCCCAGCAACAGATCCAGATTGCGCAGGCCAAAATCTGCATCCACCACCACCACTGAGCGTCCTAGCTGGGCTAAGGCTGTGCCCAAGTTGGCTGTGATTGTGGTTTTACCAACCCCGCCTTTACCGGAGGTGATGACGATGATTCGGCTCATACCTCTCTCCGCAGAAAGTCCTGAACGCTGGCGATGCAGATGACATCATCCTGTAGGTAAGCCACCTCTGGTGTGTTGGGCAAAGCTCCTCCTTCCGGCGGACGGGCCACTTGGTCGGCAATACGCAACTGGGTTGGATCCAGTTGTAAAGCTAAGATGAGAGCTTTCGGGTCGCCATTGGCTCCGGCATGAACCAATCCCCGCAGCCGTCCCCACACCCAAACATCTCCCCCGGCAATGATCTCCCCTCCGGGGTTGAGATCCCCTAGCAAAAACACCGATCCATTGTGACGGACAGCCGTACCGGAGCGTACCGTAGAGCGCAAATACAGAGGAGCTGTATCTGCTGGGGGCGGCGCAATCACCGGCAAGGGAGAAGATTGCTCCACAGAATAGCCCAAAGTGGCTGCGGCAATCGCCGTTGAGCGAACTGTGGTTTGAACCCGCTGCAACTGCAGCTGATACTGGGAAAGCAGGACCGAGAGGGCTTGCAATGTGGGCAGATCCAGCTCCCGATCCTGACTCCAGAGGGTGAGGGGGGTAACTCCAGCCCAGAAGGGCTTGCGACTGCGTAACTGCCAAACCAGATTTTCCCACACCTCCTCCCAGTCCATACCAGCAGGAAAATGCAGATGGAGCCCATGGGAGTCGGAACGAAAATAGACAGTACCTAAAGCTACATTCTGGGGATGTGTGCTAGGGGGCGGCAGGAGTCGAGGGTTGAGTACAGGGGATCCCATGGTCAGGAAAATGGTACAGCTAGGTCAGGGTTTCAGGATGAGCTACGAATAGGTTAGACCCCAATGAAGTTTTATCCTACTCCTTGAAGCACCGCTGTCGGCCAACATTTACCCTCGATGGCAGAGGGATCCCGCCTTTTTGGTAACCTGAGCGGAGTCAAAAATCGTTAGCTTGAGGGTCAGTCCTTGTAAGGAGGCATCTCGATGCTGTCAATCTGCTCATCAATCGGGTTAGTCCGTTCTGGGATAGCTCTGCTGGTGATGGGATCCCTGCTCGCAGCCCCTGCTCAAGCTCAAGACTGGGGCCGCTTGTTGCTCCAGGGGGTACAACTGCTGCAGGTGAGCCAACTCAATGATGCCCAGGAAGTTAGCTTGGGGCGCCAGATCGATCAGCAACTAAAACGTCGGGGTGAGATCCGCCTCAGTTCAGATCCCTACTGGTTAAGCCGCGTGGATAGTATTGGCCAGCGGGTGGCAGCTAGCAGTGAACGGCCCCATTTGCCCTATACCTTCCAGGTAATCGAGGATCCGGCCATCAACGCCTTTGCCACGATGGGAGGCTTTGTCTACATCACGACCGGCGCTCTGCAAGCTGCTGATAATGACGACCAAATCGCTGCCATCTTGGCCCATGAGGTGGCCCACATCAGCGAGCGCCACGGACTGCAACAACTGCAGCAGGCGGCAACCGCCCGCTTTGGGGCCCAATTGTTGGGCTTGAATGAGAGCAACCTGGCCGCCATAGCCCTGGAAGTGGGGGTACGGCGACCCCGTAGCCGGGAAAATGAGTTTATTGCCGATGAAAAAGGCCTATGGGCTGCCTACCGAGCCGGGTTTGACCCGCAGGGGATGCCCCAATTTTTGGCCAAGTTGCAATCCCGTGGCTCCCTGCCGGATTTCTTACGCACTCACCCCCCTGTGCCGGAACGCATCGCCCGTCTTAACCAACAGATTGCTCAGCACGGTATGGTTAGCCCAACGGCCCCAGTAACCTCAGGTGGCTCCATTTTGCCTCAACCCAACCAAAGCCAACGGACCGAAATTGAGATTCTGCCGCTGCTGCCTTGAAAGATGGGAGCCACACCCTACCCTCTGAATGGGATGGATCCCGGTATAGGGTATCCCTAGAGCAACGGCAAACCGCGCATCTGGCGTAACTGATTCAAATGGGCAGGACAATCACAGCCAAAAAGGGCAATGGCGGCCTTACTCTCCTCTAGCGTGAACTCTAAGAAAGGATGCTCCTCTTCATCTGCCCAACTCCCTGTATCCTTAGGATCCACCCCTTCAAAAACCATGGAGGGCTGTTGCCAGGGTAAAGTCCGAGAGCGAACAAGGTTGAGGTCAAACTGAGGCTGAGGATCTAGAAGAAGATCTAAATGGGGTGCCTGGCTAGCCTGAGCCACTTGGCTGGATAACAGCAGTACCGCTAAGAGAACTGGGGCAGTGCCACTGACCCAGATCACCCTATAGTAGCGCAGGTGGTGGATACCAGCCATCAATTTCCCCCAACCACTCCAGGGGTAGTATATCCCCTATTTCTAATACTGTTCAAGGGATCCCGGCAGCTTAGAGATTCTGACCCCATCTCTGGCTCAGGACACATTAGAGGATACATTAGGATATTAGGATATATTTAGAATGTCTTTAGAATCTTGGTAACCGGGTGGTAACCGGGGATCCCTACCTGCGTGGGGGGTGGTCAGTATCTAAGTTTTTTCCCTTTTGCGGTCTTGTCTGAGGTCCAGCCCCGTTTTATTTTCCTTTCTATCCATTCAGGAGATTCCCATGGCTGCTCGTAATGGTCATCCTCTCACCCTACCGGAGCAAGAAGCTTCGCCCGCCTCTGGTAAAGGTCTGAACTTGGTCCCCTTGCCTGCTGACCAGGCGTCCATTGCCACTCCTCCCTCAGAGAAAGTGAGCCAGCAGGGGGGACCGTTGGTATTTGCCAGCCCCGTCAAATTCACCGAAATCGGCATTGATCACCGTCCCATTGGCGCTTCCAGTCTAAAGGTGGTGGACTACTACGGTGAAGGTCGCCCTGTGACTGCCGGCACTCTTAAAGTGGTAGACACCTGGGGCGAGGGGCGACCCACGGCTGCTTCTGAGGTTAAGTTCCGCACCGACCGCCTACCCAATCGCCCGGTCATGGTCGATGGCCTAAAGATTGCCAAAACCTTCATGGGGAATCGTCCCATTGAAGCCAGCTCCCTCAAGGTACTGCATTGATTTGGATGCGGCTGGCTTTTGACTGAACCTCCTGGCAAGGGGATGGGGAGAGATGGGATAGCCCTACTGGGGCTCCTGCTTGCTAAGCTGGTTTGAGTCCACAGGGGGATAGGCGAGATGGAGATCCTAGTGGCCCTCCTGGGGTTGTTGGTGGGATTGGGGGGTGGAGCCGGCTACTTTGCTGATCGCTCAGCACGGCAGCTTCTGTTGGATCAGCTGGATCGGGCGGAAGTTCTGGATGTCCGTATCCAAAGTCAGCCCAACTACCGTCTTCTCAATGGCGAAGCGGACCGCCTGCTGATAGCCGGGCGAGGATTGTATCGAGCCCCTTTTCCTCGGATCGAGGTTTTAGAGCTGGAAACCGATGCCCTGGCGATCAACCCTTCCTCCTTTCAAGGGGCTCCCTTGCGATTGGATCGGCCTCTGCAGGCAGCGGTACGTATCGTGGTGCGGGCAGAAGACTTAAATGCCGCCTTAAACTCCCCAGAAGTTCTCAGTCAATTCCAGAGCATTCAGGCGGATTTGCCCTTCGCCGGACGCCGGGAAGAACCCAGCCGTTTTGATCTGCGGCAGCCACGCGTTGATTTCTTGGAACCCAATCGTATCCGACTTTCCGCTCTTTTAGTAGAGCGCAGCGGCGAGACAGAGCAATCCATCGATGTGGTCTTTAATGCCGGGATCCAAGTGGAGGGGGGACAAACCCTTAAGCTTCAGGAGCCGGAATTTGTGGTTGCTTCTGTACGGGTGCCGGACGAAATTTCTCAGGCTTTTCTGGGTGGCCTCAATGAGGTGTTCAACCTGGAGGAACTGGAAGAACTGGGGATCCTGCTGCGGGTGCTGAGCCTGGAGGTGGGATCCGAGCAACTGCAGGTCATCGGGTTTGTTCGGGTCGAAACCCTAGAGTATCTGACAGGATCCCGGCGGGCCGCTCTGCCCTAAAGCCTACACCTTGTTGAGCGTGCTCTGGTCCGCCTTTTCGAGGCCGGCCTCATCCAGGCAAGAAAACAGCTGCCCAGCCTCGGGAAAAAGTTGACTACCCCCTGGCCTTTGGTCTGCTCCTCAATCGGCGCGTAAAAGCTTACTGAATGCTTGGCCCCCTGGCCAGGGATCCCCCGCAGAGGAGACTTTTCTCCGCTACCCTAGAGCTAGGTGAGATGAAGGAATTGCCAACTATGAGCCACTACGGAGGGCGCACGGCAGAGTTCAGATCCATTGGGTCAGTAGGACGACGTTCTCGCCCACGACGTGGTACGGCCCTACAACTGGGGATCCTGGGTTTCTTGGCGGGGCTAGGGTTAATGGGGGGAGCTTGGTGGTATAGCATTGGGCCACAACAAACCCTTTCCCTCTACTGGCTGACTACTGCTGACAATGCCATCTACTACGTACAGCAGGAACGTAGCGTGCGTGCCCTCGATGCTCAAGAAGGGATCCGCCTTGCCCTACAGGAGCTGATTGCCGGCCCCAAAGATCCTCAACTCAGCACAGCGATCCCGCCTGAGACGCGCATCCTGGATGTGCGGATTGAGGGTAACGATATTTTTCTCAATTTCTCCCCCGAATTTACCCAAGGGGGGGGATCCACCGCCATGATGAGCCGGATTACCCAAGTTCTCTACACAGCCACCAGCCAAAACCCTGACGCACGGCTGTGGATCTCGGTGGAGGGTCGCGCCCTGCAGGTTCTGGGTGGCGAGGGCCTGATCCTTGATCAACCTCTGACCCGCGCCTCCTTTGTGCCCAGTTTCCAACTTCCGGCAGAATCCGAAACTGAGCCGGAAAAAGTCTCAGCCTCCTAAGGGCAGGGTAGAAGGCCAATGGACTGGTTAAACCGGGTTGGTAATAGCTGGCTCTTGGCCGGGCAAGTGATCTTACATCTGGGCCAAGGGCGTATCCACCGCCGCAATACCTTGGATCAATTGTCTGCGGTTGGGCTGGAATCTTTGCTCATTGTTTTGATCACGGCTGTGGTGATCAGTGGGGTGTTCACCATTCAGCTGGCGCGGGAGTTCATCAACTTTGGGGCTTCCTCCCTAATTGGGGGTGTTTTGGCCATTGCCCTCACCCGTGAACTGACCCCGGTGGTAACGGCTGTGATCATGGCCGGTCGAGTGGGATCCGCCTTTGCTGCCGAACTGGGTACTATGAAGGTAACCGAGCAAATTGATGCGTTGCAGCTGCTGCGCACCGATCCGGTGGATTACCTGGTGATCCCACGGGTGATTGCTTCTGGGCTGATGCTGCCGGTGCTGACGATTTTGTCTTTACTTACCGGCCTAGTAGGGGGGATGATTATCTGCGCTTCCGCCTACAACATCTCCCCCAACCTGTTTCTCACCTCGGCGCAAAACCTGCTTGCTCCCTGGGATTTGCTGGTGTGTTGTTTTAAGGCGATGGTATTTGGAGCGTTGATTGCCATCGTAGGCTCTAGCTGGGGCCTCTCCACAACCGGTGGAGCCAAAGGGGTGGGGCGCTCCACCACCGACGCAGTGGTAACAGCGTTGCTGGGGGTATTTGTAACCAACTTTCTCCTGTCCTGGTTGCTGTTTCAGGGGCCAGGGAGTGCCCTCAGTCGCGCCCTGTAAGGGGTTCTGTTCTTGCTGGAGGGCCACCCACCCTTGCCGGACAGGCGCTGGCTTGTGCTGGCAAAAGCTACACTGCCGCTAGGATAGGATTTTGGCCGGCTCAACTTATGCAAGTTGAATTTCAAATCTTTCGTCAATTGCCCCCTGACCCTCCCCGCCTTCAGTCCTTCTGGCTGGAGACTTCTCCTGGCGCCACGATTCTGGATTGCCTCAACCAAATCAAGTGGGAGCAAGATGGCAGCTTGGCCTTTCGCAAAAATTGCCGCAACGCTATCTGTGGCAGCTGTGCTGTGCGCATCAACGGCAGGGCCGCCCTGGCTTGCCGGCAACATGTTGAGGAGGAACTGCAACCTCATAGCCCCCATCCGGCTTGCATTACCCTTGGCCCTTTGGGCAACTTGCCGGTTGTGCGGGATCTGGTGGTGGATATGCAACCTTTCTGGAATGACCTCAGCCGGGTGGATCCTTTTGTCAGTACAGCAGGCCGTCGTATTCCGGAGCGAGAGTTTCTCCAATCGCCAGCAGAGCGAGAGCACCTCAATGCCGCTAGCAGCTGCATTCTCTGTGGCGCTTGCTACTCGGACTGCAACGCCAAAGAGGTGAACCCGGAGTTTGTCGGCCCCCATGCTTTGGCCAAGGCCAATCGCCTTGTACAAGATAGCCGCGATAACCGCCACAAGGAGCGCCTGCAAGCCCAAGACAGCACTGCTGGAGTATGGGGATGTACCCGCTGCTGGAATTGCAACAGCGTCTGCCCAATGGGGGTAGCACCCCTAGATCGAATTACAGAACTGAAGCAAGGGATCCTAGCCAGCTATCCCAACCAGGGGGGGACTGGGGCTGAAAGTGTGGCCATTCGCCATCGCAAGACCCTGGTGCAACTGGTGCGCTCCGGCGGCTGGATCGATGAACGCCGCTTTGGTTTGCAGGTGGTGGCCAATCAAGGACGGGATCCCAAGGGCTTGCTCAGTTTGGCCCCTTTGGGGTTGCGCATGCTGAGCAAAGGTAAATTCCCTTTTCGATTTAGGGCCTCTTCCGGTACGGCAACAGTGCGACGGTTAATCGATGAAGTCCGCCAGCAAACAACAGCAACAGAACAAGCAACAGAACAAGAGAAACACTCTTATCAGAGCAATTCTGGCCTAACTCACTGACCCGTTGTGCGGCAAGCCCCGCTCTACTGCTGCGCGGGAGCAAGCTAACAGGGCGGGGAAGGATAGCGCGGACAGCGTAGCCGTCCTTGTCTTTGGTTTTTCAGCCTGGCGTCTGCTGGTATGGTCAAACCATACAACGACTTCAAGCCTTCCAGTACAAACTCATGCCGACCGGCGAACAACAGCGCCTGATGCGCCGCTTCGCTGAACAAGGCCTTGGCGTTGCAGAAAGCGCGTTACGAGCAAGGCGAGAAAAAGCTGGGTTATGCCGGATT
>CALFBB010000061.1 GCA_937944885.1 uncultured cyanobacterium
CCCGCTGTTGCTTTCGGACAAACGCTGGTAAATTTGCTCTTTCTGCCAAAAGGCTTGGATGGCGGGCTCTTTCTTGGCCGCCTCTGCCCGCATGGAAAACTCGGTTTGCGGCAGGTTGAGGGTACTTTTGTAGTCCACGGCAAAACAGGTTAGAGGGCGCTTCTCTATCCTACGCTGTTGCCGGGAAAGGAATGTTCTCTCCGCTGCCCTCTGCAATCGGGTGGAGAACCCACCTTATCAGAAAGCACCCCGTCATAGGGATTTATGCTAACCTTTGGGTGTCGTCTAGTAAGGGAGGTGCTTTGCGAATGCCAGATAGTAGTAGTTGTAAGGGTCATCAAGTTGGGTTCAGCCGGCTGTGCGCCGGGGCTGTTCTCTGACGATTTGAACTTAGATCCTTCGGCCTGCTGAAGAGTCTTCATGTTCTTGCTCGCTTGGAGTTCCTCCCGGCAGTCAGGTTCCAGTTGAAGGCCCGCTAGACCGCTCTTCTCTGTTGCCAGTGATTCTGTCTTGGCAGGGGAAGAGCGGATAGTCTTGCAACTCTACGCATAGCGGATTTGGATTGAAGGTTCAATGGAGTCGGTCAAAACTCAAAAATCATCAAAAATCAAGAGTTGTCGTTACACCTGAGGTAGAGCATCATACAAACCTGAGTAATCAGCAGTCTCTGGGTTTTACAGGTATTTTCGCCAGAATGCCCCTGACTAAGGACTTTGTTCCGCTGCTGCGGTAGGGCTGTGCACCGTTCCAAGAACGCTTAGCATCATGCGTAGCGCCAGTAGTCGCGGGGGTAAGTCAAACTTTTACCGTACCCCGATGGATCCCTGTCTCATTCCTGTCAAGCTGCCCGGCAGCCAGTATGACATTCTCATCCATTCTCCTGAAGGACCAAGCGGCCACAGCCTGATCCAGTTGGGATCCCAGATGCAGGCGCGGGGGCTTTCCGGCAAGGCTTTGGTGGTAAGTCATCCGCTGATTGCCAAGCACTTTGCTGCTCCTTTGATGCAAGGGTTACAGGCTGCAGGGTTTATTCCTCACCTGTGTTTGTTGCCTGCTGGCGAGCGCTATAAAACCCTCCGCTCCCTTGCCAAGATCTATGACGCGGCCCTGGCCTCTGGGTTGGAACGCGCCTCTTGCATGATTGCCTTGGGGGGTGGGGTGATCGGAGATATGGCGGGGTTTGCGGCAGCCACCTGGCTGCGCGGGATCCCCTTTGTGCAGGTCCCCACTTCTCTATTGGCGATGGTGGATGCTGCTATTGGCGGCAAAACCGGGGTTAATCACCCAAAAGGGAAAAATTTGATCGGGGCTTTTCACCAACCCCGTCTGGTGTGGATTGACCCAACGGTGCTGAAAACCCTGCCTGCCCGGGAGTTCTCCTCTGCCTTAGCCGAGGTTATCAAATATGGTGTGATCCAGGCGCCGGATGTGTTTGAGTTTCTGGAGGAGCGGCCTAAGCTGAGCCGCTATGCTGACTTTGCCCCGGCAGATTTGCATCACCTGTTGGTGCGTTCTGCCGAGTGTAAAGCCTGGGTGGTGCAACAGGATGAAAAAGAAGGGGGCTTGCGGGCCATCTTGAACTATGGCCATACTCTTGGGCATGCTCTGGAAAGTATCACCCACTATCGCCGCTATTTGCATGGAGAAGCGGTAGCCGTGGGTATGGTGGCAGCAGGGGAGATTGCCCGACAGATGGGGTGGTGGAGCGCTGCTGAGGCAGAGCGGCAACGCCGCCTGATCGAAAGGGCCGGTTTGCCTAGCCAGTGGCCGACTGGGATCCCTTGGGAAGCGGTGGTGCAAGCGATGCAGGCGGATAAAAAGGTTAAGCAGGGGCGGGTTCGTTTTATTTTGCCGCGCCGCATCGGTCAGGCGGAACTCACGGATCAGATCAACCTGGATCAGGTACGGGCTGCTGTAGAGGCAATCACCGCTGCATAGTCGGTACTGTCCCTCACTTCTGTCCCGGATATCCGGATTCGTTGGAAGGACTGCTGCAGTCAAGCCAGGAGGGGGCTGCACCATTGAGTAGAGATGATTTGCATAACCTTGGGATAGTCTGATCAAGCTAGGATCCAGTAGCGGAACAGGACAAAGCTCTGGGAGTTGCCGTCTGTGAACGATTATTCGCGTCGCCCCTCCTCTGGTCAGGGCTCTTGGCCAGACTACCTGCGGCGGATCCGGCAAGGGTCAGCTCAGCTGGGATCCCAAATCGCGCTGCTGGTGGTCTCGGCTTTGCGCGGTCCACGTGCCCAGTGGAGGGTGTTGGCTCTGTCGGGGTTAGCCCTGCTGGGACTGGCTTTTTGGAATTGGCGGCTGAGTCTTTCTCTGCTGGTGGGATCCTTGGTGATGTTGGGCCTGTATGCTTGGCGCAGTCGGGATCTGATCCAACGCTGGCAAGAGTTTCAGGCTTGGTTTCGGCGAGGGGATCGCTCCCTGTTGTTGGCGATTGCTGCCGGAGCAGCCGCTACCTTTGGCACCTATACCCTTGTTTCTATTTGGGCAGAGTCCAGTCAACGTTGGTTGACCACGGGCGCGATTTTGCAGGGGCTGGCTACCTTGGGCTTGTTGTCGGTGCTGTTTTGGGAGTGGCTGAATCGCCGACAGGAGCGGCAACGGTCTCAATTTGAGCGGGATCTGAGCGATATTGCCTCCCCTGATTCCTTTAAGCGACTAGTGGGTGTTCGTCGTTTGCAAGGGCTGATGTCCCAGTTGGATGCTGAGCAAACCCGTCTGGCGGTGGACTACTTGCGGCTGGCTCTGGATCAAGAAACCGTACCGATTGTGCGGGAAGCGCTCCTGGAAGCGCTGCAAGGATGGGGGATCCTCCGTCGCCTCAATGACTTGAATGAGATCGGCCACGCTCAAGCGGATCCCTCCCTCCACCGCAACCCTTGAGAGGGCTAACTTGCCGGACGCACCCAAACCTTGCCCAATGTTACCTGTCTCTCCAGCTGCCCAACTGGCCCTCACCCTGGGGGATCCCCTCGGTATTGGCCCGGAAATTATTCTCAAGGCGCTGGCGGAGCCCAAGGTGCAAGCCTGTGGGCAAATCACGGTGGTGGGCAACCGGCAGGTGTTGGAAACCACCTACCAGCTGCTCAAGGAGAGAACCCCTACCCCTTTAGCCGATCCGGCCCATCTTTGCATTGAGGAATGTGATACAGATTTTCGCCTGCGGCCCTCGCATCTAGGGCAGGGCAACCCAGATAGTGGTGCTGCCAGTTTTATTTATCTCAAAACGGCCATTGAACAAACCTTACAGGGGAAGTTTCAGGGGATCATCACGGCTCCGATTGCCAAGTATCTCTGGCAGCAAGCGGGGCATTCTTTTCCCGGTCAAACGGAAGTCTTGGCACAATTGAGTCACGCTGAGCACTACGGCATGATGTTTGTGGCCCGTTCCCCCTGGAGCCACTGGCAGTTGCGGGTTTTGTTGGCAACCACCCACATTCCTCTGCGCCAAGTTCCAGCAATTCTCACTCCAGCACTGCTGCGGGCCAAGTTGGATCTGCTAGTGGGATCCCTACACCAGCTCTTTGGCATTGCTGATCCACGGATTGCGGTGGCTGGGCTGAATCCCCATGCGGGGGAACAAGGGCAATTGGGCCAGGAAGAGCAGCAATGGTTGACTCAGCTGCTGCAAACCTATCCCAAAGCCCGCATCTGGGGGCCGCTGCCGGCAGATACGATGTGGCTGTCTCCCGCTCAAGCCTGGTATGGGGCTGGCTCTGCGGCTGTTGCCGATGCTTATGTGGCCCTTTATCACGACCAAGGCTTGATCCCGGTTAAGATGCTGGCTTTTGACCGGGCGGTGAACCTGACAATTGGTCTGCCGTTTATTCGCACCTCCCCCGACCATGGCACCGCTTTTGATATTGCCGGCCAGGGAGTGGCCCGTGCCGATAGCCTGAAGCAGGCCATTCTCTGGGCAGCAGAACTGCTAAATACCCCTGCAACCATGAAGAAATTGCCATAAAACCTGATCGCACTCGCGACAGACTGGAGACATTTCAAACTGTGATCCACAACTTTCAACACGACTCAAGAAGTGGCTGTCTCGTGAGCTAAGTCTGGTGCGCCCTCTGCTACAAAGATCAAGGTTCCCAAATTGAAGGTGCTTTTCAGGGGGGGAAGGGATCCCTTAGCCCTCTCCTGCCGCCATCGATTACGCTTTAGAAGCGGGCTTATTAAAGGCTGGGTATTCCAGGTGAGCGGGTTGGGAAATGGGATAGAGACTTCGAGCTTTTGACCCAACCAATACAGAATGGATCCCAATCCACAATCCTGTCCATAGCCAGTTATCCAGCCAGATTTTTCCTAAGACCGGCAAAGTCAAACCATGAGTACCCCCCAAAAATAAGCCGGCCAAGAAAATCAACACTTGAAAGCCCAGGAATCCCAGTACCAGCATCAAGGGGATCCAAGCATAATTGAGCCACAATTGACCGGGCTTCACCGGCTTGAAAAGAGGTCGATAACTGGCAGCTAGGGTCACACTTAAAGTAGCAATTCCCAAAACAATGCCCCAGCCAAAAGAATCGGGTGTACGGGGATAGTTGTGCAGTAAATAGCCAAAGATTTGATTGGCCAGCCAGATCATTAAAGTACTGAGGATTGCCTTGGAACGAGTTAGGGTAGTTCCGGTCAGAATACCAACGGTTACAAAAGGGAGGGTGCAAGTGTAAGTGATGTTACCCAAACAGCCAACGGTGGTGATTAGGCTTGGCCAAAAGTAGCCTTGGGCCATTTGTTGGCAAGTGTGTATCCAGATTGGAGCCGGGATCCAAGCAGTTTTTCTGGGCACAAAAGAGCTTAAAGATTGTAAGGTGGTCATGGCTTATGCTCCTGGGAAAAGATGGGTGACAAGAGGACAATGGTGGAGAAGATGCTCCTGAACAATTTGCTCAGCCACTGAAGGAGTTACCCGGGTGTACCAGGTGCGATCCCCTGAATAAAAAACCACCGGCCCCCGTTGACAAACTTCCAAGCAACCGGAGGTGATGACTTTAACATTGAGCTGCGCTGCACTAACAGCAGACTCTAGGGCTTCAACCACCGGTTGATAATTGCGGGAGGGGTTGCAGCGGCTGGAACGACAGACAGCCAAATAGGGGCGCTTCAGAGGATTGTCATCATAGGGGATCCGCTTTTTACCTTGCACATAGATCTGCTGTATTTCCTCATATAAAGAGAGCTTGCTATAATCGGCTTTGCCTTCGGGTAGATAATCTTCATCCCGACCTAAAAAAGGGCTAGGCAGAAAAACTTGGAGCAAGGCTTCTTCCGCCCCATTCCAAAATTGGATCCCCCACATACGAGGTTTCCCCTCTGGATTCAGACGTTGATAAAGAGCCGCTCGACTGACCAGCCGCTTCTTACGCAACTCGGGCGGGGTTTTGTTGTGGGGACCGCCCCGGTGCTCCTCCAAACAGAGATGCAAATGCCAAGTTTCAGTGGCTACAGTCAGATAGCCATCGTAGAGAACACACAGGGCCGGGGGAGCTTTGAAAGCCAGTTCCAGTACCCCTCCTTCGACCACATGCCCCACCTGCACCTGCGCCCAGTGCTCCTGGAATAGGCTGTACAGCAACGGCCCCAAACAATCAATATGGGTAGGGATCCCTTCATACGCAAGGGTCCACCCTGTGGGGGAAACCTCCTGCCAAGATTGGTGAAGCGGTGTAACCCAAGGATGAAAAGAAGCCATTGCTGCTCTCAGTTGATGTTGATCTTCTGATGTTGATCTTCTGATGTTGATCTTTTGATGTTGATCTTTTGATGTTGATCTTTTGATGTTGATCTTCAATGGGATTCCCTCTTCAGCCCGGTGCTATTCCACAGGTGGGATGCGGGCAATCACCCCTTTTTTCAGAGGGCGCTCGCCCCAAGGTAGGATCCCATCTGCTTTGGTCAGATAAAGTTCTGCTGTGGCCACAATCCGATCCACATCCTTGTCGGGATCCAAATCCCCGAAAACATAAGTGGTTTTCTGCTTAGCCGCCAGTCCAACCACACAGGCATGGCTACAGCCGCTCATACAAGCTATGGGCTTAATTTTAAGTTGTGGATTCAGTGTCAAGGATTGCAGCTTTTCCAGGAGCTTTTCACCTTGGCTAGTGCCTTCTTTTTGGCCATTAACCCAATGGGATCCACAAGTGGTGCAGATCAAAAGATGATGAGTCAAGCTAGATGAAGATGGAGACTGAGTAGGTTGAATCATTTGGGTCATGGTCGGTTTGATCTGTAAAGGATAAAAAGAGGTTGGGATCCATCCCATGTGTTGAAAGTACAGCCCTAAAATTGCCCCCGCAGGTTAACTCTCAAGGTTTGCCCAATGCCGGGATAACCGGGAAACACTTCATACTGCTGATCCAGCAGATTCTCTACCCCCACTTCCAGAGCTAAGCTGTCTGCAATCGGGATCCCTCCTTTCAGGGCCAAGGTGGTGTAGCCGGGGAGAGATTGGCTGTTGCTGTTGTTGGTAAAAAAGGGCCCAATTTGATGCATCAAGAGGGATCCATACCAGCCCTCAGGATCACGATAGGTCAGCCCCAAGTTGAAGCTATCTGCCCCTACAAAGGCCAGTTCCTTGCCAATTGTGGCTGAGTCTAAAGCTTCACGAATTCTCGGCTCATTCAAGGTGTAATTGATAAAAGCAGTCCAGTTAGGGCCTAGACGCAGATCCAGGGCAGCTTCCAGACCGGTGTACTCCACCAAGCCAATGTTTTCATAGGAGCCGGATCGTTCCCCGGTGCTGACAAACGTAATTCCATCGCGGATGCGATTTTGGGAAAACGTCAGACGCAACAGTCCACTTTCTCCCAAGGTTTGATCCAGACCAATATCCCAGCTCTCACCCCGTTCTGGACGCAAGTTGGGATTGCCATCCACCTCAAAAAAACCCCGCAACCGAAAGAACAACTCTGAAATCAAAGGGGTACGAAAGCTGCTAGCATAATTGGCCCTTAGGATTGTCCCCTCGGCTATGGCCCAACGCAGACCCACTGCCGGTGAAGTCGCAGAGCCGTTCACCAAGTTGCTAAAGTCTTGGCGTACCCCTAGGTTGATACCCAACTCCGGATTGGGAGTGTAGTCCAGCCGGGCAAACAGTGCCCCTTGATTCACTTGGTTGTCGTAATTGACGCAGCTGGATCCCTCGGCAAAAGAGAAGGTGGTGTTGCGCCCGGCAATAGATCGATAGTCTAGACCGGTTGTTAGACTGAGTTGCTTGCCAATTGGTCGGTCATACTGCAGCTGGGATCCCCAACCGCTTCTCAGAATCACATCACGCGAGCCCTGAGTTTCAGGGGCGCTAAAGCGATAGTTGAGATCATCCCAAAATAGCCTGGCCCGCAGGGATCCCTCCTCTTGTAGCCAGAGCCAATCCAAATCCAGCAGGAGATCATTCGTATTTTGAATGGCATCCAGGGAAGGAAAGGTGGTGCTACCCGGCACCTGAAAGGCTTTGGTGAGGTAAAGAGCATTCAAGTTTAAGGTGTGCTCCTGGCTCAGTTGCCAGGTGAGCTTGGCCTGCAGATTGTTGTACTCCACCCCTGAATTTTCTCGGATCCCGGATTGCTCCAGGCGGGCAATTGCAAACGGAAAGTCATTGTTGCTTTCTAGGCGGCGGTAGCTCACCACCCAGCCTAGATCCTGCACTTGCCCCCGCGATTGGATCCCTTGTTCATTCAGCCCATAGCTGCCTACAGCGGCCTCCAGCAAGGTTTCCGGCTCAGCCGTCGGAGCTACCGTGACAATGTTAATTACCCCACCGATGGCATCAGAACCGTAAAGGGTAGATCCTCCCCCTGGCGAGACCTCAATTCGCTCAATTACATCGCTGGTGATTTGGGAGAGATCAAACCCACCAAAAAAGCCCAAATCATTGATCGGGCGGCCATCGAGCAACACCAAAACTTGAGCCGTGCGCGCCCCCCGCATGAATTGAGAGCTAAGCGCCCCCAACTGGGTACCGGCGGTGCCATCACTGAGGATCCCTGGCAGGTAGCGCAGCGCTTCCTGGGCTGTTCTCGCCCCTTGCTCCCGAATCTGCTGACGGGTAATCACATACACAGGACGCGAAGACTCCCGCAACAATCCCGGACGACGAAAAGGACTGGTTACCGGTTGATTGAGAATCTCAGCGCTAATCCCTGTATCCAAAACCTCCGGGGGCACCGCATCCGCTCCTTGTGTCCATCCCTTCATCGGGATGCCAAC
Source organism: uncultured cyanobacterium (assembly GCA_937944885.1). GTDB lineage: Bacteria > Cyanobacteriota > Cyanobacteriia > Thermostichales > Thermostichaceae > Thermostichus. The sequence goes on from CALFBB010000061.1 coordinate 8,221, forward strand.
ACACAGCAGCCCCAGCCCCAAGCTGAGGATACAAACTTTATTCATCTATCCAATCTCCTCTTTCCGTGCAACGCGGAACTCAAGGATACAAAACCGTAGGCGGGCATCCTGACTGAGCGCCAAGCCAAGCTCTAGCGCATCACAGTTGCGGCACAGCGCCGGATTTACACCGGACTTTCCCCATTACTCCCTGTGGCTGATCCCCAGAGGGGCCTAACGGTAAGACTGCATCATACCTCCAAACTGAGGGGATTCCAATCCATGCCGGGGGGATTGGCCTAGGGACTAACCGTAACAGTGAAAATCTCTTCGTCTGCTAGCTGCAAAACCTGCTGCCCTGCTGCTGCCAAGGCTTCCCTTGGCAAATCTCGATACTTTTCCAGAAAAGTAGGAAGTACGCGAAATTCCACCCGTCTGCCACTTTCCTTGTGAATAACCAGGCTGCGCATGTCGGCCAGGGATCCCACCTCTACCCATTTCAGGTTCATTTTTCCCAAGCTGGCACCGGTGCCGGCGTGCAGGCCATCCACAACGGAGGTAAATTGGATCTCCCTGGGTGATTCATGAATCACCTCCACCGCAAAGCGGTTCATGGAGGTATGAGGGGTGGGGCTAAGCAGATCCAACTCCTTTAAGGCTCTTAAACCCATGCGGTAACCGGCAACGGCCCAAGGCCCTGCTCCCCCATGAATATCGGCCACCCGTTGTGCTGCAGCAGCAGGGGATGATTCGTAGGTTACAGATTGGGGATGGGAAAGAGCCGGTCTGTCCAGCTCCGCAGCAAAGAGTACCAACAGCAATGAAATCCAAGATGGCCAAGTACGCATGTGGTTGTTCTCAAAACCCCTTTTGCAAGACCCAGTACACCTCAATAGGCAAATGTCTCTCCCGACAAGGAATTTCAGGGAAAGTTAAGTCTGGAGCTTGGACCTGTGGCTGCTAGCCCCGAAGCAGAGGCCTTTGTTCATCCCTTGCAGAAAGGAAGTAACTACAGCACTGCTGCGCTGTAGAGCTGATTACAACTTGTCCCTGAGAGTTGTCCCTAAGAGGCGGGAAAAGAGGACAGCTAAGTTGCGCTTAAGTTGCGCTGACATCCTAAAAATAGCTCTGCCCCCGCAGGACCGCCTATCCTAGGGGAGGGGATGGAAAGCTCCATAGCTGAGGTTGTGACCTTAGTCTGGGGTTGCCAACGGCTAAGCTACAAATCTAGCCGACTGCACCACTGAGGAGAAAAGAAATAAGAGGAGAAATTATATTCTTGAGCTTCTCGTCGGAGCTAGGTCAGCCTCGTATCATGTAGTGGATGATTCTAGCTCCTAGAGAGAACTCAATGGTTGAGACTCCCTCTTCCCTTAACGCAGAAAACATTGGGTAAGCATAGACTAACCTTACCTCCTTGGCTCGCCCGTCATGAGACTCCCAGGGAAGGGGAGCCCCAACTCTTAATTGGGAAACAGACAATGGAAAATCAGCTGGAGTAGAAGCATCCCACCGGTAAAGGGATCCCCTCTATCCAGCGCTCTTCTTTAACGGTCAGAAAGCCATTATAAATATCAGGGCCTCATTTCTATCTATTACTAGCTATTACTAGCTCAATCAAGTGAAGCTTAACTCCTCAAACCTATCTTGAGAAACCACCTGAAGCCCTTCATGAACGACTTCGCCAACGGCTTTGCCAGTAACCGTGATAGTTTTCAGGGCTGCGGAAACTGCATTTTTAGGGATCCCTTGAGGGCCGCTGTTGCCATTTGCATAACGGATGGGCAGGGTGGGAGTGTAGGTTACGTTGATAGGTCAGGACGTGAACGGCCAGTTCATCATCATCACTACATCCTGACATTCGGCCGCAAGGGTTAAGATGTGGGGCTTTCATCGCTTGATGCGATAGGGATCCCTCTCCTCCTCGGTTATCCCTTAATGAATCTTCATCCGTTAGGGGTAGCCTTTGGGGTAATCTGTGCTATCAGTTGTACTTTTTAAGGCAGGAAACTATGCGTTCTTTGGCTCACCTGCTCAGCTTTTTGCTGCTTAGTATGTCTTTGGTCGGTTGCAGCGGTGGCAACTCGGTCGGTGCCCCTGTAGTGGATCGGCAAACCCCCGCTCCGAGAGGAAACTGACTGTTCTAGCCCTGCACATTTGATGATCCTGTGTCTAAATCAACTCCAGCGTTACCCTGTTCTGAATCCTTTTGAAGCAGCCGGGTGGCGGGGGGCTGAGATACTTTTCTTTCACATCCCGGCAGAAATTTAGGCATTACAGGCCAGCGTAAGTTGTTGCCTATCTCATTTTGTAGATTGACTATTCCGATCCTTCAACCGTCTCCTCGAACTGGATCTTGCTCCTGTAGCCCTAAGGTAGCCGCCAAGATATCCAGTTCATCCCGGTGCCCTTCCACCCACAGCTGTGAGCCAGGGCCATTTTCTTGCAGTTTGAAGTGGAGCTGTTCCGGGCGCTGATTGCGCTGCCAGTAGTAGCGGCCTGCCAGGGGAGAGATCAGCACCAGCAACCAAGGCCAGCCCCCCCATTGTGGCTCTAGAGTGTTTACCACCAGAGCCAGGCAAGCCAATCCAACCCCTGCTAGCCCTGTTAAGAAAACAGCTAGCCCTCCACTGGCTTGAGCTTGTCCTGTGAAGGTGGCAGTGCCATCTGAATCTATAGAGTGTAGTCGGTAGCCGCGACTTTGTAAGTGGCTTCGCAAGGCAGATCCCACTTCCTCCAGGGGGCGGCTGCTAAAGTAAAGGTGACTTTCCTTGCGATCCTTACCAGAGGCTCGCAGAAAGAAGAATAAGCCGATAGCTAATAGTAGCGTTAGTGTTAGTGTTGAAAGTGTTTCCCCCGTCAGGGTAGTCTCTGGCCCATTCATTTTAATTCAGACAACCCAGCGTCCTTGAGTACAATCTTCTCCTGCGCTGTCTACTATAGCTCACACAAGCCGGTTGCTTGCTTATCAATAAAAGCTCCAAGCTACATCCCTATGAAGCCAGAAAAGGAAGTAAGGCTCCTCCCTTTTGGTTCGAAGGGATTGGTTCTAAGGTGACGTCTTGCTGCTACTGATGCTATGGGTACGATACGAGACCCATAACTCCAATCCCTCTTCAGCCAGCCAGTCACCAGAGCTTGGAACAGGGATCCCTTGGCACTCCAACTGTTTTCCTAGCAGAGGAGGGAGCAATACGCTTTTCGGCAGTGGTTGTGACGGTTGAGACAGAAGGGCTCTACGTTAGATCTCATGTACATCCAAATCAAGAAGAGCAACTATAATTAAGTTATGATAAGAGGCTCACGCTTTAGTATCTACTGATCCCTCTGTTGCTACTTCTGCCCCCATTGAATGGGGTGTAAAACGGAAGGCCAGTTGCTGAAGAGGGGAGTGCGACATCCGCTTGGATGATGATAGCGCGAGGCCACCATCGTTGGGGAACACTAAGCTTAACCCGCTCCGTATTATCGCTATTAGCCTCTCAATCCACTTGCCTACCTGCCTCTGTTGCTATTTCAGCCACACCTTACATGTCTACCTACGAACCTGATCTGAACGACGTTTTATCGATGGCCGATGGCCCTGTTGACCTCCTCGAGTCCTCTGAGGGGATAGAGGTGGACTTAACCGATAGTGACTTTCTAGAAGAGGAGCCGGCCCGCCGCTCGACCGATCTTGTCCGTCTCTATTTGCAGGAGATTGGTCGAGTTCCTTTGCTAGGACGAGATGAAGAGGTGTCCTTAGCTCAAAAGGTCCAGGACTACATGAAGCTTCTGGATCTGCGGTTTCGCCTGCAGAAGGAACTCGGACGGGAGCCCACCTATGCCGAGTGGGCTGCCAAGGCTAATCAATATCCGGAGTGGCAACACCTCACCCCTGAGAAGCTGCAGCAGATCCAGCGAATTGGCAACCGAGCCAAAGATCACATGATTAAGGCCAACCTGCGCTTGGTGGTGTCGGTAGCCAAGAAGTATCAAAACCGCGGTTTAGAGCTGCTGGACTTAATTCAGGAGGGTACCCTTGGCCTGGAGCGGGCGGTGGAAAAGTTTGATCCCAAGAAGGGCTACCGCTTCAGTACCTATGCCTACTGGTGGATCCGGCAGGGGATTACCCGGGCCATTGCTACCCAGAGCCGCACCATTCGCTTGCCGGTTCATATCACGGAGAAGCTGAATAAAATCAAAAAAGCACAGCGCAAAATCTCCCAAGAGAAGGGGCGCACCCCCACGATTGAAGACATTGCCTCTGAGTTGGAGATGACCCCACCGCAGGTACGGGAGCTGTTGGTGCGGGTGCCTCGCTCTGTTTCTCTGGAAACCAAAGTAGGTAAGGACAAAGACACCGAGCTAGGGGATCTGCTGGAGACTGATGATATTTCTCCAGAAGAGACGATGATGCGGGAAGCTCTGCATCGGGATCTGCAACATCTGCTCTCGGATTTGACCAGCCGCGAGCGAGATGTTATCCGTATGCGCTTTGGTTTGGGAGATGGGCGCACTTACTCCCTAGCGGAGATTGGTCGAGCTTTGGATCTGTCGCGGGAACGGGTACGACAAATTGAAGCCAAAGCGCTGCAGAAGCTGCGGCAACCGAAGCGGCGCAACCGTGTGCGGGATTACTTGGAGGCGATGAGCTAGTTCTGGTACAGTTACCCAAATCCGTTGCCGTGCTCCGCCTGTCGCGACAGTGGTGCGTAGCACCCTACCCTAGGGGGGTTAGGGGGTGGTGGAGACCTAGGTCGTGGGAACCGGCGGCGGGCGACCCTTGGTGCAGCCCAGAGGGGGCAGTCTGCTGAGAGGGTCCCAACGTGCGGTGGGGCGCAGCGTGGAGGTTCAATCAAAATGCCTGCGGAGACGGTCTGACGGAGGTTGGGGCAATCCAACCCAGTTCAGGGTTTGTGAAAAGGAATCTCCGATCCTACCCGTTAGGGTTGGGGGGAGAAGGTCAATGGTTCGGCTGACCAGCTAACCGACGAAGTACGCGACCAGCGCAGTTTCGGATCTGAGCTGCTACCCAGTTCATTTCCGGGATCCGCAAGGCCAGGGCCCCTAAGAGGAACAGAGCCAGGCCTAGGCCTGCGGCCAATCCAGACCAGACAAGGGTGGTGAGCAGCGGAGATCCAAGCAATTCCAGTGACCGCAGTTGCATCCACAACCCGTGGCTTAGTCCGCCTGCCAAGGCAGTAATCCCCAGCAGAGGAATGAGGTTGCGGCCCATGTCAAGCCAGGGGATCCCTTGTAAATGCTGCTGTAGGCGGATCCCTAGCCCAATCAGCGCCACCAAGTTTACCCCTGCTGTAGCCAAGGCGATCCCGGGTGCTCCGAAAGCCCGTAAAAGCAGAAAGTCTAGGAGGGCATTTAGGCCGATGGCTATACCGCTGATGCGCAAAGGGGTGATCCCATCTTCTAGGGCGTAGAAGATCCGCACCAAGACATCCCGCAGCAGGTAGCAGCTCATCCCTAAGCCATAGGCCATCAGCAGGGCTGCTACCTCCTGCGCCACTTCCGCCGTAAAGCGCCCGCGCTGATAAGCCACTTGTACAATCGGTTCTGCTAGCGCCACCAACAGCATCGACAGCGGTAGGGTGAGGATGGCAGTAATCATCAAGCTTTGACGAATCCGTTGGCGCAACTCTGGCCAGCGGGCTCTATCTCCTGCCAACTGAGCGTAGAGGGGCATCAAGGGCACCAACACCATGTTGGAGAGAATCCCCAGTGGAGTTTGCACCAAAAGTTGGGCATATCCGAGATTGCCGATGGTGCGATCCCCGGGCACGAAGGAGGCAAAAAACATATCCACATAAACATTGATGTGGATCATCCCGGAAGAAATCACTGCCGGCAACATCAACAATCCCACCGCCCGTACCTGGGGTGATCCCCACTCAAAGCGGAGACGAGGTTTTCCCAACCCCAACCGCATTTGCAAAGGCACTTGGGCCAACCACTGAGCCACTGCCCCCGCCAAGACCCCCCAGGCAATCAGAGAAGGGAGCCTGGTCCAGCCAAAGGCCAACAGCACGGTAATCACCGCCAGGCTGGAGATGAGTGGACTGAGGGCAGGTAAGGCGTAGTGCCCAGCAGCATTGAGGGTTCCAAAGCCAATACCAATCAACCCCGAGAGCAAAGCCAAAGGGGCCATGATCCGCAACTGGGTGGCGGCCAGGGCATGAACTTCTGGGCTAGCACCCGGCGCATTCAGGCGTACCACCCATTCTGCGCCCCACCACAAGCCAAAGGTAACCAGCAAGAGCAGGCAACCCACCAAGGTGGAGATTGACTCTAACCAGCGGGCTGGGTCATCTGTGGCGGGATCCTGCTGTTTTTTAAGGATGCTAACAATGGCGCTGTGGAAAGGGCCGTTAATTCCCCCCAACAGGATCAACAAAAAACCCGGCAGAATGTAGGCTACTCCAAAGGCACTGTACTCTGGCCCTGAGCCGTACACCGCCGCGATCAGGGCCTGCCGAATAAACCCCATACCTTTACTGAGCAAGGTAGCCCCAGCTACCAAGCCCGCCACTGAAAGCAAAGAACGGGATGCTCTGGGCAAGGAGGTTTCTTCACCGGTTGCACCCTCCTCGCTCATCGATTTCCCCGCAACATCATGCACTCTCCCAAGACCAACCTCTCGATATTGGCTAACATCGATATTGGCTAACAAAGGCAACCGAGCAGCTTGAAGGAGTACCTTAAAGAAAGGGAGTACCTTAAGCAGCCAAAACCTCATTATCCAGGATCTCTGGGATCCCGAACCGCTTGAGTGGAGATTGCCCAGTCAGGAGGGCTGATGGGGGAGTGGCTCCGCTTAGGCTAGCAATTGCCGTTCCTGCTCCAGTTGTTGCAGCAAATGCTCATCACCACGGGCTTGGGCAGAACGAATTCGCTCCTGCAGCCGGCGCATCAGGTTCTGCCGATGGGTCTGCTCGAGCATTGCTATGAAGTCTTTCTGAGAGGAGGTAACCCTCAGCGAGGCCATCTCAGCTTGGCCTACAGGGATCCCAGATGCCACCCTTGCAGATGGGTTGAGCGCCATGCCTCGGTAAATCAGGGTAAAGGATCCCGACAACGTCAGGGCTGCTGCTTGCGCTTGCCAGTTCCACTCCAGACCCCGATACCGACAGGCCACAAGCCGCTTTTCAACCCCAGCGGAGGAACGGGCAAACTCGTAGCCAATGCCCCGATAGGTCAGTTGCATAAGAAAACTCCTAGGAAAAACAGTGGTCGGGCTTTAGAAAGGCGGATCCCTTCTACCAACCTCAGCTGAAACGGCTAAGGGTAAAAAGTAAGATTATTCTGTATCTACTTTTACGAAATTCATCTTGCGGTGTCAAATAGTCGGGCAGGAAAGATCCCAACAAAAAGCCGCCCCGACGAACGGCTGTGAGTGAATAGGAGAAGATGACCCTGCTAAAGTAGACTGTCAATCAACAGGAGAACCTCACGCAGGTCTGAACTCGATGGCGCTGAGTTAGCAAGACTCACCTCCACCAAGCTTTTTAGGGCGAGCAACTTGACATTGGCCTCCACTGCTGCTGCTGCAATTGCTCTAGCGCCTGGCAAATAGCCACTGGCCCCCAAATCCAGCAGAGCAGCCCGCCGCAGATGTACATTTTCATGGGCCAACACCGGCAACAGTCGCTGGGCAAAGGTGGGATCTTGAGTTAACCGATAGCAGGCACGGGCAGCTGCACATTGCAACCGCAGCGAATCGTGCTCCAGATAGGGGTAAATGTGTTCTAGGGCATTGGTAGGTTGGAGCTGTCCGAGGGCTTCGATGATGGCTTCTAGAGCAGCTAGGGTTTCTGTTTCTAGGCCCTTTTCCACCCAGCGCAACCCCTCGATCAAGGCTGCCCCTAACCCCTCAGGTTGGTACTGCAGGGCAATCTCAGCCAGGGCTTGGGCTGCTGCTGCCACCACCTGACCATCGGAACAGCGTAGGGCCTCGATCAAGGCTGGGATCCCCTCCCTGGCCATCAATTTACCAAGAGCACGGGCAGCATTGCGCCGCAGTGGGTAGCCCCCTTGAGCAGTGCGATCCGTTTCATCGGTCAGCGCCTCGATCAAGGCTGGGATCCCTTCCCGAACTCGCATCCGCCCTAGCCACCAGGCCGCATAGTAACGTTCCCCTGGATCCCCGTAGCGCAGCTTGGCGATCTGCCCCTCTGGGGTCAGATCCACCGGCAGATTCGCAGCAGCAGAAGTAACATCCACGGGAAGTGGGCTCCTAGAGCTTTTCGTTAAGTTTTATCCCCTGCCGCTTTGAGCATGTCAGCAGCTATCTGTCGGCAGGGGAGCTCAAGAGTTACGGCAGCAGGTTTGGGCAGTTTAGCCCAACATTTAGCCCAACATGTCTACTGCCAGGGCTTAGGCATTGCGAACGCTGACGATCTTGGCGCCTGACTTGAGCAACCGCTGCAGAGTTGCAGAGAGTTGATCGGCGGAAACAAAGATCTGCTGGTTGGATTTGCGTACCCGACTGGAAGTAGCCAAGGCAGAGGCAGGGTTAAGCAAACGGGTCACTTCCACACAGAACATGCGGTCGGATGAACCTGTTGGGGGCCCTAGGTGCTTGGAAATCGGGGTTGGGGGTAATAGACCCCGTACCCCAATGCGTCGAATTGCTGGGGTAAACCCGGTCGCTAAGGGGGTCATCAAGCGTGGTCTGGGTCCCTGCGAGCGATCGTTATTGGCATAGCCGCCGTAGAGGGCAAACATGTTGGTGAAGTCACGGGTGGAATAGGAGCGACGGTACTCGAAGCCCCGTGGGTAGGGAACAATGTTGTCACCGAAGGCCTCCAGATATTCTGGGCTATCGATGTAGGAATCAATTTCCGCTCCATGGCCACCGGCTTGATAGATATCCAGGTGGCGAGCAATATCCTTGCCATCGGTGGGGGCGCGGCCCAACAGATGCTTGAAGTTGAGTTCGATAGCGCGGGTTTGGGAGTTGGGATAGAAGAACCGCTTTTTATAGGCTTCCGATTTAGCTAGCAGGCGCACAAATTCTCGCACCGTTAAGCTACCTTGGCGCAGTAGCGATTCGGCGCTGGCCAATTCATCCACATCGGCCATAAACAGATGATCGTTGCCCAATACCTGCCGATAGATAGCCCGTAGCACGGCATTGATTTGAGACTGGCTGGCATTGGGGCGTAGTTCCAAGGGGGTACTATCCGTAATGCCCCGGATGCCCATCTGGCTTGCTACTGTGATTCCACTCATGCTGCTTCCCCTAATTGAACTAAATTGACAAAAAGCTTTTGTGATCACCTGAGTATCACTGAGTCTTGCTTAGATCAAACTGGAGCAACAGCGGCGCTCCTCCATCCGAGAGATTGAATCCTCACCCAAGTAGGGCAAAAGGGATCCATCCACCAGGCGACAGGCTCACCACCGTTGCCCCAAATGACTTTCCCTTACAACTGACCTAGCCACCGACCTAGTGTGCTCAAGCTTTAAGCAACCTCAACATTGCTCCTGTGCACCCTAGGTGAAGACAGCATTAGCTGAGGGCGTTGATGGCGTAGTCGATGTAGGTGTTGGCTTCGGTAGCCGCTTGTCCGGTCAAGCCATGGTTGGCTTTGATGTAACGTAGGGCCTCGATGAACCAGCTCGGAGAGAGTTCAAAGGCAGTGTTGATCTCGCGGATCCCGGCCAACTGGTACTCATCCATGGGGCCGGTGCCACCTGCCACCAGGCAGTAGGTAACATAGCGCAGGTAGTGACGTACATCCCGAGCACACTTGTCTTTGCCCGCTTGGGTGTGGCATTGTCCACCGGGTTGGGTGGTGTAGGGGAACTTGGCATATACGGCTTCGGTTGCACCGCGTACCAGCTCATCGGCACGATTGGTCAAGGCTTGAGCTGCTTCCATGCTGGCGGCAGCCCGCTGTAGGCGGCCATTGATGGCTTGCAGTTCACTGTTGCTCAGATAGCGCCCTTGGCTGTCGGCGGTGGCAATGGCGTCAACAATCGGGGTTCGCATGATTCAAAAGGCTCCTTTACTTAAGCTCAAGGCAAAAAAACAAGGCAAAATTTCAAAGGTGCAAGTGCAAAATGAGCGATAGCTAGGATCCCTCTCGTCAGGCTGGATCCCACTGCACAGATCACTTGAACAAATCCAATCCAGATCAAACCACCGCAGCAGCAGCGCGATCAAAGTAGGATTCCATTTCTGCAACCAGAGCACTGCAATCGCCACGGGTGATGCCGTTGGGATCGTTCACAATGGCTACGGCTGCTTTCTTCATTTTTTGGATGCCGTTGGCAACTGAGCTGCCGGGGGTGCCCAAAGCTTGATAGGTTTCCCGCAAGCCGTTCAAGCAGCGCTCATTTAGTACACTGGCATCACCGGCTGCCAAGGCGTAGGTGATGTAGCGGAGGATGATGTCCATATCCCGCATACAGGCCGCCACATTACGGCTGGGATAAGCGGGGCCACCTGGGGCATTCAGGTTGGGCTCTTCGGCAAACAGCTCACGGATGGCGTTGGTAACGATCTTGGAAGCGTTGCTGGTGAGGCGGTTGACGGCATCCAAGCGCTTGTTCCCTTCAGCAATCACCTGCTGGAGGGCAGAAAACTCGTTGGCTCCTAGAAAGGCACCTTTGGAGTCGGCTTGTGCAACAACTTTGCCAAATACATCATTCATGGTTTTGGATCTCCCTAGCGAAAGCAAAAGAAGTTATGTATCTACATCCCGCGTCTATGCCACCGAGAATCGGTACTGGACCGGAATGCCTGGATCCCTGTTGCCGCAGGGTACTGTTAATATCCGCAAATAACATCAACAGACCCAGCGACGAGATCAAAGCCAACAGAACCCAGGTGGGCAGACAGACCCCCGCCCGCCTCAGTCACAAGAAATGAACCCCGAGGGCCAAAACCACTCGACAGCGCAACCTGCGAACCCCAACTAAGGGATCCCTAAAGGTGCTACCCACCTCCTAGAGCGGGATCGCTGAGGGTAATCTCAGCCGCGCAGACAGGGGGGCAGTCAGCTTCCCTGGTTTCCAGTCTTTTTCTACCCCGAAGGCAGGAATCGATTGAGTCAAAAAATGTAAATGGTCTTTACTCGATGCAAAAGAGCTCAGAAGGCTTCCAGACTAAGGATCTAGACCGACCGATCCTATTCTTCACAACCTTAGCTTTTACAAAAGAAAACTTTCCTTGATAAGCCTTCATCTCGTTAAGAAAAGTCAAAACCTCGATTTTGGCTCCACTGCTTTGGCTAGGGCTATCTTTGGTATCTTAGTGTACATTCTCATAAAGAATACATAAATTAACAATTGTCCAAAGGCTCTGGCAGGGCTAAAGTTGAGGGTAAATCTTGAGAAAACCCTCCTGCATAAGCTCAAATCTTTGGTATAAGGCTTTGCAGAACTTTTGAGTATTCACTTGAGTATTCACTAATGTTTGCTTCACCGCATCCCTGCTTTTCCCCGGAGCTTCTCCAGATGGCACGTTGGTTGGCTGGAGACTTCTGCAACCAGGAGCAAGCTTGGGAAAATCCACCGTTTTTTGCCCAAATTCGGGTGGCCTATCGCCCCTTACCGACTCAAGTTTTGGCAGGGATTGGCTTTTATGTGGAGCAAGCCTATAGTGGCCATTTAGAGGATCCCTATCGCCAGGCGGTGGTGGAATTGCGCCAGACCGACTCGGGAGTGGTTATTCGCAACTACCGACCTTTGCAGCCGCAGCGGTGGCGGGGCTGTGCGCGGGAACAAGTTCACCGACTCAGTCAACTGAAGGTTACCGATATCGCCTATCTGCCGGGGTGTGATGTCCATGTGCGGCAGCAGGGATCCCTTTTTGTGGGGGCAACTGAACCGGGACGGAAGTGTTGTGTGGTGCGCAAGGGTCAAACCACTTATCTGCAGACCACCCTGCAACTGAGTGAAACCCAATTGAGCAGCCACGATCAAGGGATGGATCCGACCACCCATAAACAGGTTTGGGGGGCTGTGGCGGGGGCTTTTCGCTTCCGAAAGATCACCGACTGGCAATTGGAACTGCCGCTGCTCTAGCAATGATCCGAAGACTCTGGAGTGGTTCTGGCCCCTCAATCCCCAACGGAACTGCGTTCTTGCGTGACCACTGCCCACAAGCCCTGGGTAAACTGACCTTGGATTCGGATCTGTCCAGATCTGGCCAAGCCACGGCAAGGGATCCTGCAGGAAAGCTCCGGGGTTGCTTGACCGAAGTGAAATCGAAGTGAGATCGATGTTTATTCTGTTGGGGAAGTTAGCCAAACCATGCGATGGACTGCCGTGGGGATCCCTGTGGACCAAAGTCTGGAGTTGTCTGTGGGGGATCTTGGCCTTGCTGCTGATGTGGCTGGGTGGCGGGTGTTCTGGCCAAGGTGAGTCTACAGCTCCCCCTTCGGCGCTGATTCCGTCGCCACCGCAGCTGGGAACTGAGTCCATCCCGATGCCGGTACGCACCTTGGGCAACAGCCGCTTTAAGTTGCTTGGCCTCAATGTCGGAGTAGCCGGAGGTACTGCCGAGCTACTCCTGGATACAGGCTCTGCCGGGCTACGCATTCTATCTAGCGCGGTTGGCCCTTTTGGCTTGGAACGAACAACCACCCCTTCTACTGTGACCTTCGGAGATGGGACGCAATTTATTGGTGTCTTAGCTCGTGCTCCCTTTAGTTTGGGGGGGATTCAAAGTCGAGAACCAGTGACGCTGCAGTTGATTGACCAAGTGACCTGTGTGGATGCCTTGGTGAGTGGTTGCTCAGAAACCCTGTTTGGACAGGGGAAGCCCTTTGCCGGGATCCTCGGCACAGCCTTGGATGAGCGTAGTACGGATCGAGAGGTGTTTAGTCCGCTCACGCGCTTACCGGGTAACTTTCGTTCTGGCTACATCCTCCAAACCGGTGGGTTTAATTCCACCCAAGGGATTTTCACCATTGGCCTGACGGCTGTCAATACAGCCGGCTTCAATTTTCGACAGTTTCCACAGGTGGGTATCTTCCCGGATGGCACCCCGATTTGGCGGGATGAAGCCCTACAAGCGGCCTATACCATTAGCAATACTTCCATTCAAAATGTCCTCAGCCCCACCAATTTTGACAGCGGTTCTTCGGATATTTTTCTCAATGTCAGACTCTTGGGGGCAGCTCCCTTTTCTACGGCTACTTTACCGCCGGGGGCAGAATGGCGGGCAGTTTTGGAGGGGGCTTTTGACTACCGCATCCGGGTTGGGTTTCCGGTTACCCCCGGCCGGGACCGCATTTTTGTCAATGGGCTTTTGAATAAACAACTGTTGGGTATGCCGCTGTTTTTTAGTGCGGATGTGGCTTTTGATATTGAGCGGGGTCGGGTGGGTTTTCGCCTGCGCTAATGGCTGGTGAGTACTGCTGGGGGGATGGAGTCCTTGTTGAGTTCTGGAGCAAGATTGAGGATGCCAAGTCAAGATGGGATGCAAGCCCAACCACTGAACTTACGACAACAGCTTTTGACTTGGGGGAAGCTGCTACGCGCAGTTGGTGTAGCCGGTTGGGTGTTGCTCAGTTGGCTAGGGCTATCCCTACCGGGTTGGGGGATCAGCCTAGGGGATCCCTTGCCGGAGTGGGCTAAGCCCATATCTGTAGGTCGGCAACAGGTGCGCGTCGTTGAGTACTCTCAAGGCCGAGATCAGATCCGTGCCTACGGCAACGAAGCGGGGCGAGTGTTTTGGATCCAGATCAGCAGCCAAGCCGACCTGCCCCCTGATTATCGAGACTATTTGGGGGAGTACCAGCAGTTTCCACCACAAGTGGTGGAGGTGGTGCCCTTGCGGGCGCGCACATTGCGCTTTCGCCAAGGGGAGCGCAGCGCCGAATGGCGGGTGATGGGCATGAGCGGGCAGTTTCAAGCGGAGGCCATTAGTCAGGATCTGGCTCCAAACGGGTTGAAATAGGGCCAGCTTGGGGGGTAGGTTGTGTTCCCTGCTGGAGTTGGCAGGCATCAACCTACCAAGAGGATTTTGCCAAGTGGTTCTCTGGTCACCGTCCCTCTGGTAGCACTGGGTTGAGTATAGGTGAAGTGCTCAACCTGACCACCTCAGGTACATATTGCCCTTCAACTTGCCCTTCAACTCCATCCTCTAGGTGCTGAGTGCCAGAGACATGGACAGATCCAGGGCGGTACTTTTGTGGGCCTAGGCAGGTGGAGCTATTGGCAGTTTGAGTCAAATCTTAGCTGCTGCCCTTGTCCATCTATGGTTAGGGAAGTAGAGGCGTAGCCGAGGGGTTCGATAACGAAGGTGCGGCTGGAGAGGCTCCAGCCCCCTTGGGGGGGGTCGATTTGTAGGTGGAGCTGGTTGGCTTGCTGCTGCAGGTGAAAGGTGGTGGTAGCCCATTCTCCCTGCTCATAGTTGCGGCTGTAGCCCTGATCTTCGTAGAGGGTGAAGCGGCCATGGCCGGGATAGAGGCGCAGAGTCAGGGGATCCCAGTGGGCAAGGGTGGTATGGGGGACGACGGGGGCCAGAGGAAGGATGGAGCCCCCCCGGACAAAGAGAGGGAGGCGCTCTAGGGGAGCTGCGGCAAGGATGTAGGTGGGGCCGTGGTAGGCTTGGCCTGTCCACCAATCGAACCAGGTGCCTGCCGGCAGGTAAACGGCCCGTTGGCGAACGCCGGGGCGCACTACGGGGGCTGCCAAAAGCTGGGATCCGAGCATTGCTTGATCGGAGAGGTCATAGGTTTGCGGGTCATCGGGGAACTCGTAAACCAAAGGCCGCAAAATTGGGGATCCCGTTTGGTGGGATTCCCAGAAGAGGCTGTAGAGGTAGGGGAGCAGTTGGTAGCGCAGTTGGATGGCTTCTCGGCAGATGGCTTCCACTTGCGGCCCAAAACTCCAGGGTTCATGGGGACGGGTACCGCTGGCTGTATGGCCGCGCATCAGGGGGTAGAGGATCCCCAGTTGCATCCAGCGGGCAAAAAGCTCCGGGGTAGCATTGCCCCCGAACCCCCCAATATCGGCACCGGCAAAACTCACCCCGGACAAGCCTAGGTTGCACACCATGGGCAGAGACATCTCCAGGTGTTCCCAAGAGGATTGGTTGTCGCCTGTCCAGACGGCTGCCCAGCGCTGGATCCCGGCAAAGCCGGAGCGGGTGAGAACAAAGGGGCGGCGATCGGGGTTGAGCCGTTCTAGGCCCTCTCGCGAGGCGCGCGCCATCATCAGCCCATAGAGATTGTGCACCTCGGCATGGGTGGTGACTTCCGGTGGGGATCCCTGGGGAGCATCCAGGGGAGGATCGACAATTTGGCCTCCATCCCCAAAGGGACGATCGTTGAGGGCGGGTTCATTCATGTCGTTCCAAATACCGGCTACCCCTACTTCTGTGAGCACCCGTTGCCAATCTCCCCACCACTGTCGTACTGCTGGGCGCTGGAAGTCGGGGAAAAGGGTCTTACCCGGCCAAACATAGCCATGGAAGAGGTGACCATCGGCACGGCGGATGAACACATCTTGGGCTATCCCTTCGTCAAAGACGGCATAGCCAGCCTCCGGATCAAACTTCACCCCCGGATCGACAATGGTGACCACCTGAAACCCGGCTTGGTTGAGTTGGGCTATTAACCCTTTTGGATCCGGAAAGCGCAAGGGATCCCAGGTAAAAACGCGGTAACCTCGCATGTAGTCGATATCGAGGTAAATCACATCACAGGGGATGTGACGCCGGCGAAACTGCTGTGCCACGGCTTGGACTTGGGCGGCACTGGTGTAGCTCCAGCGACATTGCTGGTAGCCCAAGGCCCACAAGGGAGGGAGGGGGGTACGACCGGTGAGTTGGGTGTAGGTGTGGAGCACCTGGGCAGGGGTGGGGCCGTAGATCAGGTAGTAGTCCAGCTCAGGGGCATGCACCTCTAGGGTGAGCTGCTCTGGGTGGCTCTGCCCCAAGTCCAATTGGCTGCGGTGGGTGCAATGGAGAAACAGCCCATAACAAAGACCGGGGCGCAGGCAGAGGGCAAAGGGAATGGCTTGGTAGAGGTTGTCACTGTGGGCATCGTATTGCCAACAATCCCTGGTCCAGTGGCTGTAGCGTCTGCCCCGCTTGTTTAGGAGACCGGCCCGCTCCCCGAGGCCATAAACACCCTCTTGGGGGGGAAGCTGTTTGTGTAGGCGGATCCCTTCTTGATCCCAACTAAGGTTAGTCTCCTCTTCAAGGTCGCTGGCAAAAGACTGCCCCTGCTGGTCTTGAAAGTCGAATCGGATGGGATCTCGATTGATCAAAACCTGCACCAAAGTGGTGGACAGTTGCACTTGGGTGGGAGTTTCTTGCCATTGAAAAGGAACCGGAGCCCAAGTTTCATCTGCTAGAGCAACATCCCACGAACGACGGGGCAAGAATGCTCCGCTGGGGCTAAAGCGCAGCCGCAACAGCCGTGGGCTGAGCACCTGTACCCACCAACATCCCCTGCTGCAGTGAAGTTGGATCCCTTGGGAA
Organism: uncultured cyanobacterium; assembly: GCA_937944885.1. Lineage (GTDB taxonomy): Bacteria > Cyanobacteriota > Cyanobacteriia > Thermostichales > Thermostichaceae > Thermostichus. Next base: position 24,638 of record CALFBB010000061.1, read on the forward strand.
TCCACCTGTAAGCGTTGCAGGGATCCGCAGGTTTGCCGTTGGGGTGGGCGGGGTGGGAATTGACCAAAAACTTCCATCGGTTGCAACATGGGTTTGGCATTGACACCGCCCTCCAGACTAACCTAGCCGGGTAAACCCAAAGACAGCTCTCGGGCGCGGCAGGATCCTGTAAGCTGGTTGGGTCAGAGGCCCTTTGGGTTTGTTATTTGTGCATCCGGGTCGTAGCTATCGTCGTCTTATTCCTTTTATCCGGCCCCATCTGTGGATGCTGTTGTTGGGGCTGGTGTGCACCTTTGGTTTTGTGCTGACCATGCCGGCGCTGGCCTATCTAATCGAGTGGGTGGCGCGTTCGATTGGGGCAGGGGATTTGGGCCAACTGCGCCTGCTGGCTTTGATCGGGGTAGTGTTCTTTCTGGTGCGGGGTACTTTCCAGTATGGCCAAGATGCCCTGATGGCGCGAGCTTCACTGCAGATGGTGCTGGAGTTGCGACAACGGGTGTACGCTCACCTACAGGCTCTGGATCTGGATTATTTTTCTGGCAGCCGTACAGGAGATTTGGTCTATCGCCTCACCGGGGATCTGGATCGGGTGGGGGAAGTGGTGCAGCGGTTTTTCCATCGTTTCATTCCCAGTGTACTTACCATTGTGGCGGTGGTGGGCTATTTGTTTTACCTAAACGGCATCCTGACCTTGACCACGCTGCTGATGGCCCCTCTGATGGGGGCCTTGATTAGCTGGTTTGGGGATCGCTTGCTGTTTCGCTCCCGCCTCAATCAGGAGAGCATGTCGGACTTGGCTGCTCTATTGACGGAAGTCTTTGCTGGTATTAGCCTGATTCGCGCCTTTGCGGCGGAAGAATACGAAATTCGCCGTTTTAGTGCCATTGCCGAAAGCAATCGTCTGGCCCGCTTTCAAACGGAGCAGGTGAAGGCGATTCAAGATCCGGTGGTGGGATTCCTCTACGCCATGAGCGTCTTGGGGGTATTTTGGGTTGGGGGTTGGCAAATTAGCCAGGGCAACCTGACCGGCAGCCAGTTCTTGGGGTTTATTGCCGGGATTGCTATGCTGATCGACCCCATTGTGCACATCACCAACAACTACAGCGAGCTGAAACAGGGAGAGGCTTCGGTTGAGCGCATCTTCGAGCTCCTGGATACTCGCTCCCAGGTGTGCAATTTAGCCGGCGCCAAGCCTTTGCCCCCGATTCAGGGATGGGTGGAGTTCGATCAAGTTTCTTTTGGCTACAAGCCCGGTCAACCGGTGCTCAAACAAATTAGCTTTAAGGTCTCTCCCGGTGAGATTGTCGCCCTGGTGGGATCCTCCGGTGCCGGCAAGTCCACCTTGGTGAGCTTGATCCCGCGCTTTTACGATCCGCAGCAGGGGTGTGTTCGCATTGATGGCACTGATATTCGCACTGTAACTTTGCAAAGTTTGCGCCGTCAGATCGGCATTGTGCCCCAGGAGATCACCTTGTTTTCCGGAACCATTGCCAGTAACATCGCCTATGGCCAGGAGCACTTTGACCTAGAGGCTGTGCGCCAAGCTGCCCAAGTAGCCAACATCCACACCTTTATTGAAAGTCTGCCGGATGGCTATGCCACTGTGGTGGGCGAACGGGGGATTACCCTCTCAGGGGGGCAGCGGCAACGGCTAGCCATTGCGCGGGCAGTTATGCTCAACCCCAAAATTTTGATCCTGGATGAGGCCACCTCAGCCCTAGACAATGAGTCGGAAGCCCTGGTACAGGAGGCTTTGCAACGACTGATGCAGCGCTGCACGGTGTTTGTGATCGCCCATCGGCTCTCTACGGTGCGCAAGGCCCATCGCATTTTTGTCCTTGAGCAAGGGCAACTCCTCGAACAAGGTAACCACAAGGAGTTGCTGGGAAAAGGAGGGCGCTATGCCCAGTTTCATCTGCGTCAGTTTCAGTGACCCAAGCAGCAGTTGGATACACGGGATCCAAACCCGGATCTATCTCTATCTTTATCCCTTTCAACAGCCCCACTTGCTGCGAAACAAGGCATAAAACTCCGGATCCTGGGGTGTTCCTCCTGGGATCCCACACAGGGCGGCAGCAAACTGCACCGCCCGTTCCAACAGGGAGACCTCTGGCCATCCCTGCAGCAGCCCCAGAATCACCACCGCACTAAAAGCATCACCGGCACCGACGGTATCCACCATTTCAGGTACCGGTACCGCCTCCGATCGATGGATTTGAGTGGAGCTGAGCAGCATGGCACCGGCTGCTCCGAGGGTAAGGAAAACCTTGCTCAGGTTCAGCTTCTCCCGCAAAGCCTGGGCTCGGGTCGGGAGATCTTGAGCAGGGATCCCTTCCAGTTGGGCTACTTGCGCCAGTTCCTCCTGGTTCAGCTTCAGCCAAGTACAGCTGCGGAGCATTTCCCGGACCCGATCTGGGTTCCACCAGGGATCCCGCAAGTTGAGATCCAAAAAGACCGGGCGATTGAGCTTTTGCATGAAAGCCTGAATCCGTTGGTGGGCGGCTTCTGTACGGGCAGCCAGGCTACCTCGGTAAAGCAAGCTGGGTTTGAGGGCAGAGAGCTGTTCCGCATCCAGGTGAATGTAGTCATAGGCTTGGTTGGCCAGAATTTCATAGGCAGGGATCCCTTCTGCATCCAGGTTGACCCGAACCGTACCGGTGGGATAGAGGGGATCCCGTTGCAGGAGGATGCTGCTCAATCCCTGACGACGCATAGCCGCCAACACTTGCTCCCCAGCAGCATCTTGACCGATCCGACTGAGAAAAATCGGCTCGGCTCCCAAGCCTTTCAAGTGCCAAGCCACATTGAAGGGAGCACCCCCCAACACTGTCCGGTCGGGAAACCGATCCAAGAGAACTTCCCCCAAGATCAACGGTGAACCGACCAGAGGTGGAACAGGATCCGTCATAGGTACACCGCCCCGCTAAGAGGCAACGGAGCCGTGCAACTCCAAGATTTGCCGATAGGTGTTGCTGCGGAACCAACGATCGATCTCACGAGCCCGTAGCACCGGCAGGGGATGGGTACGCCCGATATTTTGCATTTGCTTCAGTTCCACTTGCCAAAGATCGTTATCCAACTCGTCATAGGTACGAGCTTGCTCCAGAAAAGCCTCCACATTCAGCTTGGCTGCCAATTGTGGGGATCCCCCACACAGTTTCATCAACACTGAAACCACAGTCTTGGCATCCTGAGCCACCAACAAAGCCGCTCGGTCACAGGTAAACTCAGCACAGCGCAGCCAGTGCAACAGCTGATCCTGTAGGGCCTGATAAAATAGACCGCCAAAGGGGATCAAACTGGTGGAAAGCATCAGGATGTTGGCCATCGTCAGATAGACACCGTGGTTGCACTTCAGATGACCCAGCTCATGGGCCAGAACTGCCTGAATCTCAAGCGGCTCCAGCAGATCCAACAGCGAACTGTGTAAAACGATAAAAGGCTTCTTCCCCTGCATGGCAAAGGTATAGGCATTGGGTACAGGGTTTTGCCGTACATACAGTTGCGGAACTTCCAAATCCAAAATGCGACAGGCTTGCACCAAGAGTTGATAAATCTCCGGCAACTGCTGTTCGTTAATTTGGATGCTGGAAGCGATGTTATCCAGATAAAAAACCTGGCCGGCGGTCGAACCCAAGAGATTCTGGATCAACAAGCCCAGTCCCGGCATTTGCTGTAGGGAGCGGGTCGCCTGCAGATCCACAGGATGACGAAACTGATCCGCCCGTAGGCCCAACAGGATATGAGGTTCTCGTTGAATGAGTGGCATAGATAGAGGGTCAAACAACGCTTAGGATGACAACTTGTAAGGCACAAACTGCCGATAACGATTCAGCAAAAATAGTCGCTCTGGAGGAGGATCCGGCAGAACCGGCTTATAGGTAAAACCAAAGGGATCCTCACCAGCAGGAATTTCCCAGTAGACCACTTGGTTCTGAAGGCGAGTGCCATCTGTAACGAAGCGACCCAAATCGGCAGCAGCCTGCTCAGCACGATTATAGAGCCGACCCTTCCAGCTCAGCTGCTGGGGCAGCCCCAAGGCAAAAAAAAGTTGCTGCTGGTTCTGGTTTAACACTGTTTGTAGGCGATCCCCCCAGATCCTTGCCAAATCAACAGGTTGAGGAGTAGAGTTGGCCTCTGCATCAGCAGGCGTTACTTCTAGCAGCAGCTGCCCATTCAAAAGAATACGCGCCGGTTGTGGCTCCACATCTAACGGAGCTGACAAAGAAGTTACTGGAGTTTCTGGGCTTGAGGTTTCTAGACTAACCTGCAACTGTGGACCGGTGGCTTGGGCAAGGATCTCTTGAAATCGCTGCTCCAGCAGGCGCAAACGGAAAGGAGCATCAGGGGTACGCAACGTCAGGACAAGTTCATTCGCCACCCGAAACTCCTTTTGAGCCCAAACAGCACCCCCAGGACTAGCCCAGATCGCTGCACTCAGGAGGAGCCCAACCCAGTTCCTCATGGTCATCGCCTTGAAGTTCTCCGGTCTCTACAACCTACAATGAACAACCTAGACCCCTACGAGTCGGATACCCTGTCAATCTTAGCCGCTACCCTGGTAGCATCTGTTCCCTCGTGGTGTTCACAGGTCTTGTTGTCTTTCTTGAGGTCATCATGCGGATCCCGACTTCCACCTATCGCCTCCAGTTCCATGCTGGGTTTGACTTCGAGGCAGCACGGCAAATTGTCCCCTACCTGAAAGCCCTGGGTCTCTCTGATGTCTATGCCTCTCCCATTTTTCGGGCACGTAAGGGCAGTACCCATGGCTACGACGTGGTGGATCCCGGCCAAATCAATCCAGAGTTGGGTGGCAGTGAGAAGTTCGAGGATCTATGGGAGACCTTGAACCAACACCAGATAGGTTGGATACAGGATATTGTGCCCAATCACATGGCCTATGACGGCCAAAACCAGATGTTGATGGATGTCTTAGAAAGTGGCCCAAACTCAGACTTTATCGACTATTTTGATGTGAATTGGAACCAATCTTACTCGGGGATCCAAGGCAGAATACTGGCACCTTTTTTAGGAGACTTTTATGATAAATGCCTAGAATCTGGACAAATCCAACTGCGTTACGATGCAGATGGCCTGAGCATTAACTACTACGACTTAAAATTTCCACTGAACATCGATACCTATGCAGATGTCTTTACCTATAACTTGAGCAAGCTACGTCGAAAATTAGGACGCAGCCATCCCGACTACATTAAGCTACTTGGGATCCTCTTTAGCCTAAAATTCATCCCAAGTAAAGAGGATCTCTTGGAGCGAACCGACCAAATTAACTTTGCTAAGCATTCCCTGTGGGAACTCTATACCTCCAGTCAACCGATTCAAAACTTCTTTGACGAGAATATCGAAATCTTTAATGGTAAGCCAGGGGATCCCTCTAGTTTTGATTTGTTGGATAACCTCTTAGCTCGACAAAATTTTCGCATTTCTTTTTGGAAGGTGGGTGCTGAAGAGATTAACTACCGCCGCTTTTTTACTATCAATGAGCTGATCTCTCTACGTATAGAAGATCGAGAGGTATTTCGCAAAACCCATCAACTCATCTTGAGACTGGTTGAGCAGGGGCGCTTCACAGGTCTGCGCATCGATCATATCGATGGTCTATTCAATCCGGAAGAGTATCTCTATCGATTACGAGAACGCTGCCCAGATGTATATATTGTAGTGGAGAAGATTCTAGAATCTGAAGAGGATTTGCCACGAACCTGGCCGGTTCAAGGTACTACAGGATATGATTTTTTGATTAAAATGAACGGTATTTTTTGCCAGACTAAAAATGCAGAAAGGTTTGAATCACTGTATCAAAACTTTACCAAGTTACAGCAGTCTCCAGAACAGGTAATCGAAGAGAAAAAGCGCTTGATCATTGAGCGAAATTTATCTGGTGATATGGATAATCTTGCTTTCTTGCTCAAGCAGATAACTAGTCATCACCGTTATGCTAATGACTTTACTCTCTATAGTTTGCGACGAGCTTTGGTAGAAGTTTTAGTGTGTTTTCCGGTCTACCGGGTCTACATTCGTGAAGGGAGCCTTGACCCAGAAAGTCAACGGATCATCCGGCGAGCTGTAGAGCAAGCCAGAGAGAACTTACCTATCTTAATCAATGAACTTAACTTTATTGAGCGCTTTCTTTGTCTGGAGTTCTTGGATAACCTATCAGAAAAAGAGAGAGAAGAGCAGATTTATTTTGTCATGCGCCTTCAACAGCTAGCCGGCCCCCTCATGGCTAAGGGAGTAGAAGATACAGCTTTTTATGTGTACAATTGCCTACTTTCTCTCAACGAAGTGGGTGGGGATCTCTGTCGATTTGGTGTTTCTGTTCAAGACTTTCATCGCTTTAACCAAGAACGAGCCACCCACTGGCCCCTAACGATGAATGCTTCTGCTACCCATGACACTAAGCGTGGAGAAGATACCCGCGCCCGTCTCAATGTGCTCTCTGAAATCCCTGATGAGTGGGAAAGGCACATTAAGCTCTGGCATGAACTGAATGCCAACTATAAGATCCGTAGTAAAAAGCGTTCAGAGCTGCCAGATCGTAATGATGAGTATTCCCTCTACCAAACGCTACTTGGTTCTTATCCTTTTCAGCCGGAAGAACTACCTGAATTTGTGCAGCGGGTCAAAGCCTATATGATTAAAGCAGTTCGGGAGGCTAAGGTACACACTGCCTGGCTCCGGCCCGATATCGACTATGAAGAAGCAACCACTGCTTTTATCGATCAAATCCTAAACTCAGCCAACCCTTTTTTGGAGTCTTTCCTTCCTTTCCAACGAAAGGTTGCTCACTTTGGTATTTTCAACTCCCTCTCCCAAACTTTGATTAAACTAACCAGCCCAGGGATCCCAGATATCTATCAGGGTACAGAACTTTGGGATTTGAGTATGGTGGACCCGGATAATCGCCGACCTGTTGATTTTTCTCGTCGTATAGCCTATCTTGAAGAGATTCAGCGGCGTACCAAACAGGAACCTCAGCGACTAATAGAAGATTTACTACTGCACCGAAGTGATGGACGTATCAAACTATTTTTGCTGCATCAGGCTCTAAGGATACGCCAGGAGCAACCGCAACTGTTCCACAAAGGTGGATACATTCCCCTACAGGTGACCGGATCCCACTGGGAGCATGTGGTGGCTTTTGCCCGTCATCAGGGCAAGCAAGTGTTGATTGTTGTTGTACCACGGCTGTTAACGCACCTCATTGATGAAACCCAGGATCCTTTTGGAGAGGCCATCTGGAAAGATACTCAAGTTCATTTGCCCCGTTGGAAACGAGTCGAATGGGTCAATGAGCTTACGAATGAAGAGATCCCTGCCGGAGAAGCTATACCCATAGGATTGGCCTTAAAGACTTTCCCTGTAGCTATGTTGTATGGCCAGTTCCGTTAGCCATTAGAGGATGAAGAGTAGTGCATTGTAGTAATACTGAGTTAACATGTGATTTCTGAGTTTCTAAAGAACGAGCATGGTGCAATCCCCTGAATGCAACTTAACTGGTGTTGTCGGGTAGGGGAAGATATGCAAATAACCTCCAATGATTGTGGATAGTGATAGATTCTGATACCCACACAGTTGTAGATGCTTATGTCGGGGATAGAAGTAGAGAGATGACTAGGGCAGCAGATCTCAGAAGATTACTATAAAAGCGCTTTAGTTTATCCAGCCTTTTGGGAGATGTATATGGGTGTGATACCAGCTAAACAGCATCAAGCAGTTCGCAAAAGGAGTGGGAAGACTGCATAGATTGAAAAGTGGAATAACCAGTGAGTGGGGTAATAGGTTAGAGAGACTTTGTCATTTTCTAGAAAGATTGACAATTCCTATCGCAGCGATTTTGACTTTCTATGTCATTAGAATGGGTCATCGCTCGTCTAGGACTACCGAAAACAGTTCCTAGAGTTCAATTCAGCATGAGTTGCTGTATCGCTTCTTGATCCCTGAGAACTTTTGACCCTAGGCATTCGCAGCAAGTGGATCCACCGCAAAATCACAAATCCTCACTTCAGGATGAGTCATGATGGGTCATGATGAGTCATGAGGAGCACAACCAGGTAAAGCAAGTGTGGAGCCGCTCGGAGAAAGCTTGTATCTTAGAAGTTAAGAGGTTGCTGCAAAAGTCAGTAGCCTAGAGTTCAGCTTTTCTCCCACCCCAGTTGGTTGCTTATGTTGACTTGGATCCCATGAGTGCGCTTCTCTCCCCGGTAAGGCTGGATGAGTTGCGAGAGCTCTTCCCGTTCACGCCGGATGACTTTCAAATCCAGGCCATGCAAATCTTGGCAGCAGGGGAATCGGTGGTGGTTTGCGCCCCAACGGGATCCGGCAAAACCTTAATTGGGGAATATGCCATCTATCGGGCCCTAGCTCAAGGTAAGCGGGTGTTTTACACCACCCCTCTCAAGGCGCTTTCTAACCAGAAGTTTCGAGATTTTGGCCAGCAATTTGGCCCAGATAAGGTTGGTTTGCTGACAGGGGATGTCTCTATCAACCGCACGGCCCCTGTTTTGGTCATGACCACCGAAATTTTCCGCAACATGCTTTACGGCACGCCGATCTCCTGGGCCCTCATGGCTGAGGTAGATCAGCCAGAAGCAACGACAGCGGATCCCTTGCAGGATGTGCAGGCGGTGATCCTGGATGAATGTCACTACATGAACGATCGGCAGCGGGGTACCGTCTGGGAAGAATCGATCATCTATTGTCCTCCCACCATCCAGCTGATTGCCCTTTCCGCCACCATCGCCAACAGCGACCAACTCACCGATTGGATGAACCATGTGCACGGCCCTACCCATCTGATCGACTCCGACCATCGCCCTGTCCCTTTGCAATTTCACTTCGCCAATCGCAAAGGGTTGTTTCCGTTACTGGAGCAAACCGAGTCGGGCCAGTGGATCCGCAATCGCCGCCTGAGAAGCAAACGGCCCAACCCCCACGAAGGTTCTCGGGCAGGGGTACCTGATATGAGGCAGGTGCTGGAAAACTTGCGCCAGCGGGATATGCTCCCTGCTATTTACTTTATCTTCAGTCGCAAAGGCTGTGATATGGCAGTTGCCGATGTGGGTGCTATCGATTTGATGACCAGTGATGAAGAACGACAACGACTGGCGGAGCAGATTGACCGCTTTTGTCAGGAAACCCCGGAAGCGGTGCGGCAGGATCACCTCGATGCTCTCTATCGGGGCATTGCTGCCCACCATGCCGGGATGCTGCCCGCCTGGAAGGGCTTAGTAGAACACCTCTTTCAGCAGGGGTTGGTGAAGATTGTCTTTGCCACAGAAACCTTGGCCGCCGGGATCAATATGCCTGCCCGCACCACGGTGATCTCCTCCCTCTCCAAACGCACCGATACGGGTCATCGTCTGCTGACGGCTTCCGAGTTTATGCAGATGTCAGGTCGGGCCGGACGACGGGGTAAGGATGTCCTTGGCCATGTGGTGACGGTGCAATCTCCTTTTGAGGGGGCACAGGAAGCGGCACGGCTGGCCACTGCCGGGGCGGATCCCCTGGTGAGCCAATTTACCCCTACCTATGGCATGGTGCTCAACCTGCTGCAAAAGCATTCGCTGGAGGCGGCTCGGGATCTAATCAACCGCAGCTTTGGTCAGTATTTGCTCTCGTTGCAGAAGTTACCGGCCCAGCACGAACTCCAACACACCCGCGCCGAACTGGAGGAATTGGATCGCACGCTGGGGGATATTTCCAGTGAGGACGTTACCCGTTATGAAAAAATGCAGGCCCAACGGCGGGAGGAACGGCGCATTTTGCGCTACTTGGTCAAGCAACGGGAAGCGGAGCCAGATCCGACTTTACGTTTGTTGGCTCTTCCTCACATCCAAGCGCAAGAGGAAAAAATTCGTGCCCTGGAAAACCAGATTCTGGCCAATCCTGCTCACAAAGTTGGTAAAAAACTGCTGGGGTTGCAGGAAAAACGACAACGGCTGCTGAAGCGCCTGGAGCATCTAGAGCGGCAAAGTGACTCGGTACAGGAGTTGCGCTGGCAGCAGTTTATGGCCTTGGTGCAGGTTTTGCAGGATTTTGACTGTTTGCAGGAGTATCAACCCACAGCCAGTGGCGAGGTAGTAGCGACTCTGCGGGGGGATAACGAATTGTGGCTGGCGCTGGCTTTGCTCTCCGGAGAATGTCAGGGTTGTGGGCCCCATCACTTGGCCGGGATTGTTGCCGCCCTGGTTACCGAGTCGCCCCGTTCAGGCACCTACAGTCGGCTGCGCACCTCCGGACTGGTGGAGGATGTGTTGCACGGGTTACGGGGATTGCGACGGCAACTGTTTCGCAG
>CALFBB010000062.1 GCA_937944885.1 uncultured cyanobacterium
ACGCCAATGCCCGCACAAAAATCAAGCGCTTCTCGTGCCTGCCCTTGGAGACCAACACCCAGAACTGGTCTTTGCATCGTGTGGGCGACACCTTCAGTATCGGCTTTGGGTTGCTGCGTGGGATCAAGAAGCGGGTGCCTCTGGATGTTCATGCTGCTTCTCAGCATGAGTGTCTTGTGGCGTTATTGGCAGGTCGGGCCAAAGCAGGCAGTCTAAAGCTGGTGCGATCCCGCAAAGGGATTGGGTACGCCTGTATCTTGGTATCGATGGAAGTTCCCGATGCTGAGGATACGGGACTGACACGGGCTGTGCTGCCCGCTTGAGCTTGATGTTCGGGCGGGCGGGCCGAATGACCCGGCCCTGAAGCGTGTAAGCCAAACCGACGCGCAAGCGGCGGCGTAGCGAGAAGCGCAACCAACCCCCTTCGGGCGGGGGAGGAGGTCAAGATAGTTAAATCATGCAACAGATCTGAGGGGAGGATGGCAACGATGACAGCAGCAAAAGGGCGATTGGCTCAGTTCAGCCGATGGATACCAAGAATGGTGTTGCTTCTCTGCATGGGTCTAAGCCTGCTGATAAGTGCCTGTTCTGGTGCATCCAACCTGCGGGCCTATAGCGATCCTAGCGGCGCCTTTGCCTTTGCTTATCCCAACGGTATGGTGGCTGTCAATTTGCAGCCAGGGAAAGGGCCAGCCGTGCTGTTGCGAGATTTGGTTTACGAAAGTGAGAATATCAGCCTAATGATCGCCCCTTTTGACAAAGGTGAAACCATTGCTGACCTGGGTAGTCCAGAAACGGTCGGGAAATTGGTTGCAGAGAAAATTTTGGCTCCCGAGGGATCCGGTCGCTCTACTACCCTGCTGGCTTCAGAAGGCTTTGAGCGGCAAGGTCATCCTTATTATTTGCTGGAATACCAAACCAATATGGGATCCCAACTGCGCCATGAGCTAGTAACTGTAACTGTGCGGCACCATCGCCTTTACACCCTGACTGCTTCTACGCAAGAATCCCGTTGGCCGCAAGTGGAGGCCACCTTCAAAAACGTCGGCCATTCTTTGAACGTTTCTTGAAGTTTTTGCCAGCTTTCAAGACCAAGTTAGAGAAGCGTTAAACTGAAGGATGTGCGGTTTCCGAGGGTAAAACCAATGCTAGAGCAATGGAAATGGCCTGTAACTGTGGATGTAGTCAGCTTAGCCCTCTTCAAACCTTTTTATGACTATCTACTTAGTTCAGATTAGCGATCTTCATCTGTTTGCCAAGCCGCATCACCGACTTTTGGGGGTGACTACGGAAACCTCTTTTTTGCAGGTGCAGAAGGCCATTTTGGCCTTGGATCCGTTACCTGATCTGCTGCTGTTGACGGGGGATCTCTCCCAAGATGGCAGTGCTGCTTCCTATGCCCGTTTGAAAGCTCATCTGCAAGCAGTGCCTATTGATACTTACTGGTTGGCGGGTAACCATGATCGTCTGCACAACATGAACTTAGAACTACAGGCAAAGCGCTTGTTTGTGGACAAGAGCTTCAGCCGGGAGAACTGGAGCTTTATTTTGATGAATTCCTTGGTGCCGGGTAAAGACAGTGGCTATCTGACGGATCGCTCCTTGCTGTGGTTAAGGCAGGAATTGCAACGGAGCGAAGCCGCCCAACACCATGTTCTTCTTGCTCTGCATCATCCTCCTTTTTCGGTTGATTCCACCTGGCTAGATCGCAGCACTCTCCAGCAACCGGAGCGCCTGTTTCAGGTTCTAGACGAGTTTAGCCATATTCGTCTGGTGCTGTTCGGGCACATACACCAGGACCTACACCGCCGACGGCAAGGTGTAGATTACTTTGCTTGTCCTTCCACCTGCGTGCAATTTCGCCCCAAGAGTGCTGAGTTTGGTCTAGAGGTGGTACCGCCGGCTTTGCGGCAGGTGTGGCTAGAACCGGATGGTAGCTTCCGCACCCAGGTGCAGCGGGTCGCCTCTGCTCTGCAGCGCCCAAACTTGGCTTTGGCCGGGTACTAGCTCCCTCCCTCTTTGAGGTCTGTGGGCGATACACCAACCGCTTGTCCCAGGCATACACTTACCCCCAGCAGTGCTAACCATCCCGGCAGCAGCGACAGGATAGCCACCGTCGCCACCGAAGTGTTGTTGCCCCCTTGTAGCAGGCCGTAGAGCAGCATCGGTAGGGTCAAAACTCGCCCTCCACCGACAAAAAAGGTAAGCAGAAACTCATTCCAGGAGATCAAAAAGGCAAACACCGCCCCGATGGCCATTCCCGGCAAAATTAACGGCAAGGTTACCTGCCACCACACCTGCCAGGGATCCGCCCCCAAACTGCGCGCCTGCGCCTCATAACCGAAATCGAAGCGGGAAAACACACTGCCCATCACCAGCGCCATGTAGGGAATCACCGGAATAAGATGCACCAGCACCACCCCCAGGAGCGTGCCCTGTAGACGCAGATGGATCAGCACCGCTTGCAGTCCCATCAACACCGGCAACGGCGAGGTGATAATCGGCATCAGGAGAATTAGCCGCATCCAAGCAGGCACAAGCTGTTTGCCCAAAACCCGCCCCACTGGGATCCCCAGCAACAGGGCCAGTAGGGTGGTGGTCAGGGCAATGGTTAAGCTCTGCCCGAAGCTAGGCCCTACTTGGGATCCTGAGCTGAGCAGCTGTTGCCATCCTTTCAGACTCCACACCCGTGGCCATCCGTCTGGGAAATACCAGGACTGGGTCAAGGACCACATTCCCAGTACCCCAAAGGGTAAGCTCCAGATCAGGGCCAGCCCACCGATCCCAATTCTGTGCAGGATTTTCCCACCCCCTGTCGGGATCCCGTTCTGGCTCATGGTTACCCCTCCTGCCTCGATCGGGATCCCACTTCCCCCAGCACCCCTGCTGCCAAGCCCACCACAGCTGCTGCCACCGCCAGCAAGATCAGGCCCAAAGCAATCGCCTGCTGCCGTTGCTCGAGGTTGATGTGGGTAAAGCGCTGATAGACCAAGACCGGCAAAGTGCGCGGATAGGTAGGCCCAAGGAGGAGAGGAATTTCAAAGGAGCTAAAGACAAACCCAAAGATTAAAACGCCGCTGGCCAGTAAACCCGGTCGCAGCAACGGCAAGGTAACGGCCCAAAGGCTTTGCCAAAAAGAGGCCCCCAACAGGCGGGCTTGTTGTTCGAGCTCCCGTCCCATGCTGCGCAGCAGCGTCAGGGTTACCAAAGCCGCAAAGGGGATCTCCTTCCACAGCCAGTAGATCAGGACTCCTGCGTAGCCGCGATCATTCACCCACAGGGGGAAGTCTTGGTCAGAGGCAATCCACCCCAGCTGGAAGGCCAAGCGGGCCAACCAACCGCTAGGTGCCAGCAATAACAGCATCCCTGCCACCCCCACCAAATGCGGAATTGGTAGGGTCAACTGCCAGATCCAGATGGCCCACCCCCCTAGCCCCCGCAGCCCCAGGGCCAGCCCTAACCCCAAGAGCACTGCCAAGCCCGTTGCCAACCCTGCCACCCCAAGGCTAAGCACCAGGGATCCGATTACCTCCGGATCCCGGAGCAGCTCTCCATACCCCTGCAACGTAAAGCCGCTATGGCCAAGCCCGTACAGACCCACACTTTGGGCTGTTGCCAGCAGCAAACCACCCCCGTACAGCAGCCCTACCAAAGCCAGAGCCGGTAGAAGTAACCCATAGTGGTTGAGCCAGGTCCACCGAGCACCCCGTAAGCTATTCATAAGCCTCTACCTTGCCTCCAGGACAGGGATTGCCTTCAGCCATTGCGACTTTTGCCCTATGGAAAGAACTCTTGACCAGATTAACCAGCGGATTGCCGCCGGCACCATACGGGTTTGGACGGTCATGGAAGCGAAGGAGAAGATCGCCGCCCTAGGGATCCCGGCTGCCTTTGAGGCGGTGGATGTGGTGACCACCGGGACCTTCGAGTCGATGGAATCTTCCGGGGCCATTTTCAACCTCGGCCATACAGATCCACCCATCAAAATTCGCCAAGCTTGGTTGAACGGCGTTCCCGCTTATGCCGGATTTGGCGCTGTGGACCTTTACCTGGGGGCAGCTCAGCCTGCAGAACAATCGGATGCAGCCTATGGCGGTGGGCATGTCATTGCCGATCTAATCGCCGGTAAACGGGTACATCTGCGAGCCTTGGGCCAAGTTACCGATTGTTACCCTCGCCCTGATTACGAAACCCATCTCACCCGCGAGCAGCTTAACCAGTTCTACCTATTTAACCCGCGCAACGTTTACCAAAACTTTATTGTTGGTGTCAATGGCGGCGAACGCCCCCTCTATACTTACCTGGGCCTGTTGGAACCCCACTTGGGCAATGCTGTCTATTCCAATCCAGGAGAACTCTCTCCCTTGTTCAACGACCCGCTCCTACGGCGGGTGGGGATCGGCAGTCGCATCTTTCTAGGCGGAGGGGTTGGCTACATTGCTTGGGAGGGGACGCAGCATTTTCCTTTGCAAAAACGCTTGCCCAACCAAACGCCAATTGGCCCGGCAGCTACGCTGGCCCTAATCGGGGATGCCAAACAGATGCAGCCGGAGTGGGTGAGAGGCTGCTACTTCCGCAACTATGGCCCCGGCTTGATGTTGGGCGTCGGGATCCCGATCCCGATTCTTTCCCCTGCCGACTTGGAACCGATTGCCATTCGCGATGAAGAGCTAGTGGCACCTGTAATTGACTTTTCCATCCCCCGCCGGGTCCGGCCCACCTTTGGCCTGGTTAGCTATGCCCAACTCAAATCCGGCCAGATTCTCCTCAACGGACGTAAAGTTCGTACCGCTCCTTTGGTGAGTTTGCGGCGCTCAATGCAAGTGGCCGAAATCCTCAAGGAGTGGATTCAAACAGGCCGCTTTACCCTCACCCAACCAGTTACCCCTCTGCCCACCGACCGAGAGTTCCTCTCCCAAAATCCCTCCTTCTGACTTTTGAATTTTTTGAATTTTTTAAACTGACCTCACCCCAACAGTCCTCCTGCTTCCCCTGCTCTTGGCCAGAAAGCCTAAGGAGAGGGAGTCCCAGAGTTGCTAGGAATGCGCAGCTCAACCGTAGTATCCAGGCGAGAACGAGGGGGTGGAGGTTCTTCTGGGGCTGCTTCTAAGTAGCGGGCAAGGGGATGGTTTTCTTGCCAGCGGGATCCCACCTCACTGACCATTTGGGTGACCTGAATCTGATAGAGCTGTGCCAGTTCTGCAGCATTGAGGTTACTTCGCTCCACTTGAGCGCGGCTGGCCTCCGCCAGGACCTCCACCACCAGGTTCCCCTGCTCATCGAACCGCCACAGTTCCAGCCGGCTACGGGAGCGCAGACTTAGCTCTGTTGGCGAAGCCGGGCGGGTGAGTACATCCACGCGAGCAATAACAATCGCTTCCAACCCCAGGTAGTCAAAGAATTGGGCAACCGCTTCCGGCTTGCGGCGGTCCCACTCAAACAGCTCATAGATTGGCCAGCCCACTTTGCGCAGAACCGGCTGCAGGCGGCGGTTGTCAAGGGGCACCACCGTTTCACTGTTGGGAATAAGACCGAGACGCACCGCCTCCAGCGTGAGACGCTGCCCCAACTGTTGAGTATGCTCCAGCCCTCCTACCCCCAAGATACCGAGGCGACGACGGGGCTGCGGTTGAATCAGCGGCTGCAAAACCACATCCACAGGGGTGGTCAGGTCTGCTTGCAGCAGGATTTCCTTTTCGGCCAATTCGTAGTCGGGATGCCAGACCGTCAACAGGCGGCGCCCTGCTTGTACCTGGTTCAGCTCAAAAACACCGCGCTCGTCCGTTTGCAGGGGTTGATTGGGATTCTCAACCCCCTCCAACCTTACCTGGGCCCCCACAACCGGCTCGCCAACACTGTTGCTCACTTGCCCCACCAGCCGGGCAGATCCCTGTGGGGTAGAACCCGAGTTGGCAGGGGGAAAAGGAGGGTTCTGAAAAGGAAACAGGGGTGTGAAGCGGGGAATGGGAGTAGTCGTTGCTTGAGCTAGAGCTACCCCGGCCAGGGCCAACCCGCTTCCGAGAAGAAGAAGGCCTGAGCTGATCATGCATTGCCAAAAGGAGCGGGGAGAGAAAGAGGGCATGGGCAAGAGTCGGTAACGTCAGGCACAAAAAGCAGTTACAGGGATCTGCTCAAGGATCCTCACCCAGCAAAGGGGTTGTTGGATTGCCATTGATTGACAAAGACAGGCACCATGTTGCGCACCTGCAACCGGAACAACCCTGCTGCTGCATCTTCAAACAGGGGATCGCCCCCCACATCATCCCGTCCGTAGGCTTCGTAATAGCGAGCCTGATCCCCGGGGCGATCCCGCTGTAGATCGACCACCACTACCAAGCCGCGGCTGCGTAACTGATTGGGAGTAAAGTTGGGAATCTCCACCGGTACCATCGGGGCCACAAAGCGCAGAGCTGTATTTAACAAGGAGTTGCCCTGACGACTGTACTCCCGTGAGATTTGCAGTTGGGTCAAGAGAATGTAGCGCAAGCCAAGGGCATCGCCGATCACCTTCAGCTTGGCCAAATCAGAAGTGTAGCGTTCATCCCGATCCAACAGAGTGAGACCACGGGTAAGGGGTAACAGGGGCTCAAACTTAGGATCCGGCCCCAGTGGCCCATTGAGGAGCATCACCTGCCGCTGCGGCTGGAGTTCCTGCAGCGCAATGCTCAAGTGGCGGGCCAACTCATCCGAATAAACCGGTTCATCCGGCAGAAGGCCAATCCCCTGCGGCTGGTGGATTGGCTCCCCCGGCGGCAAGTGAATATCTTGGCTGGCTACAAAACCGGAGCGCACCTCCACCTGGGTACTGGTGATCGGGAAACCTGGCACCTCCACATCCACCAAGTACAACCCGGCCGGCAATGGCGGCAGAACATAACTGCCATCGGCAGCAATGCGGATCTCCTGCTGGGGGTGGGTGGCAGTGGCGGCTAGGCGCAAAACCCCTGTCTGGACAGGCTTACCGGCAATATCCAAAACCTGCCCCGTTACCACACCATAACCAGGTACGGCTGTTGCCTCTGCCAAATCCCCTTGCTTGGCAGTGATAGCCGCAGCCCGAGTTTGCATATCCCGCAACTGTAGTAAAGCCGGGATCCCTGCTGCTACCACCCACAGGTCTCGACCTGCCATCATCAAACCGGTCGGCTGTCCTTCCAGCCGCAGGGAAGCCACCAACCGTCCCTGCTGCAAATTCACCACCTGCAGACGGTTGCTATCCCGCGAGGTAACATAGGCCCACTGCCCATCGGGGGAGAGCACCAGTCGAGTCGGTCGCCAATCCAGGCCGATGCGCTGCAAGGTTTCCCCGCTGCGGTTCAAGTCCAGCACTGTTAGATCTTGGCTGCCGGAGTTGAGGATCACCAAACGTTGCCCCCTCGAATCAAGTGCCAACATCTCTGGGGTATTTCCACCGCGCCAACGGGCCAGTAACTCGCCGTTATCGGGATTGACCACCACCAAACTGAGGGGATCCTCCCCAGCTAGGCCCACAAACAGGGATCCCCGCTCCGGCTCATAGACCAAAGCCAAGGGTGGTCCTGGCAGCGGTAGGTTGCGCGCCCGTGGCTGATCCGGATGGATCACAGCCAAGCTCTGGGCAGAGGGCATGGAGGCAAAAACCCGCCCCGTGGCCGGATCCAAGGCAATATCCAATACCCCTGCCGCCAATCCATAGGCCTGGATCAGCTCCCCCGTGCGCAGGTCAATGGCCACCAACCCCGGCGCGTTGGGACCAGAGGCATAGAGCACTTGCCGCGCTGCATCCACCCGCACAACACTGGGGGCAAAACCCACCGAGGTGTACCAAAGGGGATCCCCATCCCCACCGGCCAGGTCCAGCAGAGTCACCGCCTGCTCCTCTAGCAACCCAACCGCCACCCAACCCCGCTCTGCCACCCCATCAATCCGGTCGGCAGAGCCGCCCAAGGGCAGAAGAAAATCCGTTTCTGCGGTTAACCGGTTCTGACCGAGAACCGATTCCCTGGACCCAGATGGAGAATTTGCTGGGATCCCTTGTCCCCACACCGGGGATCCCAACAGCATGCTTACCACAGCCAGCCATTGCCACCGCATTCACCTTCTCCACTCTGCAATTCCGCCGCAACCCATCGATTGGAACACAGGTCTAGCAACCCTTTGCCCAACCAGCATAGCCAACCTACTTCATCTGCCTAGAGAACCCAAACAAACTTTGACAGGTTACACAGACAAATCTAGAATGGATATTCGCTGGTTTTGTGCAGGATCAACCATGAAGGTGCGGCCCTCCGTCCGTCGGATCTGTGAAAAATGCCGTGTCATCCGCCGCCATGGTCGGGTGATGGTGATTTGTTCTTCTAACCCGAAGCACAAACAGCGGCAGGGGTAATTTACACTTTCTGGTTGCCGTTCTGAGTTACAAGTTGAGCCGTCTGCCAGATGAACAGGCCCAATTGGAAGCCAAACAGAAGCAAAATCTATGATTGGGTGAGGCTCCAGGTCTTTGTTACATCTGGGCTCGGTCGATCAGATGCTTTCACCTCAGGGTAGCAGATCCGCCCCAAGCTGCATCATGTTTATTCGAGTTTGTTTGGAAGGTACCACCAACTATGGCACGGATTGCGGGAGTTGACATCCCACGCGAAAAACGAGTTGAGATTGCCCTGACCTATATCTACGGGATTGGCTTAACGCGTGCCCGCCAAATTTTGGCAAAAACCGGGGTGAACCCAGATACCCGCACCCGTGATCTAACGGATGCAGAGGTAGCCGCTTTGCGGGCAACCGTGGAGGGTGACTACCAGGTAGAAGGGGATCTGCGTCGGCAAGAGGCGATGAACATCAAGCGGTTAATCGATATCGGCACCTACCGCGGTCGTCGCCATCGCCTGGGCCTGCCTGTGCGAGGCCAGCGCACCCGCACCAATGCCCGTACTCGCAAAGGGGTCAAGAAAACGGTGGCCGGCAAGAAAAAGGCTCCTGCCAAGAAATAGTAACTGGACTTTGGCAGAAGGGAAGATGATCTAAGTGATCTAAGACTGATCTAAGACGATCTAGGACAATCTAGGACGATCTTAGTATCCTAAGCAGTTAACAAAAGGACGTAAAGGACGTACAGGTACATGGCTCGGCAGCAACGGCGCGGACGTAAGGTCAAAAAGAACATCCCCAGTGGGGTGGCTTACATCCAGTCCACCTTCAACAACACCATCGTCACCATTACGGATCCCAACGGGGATGTTGTCTCTTGGGCTTCGGCGGGATCCACCGGGTTCAAGGGGGCCAAGAAAGGCACCCCCTTTGCCGCTCAGACCGCTGCAGAAAGTGCGGCTCGTCAAGCGATGGAGAACGGTATGCGTCAGATTGAGGTGATGGTGAGTGGTCCTGGTGCTGGACGGGAAACGGCCATTCGTTCTCTGCAGGCCACGGGCTTGGAAATTACTCTAATTCGGGACATCACTCCTATCCCTCACAATGGATGTCGTCCCCCCAAGCGGCGGCGGGTCTAGAGGATCCCAGCTTCTAGGGATCCCTTGCTATTCTGGGATCCCCTCTGAGAACTGCCTCAGATGATCTGTTGGTCTATTTGATTTGATCTATCCACGTAGCACTTTCCCAAAATCAAGCCAAACGGATAAGGCCCTATGATGCAAACCAGTCGGACACTTCACAACTTGGGCAGCAAGGGAAGTTTGAGCACCACTACCTACCAAACTGAGTGTGTCGAATCCCATCAGGATGCTGCTGGTGTGCACTATGGTAAGTTTGCTTTGGGGCCATTGGAGCGGGGCCAGGGGATCACTGTAGGCAATGCCCTGCGGCGGGTTTTGCTCTCCAACTTAGAGGGCACAGCGGTCACGGCTGTGCGGATCGCCGGGGTGAGCCATGAATTTTCTACGGTGCCAGGGGTACGGGAGGATGTTATGGAAATCCTCCTGAACATGAAAGATCTGGTGCTGCGTTCCACAGCTCCAGAGAATCAGATGGGCCGTTTGCTAGCGCAAGGGCCAGGAGAGGTCACTGCCGAGAAGCTGCAACTGCCCAGTGAGGTGGAGGTGGTCAATCCCCGTCACCACATCGCTACCCTCTCGGAGGGGGCCATTTTGGAAATGGAGTTCATGATCAGCCGTGGACGTGGCTATCGGGCTGTGGATTACTCGAATAACCAGGCCATGGCGATTGACTTTTTGCAGATCGATTCTGTCTTCATGCCGGTGCGCAAGGTGAACTACTCGGTGGAGGCGGCTCGGGTTGGCGAGTCTCTAGAAAAAGATCGCCTGATGCTAGAGATTTGGACCAATGGTAGCCTTACCCCCCAAGAGGCTCTGAGCCAAGCTGCACGTATTTTGGTGGAATTGTTCCTGCCCCTGCAGGAGGTCAGCTTCGATACCCCAATTGCGCCTCAGCAAACGGAAGACAATCAGAAAAACCAGATCCCGATCGAAGAGCTACAGCTGTCGGTACGTGCCTACAACTGTCTGAAGCGAGCTCAGATCAACACAGTAGCCGATCTGTTGGTTTACACCGAGGAGGATTTGCTGGAGATCAAAAACTTTGGCCAGAAATCTGCCGAAGAGGTGGTCCAGGCGCTGAAGACACGCCTGGGCCTGACCTTACCGCGAGAAAAGAGCAGGACCTAGGGATCCTGCTACCCCCGTATGGATGGTATGGATTGAAATCAGTTGAATCAGGATACAGGCTACCATGCGTCACCGTTGTCGTACCCCCCACCTAAACAAACCTGCCGACCAACGCAAAGCCCTGTTGCGGGCTCTCACCACGGCGCTACTGCGGGAGGGGCGCATTATCACCACCAAAGCTCGCGCCAAGGCGATTCGCTCCACCACCGAGAAGATGATCACTTTGGCCAAGGATGGATCCCTGGCGGCACGTCGGCAGGCGATGGGCTATGTCTATGACAAAGCTTTGGTTAGCTCCTTGTTTGAGCAGGCTCCTGAGCGCTATCGGGATCGAGCCGGTGGCTACACCCGCATTTTGCGCACCGTGCGACGGCGGGGTGATGGGGCAGAAATGGCTGTGATCGAACTGGTCTGAGATTCCATGCAGTACTGTCGCATTGCTCTTAGAGTTCAATACCTCGGTAGCAGCTTCCATGGTTGGCAGCGTCAAGTAGCCCACCGCACGGTGCAGGGGGTTTTGGAAGAGGCGATTGCCTCCCGGGCCGGCCATGAGGTTACTGTGCATGGGGCTGGCCGTACAGATGCAGGGGTGCATGCGGCAGGTCAAGTGGCCCATTTCGACACTACCTCTACCATTCGCCCTGGTGATTGGAGCAGGATTTTGAATGCCTGTCTGCCAGACGATGTGGTGGTGTTGGCTTCGGTGCAGGTGTCCGATACCTGGCATGCTCGTTTTTCAGCAATATGGCGACGCTATCGTTACTTAATCCTGAACCGGGAGCAGCCGGATGTCTTTTGGCGGCTGTTTAGTTGGCATGTGCGCTGGCCCCTGCAGGTGGAGCGAATGTCGGAGGCTCTCAACTCATTGCTGGGAGAGCATAGCCTAGAAGCTTTTCGCTGCACGGGATCCCAACGGGCTCATTCTCTGGTTCAGGTGCAGGAGGTGCTTTGCCAAAGGTTAGGGGAGATGATCAGCATCGAGGTGCAGGCCAGTGGCTTTCTCTACCGCATGATGCGGCTGCTGGTGGGATCCCTGCAGGTGGTGGGTCGTGGTGAGCTGAGCCCGCAGGAATTTGTGCGACTGTGGCAACACAACGACTGGAGGTTGATGCGTACCCGCTACAGTGCCCCCCCCCAAGGCCTCTGCCTGACGGATGTGGGTTATGTGACGGATCCCTTTGGCCAGCTGTTTGCTCACTCGCCGCCCTTTTGGGCACTGACCGCTTCTACTCCCCCGTTTGCTCCTCTCATCCATTCCTTCGCTTAATTTTTTCCTTGACTGCTATGAACAAAACTCCTCTGCCCCCTCCACAGACCACAACCCCTCAGTGGTACCTGGTGGATGCTGCCAATCAGCGCCTGGGTCGTCTGGCTGCTGCCGTTGCTACCTTGTTGCGGGGAAAACATAAACCTGGCTTTACCCCTCACCTGGATACAGGTGATTATGTCGTTGTGATCAACGCCGAGAAAGTGGCCATTACCGGCAAGAAGCGCACCCAAAAGATTTACCGGCGTCACTCGGGGCGTCCGGGTGGCATGAAAACAGAAACCTTTGCCCAACTCCAAGCCCGCTTGCCAGAACGAGTCATCGAGAAAGCTGTCAAAGGTATGTTGCCCCACACCCGCTTAGGCCGTCAGCAGTTCACCAAACTCAAGGTCTATGCCGGGCCGCAACACCCTCATGAGGCACAACAGCCTCAGGTTTATCCTCTCAACACGATTCCAGGAGCAAAAGCATGACACAAGCGAGCAGCCCAGCCGTCTATTGGGGAACCGGACGCCGTAAAACTGCTGTTGCCCGTGTCCGTTTGGTGCCGGGTACCGGCAAGGTGATCATCAACGACAGACCCGGTGATCAGTACTTGCAGTATCAAGAACTGCTGTTAACCAACGTGAAGGGGCCACTGGAGATCCTTGGATTGGAAAATTCCTACGACATTCTGGTACGCGCCCATGGAGGCGGAGTCCATGGCCAGGCGGATGCCATCAAACTGGGCGTAGCACGGGCCCTGTGCGAGATGGATCCCGCCAACCGCGGCCCTCTCAAAGTGGAAGGCTACCTGAAGCGGGATCCACGGGCGGTGGAACGGAAGAAATACGGTTTGCGCAAAGCCCGCAAAGCTCCTCAATACTCGAAGCGTTAGTTCCGGCCCGGGGGATTGACTGGCATCCCTGTCCTTGTTTTTCATGGATGAATATAGACTTAAGAGTTTGGAGAAAGCTTGGAGGTTACCATGCCCAAGAAAGGACTACACCCACAGTGGTACCCAGAGGCCAAAGTTATTTGCAATGGGGAAGTGGTGATGACAGTGGGATCCACCCAACCGGAGCTAAAAGTGGATGTCTGGTCCGGCAATCATCCCTTTTTCACCGGTAGCCAGAAGATCATCGACACCGAGGGCCGGGTCGAGAAGTTCATGCGCAAATACGGCATGGGTGTTAGCAAAAAGGCCAAGTCCTAGATAGGGCAAGGCTGGATTTGTCGGTAATGCTTTGAGTCCTGGGTAGCACTGGATCTATGGCTTCTGCTCAACTAATCGATCAGCTCAAACAGGTCGAAACCACCTTTGAGGAACTGACGGTGCGTCTGGCGGATCCAGATGTGGCCACTGACCCTGTTGAATTGCAACGCATTGCCAAGGCGCGCTCTTCTTTGGAAGCAACCGTAAAGGCTTTTCACGACTGGCAAAACCTGATTCGAGATCTCAAGCAGGCAGAAGAAGTGTTGCGGGAGTCCACCGCCGACCCAGATATGGCGGCTATGGCCGCACTGGAGCTACAAGAACTGCGCTCCCGTCAGCAACAGCTGGAAGCACAGCTAACCCTGCTGCTCTTGCCGCGGGATCCCAACGATGACAAAAACATCATGTTGGAGATTCGTGCCGGTACGGGTGGGGATGAGGCAGCCCTATGGGCAGCGGATTTAGCTCGCATGTACATTCGCTATGCCGAGAAGCTGGGTTGGTCGGTGCGGTTGGCCAGTCTCTCGGAAGGGGAATTGGGGGGATACAAAGAAGCGATTCTAGAAATTGAGGGGGATCAGGTCTACAGCAAACTCAAGTTTGAGGCGGGGGTACACCGGGTGCAGCGGGTACCGGCTACAGAAGCCCAGGGGCGCGTCCACACCTCGACGGCAACTGTGGCGGTGATGCCGGAAGTGGATGAAGTGGATGTTGTGATTGACCCCAAAGATATTGAAATCAAGACAGCTCGATCTGGTGGAGCGGGGGGCCAAAATGTGAACAAGGTGGAAACGGCGGTGGATCTGATTCACAAGCCCACCGGGATCCGCGTGTTTTGTACTGAAGAACGATCCCAGTTGCAGAACCGCCAGCGGGCGATGCAGATTTTGCGGGCCAAGCTTTATGAGATGAAGTTGCAGGAGCAACTGGCTTCCATCAGTTCCAGCCGGCGCATGCAGGTGGGTACGGGATCCCGTTCGGAGAAAATTCGCACCTACAACTACAAAGACAACCGTGTTACTGATCATCGCTTGAATCAGAACTTCCCTCTGCAACCGATTCTGGAAGGGGAGCTGGATGACCTCATTCAAGCCTGTATCGGTCTTTATCAAAAAGAATTGTTGGCAGAAATGTCATCTTCCTCTTAGTTTCTATCCTGGAAAGCAACGGGAAAACCGCTCTGGAGAACCCATATTTGGGCGATGTATTAAGACAAGAAAGCCCTGGTCAAGCGAGCCCACCTCTGTTGGCAGGGGTGCTGCACCCGTAGCTGGGATTGGGAGCAGCAGCAGGCGGTCCTCCATGGGCGGAGGGCGGTGTCTTTGGATCAAAGGGATCCCCACGTTTGGCTCAAGGAACACTCGACACTCATCCTTAGAGGTGAGGCTTCCCACCGTTTGAGCTAAGCTGAGCAGGGGCTTTTGGGGAAGGGGAGGGATCCCTTCCCGGCATTGTGGATGGCTTGGCTCAAGGATGTTCTGGTTATGCCTCTTTCTCCTCTTAGTTGGGCAGAATTGCAAGCTCTGGATACCTTCCACTGGGATCGAGTAGACGGGCCGACCAATGCCCAAGCCCGCTTGAGGCTCTTTGGTCATACCGAGGCGGAGGTCCAGGTGACCCTCTACCGGGATCACCACGCCTGGTGCCCCTATTGCCAGAAGGTTTGGTTGTGGCTGGAAGAGAAGCGGATCCCTTACCGCATTGAGAAGGTCACAATGTTTTGCTATGGGCAGAAAGAGAGCTGGTACAAGCGTAAAGTGCCCTCTGGGATGCTGCCTGCTTTAGAGCTGCAGGGCAGACTTCTTACAGAGAGTGACGACATTTTGCTGGCGCTAGAACAGGTTTATGGTCCTCTCGGCCAAGGGATCCAGGATGCGCGGGTGGTACCTTTGCGGCAATTGGAGCGTCTACTCTTTCGGGCCTGGTGTCAGTGGTTGTGTTCACCGGTTCGTAGCGCTTCCCAGGAAGAACAGCATCGTCTGCAATTTCTTCAGGTGGTGAACAGGGTGGAAACAGCCCTTGCTCAAACCCCTGGCCCTTATTTTTTGCAGGAGTTTGGGGTAGTGGATGTAGTGTTTACCCCCTTTCTGGAGCGGATGAATGCCAGCCTGTACTACTACAAAGGCTATTCGCTACGGGAAGAAAACCCCTATCTGCAAGCCTGGTTTGCCGCCATGGAGAGCCGGCCCACCTACCGGGGCACCCAGGGGGATTTTCATACCCATGTGCATGATCTGCCACCTCAACTGGGCGGTTGTTGGGAAAATAGGGAACCGCAAACCTTGCTTAACCAGCGGCGGGTGGATCACGGCCCCTGGATGGGGTTACCAGATGTTGCTTATCCAGAGCCGGAAACTGCTCGAGTAGAAGCTCTGCATCGGGTGCTCAAGCATCGGACCAATCTGATTCGGGTGAATCCGGCAGAGGATAAGTTAATTGATGAGGCCTTACGAGCCGCACTCACCTACTTGATGACGGCAGAGGTTTGTCTACCGCCGCCCGGATCCGACTCGGCTCTGCGCTACCTGCGGGACCGGATAAGTGTGCCGCGGGATATGTCCATTTATGCAGCCAAGCGCTTGCGAGAGGCTTTGGAGACAACCGCAGCTCTGGTGGGAGATGAGCAAGGGATCCCCATTCCCATCCGGCACCGCCGGGATCAAGATCCGGCCAACTTCCTCAGCACAGCCAGGTCGGCGGTTTAGGGTGATGTCCAGATCGTTGCACAACCGTTCCTCAGGAGGGATCCCTGCTGAGGTGGGCTGTCGGGGAACTGTCGAGGACCCGTCGCAGCACCCCGTTGATAAAGGTGGCTGACTCTGGATCCCCGTATTTCTTGGCCAATTCCACCGCTTCATTGATGGCTACTTTAACGGGGTTACTGGCTAGGATTTCCATTTCCACCACTGCCAAGCGCAGGATGTTCCGTTCAATACGGCCTAGGCGCTGCAATTGCCAACCCACCAAAGCTGCCTGCAAGCGAGCATCAATGGTTTCTTTGTGGCTCTGCAGAGCTGTCAGCAGTTGTAGGGCGTAGGCACGCACCTCCCGGGACTGGGCAATGTGTAGCAGCTCCGGCATGGACAAGGCTGTTCCCAGCCGGTTAACTGCCCCTTGGGTTAGATGCACCACATCATCCAAAATGTGCCGAACGCTGTTTAACCGTTTTTCCAGGTGGTCTAAAGATTGGCTGGCGTTGCTGAGGGCAACTTGGGCTTGCTGGGTTAACCCCACCAGCTCGCTATGGAGAGCTTGAACCGGTTGAGCATTGGCTCCACCGAGGGCGGTTTGCAGCTGTTTGAGCTGCCGTTGAATTTGCTGAATGCGGCTGCTAGAGGAACGGGATCCCCCAACTTCCTCAGGATCTTCTGTTTCGGTCAACAGCAGCGGATCACTCTCGTGTAGCAGACGGTCACTGCGTTGGATTTCGGCAGCAGCTGTAGAGAGCATTTCGGAGGTTTCCTCACTCAGGGCGCGCACCGCTGCCAGCAGTAAATCCTCCAGTTGTTTTTCGCTCAGTTTGGCCGCACTGGTCGGTAATTGATTTGCCCCCAGCAGGGCCAGTTCGCGGGCAATACGCCGAGGTTGCATTGCAGAATACCCCTGACTCTAAAAACTACCCTTCTACCCTTTCGCCGTAAGGCGGCACGCAAGTGCTACCGGGCCTAGCTATGTTAACAGGCAGATAGGTACCGTTCGGGTTAGCGAGACGGAGTCCTTTGGATGGTTGGGGCAGGCTCAAGGGGTGAGTATGGCTCAGGAAGCAGCAGATTCCGACCTGAGGACCCGAAACAGCAGAGAAGGACTTTGCTCCTTGCCAAAACGGGAGTGGCTGGAGACCGAAAGGGTAAGCTGCCGTTTGCTGCGGGTAATCCCTACGTATAGCAGCCGCAATCGCTCGCCAGCCAGGTCCCAAAAGGCTTGTTCGGTAGCTGAGTCTGCCTGGGAATTCGAGTCCCCCTTAAGGCGGCGCAACTGTGCCAGGGCCTCCGCCTGTAAATCCACATCTTCTAAAAAAGCCAAGCCCAGACGGCGCTCCCCATGTTGGGTAGGGAACTCATAGGCCGACAGCTGTGGGATAAAGACCTGATCCCATTCTAGGCCTTTGGAGCGATGCAGAGTGGTAACAGTGATGCTACCCGGTTCTGGGTTAAAGGTGAGGATCTCAGAGGGTAGGTTGTTAAGGCGGTGATCCAGAATCAACTGGAACTCCTGGGCAATCTCTTGCCAATCGGTTTCCGGCAGGGATCCCAGCGTCTGTTCCAATTGATCGATGACGTAGCGGCCGATAAACAACTCTTCTGGTTTGCGATAGAGGCTTTGCACAACTAAGTTGAGCACCTCCGCCCAAGGGGCACGCCCTGCCCGCAGCCAACCGGCAAGGGTACGCAACAGGGTAGCAAGTTTTTGCCAAGAGGGGATATCCGGTAGAACAGGAGCCTCACCCAAAGAGGGAAACAACAATCGTTCCGGCAGAGAAGCGCGGATCCAGGTCAGCATCGGCTCTAGCTCCGCCCGTGGGATCCCGGCCCAATCCGCCAACTGTTCCACTGCCGCTGCCAGGCGTCCCGGTGCTGTAGGCACTGCAAACAGGTTAATCACCCCCTTCAGTTGCAGCAGCACCCGCCGTTGGCTGGGGTTATTGCGCAACAGATCCAGCACACGCTCGGCCCCTATCCCCTGGAGGTAGTTAAGGACCTTGGCGCCCATCTCGTTGGTGGTGACCAAAATGGCCACCGTATGTTCAGGAAAGGCTTGTGTCGCTTGAACAGCCTGCAGTGCTACCTGTTGCAGCTCCTTTTCCGGGGGGCCAGGCACCAATTGAAAGACCACGCTGCCTTCACTGTAGGGAGGATTTTCAGCACCGGCGCCGGCCAATTGAATGTGTTGGGGGGCAAGGGCAGAGCGGAGCACAGGGAGGGGATGTTCCCGATTTACCCAATCCACCAGACGGTTGGCCAAGGCAATAATCTGGGGAGCACTACGGCTGGACTCCGTCAAGATCAGCTGGGGATGAGCCTGGCAAAAGGCGCGAAACAGACGCGGCTCGGCAGTGGTGAAGGTACTCATAATGCTTTGGTTGGGATCCCCAACCCGCACCAAGTTGCCGCTGCGTTGGCTGAGCAGACGCAGCAGCTCCTCCTGTAAAGGGGAGCTATCCTGGGCTTCATCTTCCAACAGGTAGTCGTACCAGTTCTGCACCTGCTGGCGGAGCTGAGGGCTGCGCTCAATCCACTCCACCGCTTGCCAGGCCAAGTCGTCGTAGTCCAGTTTTCCAAGGCGCTGCAACTCCGCCTGGTAGCTGGCATAGATGGGGGCAGCCCATGCCAAATAGCCGCCACTATCGGCAGGGATGGCTTCAGGGGGCAAGCGCAGATTTTTGGCCGTGCTGATCACAGCTTGCACCATCTGCTGAAACCCTCTTCGGAAACGGACTCGGTTGTCCGCTACCTTCTGCGGGTTCCCATCCGTGGGGATGAGGGGCTCCCACAGCTGGGCATGGCGGTTGAGCCAAGCCCGACACAAACGACCCAGGAGACGCTCCTGCTCATATTGCTCCAGAATAGATAGCTCCTCCTGCAGTGCCGGCGCTTCCCGCAGCACCCGCAACGACAGAGAATGCAGGGTGAAAGCTTGGGTAAAGCGGTTCGGATAGCCCGCCTGCTGTAAACGCTGGTTGATGCGGTTGATCAAATTGCCCCGCGCCGAGCGCATGTAGGTAAATACGCCAATCCGCTCCGGTGGGATCCCGCGGTTGAGAATTAAATCCGAGATCAACAGCTCCAGAATAAAGGTCTTGCCACTGCCGGGCACAGCGGCAATTCCCAAAGGCCCCGATTGGTAAGCCAAGGCCTGCTGCTGCGCCGGGCGTAGACTCGGCCAGGGAAAAGGAGGAGAGGCCAAAGTAACCATGGAGGGATCCCGCCTAACTCAGGATGAATGTCTCGATTGCTGCAGCCACCCCATCTTGATCCACAGAAGGAGCCACCCAGTCAGCGTGGGGCAACAAAGCGGCAGAAGCATTGCCCATGGCCACCCCAATCCCAGCATATTGAATCATCTCAATATCGTTATCCCCATCCCCAATGGCCATCACTTGATCTGCCGATATCCCTAGCACCTCCTCCGCCAGAAAACGCACCGCATTGCCCTTGTTCACCGCCGGATGGGTAGCTTCTAGAAAGTTTGGCTCAGAACGAGTGAAGTAAAGCTGCTCACGGGAATACTGTTGCCGCAGGGATCCCAACAATTGGCCGATCAAATCGACATCCTCCGACATGGCCAGTACCTTCGTAGGCCGTTGTCCTTGTTGGGCAGCCGAGAACAGCTGAAAAGGCACCTGGGAGCGCTGGGCATAGGACTGGCTCAGGGGACTGAGCTCCCGCAAATAGAGTTGATCCTCGATGTAAAGATGCACCATCAGCGGATAATCCCGCAATTTTTCCAGCAAATCTTCCGCCAGTTCCCAAGCCATAGCCCAGTGCTTTAGGGTGACTTGGCTAACCGGATCCCGGATCAAAGCCCCCTGGTAGCTACATAAAGGCATATCCGCCCCAATCACATGGTGAAACCGTTCTGCCGAGCGATGCATGCGCCCGGTGGCAATAGCCACCCGTACCCCGGCAGCTTTGGCCCTTTGGATGGCCTCCCGCACCGGTTGAGAAACCTCGTTGGAACGCCCGGCAATGGTACCGTCAATATCGAGCACCAGCAGACGAATATCTCGCCGAGTAGGTGGATGGGTGGATTTCTCTCCCTGCTCCTTAAACTGAGCTTCAGGTTGAACAACTGGCTGAATTTGCATTGCCCCTCCTACTGGCAACCTTCCAGACGGTAACATGGCTGTAACCAGATTGACTGGCCCCATCAATCTGTGGGATGGATGGAGAAAACCCAAAACCCTGCGGATCGGTTCTCTCCCGTACGCTTTTGGGAGAGAGTTCTACAATGGAGCAAGATGGATGCCCTAATGGACAAAAACACCGTGACTATGCTGAAACGAATTGGTCGCATTGGCCGGCCCTTGTTGGCCATTGCTTTGGCGTTGATCCTGGCTTTGGCTCCGGTGAGCAGCGTCTGGGCCCGCAGTGGGGGTCGGATTGGGGGCGGCTCCTTCCGAGCTCCGACTTTCTCAGCTCCCCGCTCGATCGACCCGCGCTCAGCCCCTGTCTATCCCGGTGGTGGCTACGGAGGTGGCTTTGGCTTTCCTCTGCTGTTGCCCTTTTTCTGGGGAGGTGGCGGTGGCGGTCTACTGACCCTGTTGCTGTTGATCGGAGCAGGTAGCTTCTTGGTACAGACCTTGCGCTCCGCAGCCGACTCTGAAGATGGAGACAGCATCCTCGGCAGCCGCGATCCACAAGTAACCGTCGCTCAGGTGAAAGTGGGCTTACTGGCCAGTGCTCGCCAACTGCAAAAGGATATCAATACCTTGGCCTTGGAAGCAGATACCCGGTCGCCAGAAGGGCTAAGCCAATTGCTGCAAAATGTCAGCCTTAGCCTGATGCGCTACAGCGACTACTGGGCCTATGGCCATGCAGAAGCCGGTAAACTGCCTCTATCCCGTGCTGAATCTCTTTTTTACCAAGCCTCTTTGCAAGAGCGCAGCAAGTTTAGCATCGAAAGCCTCACCAACCGCAACAATCAGCTACAGCGCGCCTGGCAACCAGCGCTCGAGGGAAACGCCGGTGGGATCCCGGGTGTAGGGGAATATCTGGTTGTTACGCTGCTAGTGGCGTATCGGGGTGATTCGGATACACTACCAGTAGTTAACTCCGTGGCGGAGCTGCGGCAGTGCCTCATGCAGTTGGCATCCATCCCGGCAGGGCGGATTGTGGCCGTTGAAGTGCTGTGGACGCCGCAGCTGGAGGGAGACACCCTGTCGGCAGATGCGCTTTTGACTGAGTACCCTGAAATGCGGCTCCTATGAGCGTCTAGGGGTGAACAGAGGGCGGCTCCGGCTGAGTGTCTTAACCCTTTTCGAGCTCCCCGCCGCTGTGGTTTGGGAGAGGTTCTATGTCTGGGTATGATACTGGAGGTCGCCGTTCCTCCTGGAGTGTCGGTAAAGCAAAGCAAGCGGATGCTTTGCTGGAGGATCTGTTCAAGGATCTGGAGCGCAGCTTTGAGGAAGGGTTAGAGCAGCTGGAGGAGTATCCCTATTTCGGTACGCGCCCCCCGTTGTTTCCTCGCCGTTCCTACGCCGCTGCAGGGATGCTGCTGGGGATGGCCTCGGCTGCTACCTGTGTGGCGGGGCTGGTCTTTTGGATGAGCTTACGCCCACAAGCTTTGGTCTTCTTGGATGAGGGGCTACTCCCTTCTGTGCAAGAGAGGGGGGGTTTGCCGTCGGATCCCCTACCGGATTCTTTTCTGGAGCAAGAGTTGGCAACTCAGCTTACGGCGGAGGATCAGCCTGAGGTCACTGCCGAGAAGGGAGAAAATTCAGCAAATCCCAATCCCTCAGTAACCACGACAACGGCTACTGCAACAGCGCCGGCTTCAACCCGGGTGGCTGCTTCGGTTGTTTCTGCACCCTCTGCGTCGGTAGCCCCACCCGTTCGGATCCCGCCCCAGCCAGTACCGCAGATGAAACTGGTTGGTTTAATCCACGACCCAGGTGCACCTAAGGCTCTGATTTTGATCGACAACGTGGTGCGGCAGGTGCCAGTTGGTCACCCTGTCAAAGGGGAGTGGCGCGTCACTTCCATCAGCCCCTATGGGGTAGCGGTTAGCAATGGGGCTCAAAGTGTCACTTTGCAGTTGGGGTTAACGCAGCGAGTTTGAGGTACGGAGGAGAGGGAGATCTCATTTCATTCAAGGGGGATCCTAGTCTTGGTGGTGGACGGGAAAGGAGCGCATACATGAATCGGTACGGAGCGGGTATGGCTTTAGCCCTTGGGTACCTCTGCTTGGGTTTGCTGAGTTGTCGGAGTAGGACTCCGCCACCAGCCTCGCTTCAGCAAGGGATCCCGGCGGCCTATGCCGATCGTCCGCAGTTGCGGGGCAAGGCCCTGGTGGAATTGGAACTGCAAACTGCTAAAGCGGGGGTGGGCAAGGTAATTCTCGAGCTCCACGGCGAGGCTGCCCCTCTGACTGCTGGCCAGTTTGTGGACTTGGTCCGGCGCGGTTTCTACAATGGCCTCACCTTCCACCGGGTGGAGAAAGATCCACAGCCTTTTGTGGTCCAGGGGGGGGACCCACGGGGGGATGGCACAGGCGGTGCAACTGAACCCGGTAGCAACCGTATCCGCACCCTGCCCTTGGAAATTCAGGTACGGGGTGAGCCTTATCCTCGTTACAACACCTTGATTGAGGATCCCATTACCTTGCGTCAGTTGGTTTTGCCTCATCGTTTGGGGGCAGTGGCCATGGCCCGTTCTAGCCCCCTGGATTCTGCGTCTTCTCAGTTTTACATTAGCCTGTCTGCCCTGCCAATTTTGGATGGACGTTACGCCGTCTTCGGGTATGTCATCGAAGGGATGGAATGGGTAGACCAGATTCAGGTGGGAGATGTGATCCGCTCAGCACGGGTGATCGAGGGGGAAGAATGGCTTGTAGTTGAAGCAGCAGCCTCTCGGCAACAGGAGCAAGAACAACAAACTAGGGATCCCAACCGTTTATGATGGGCAACAGGTTGACGGCTTCGGATGTTCTGGGTTGAAGAGCAGGTGTTGCAACGGTTTTCCATGCACTGTAGCCTAGCCCTTGCGCCCTCCCTGCTGGTGGCCTCATCTGCCAGGGGCACCCTTTCATGTACGAAGATGCTTTTTCCCCACTAGAACCGTTAGATGAACTTCCACCGCATCCGCCTCCAGAGGTGGATGTGGAGCTGATGCTGCAGCAGCTACAGGATAGGGATCCCTATTTGCGCATACAGGCGGTGCGTGCCTTCTGCGATATAGAAGAACCCCGTGCTGTTCAGCATCTGCTGGCGTTGGTCCGGGATCCCTGCCCATTGGTGCGGGTAGGGGCTGCCTATGCCCTAGGGCGCAACCCCGATCCCAGCGGCGTGGAGGTCTTGATCGAGGGCTTGCGTTGGGACTGGAATGGCTATGTGCGCAAAGGCCTAGTTTGGGCGCTAGGCAACGCTAAGGATCCCCGTGCCTATCCGGTGTTGATGGAGGCTTTGGCGGGCGACATCACAGCTGTGCGGCTGTGGGCTGCCGGTGCCCTCGGACAATTGGCGCAAGCGCTGCCCAGTTCAGCCTTACCTGAGGTGGTTGCAGCCCTCTGTCGGGGTTTGGCTTCGGATCCGGTTGCACCTGTACGGGGCAACTGTGCCTGGGCGCTGGGCATTCTTGGGCAACAACTCAAGCAACAACTCAAACAGATGCCAATGGATCCCATTCAGGATCAAGCTCCCTACCTAACCTTAATCCGGCAGCTGTTGGCCAGTGCCAGTGGTGATCCCGACTGGGGAGTGCGGGATGATGCGCGCCTCTCTTTACAAAAGTTGGCCGATCCAGAAACAGAGTCCTTTCTGCAGGAGCAGCTGGAGAGTCTGGATGGATCTGACCAGATGATGAACTGACTTCCGGCGTTTTTGATTCACTTGTACTGCTTGGAATAGAAGCATCGGGTTTCTTGTACAAATTGAAAAGATAGGGAAGCTCATCTATCTGGATACAGGTGTGACCGACATCGCTACCCCTAGCAGAGTGGAAGCCGCTTACAGGGTGTCAGCCAGGTGCAGGTGAATATTTATGCGGGCTTTAAAGACAGAAGTGTTGCTCCGTTTAGCTTAGCCAAATTGATAAGTTGTAGTTGAAGACACAGGGGCGTGGAATCCGGAGTTCCTAGCCTTGCGGGTCTGGACAAGAGGCGCTATCAAGCTTAGGTCTGATCCAGATTCGGCACATCCTATCGTTGAGATCAGTTTCTGCTGCAGGGAAGGGAAAACTCTACTGATGACTTAGAATTAGCGTTCCCACGGGATCTACCTGCCCTTGCCAGCCCGCTTCGATCACGGCTGTTGCCTCCGGCAGTTCTACAATCGCCGGCCCCTGCAGCTGAAATCCTACTCCCATGCGCAGCCGATCGTAGACGGGCACCGTTTGCCAGGTCCTTTCAAACCAAGCCAGCCGCCGGCCTATGCAGGGATCCCCTGGCAGAGGGGTGGGAGCCACCAAGGGAACTCTGGGCAGAGCCTGCACAGCTTGCAAACGTAACTGAACGGCTTCTACCGGTTGGGCCGGATCCTGCCAGCCATAGCGCTGCTGGTGAGCGGCATGAAAGTGTTGCTCTATCTGGGCCACGGGATCCGACAGGTGCACCGGGATCCCCAACTCAAAAGATTGACCCCGGTAGCGTAGATCTAGGCTAAAGTGCAGAGTCGGATCCTGTAAATCTGCTTGTGCTTGTTGGATCAGGGGGGCCGCCCAGGTTTCCAGAGGGGATCCCTGCAAGTCAAGCTGTCGCAGCGGTTGCAAGATTGGCCGCCGATAATCGCGTCGTAAATCGGCCAAGGCCATCCCTAAAGCGGAGAGAACCCCACAGGCTGCCGGGATCAAAAGGGTGCGCATTCCTAAGGCCTCAGCCAGTGCACAGGCATGCATCGGCCCTGCCCCCCCAAAAGCCAGTAGGGCAAACTCTGCCGGATCCAGGCCTCGTTCTACGCTGATCACCCGCAAGGCCCGCGACATGGCTACATTGGCCAGGGTACGGATGCCAACGGCTGCTTCCTCCAGGCTTAAGCCCAAGGGATCCGCCACTGTCTGCAGAGCCTGTTCTGCCAGATCCCGCCGCAGCTGCACCGCCTCTCCCAACCAGCCCCTGTCTGGCAAATAGCCCAACCAGAGATTGGCATCGGTAACAGTAGGGGCTGTTCCACCGCGGCCATAGCAAGCCGGCCCTGGATCGGATCCAGCACTTTCCGGCCCCACCTCTAACCCTCCCCCTGGCAGCAAGCGGGCCAGGGATCCTCCCCCGGCACTGACAGTGTGTAGATCAATTTGGGGCTGCTGCACAGGCAACCCACACACCACCGCCGCAGGAGTTACCTGAGGGATCCCATTCTGGATCAAGGCCACATCTGTGCTGGTGCCCCCCATATCAAAGCTGAGCAAATGGGTATAGCCGCTTAACCGGCCCAGGTAAGCTGCACCGTACACGCCACCGGCCGGCCCCGATAACAAGGCCAGGGAAGCATGGGCCGCTGCCTGGGCAGTAGAGGTGACTCCACCGGAAGACTGCATGATTAGAGGCTGGGGGATCCGCCGTTTTTCACAGCCTTCGGTTAACCGCTGCAGATAACCCGCCAGAGCTGGGCTGAGGTAGGCGTCGATGGCCGTGGTACTAAACCGTTCGTATTCCCGGAACTCCGGTGCTACCTCGCAAGATAGAGAAACATGCAGATTGGGAAATCTTTTTCTCAAGGCTGCTCCCAGCCGCTGCTCATGCTGCGGGTAAAGGAAAGAGAACAAAAACCCCACCCCAATGGAGCGGATCCCATCCCGTTGCACTCGTTCGGCAACCACTTGCAGTACCCGCTCTATCTCTGAGTCGGTAAGAGGTTGGAGAACCCCAGACCTACTACAGCGCTCCCGCACCTCAATGCAGTGGTGACGGGGCACCACCGGCTCCGGTTTCGGTTGGGTCAAATCGTAAAGGGAGGGGCGGTTTTGCCGAGCAATGGCTAAGATATCGCGGAACCCTGCTGTTGTTAAAAACAGCGTCGGGGATCCCTTGCGCTCCAGCAGCGCATTGGTAGCCACCGTCATGCCATGGCAAAATAGAGCGATATCTACTGGGCGGATCCTGTCTAGGGCAGCAAACACCCCCACCTCCGGGCTAGGAGTCGAGAGAACCTTTGCCGTTTGCATCTGCCCATCCCGCAACAGCACCAAATCCGTAAAAGTCCCCCCAACATCAATCCCTAGGCGCGCCCCGCTGCCTTTGGGCTGCCCTTGCTCAGGGGTAGAGGGATTCACAGGTACATTGACAGCAGCATCAGAAGAAGGAGGCACAACTTCCACCCCTACAGCTACGTGAATGCTCCGCTTATGACGCTTTGCGTGCATAATCGGCTTCCCAATCCTGTTGCCAGAGAGGGAGGCGGCGCTCTCGCCTACTGCTAGGAACTTTTGCCTTTGCAGCACCCCAGGTCATTTCTGCCTGTGGGTTTTGGGTTGAAAGTGTTCATGCCAACTTCTGGCCTGTTCCCTAGGTTTATAAATTTTATAAATCGGGTGATGCCAGGACTTGCAGGTTCAGTTGTACCTTGCCAAGGAGGTCTTAGATCTACCCAGACGCCGAGAGTTCTGGTCTGGTGGGCAATAGTGTCGTACTTGACTGCAACAACTATACCCCCTCCGTCGCTAACTAGCCAATAACCCTTCCCGTCCCTTCGTAGGATGCGCGGCGGCTTTGCTCAAAGGATCTTGCTTAAGGATCCAGCTCATGGTCAGGCCCCTATTGTGGGCGGGGCTTGTGCACCTGTTTTTTTCCCACTTCTCTGCCCAAGTATTCTGCTTCTGTGGCTTCCGATTCCAAAAGCTGACGAAACTCCGGCTCATCCAAACGGTAATCCCGTTGCTCAATCAAATCCCGCTCCGTAGAGTAAAGGGTATCTGATTCCTGCACCACCTCTTGACGGCTGAAGCGGCGGGCAAAATTGAGCTTACGCAACAGAGCTTCTGTGGGATTCTTCAGCTGCTGCTGCCAGAGTTGGCGAACCCGGTTGCGGCGCTCCACCCCTCGGTTGCGTGCCTGTAGGGCAAACCAACGAATCGTGGGTATAGCCAGGAACAGGGTGCCGTAAAGAAACAGAAAGCCGATCAAGGGATAGATAAACGCCAAAAAAGCATTGCTCCCAGCCGCCGCCGCCACTTCCCCGCGCGCTCCGTAAAGAATGGCCGCCAAGAAGAAATTGAGAACCCCTAACCCCCCTGCCAGCACCAACTGCTCCGGTGTAGCACGGCTAAAGACCCAAGGCTTCTCCTGCAAGGCAGCCGGGATCCGCTGCGGCCGACGCTCCGCTGCCACTACCTGTAGCTCAGGGAAGCGGTAAACAATATCTCCCTCTTCACTCACCTCCGGCTGACCATCAAACTTCATCAAAATCGGCAGCATGTAGTCTTCATATTCCAGAGCAGCCGATCCTGGCTCCACATCCAGATAAGGCAACACCTGCTCTGCCGCGATTACTCCTCCGTTGGCCTGAATCACCTGAGCAATCAGGGCGTAGCGTTCCTCCTCCAGATTGGCATTGGGATCCCCATCCCCAAACAAAAAGCTGTAAACCGCCTCCAAGAAGTTCAGCTCCGATTTTTCCTGCTGTCTTGGATGCGGCCGTCTTGAGTGCTCACCCCGATATTCATATTCATAGTAAGGGTAGGGCTGCCAGAAGGGGTTGCCGATCCAAAGATTAGGAAAGTAGTAAAACCCTATCCCACCTCGCGAACGCCCGCGATTGTTGTCCTCACCGCGGCTGGCCGCCATCTGCAGAGCAATCAAGGCCAGGATGATCAAAACAATTGACACCACCAGCATGATGCCGAAGGAAATGCGCAACCCATAAAGGAACCCTCCCCAGAGTTTGCGTCGCAGAGCAGCCAGCCGATCCTGTTGTTCCTTGCGACTGAGAATGCTGCGAAACCCAGGTGGGAAAACGTAGGTAATCTCCCCCTGCTGGGAAACTTGTAAATGTCCTTCTGCCTTTTGGGCCAAGTTGAGCAGTTCTTGTTTGGCCTCATGTAGGGCCAAGCCCGTACGGGAGACAATATCTCCCAGCGTCACCCGTAGGCCCAGCTGTTCCACCGCATCCATTACCAATGTCTGTGCAGCCACTTTTGACCTCCACTTGTAGCCTGAACCTACAGCCCAAACCCCCGAGGGATCCCGTTCCGCTATTCGACACAGGAGCTGCTGGGTCAAACCAGAACCCTCTATTCCCAGTATCCCTCTTCAACTCAAGAGCGGCGAGAGCAGGTCTCGGTTCCTCCTCAAGATTTGTGCCGGGACAGGGGAGCAAAGAGGGGAGCCAATTCAGTTCAGAAACCCTAAGAACCACCGTCCACCGGCTGCGGTTCCGGTTGGGGAGTAAGCTGCTCCAGCTTCGGCAAGGGCGTTTGCTCCAGAGAGCGCTGGTGGGCCAACTCCTGCAAGCCTGCTTTGGCCGGCTGAAATTGCGGATCCAACTGCAGGCAACGCTGCAAACTGCTCTGCGCCGCTTCCCTCTGCCCTAGATGCAGTTGAATCAAGCCCAAAGTGTGCCAGAAACCAGGGCGATCCGGTTGCAATTGCGTAGCCTGCTGGGCATCTGCTAAAGCAGACTCCAGCTTCTCTAACTTCAGAGATTCCCAAGCGCGATTGTTCAGAGCCACTGCATCTTCGGGGGTGAGCTGTAAAACCCGTGAGTAAGCTTGGATGGCCTTTTCCGGATCCCCCCAATCACCATAGGTGAGCCCAAGGGCAAACCAGCCAAGGGGATCCTGGGCATTGAGACGAATCATCTCTTGGCAAGCGCTGTGGGCTTCTGGAAAGCGGCCCAGACGACGCAAACTGGTAATCTGGCCAAACCAACAGACAAAACTGCCGGAACGTTGCTGCAGTAGCTGTTCAAAATGAGCCAGGCTGGCCTCGTACTGCCCTAACTCTTGTCGGGCTAGGGCTAGAGCATAACGGGCCGGAAAATGCCTAGGATCAATCTTGAGCGCTTCCTCGAAATGGATACAGGCTTCTTTTAGGTAGCCCAATTTCTGAAAGACCACGCCGCGGGCGTACCAACTCTTCAAGTTGTCGGCATCGTAGCGCAGAGCTTTTTCCAGGGCATCACTGGCCAGTCGATACTGCCCCAAACGCAGCAACGCCACTCCCAAATTGTGCAAAGTGACCGGATCCCGTCGCCGCAGCCGCAGGGAGCGTTTGTAACACTCGATGGCCGAGCGCAGCCGGTTGCAGTGAAAGAAAGCATTACCCTGGTAGCGCCAAACCCGGGCACTTTTGGGGTTGAGCTTCAAGACACGGGCAAAACTGGCCGCTGCTGAACTGGGCCGCCGTAGCCGTCGCAGCACAATCCCACGGGCCAACCAGGTGCGAGGTTGTTTCGGGTTGTAGCGCAGAGCCTTGTTCAAGCTATTCAAAGCCAGCTTGGGTCGCTTCAACTGCAGCAGGCGAATGCCCCGGTTATGCCAGGCTAGAGCATCTTCCGGGTTGCTCTCCAGCACCTTGTCATAATTGACCACCGCCGACTTGTATTTTCCCAAACGCCCCAGGATCAAGGCCAGTCGGAGGCGGGTCTCCTCATCGTAAGGGTTGATGGTCAGGGATCCGTTGTAGCTGTCCACCGCCTCCCGGTAGCGGGCCAGCTGCACCAGCACATCACCGCGCCGGCTCCAGGCCAGAGCGAAGTTGGGATCCATATTCAAGGCGCGGTCGTAAGCAGCCAGAGCTTCCGTTAAGTTACCGCGGCGGCGCCAGTCCTCCCCCCGCTCAAATTGGATATCGGCGCTATTCCACTGAAACAGCCGCTGAATAAATTGCAAAATGGCAATCTGGCGGGCCCCTTCTTCAGGAGTAGCAGAGGGGGTTTCTCCGGTGGCAAGACGCATAATGGCCATCTGAATGGCCCGCAGAAAAGCTTGAAAGCCGCGTACTTCCTCGTCTTCCACAGGCTCAGAGCGGCGATATTGCAACCGGAACCGTTGTAGATCCCCCGGCGGGGCAAAACGGGGATCCAAAAAATGCATCAGTTGCAGGGCGCGATACTCAAACAGCACCGCATCCTCATCTGAGCCGATAAAATCAAATAGCTCTGCTTGTTGGATAGGTCGGGGCAAATCCTCCACCGGCGTGTGGAGCAAAGCCAAAAGCCGCTGATTCTGCCGGGCAGGAGCATGGGGAAACCCGCTGTAAAGTTCATCTTTTGGCCAGGGATCTGCGAGAAATTCCGGGGAAACCACCAGGGCAATCCAGCGGCATTGCTCAATCGCTAGTTGCAGCTCCAGCTTGCGGTTGTCTCCCGGTTGCAGCATCCACTGGTCAAACCAGACCCTGAAGCCCTCCCGATCCAGCCGTTCCGCCAACTGGCGTGCCCAACGAGCTTGAGCTCGGTGGTAGCGCAAAAAGAGATCAAACTTGTAATGCTCTTTGTAGTGTTCTGGAGACATGAACGCCCGCTAGCTGCATATCTCCAGCTTATCTTTGCTGCCGCCCGACTGGCTCGGCAGCAAGGAGCAAACCTTTTGTCGTGGCTGGCCAGATCCAGATCGGCGATAGTTGGGGAAGGATTGGGAGGGATAAACAAATGTTGACCG
This sequence comes from uncultured cyanobacterium, assembly GCA_937944885.1. Taxonomy (GTDB): domain Bacteria; phylum Cyanobacteriota; class Cyanobacteriia; order Thermostichales; family Thermostichaceae; genus Thermostichus. Next base: position 30,331 of record CALFBB010000062.1, read on the forward strand.
GATTTTGGGTGCTTACTGCTGCCATTGGCCTAGCAGTCCTGGTGCTAGACGGGATCCGTTACCGCTGTTGGACAAGGGTTCACCCTTGGGACTTAGGGTTGGGTTTGGGCTTAGTGGCTCTGGTAGCGCTGGGATTGTGGCTGGGTCAGCTACCTGTGACTGCCTCTCTGGCCCTGTTGCTGGGGGGGCTGGTGGGGGTGGTATTGCTGGGCTTGAGCGGTTGTGGGCGGGCCGGCCAAGGGCTGGTGGTGCTGTTGCTGAGTTTGACTACCGGCGCCAGTTTGCAGGGGTTTGGGGTAGAGATGGGGATAACCCTGTTGACCGGTGCAGGTTTGGGTTTGGGCCTGGTGGGGATCCCGCTCTTGGGCCGCTTTTGGCAAGGGGGCTCTGAGGGGATCCCCTTGCTGATGGCTTTTGGGCAAGCATGGCTGGGTCTTGCCGCCTTTGTCTGGGCAGCTCGGTTGATGGAGATGGGATCTGAGCAGGACTTACCTTGGCAGCTGTTGTTGCCGGTTGGTTTAGCAGCCTTGAGCTTGGTGGCAGGCACCGTACCCCTGTTGACGGCTCCTGAGCAGGAGGCCACCGCCTCTTGGTTGCTGTCGGCTGTGGGCCATGGGGTGGGTTGGCTGGTGGCCACCACCTTGGCGCTGGTCTTGACTCGCAATGGCTTGTATCAGGATCCCTTTTGGGTGTTGTTATACGGAATAGGGGGGTTGCTCTCTTGGGGCCTGTTGGGATTAGAGTCTGGGCTCTCCTCTGACTCTGCCGGTTCTCTTCCTTCTTCAGCTAGGGCAGCAGCGGCATCGGCTCAACCGGAACGGGGCTTGTTGCTCTGGCGGGCCTGTTTGGGCCTCATGCTGGTGGGGGGAGGAGCCTTGCTGGCGCTGCGACTGGGGGGATCCTACGGGGCAGCTTTGCTGGGGCTGGGATGTTTGGCTTTTCCCAGCCGTTGGGGAGCCCTGGCCGCCCTCTTTTTGGCGGCCCGACCGCTGTTGCAAAATCTGCTGCACCAGTTCCATCTGCAAACTGCTGGGATCGATCTGACTCAGCCTTATGTCTATGCAGCGCTCTATTTGGGTATTGCAGGCATGCTGCTAGCGGCCCTGATCCATAGCTTGTACGGGCAGGATAACCCCCGCATCACGGGGATTAGCTTGACGCTGGCCAGCTTGGTTGTGCCGCCGGCGGTAGGGTATTTTATTCACGCCCAACCCCAGGCAGCCTTTCTCCTGGGAGCCTTGATGACAGCGTTGGTCCTGGCGGCTTTAGAGCCGGTTTTGGGGCAGCAAGCCTTCCAGGGAGGAGATAGGGGGTTGGCAACAAACTTTTGGGGGGCACAGGGCTTGTGCCTGGCGGTGGTGGCGATTCTAGCTGCTGACTTTAGCCGCGAGTGGACGGTAACAGGCTTCTATGCCACCCGCTGGGAGCGGGCTTTGGTCTTGGGGGGGATCGGCGGCCTTTTGCTGGTATTCCTCTTGCTCTGGCAGGGTTGGAGCGCTTGGCAACAGATGCGGCTGCGGGCATGAAAGCCATTCCCCTCGGCACCACTGGTAGCTGGCAAGGGGTTCTCGGCCCCGAACAGACGGCAGAGGCTTTAGGCAACCCAGGGGTGAAGGTGATTGCATCCCCGGCTTTGTTGACCTTAATCGAGCGCTGTAGCCACGCCACCCTGCAACCCTTTTGTGAGGCTGAGGAAGCAGCAGTGGGCATCTACTTTCAACTGGAACACCAAGCTGCTGCTCTACCGGGGGATCCCCTACAGGTGGAAGTCAAGGTCACTCGCGTAGAGGGGAGACAGGTTGAATGGCAAGTGCAGATCCGGCAGCAGCAGCGGTTGGTGATGCAGGGATCCTACCGTTGCCGGGTGGTGAACTTGCCTCGCTTTTTGGCCCGCTATGGATTGGCCCCAGGCTAGAGCTTGACAAAATTGTAGGGGGCGGTGAAGTTGTTGTAGCGAATGCGCAGCCGCCCCTGAAACGCCTGATCCAACTCCTCCACCTTTTGGGCAAAGCTGGGCTCATCCTCCCAATTGATCAAGAAAGAGCCGTTGTAGGCCATGTTCTCGGTGAGCAATTCGCCGTCCACTCGGTCACTGGCCAGCGGGCTGAGGGCTGTGGTGAAAGCTTGGGCAATCTGCTGCCGTCGCTGCTCCAGCAGCTGCTCCAAGGCTCGCCCGATTTGTACCACCGCATCCAAACCCAAGGGGGCTCCCGCCATTTCATCCCGTTTGGCTTTCAGGGCCGGATTTTCCGCCAACCCCAGTTGCAGCTCCTGTTCCGGATCCCAGAAGACTTTTACCCCCACCTCCCGTTTGCCCTGCAGGCGTTGTAGCAAAGCCAGCAGATCCGGCAAGCGGGGCTTCACCAAATCCCGTTCCACCTGTTCCCAGCTACTCACCACCAAGCCAAATTGCAAGGGCAGCAAAGCCGAGTGCCCCTCGCTCATCACTTTTTCCAGCACCGTTTCATGGGCTAGCAAATTGGCGCGGCTGGCCAAATATCGCTCCTGTTGCGCCGCAGAGTAGAGAAAGGCCAGGGATCCAAGAAGATGAACATGCACCGGTTGCTTATCCAAGCCCACCACATGCAGGTGGCGGGGGCCGGGAGCAGCAACAATCCCGTACAGGTAAAGGGCACTCATAGGTTACTCAGAAAAGACAGAGTAGGCGGGCTTAACGGAATCAAGTTCAAGGGGATCAATGCACACTAGAAAATCCACATTTTTAATTGTTGATCTTGATTGATATTGGTTGATCCTGACCGAATCCTGGAGTTGATGGATCTAAGAGTTGATGGATCTAAAATCGGCGGCATCTTCAGAACCCACTGCTGATAGAGGTTCAAGCAGAAACCTTATTGCCGTTGGAGCGGGCATCTCCGATCAGCCAGGTGAGGTTGGATTCCTCGGTATCAATGGCATTACCATCGGAGGAGATGCAGTAACGACCCATCACCATTTGATGGCGTAAGGTGATCCCTGCTGCGATCTGGGTGTAGTTAAAAATGAGGCTGCTATCCAGTGTACAGCCTTCATTCAAGACGCACCCGTAGCCAATTGCCGTTGGGCCGATCAGCTTCACCCCATCGGCCAAATAGGTACTGGAGCCAATGTACACCGGTGGCTCAATGTGAATGCGATCCCAGTTGGCGCGGATGTTGATCCCGGTCCAGACCCCTGGCTGAATCTCAATCCCCGGTACATGCACCCCTTTGATTTTGATTTCCCCGCGGAGCACCTTCTGCACTGCCAACCAGTAGTCAGGTGTACGCCCAATATCCACCCACTGGAAGTCGGCAGTAACTCCATAAAAGGGAGCACCTATTTTGACCAGGGCCGGGAAGAGATCCCCACCAATATCGTAGGGACAATTGCTGGGAATGTAGTCGAACACCTCTGGTTCGAAGACATAGATGCCGGTGTTGATGGTATGGCTCAGGGCTTCTTCTTGGTGGGGTTTTTCCTGAAACGCGAGGATGCGGCCCGTTTCATCTGTAAGCACAACTCCGTAGTTGGAAACTTCGCCGGGATCCACTTGTCGCAGTACCACCGTCGCCAGTGCCCCCTTGGCCTTGTGGAAGTTAACCACCTCTGTCAGGTTTAGGTCAATCAGGGCATCGCCGCAGAGCACCACAAAGGTGCTGTCAAAAAACCCAGAAAAATCTTGGATCTTGCGCATCCCGCCGGCGGAGCCAAGGGGTTGGGCCACAGGCCGGCCGTTCTCGAAATGGCCCTCGAAAGAGAAGCCAATGTGCACTCCCCACTGCTGCCCATCGCGAAAATAGTCTTCGATTTGGTGAGCCAGGTGGCTGGTGTTGATCATGATCTGGTTAAACCCATGTTCCCGGAGCAACTCCACCAGAAACTCCATCACGGGTTTGTGCAAAATTGGGATCATTGGCTTGGGCATCAGGTAGGTGATGGGCCGCACCCGTGTACCCTTGCCTGCTGCCAGGATCATGGCTTTCATGCCGCCGTCTACTCCTCGGGCTGACCGTGCTCTGACTTTACCATTCCAGGGTTAGGATCCCTCCCTGTGGTATGGAACAGGGGTGTGGAGAGCCTGAGCATTTAATTTACTTCCTTTTTGGTTTCGGTTGGTCTGCCGGTTCTGTCTCTACACAGAGATTAAGATTGACAGTGCAAGCACAAGGCCATTTGTGCACCTCCTCCTTTAGCAAGAGATCTCCTCGCCTCCATGTTGATTGCTCCCGATCCCAAGCCGGTTCCCAATCTGGAAGATGGCAAGGCCGGTTTTGCAGACCAACCGATCACCATTGCTCTGGCCAAGGGCGCGCTCCTGCCGGAGGCTATCCAATGCTTGCAGGAGGTGGGCATCGATTTCAGCCGTTTTTTGGATCCGAGCAATCGTCTGTTGCGGATTGAATCCCCTAGCCGTTGGCAGGGACAACGCTACGCGGCTTTGCTGGTGCGCACCCACGATGTGCCTGTGTATGTGGAGTATGGACAGGCACAATTGGGCATTGTCGGCTATGACGTGTTGCGGGAGCGCTATGCCGGTAGGGAGGCGCGAGTAGCCCATTTGCTGGATTTGAAGTTTGGCTACTGCCGCATGTCCGTAGCCTTGCCCAAAGAGAGTCCCTACGGCTCTGCAGCTCAGTTGCCTCCCCATGCCCGTGTTGCGTCTAAGTTTGTCGGCTGTGCCCGTGAGTATTTTGACCGGTTGGATTTACCGGTGGAGTTGATCTCTTTGTATGGCTCGGTGGAATTGGCCCCTATCACCGGTATGGCCGATGCGATTGTGGATTTGGTGGCTACGGGGCGTACCCTGGCAGAAAATGGATTGGTAGAACGAGACTGCCTGTTTGAGAGTACTGCCCGCCTGATCGCTCACCCGATTAGTTACCGCATTGGCCGCTACCCTATCCAGGAGTTGGTGGCTCAAATCCGGGAACGCTGGCTGGGATCCGTTTCGGATTTGTCTGAGCCGCACCCCTCCCAGAGCTGGTTCGGGCAGTTGTGAAACTTCTTGCAACACAACAAAGAGAGGATCACTATTGCGTACAATGGGTGCATTCTGGCTTGTTTTCCCCAGCAGCGTTCAGATTCAAAAAAAGGGTTTTTGAGGTTCGACCATGCGGTATCGTCCACTGCTTGCTATTCTGCTGGCGCTTTGTCTAAGTGTCTTTGCCCTCCCGGCTGAGGCGGCCAAGGCCCCGCTCACCTATGACCAAATCCGCAACACCGGTAAGGCAGCTATTTGTCCTTCGGTCTCCGACAATTCCCGGGGCCGTATCGAAGTACCCAGTGGCGGATCCCTGAAGCTGGCGGATGTTTGCTTCCAACCGGTGCAAATTGAGGTGGAAGAGGAGAAGCGCAACGGTGAAAAAGAGTTTATCAAGGCCAAAAGTATCATGATCTCCGCTGCCACTTTGGGGCCAATCAAGGCGGAGGTGACTCCAAAAGAGGGTGGGTTGCAATTTAAGGTGGTGGATGGTATCACCTTTCAACCGACAACCGGCCAGCTGCCTCGCCGAGAATTGGTGCCGCTTCTGTTTAGTGTGAAAGACCTGGTGGCCAATGCGCAGGGATCCGCTATTGACCCCTCCACCGATTTTGAAGGGGAGTTTTTGGTGCCGGGTTACCACAGTAGCTCTTTCTTGGATCCACGTGGGCGGGGTTCTAACACCGGCTACGACACGGCTGTGGGGTTGCAGGCTGCTAAGGATGAGTTTGCGACCAACCGCAAGGTGGATGAAGTCTCACGAGGGAAGATGTCCCTGCGCATTGCCCGTGTGGATCCCAGTACCGGAGAGATGGCGGGCTCTTTTGTCAGCATTCAGCCCTCCAGCACCGAGCAGGGAGCGCTAGAACCTCACACGGTCCGTATTCAGGGTCTGTTTTACGCCCGCTTGGCAGAGGATGCCTAATTCCTACCTCGCCTAGGTTGAGGGTAGCCGCTGCGCATTCTACGAAGGGACGGGAAGGGTTATTGGCTAGTTAGCGACGGAGGGGGTATAGTTGTTGCAGTCAAGTACGGCACTATTGCCCACCAGACCAAAACTCTGGGCATCTGGGTAGATCTAAGACCTCCTTGGCAAGGTATAACTCAACCTGCAAGTCCTGGCATCACCCGATTCATAAAATTTATATTATAAACCTAGGGAACAGGCCAAAAGTTGGCATGAACACTTTCAACCCAGAACCCACAGGCAGAAATGACCTGGGGTGCTGCAAAGGCAAAAGTTCCTGGCAGTAGGCGAGAGCGCCGCCTCCCTCTCTGGCAACAGGATTGGGAAGCTAGGATTTAATTGCGAAGCAATAAGTCGCTAGTTGCGTTCACGTATCAGAAGATGCAAGCATTTGTGGCAGGGGCTACGGGAGAAACGGGGCGGCGCATCGTACGGGAGTTGGTTAGCCGTGGCATCCCGGTACGGGCGTTGGTGCGCAGTCGCCAGTTGGCTGCTCAGGTTTTGCCCCCAGAGGCTGAGATCGTTGTTGGGGATGTGCTGGATCCC